>NZ_AKJS01000073.1 GCF_000282215.1 Pseudomonas sp. GM21
CGAACGCAGCCTCGCAGGCTCGGCAGCTGCTACAGAGCTGTGGTGTTGATCTAGTGGCCCATGAGCCAATGCTGATGCGGCCCTGGCAAGGTCCAAATGCCAAACACCATCACCAGCAATCCACCGGCCATGCGCACACTGCGTTTGCGCAACAGCGCCGTCACCCGCTCAGCGGCCAGGCCCGTGGCAAGCAGCACCGGCCAGGTGCCGAGTCCGAACGCGAGCATCAACAAGGCACTGTCCAGCGCATTGCCCTGGCTGGCCGACCACAGCAACGTGCTGTAAACCAACCCGCACGGCAGCCAGCCCCAAAGCGCGCCCAGCAGCAACGCGCGGGGCAGGCTCGACACTGGCAACAGTTTGTTGGCAACCGGCTGGATATGCCGCCACAGGCCGCGACCCAGGCTTTCGATGCGGGTCAGGCCGCTCCACCAGCCGGCGAGGTACAGGCCCATGGCGATCAGCAGCAACCCGGCGATGACCCGCATAAACATCGCAGCCGGACTGTTGGCCACGGCCCAGCCCGCCAGGCCGATCAGCAGGCCGGCCGTGGCATAACTGAGGATTCGTCCCAGGTTGTAGGCCAGCAGCAGCCGAAAGCGACGGCTGCGTTGCTCTTTGGGAATCGCCAGGGTCAGCGCGCCCATCAAGCCGCCGCACATGCCCAGGCAATGGCCCCCCCCGAGCAAACCGAGAATTACCGCAGACACCAGCAATGGCGCCAATTCAAGCATGAGGCGGCGCCTTGTCGTCCGGCTTGGCCGGATGGCCGCTGGCTTCTTCGACCGCTGCTTTGTGGGCCGGGTCCTGGTCGTCGAACAGAATGCTGTGGGCCGGGCCGTCGAGGTCGTCGTACTGACCGCTGTCGACCGCCCAGAAGAAGATGTAGACAGCGATGGCCACGAGCACCAATGCGGCCGGGATCATCACGTATAGAGCTGGCATGGGTGGACTCCATGCCCGCGCTGGCTCAGGCCGGCAGCGGGCGGGTTTCTGGCGTGGTGCTGGCAGCAGGCGCACTCGGCAGGCGAGTCAGGCGCAGGGCGTTCAGCACCACGGTCAACGAACTGATCGACATGCCGACGGCCGCCCAGACGGGCGTGATCCAGCCCAAGGCAGCGAACGGCAACATGAGGCCATTATACAACCCGGCCCACAGGAGGTTTTCGATGATAATCCGACGGGTTCGCCGCGCCAAACTGAAGGCTTGCACCAGCGCGTCGAGACGGTTGGACAGTAACACGGCATCGGCGCTGGTTTTTGCCAGATCGGTGGCCGAACCCATCGCCACGCTGATGTCGGCGGCGGCCAGCACCGGCACGTCGTTGACCCCGTCACCGAGCATCAACACCTTGCGGCCTTCCTTGTGCAGTTGTTGCAGGACCTGCAGTTTGTCGTCCGGCCGTAAACCGCCACGGGCCTCGTCGATGCCCAGCTCGGCGGCGACGCTGGCGACCATCGGCGAACTGTCGCCGGACAGCAACAAGGTGCGCCAGCCCCGCGCCTTGCAGGCTTGCAGCAAGGCCGGAGCATCGGCGCGCAAACGGTCGTCGAGGACAAACCACGCCAGAGGCCCCTGAGTGTCGCCGAGCAGCAACCATTGGCCTGCTTCATCTGGCATCAAGGGCACGGCTGCACCGCTGAGTTCGCAGACGAAACCAGGCTGGCCAATGCGCAATCGCTGGACGCCGACCAGGCCTTCAAGACCCAGCCCCGGCGTGCTGTGGACTTCATCGGCGGCCAGTGGCGCGCGGCCAAAGGCGCGAGCGATCGGGTGCTCGGAGCGGTTTTCCAGGGCGGCGGCGAGGCTCAGGCACTGGTCACTGTCGAGTGCGCCAAGGGGACGGATTGAACGCAACGCCAGACGCCCTTCAGTGAGGGTGCCGGTCTTGTCGAAGATCACCGTGTCGATCTGGTTCATGCCTTCCAGCACATGGCCGCGCGTCAGCAACAGGCCGAGTTTGTGCAGCGTGCCGGTGGCGGCGGTCAACGCAGTGGGTGTCGCGAGGGACAAAGCACAGGGACAGGTGGCGACGAGCATGGCCAGCACAATCCAGAAGGCCCGCGATGAATCCAGTTCCCACCACAACACGCCAATGACAGCAGCGGCAATCAGCGACAGCAGCAAAAACCACTGCGCGGCACGGTCGGCGATTTCCGCCAGGCGCGGCTTTTCCGCTTGCGCGCGGTCCAGCAGGCGGACAATGGCGGACAGTCGCGTGTCCTGGCCCAGAGCCAACACTTGCACGGTCAACGCCCCTTCGACGTTCAGCGTGCCGGCGGTCACTGCATCGCCGGGCGTTCGCGGTTGCGGCAGGTATTCGCCGGTCAGCAGCGATTCATCGATGCTCGATTGGCCATCGAGGATCTTGCCATCAGCCGGCAGGATCGCCCCAGGATGGACCAGCACCTGATCACCCACGCGCAATTCGCTGAGCAGGATTCGCTCGCTCTGGCCATCAGCACTCAGGCGCAGGCATGAAGCGGGCAACAGGTTGACCAATTGCGCGGTGGCGGCGGCGGTGCGCTCTCGGGCCCGGCGTTCCAGATAGCGGCCGGCGAGCAGGAACAGCGCAAACATCCCGACCGCATCGAAATACAACTCACCGACGCCGGTGATCGAAGTCCAGATCCCGGCGAGGTAGGCGCTGCCAATCGCCAGTGAGACCGAAATGTCCATGGTCAAGTGACGGGTGCGCAGATCACGCATGGCGCCTTTGAAAAAAGGTGCGCAACTGTAGAACACAATCGGTGTGGTCAGAAACAGCGCGACCCAGCGCAGAATGGTGTGCATTTCAGGGCTGAGGTCGATATTGAATTCCGGCCAGGTGGCCATGGTCGCCATCATCGCCTGGAACCAAAGCAGTCCGGCGACACCCAGTTGTCGCAAGGCCAGACGGTTTTCGCTGGCCAGTTGTTCGCTGGCGCGGTCGGCCTGATACGGGTGAGCGGCATAGCCGATGTGGCGCAATTCACTGAGGACTTGGCTCAACGGCAGTTGCGCGTCGGCCCAGCGTACGTGCAAGCGGTGATTGGACAGGTTGAGGCGCGCTTCGGCCACTGCCGGCAAGCCGCGCAGGTGTTTCTCGATCAACCAGCCGCAAGCGGCGCAGCTGATGCCTTCCATCAACAGGGTGGTCTCGGCGAGGTCGCCGTCGTGGCGTACGAAGGGGGCTTGCACGTCGGCGCGATCGTACAGCGCCAGTTCGTCCACCAACTGCACCGGCAAGGCTTCGGGGTTGGCCGATGACTCGCTGCGATGCTGGTAATAGCTTTCCAGTCCACCCGCCACGATAGCTTCAGCCACCGCCTGGCAACCCGGGCAGCAAAACTCGCGGGTTTCACCCAGGACCGCAGCGGTGAAGCGGCTGCCGGCCGGGACGGGCAGGGCGCAGTGGTAGCAGGGGGTTGGAGTGGTCATGAAGTGAAGTCCGATGATCGTTCCCGGGCTTTGCGTGGGAATGCCTCCCCGGACGCTCCGCGTCCGCTTCGGCTGGGACGCGGAGCGTCCCTGGCTGCGTTCCCACGCAGAGCGTGGGAACGATCAGGGTAAGGCTTACTTTTTAAGGTCTTCAGCGCCTTGCAGCGGTTCATCGCCCAGCAACAAGTCCTTGTCGTGGCTGACCGGTTCTTCTTCGAACAGGCGCCAGGTCTTGTCGCCCTCGATCCCCAGCAGTTCTACAAAGCGACGGCCTTCGACCTTGTCGCTCAGTTGACCAATGTAACGGCCCTGTTCTGTGTCGCTGTGGGCGAGGGTGATTTTGCGATCCTTCTCGGGCTGTGTCGGCGACATCAGGTTCAGCTCAAGGGTTTTCGGTTGGCTATTGCCACTCAGGTGCAGGTCGACTTCGCCGGTCACGCTATCCAGATGAATTTTGGCGCGCAGTTGCAGTGTCTGGGCCAACCGTTCACGGTCGAGTGAGCGATTGATGCCTTTGCCAGCCTCGTAGTAATTATCGTTCACCAGGTCGATCGGGTGATTCACCGCGATGGTCACCATGGACAAGGTCAGGGTCACCGAACAAGCCAGAATCCCGATGATGATCCACGGCCAAAGGTGCTTGTACCAGGGACTTGTAGCTGCTGCGGGCATGATGACTTCTCTCAACGAATTTGTGGGCCGATGAATCGGCTCTTGGCTTCAACGTGAACGCTGTTGTCATCGGCATCCTTGAGGATGAATTTAACCTCGTTGGTGCTCGATGGCAGTTTTTCCGGTGCGCTGGACAGCTCCACTGGCTGGGTGAAAATTTCCCCCGCGGCGACTTTGATCTCGCGCTTGCCTTGTAGCTTGAGGTCCGGCAAACCGGTGGCCTCCAGCACGTAGGTGTGGTCTCGCTGGTCTTTGTTCATGATTTTCAGGCTGTAGACGTTTTCGATCCGGCCTTCGGCATTCTCGCGGTACAGCACGCGGTCTTTGCTGACGTCGAAACCGACCAGCGAACGCATGAAGAACGCGGTGATCAACAACGAAATCATCGCCAGCAGCACCACGGCATAGCCGATCAGGCGCGGACGCAGTTTATGGGTTTTTTGCCCCGACAGGTTGTGCTCGGTGGTGTAGCTGATCAGTCCGCGCGGGTAGTCCATCTTGTCCATGATGGCATCACAGGCGTCGATACAGGCGGCGCAACCGATGCACTCGATTTGCAGGCCGTCGCGGATGTCGATGCCAGTCGGGCAGACCTGGACGCACATGGTGCAATCGATGCAATCGCCCAGGCCTTGTGCCTTGTAGTCGATACCTTTCTTGCGCGGGCCACGGGACTCGCCACGACGTGGATCGTAGGAGACGATCAGCGTGTCCTTGTCGAACATCACGCTCTGGAAACGTGCGTACGGGCACATGTAAATGCACACCTGCTCGCGCAGCCAGCCGGCGTTGCCGTAGGTGGCGAGGGTGAAGAAACCGACCCAGAAATACGACCAGCCATCCGCTTCGCCGGTGAAAAAGTCGAACACCAGTTCGCGGATCGGCGAGAAATAACCGACGAAGGTCAGCCCGGTAACAAAACCGATCAGCAGCCACATCGAATGCTTGCTGAATTTGCGCAGGAATTTGTTGGCGCTCATCGGCGCTTTATCGAGCTTGATGCGCTGGTTACGGTCGCCTTCGGTGACCTTTTCGCACCACATGAAAATCCACGTCCAGACGCTTTGCGGGCAGGTATAACCGCACCAGACACGACCGGCGTAGACGGTGATGAAGAACAGGCCGAAGGCACTGATAATCAAAATCCCCGACAGCAGGATGAAATCCTGAGGCCAGAAGGTTGCACCAAAAATAAAGAATTTACGCTCCGGCAGGTTCCACCAGACGGCTTGATGACCGCCCCAGTTCAGCCAGACCGTACCGAAATACAACAGAAACAAAAAGGCGCCGCCCATCATCCGCAGATTGCGGAACAGGCCTGTGAAAGCGCGGGTGTAGATCTTTTCGCGAGAGGCATAGAGGTCGACGCTTTTGTTTGCGTCTTTGGCGGGCGGAGTGACGTCGTGTACCGGAATCTGGTTGCTCATCGTTGCATCCCACGGCAGTGGACAAATGCCCCGGTCAGTACATGCCAACCGAGGTCAAAAAGGGGTGTTGCAGTGGCGCAATGATACGCCTGTCGCTCTAGCTCGCGGGTGCGACCTTTGGTCACGTTGGTGGAAATCAACGGACGGTGTAATGACTTGTATCAATTGACTTGTGAATTATGGACGGTTTTGCGGGGCGACGAGTTCATTCATCCCATGGATTGAGCAGTGCAACACCGCAGGATTGAAAGTCGCTGGTGTTACGTGTGACCACTGTCAGCCCTTGCACCAGCGCGGTCGCCGCAATCAAGGCATCGCTTTCGTTGCTGCGGTCCGGGACGTGCAGACTGCGCTACCATCGGTCGCTGTATCAATGTGGTGTAAACAAAACGGCCCCGCCAATCTTCATTGGCGGGGCCGTTTATTGTTGCCTCAGGCGTTTGCCTTACTGAGCGTCTGTCACCGGAGCCTTCTCACCTTGAGAGAGGCTGTAGACGTAAGCGGCCAGCAGGTGAACCTTGTCGTTGCCTTGCAGCTGTTCTTGCGCAGGCATCTGGCCCTCACGTCCATAACGGATGGTCTGCTGCAGTTGAGCGAAGCTCGAACCGTAGATGAACGCGCCCGGGTGGGTCAGGTCAGGTGCGCCCATCGCTGGCGTACCTTTGCCTTGCGGACCGTGGCAGGCCACGCAGTTGGCGGCGAACAGTTTTCCGCCGGCAGCCGGGTCAGCCTTGGTGCCTTCCGGCAGTTTGCGGCCATCGAGGTTGGTCAGTACAAACGCCGCAACGTCTGCAACGCCTTGCTCGCCGATCACTTCAGCCCACGCTGGCATGACCGCGTGACGGCCGCCCATGATGGTGGTCTTGATGGTTTGCGCATCGCCGCCCCAACGCCAGTCGGCGTCAGTCAGGTTAGGGAAACCGTAAGCGCCCTTGGCGTCGGAACCGTGGCAGACCGAGCAGTTGGAGGCAAACAGACGGCCACCCATCTTCAGGGCTTGCGGGTCTTTGGCGACTTCCTCGATAGGCATGGACGCGAACTTGGCGAAGATCGGACCGAACTTGGCGTCCGACTTGGCCATTTCCTTTTCCCACTCGTGAGGACCGGTCCAGCCAGCCTGGCCGTTGGCAAACGGCGTCTGCTTCTCGGTATCGAGGTAGTTGTAACCCGGCAGCAGGCCTTTCCAGTTGCCCAGGCCCGGGTACAGCACCAGGTAACCCAAGGCAAAAATGATGGTGCCCACAAACAGCATGAACCACCATTTTGGCAGTGGGTTGTCGTACTCCTCGATCCCGTCGAAGGAGTGTCCGACCGTATCTTCCGTCTGCTCGGTGCGCTGCCCCTTGCGGGTGTTCAGCAGCAGCCAGGTCAGGGCGAAAATGGTGCCGAGAGTGAGGACTGTGACGTACAGACTCCAGAACGTTGTCATTCTTTGTTACTCCTAGAAGCTTGCTCGACGTGCTTGATGGCTTCGGGATCATCCGCGAAAGGCAGCAAGGTCGCGTCTTCAAACTCCGACTTGCGCTTGGGGCTGAACACCCACAACGCCAGACCGATGAAGGCCACCATCACAACAACGGTGCCCAGGCCACGAATCATCCCGATATCCATCTAAATCACCGTTTGCTTTTGATGATGGTGCCCAGGCCTTGCAGGTAGGCCACCAGCGCGTCCATTTCGGTTTTGCCCTTCACGGCATCCTGGGCACCGGCGATGTCTTCGTCGGTGTAAGGGACGCCGAGCGTGCGCAAGACTTCCATTTTCTTGGCGGTGTCTTTGCCGTCGAGCTTGTTTTCCACGAGGAACGGGTAAGCCGGCATTACCGACTCAGGCACTACGTTGCGCGGGTTGTACAAGTGCGCACGCTGCCAGTCATCGGAGTAACGACCGCCAACACGGGCCAGGTCCGGACCGGTACGCTTGGAACCCCACAGGAACGGGTGGTCCCAGACGCTTTCACCGGCGACCGAGTAGTGGCCGTAACGTTCGGTTTCAGCACGGAACGGGCGGATCATCTGCGAGTGGCAGCCGACACAGCCGTTGGCGATGTAAATATCGCGGCCTTCCAGTTCAAGGGCAGGGCGCGGCTTCATGCCTTCGACCGGCTTGTTGGTGACGTCCTGGAAAAACAGCGGAACGATCTGGGTCAGGCCGCCGATGCTGACGGCGATAACCATGAAGAAGGCCAGCAGGCCAATATTCTTCTCGACTGCTTCATGCTTCATCAGTGAGCTCCAACTACAGCGATCTGTTCGGCGGCTTTGGCTTCTACCGGGTTCGAGGCGCGTACGGTGCGCCATACGTTGTAGGCCATGAACAGCATGCCGCTGGCAAAGAACGCACCGCCCAGGGCGCGAACGATGAAACCAGGGTGGCTGGCTTGCAGCGCTTCGACGAACGAGTAGGTGAGGGTGCCGTCATCGTTGATTGCACGCCACATCAGGCCTTGGGTGATGCCGTTGACCCACATCGAAGCGATGTACAGAACGGTACCGATGGTTGCAAGCCAGAAGTGTGCGTTGATCAGGCCGACGCTGTGCATTTGCGGGCGACCGAACAGTTTCGGGATCATGTGGTAAACCGCGCCGATCGAGATCATCGCTACCCAGCCCAGAGCGCCGGCGTGTACGTGGCCGATGGTCCAGTCGGTGTAGTGAGACAGCGCGTTGACGGTCTTGATGGCCATCATCGGGCCTTCGAAGGTCGACATGCCGTAGAACGCCAGCGACACGACCAGGAAGCGCAGGATCGGGTCGGTACGCAGCTTATGCCAGGCGCCCGACAGGGTCATCATGCCGTTGATCATGCCGCCCCAGCTTGGTGCCAGCAGGATGATCGACATTGCCATGCCCAGCGACTGCGCCCAGTCCGGCAGCGCGGTGTAGTGCAGGTGGTGCGGACCGGCCCAGATGTACAGGGTGATCAGCGCCCAGAAGTGCACGATAGACAGGCGATAGGAGTAGATCGGACGCTCGGCCTGCTTCGGAACGAAGTAATACATCATCCCCAGGAAGCCGGTGGTCAGGAAGAAACCGACCGCGTTGTGACCGTACCACCATTGGACCATGGCGTCAGTCGCACCGGAGTAGGCCGAGTAGGACTTGAACAGGCTGACCGGCAGCGACATGTGGTTGACGATGTGCAGCATCGCGGTCACGAGGATGAAGGCACCGAAGAACCAGTTACCGACATAAATGTGCTTGGTCTTGCGCTTCATGATGGTGCCGAAGAACACCAGTGCGTAAACGACCCAGACGATGGCCAGCAAAATCGCGAGAGGCCATTCCAGCTCCGCGTATTCCTTGCTGGTGGTGTAACCCAGCGGCAAAGTAATACCGGCACCGACGATCACCGCTTGCCATCCCCAGAAGTGGAAGGCCGCGAGGCTGTCGGAAATCAGTCGCGTTTGGCAGGTTCGCTGCACGACGTAATAAGAAGTGGCAAACAGCGCACAACCACCGAAGGCGAAAATCACCAGGTTGGTGTGCAACGGGCGTAAGCGTCCAAAAGTCGTCCACGGCAGACCGAAATTCAATTCCGGCCATACAAGCTGTGAGGCGATGAAGACACCGACCCCCATGCCAAGTATCCCCCAGACCACCGTCATGATGGCGAACTGGCGGACTACCTTATAGTTATAAGCAGTCGGACTGATTGCTGTGCTCATTCTAAGGTTCCACGGTTTGGGTGTTTTATTAGGAGTAAAAATCGGCCGCAAGTATGGAGAAAGCAGGGGGTCATTGCAACGCGCCATGACCCCGGTCAAGGCTTTCCAGAGCTGATTCTGCGGCCTTTCCATGCGCCGCGTAAGGATAAAATCGCCCGAGGGCAAAATGTCGCAGCGGATGAAAATGGAGAGGGGGTCCGGTCAGTTGTAACGGAACGTGTTCAAACGCAACGATCGAGGGACCGACGGCAATTGGCGCGACAGCCGGTAATTACCAGCCTTTGCAGCTTGTCATCGAATTGATTCGTCGAACACATCGGCTAAAAACGACTGGAACCGGCTCATGCCAGTCCGCATCGAGCAAGCTTAGACCCGAATCTGGTGAACCGAAAGAAAGAGCAAAGGGGAGGGGTGCGACAATGGGTCGCAAAGAAGCAGCGGCAAGCTTCAAGAGGGGATCTCGTCGCTTGCAGCTTTTGCTTTTGTCTTTACTTGCCGCCTGTAGCTTGAAACTTGTCGCTCAACTGCTCATCACCTTTCGAAAGGCTATAAACATAAGCCGCAAGCAGTTGCACTTTATCGTTGCCGAGCAGTTCGTTCTGCGCCGGCATATGGCCCTGGCGACCATGGCGAATGGTCTGTTGCAACTGCGCCAGGCTCGTACCGTAAATAAAGCCGGCCGGGTGGGTCAGCTTCGGCGCGCCCATGGCTTCAGTGCCTTGGCCGTTTGCCCCATGACAGGCTACGCAGGTGGTGCTGAACAGTTGCTGTCCGGCTTGCAGGTCGGCGCCGCTGTCGGCGGGCAACGGCAGGCCGGCCAAGTCATGTCGTACGTACGCCGCAACATTTTTCACGCCGGCCTCGCCGAGGATTTCACCCCAGGCCGGCATCGCCGCCATGCGCCCCCCCATAATCGTGGTCTTGATCATTTGGGCGTCGCCGCCCCAGCGCCAGTCGCTGTCCGTCAGATTCGGGAAGCCAAACGCGCCCTTAGCATCCGAGCCGTGGCAGACCGAGCAGTTGGACGCAAACAGGCGGCCGCCCATTTTCAGCGCTTGCGGGTCCTTGGCCACTTCCTCCAGCGGCATCGCGGCGAATTTGGCGAAGATCGGCCCGAACTTCGCGTCGGCCTTTGCCATCTCCTTTTCCCATTCATGCGCGCCGGTCCAGCCGTTTTCATAGCCCGGCAAAATGCCCTTCCAGTTGCCCAGGCCCGGATAAAGGATCAGATAACCCGCGCCAAACACCAGCGTGCCGATAAACAGCAGGAACCACCACCGCGGCAACGGGTTGTCGTATTCCTCGATGCCATCGAAGCTGTGGCCCATGGTCTGGTCGACGCTGCCCTTGGTTTCGCCCTTGCGGGTGGCGATCAGCAGCCAGGTCAGGAAGATCAGGCTGCCAATGGTCAGTACGCAGATCCACGTACTCCAGAAGGTGGTCATGGCCGGGTACTCCTTGTTGCAGGTTCTTGGGTGGCGTCGGGTTGGGGCTCATCAGCGAACGGCAGCAAGCGTGCTTCGGCGAATTGCGGCGTGCGCTTGCTGTTGAACACCCACAGCGTCAGGCCGACGAAGGCCACCATCACAACAACGGTGCCCAGGCCGCGGATCATTCCAGTGCTTATTTCAACGATCATGGCTCACCTCTTGCTCTTGATGGCAGTGCCGAGCACTTGCAGGTAGGCAACCAAAGCGTCCATTTCGCTCTTGCCCTTGACCGAAGCGACTGCGCCAGCGATGTCTTCCTCGGTGTACGGCACGCCGAGGGTGCGCATGGCGCGGATCTTGGTTTCGGTGTGGCTGCTGTCGAGCGGGTTGGCCACCAGCCATGGGTAGGCAGGCATTTTCGATTCCGGCACTACGTTGCGCGGGTTGTACAAGTGCGCGCGGTGCCAGTCTTCCGAATAGCGACCGCCGACCCGTGCCAGGTCCGGCCCGGTACGTTTCGAGCCCCAGAGGAACGGGTGATCCCAGACGCTTTCCCCGGCGACCGAATAGTGGCCGTAGCGTTCGGTCTCGGCACGGAATGGGCGGATCATTTGCGAGTGGCAGCCAACGCACCCTTCGCGGATGTAAATATCGCGACCTTCCAGTTGCAGCGCGGTGTAGGGCTTCATGCCTTCCACCGGTTTATTGGTCACATCCTGGAAGAACAGCGGGACGATCTGCGTCAGACCGCCGATGCTCACGGCCAGCACCATCAACAGCAACAACAGACCGACGTTTTTTTCGATTGATTCGTGTTTCATGGCGGACTCCTCAAGCCATCTGCGCGGCAGCGGCAACGTCGGCAGGCTGCGAAGCCTGCACGGTGCGCCAGGTGTTGTAGGCCATCAGGAACATGCCGCTGAGGAAGATCGCCCCGCCCACCAGCCGCACGATGAAGCCTGGGTGGCTGGCCACCAGGGTTTCGACGAAGGAGTAGGTCAGCGTGCCGTCTGCGTTGACCGCACGCCACATCAGGCCCTGGGCGATGCCGTTGACCCACATCGAGGCGATGTACAGCACGGTGCCGATGGTCGCGAGCCAGAAGTGCGCGTTGATCAGGCCGACGCTGTGCATCTGCTCGCGGCCAAAGACTTTCGGGATCATGTGATACAGCGCGCCGATGGAAATCATTGCCACCCAACCGAGCGCCCCGGCGTGAACGTGGCCGATGGTCCAGTCGGTGTAGTGGGAGAGGGCATTGACCGTTTTGATGGCCATCATCGGACCTTCGAAGGTCGACATGCCGTAGAACGCCAGCGACACCACGAGGAAGCGCAGGATCGGGTCGCTGCGCAACTTATGCCAGGCACCCGAAAGCGTCATCATGCCGTTGATCATCCCGCCCCAGCTCGGCGCCAACAGGATCAAGGACATCACCATGCCCAGCGACTGTGCCCAGTCCGGTAGCGCGGTGTAGTGCAAATGGTGCGGACCGGCCCAGATGTACAGGGTGATCAGCGCCCAGAAGTGCACGATGGACAGGCGATAGGAATACACCGGCCGCTCGGCCTGCTTCGGCACGAAGTAGTACATCATCCCGAGGAAACCGGCGGTGAGGAAAAAGCCCACGGCGTTGTGGCCGTACCACCACTGCACCATGGCATCGGTTGCCCCGGCATACACCGAGTAGGACTTGGTGAAACTCACCGGCAACTCAATGTTGTTGACGATGTGCAGAATCGCCACCGTGACGATGAACGCACCGAAGAACCAGTTGCCAACGTAGATGTGCTTAGTCTTGCGCTGCATGATCGTGCCGAAGAACACGACGGCATAGGCCACCCAGACGATGGTGATCAGAATGTCTATCGGCCATTCCAGCTCGGCGTATTCCTTGGAACTGGTGTAACCCAGGGGCAAGGTGATGGCCGCCAGGAGGATCACCAACTGCCAGCCCCAGAAGCAGAACGCGGCGATTTTCGGCGCAAACAATTGGGTCTGACAGGTGCGTTGCACCGAATAGAACGAACTGGCGAACAGGGCGCAACCGCCGAACGCGAAAATCACAGCGTTGGTGTGCAAGGGGCGCAACCGGCCGAAACTGGTCCACGGCAAATTGAAGTTGAGTTCGGGCCAAACCAACTGGGCCGCGAGAAAAACCCCGAGCCCCATACCGACGATGCCCCACACCACCGTCATAATGGCGAATTGGCGGACCACCTTGTAGTTGTAGGCGGTACTGATAGAAGTGTTCATGGTTCCCCATCCACGGTTCAGCCGAAGTGAAGGCGTTCGCTCAGGGCAAACGCTCCCTTCGTCTGGAGTTATTGGCAGACTAAAAGCGAGGCAAGCATGGACAAGCAGCACAAGGCCAGTATTGACGGGGATCAATGGGCGCAGTGCGTACGGGATCACGGATGGTTGTGGAATGCAGCTGTTTCGCCGGCATCGGCAACGCTGATCCTCGCCCACGGTGCCGGCGCGCCGATGGACAGCGGCTGGATGAACGACATGGCTGCACGCCTTGCCGATCAAGGCGTCAACGTGTTGCGCTTCGAGTTTGCGTACATGGCGCAACGGCGCGTTGACGGGAGTAAGCGACCACCCAATCCAGCCCCGAAACTGCTGGAATGCTGGCGTGAGGTGTATGCCCAGGTGCGACGCCATGTCACTGGGCGCTTGGCCGTCGGCGGCAAGTCCATGGGCGGGCGGATGGCGAGTTTGCTGGCGGATGAGTTGGGCGCTGATGCGCTGGTATGTCTGGGGTATCCGTTCTATGCCGTCGGCAAACCGCAAAAGCCTCGGGTCGAGCATCTGGCCGGGTTGAAGACGCGGACGTTGATTGTGCAGGGCGAGCGCGATGCGCTAGGTAATCGCGAAGCGGTCGAGGCGTATACGTTGTCACCTGGGATCGAGGTGTTCTGGCTGGCGGCGGGGGATCATGATTTGAAGCCGTTGAAGGCTTCGGGGTTTACCCATGAGCAGCATTTGGCGGCTGCGGCGCAGAAGGTTGCCGTGTTTCTTCGGTGAGATTTTCAGTGCCTGTCAGGCCGCCATCGCGGGCAAGCCCGCTCCCACAGGATTTTGTGTTGATCCCAACTATTGAGCAACGCTACCAATCATTGTGGGAGCGGGCTTGCCCGCGATGGCGGCCTGACTGGCGACATAGCTTTCAGATCGGCAACAAAAAACCCGGAAGCTTTCACTTTCCGGGTTTTTTCTTTCCAGCAACGATCAGCGGTTAAACCGTTCCACCAGCGAATACTGCGTATTCGCGGTCTTCGTCAACTCTTCACTCAACAATGCCGAGTGTTGGGCCTGTTCCGACGTCTGATCCGCCAATTGTGAAATGTTGCTGATGTTGCGGCTGATTTCTTCGGCCACCGCACTTTGCTCTTCGGTCGCCGCCGCGATCTGGGTGGTCATGTCGGTGATGTTGGCCACCGCTTCGCTGATCCCCACCAGTGCCTGATCCGCTTCCAGAACCCGCGCCACGCCTTCTTCGGCCTGACGATGCCCGGCTTCCATGGTTTGTACCGCCGTGCTCGCCGTTTGCTGCAGCTTGGCGATCAGGGCGTGGATCTGCCCGGTTGATTCGCTGGTGCGTTGCGCCAGTTGGCGAACTTCGTCCGCCACCACCGCAAAACCACGACCCATCTCGCCGGCGCGGGCCGCTTCGATGGCGGCGTTCAAGGCCAGCAGGTTGGTCTGGTCGGCGATGCCTTTGATCACATCGACCACGCCGCCGATTTCATCGCTATCCTTGGCCAGTTGGGTCACGGTCAGGCCGGTTTCACCCACCACCACCGACAGGCGCTGAATGGCTTCGCGGGTTTCCCCGGCGATATCGCGGCCGCGACCGGTCAGGCGATTGGCTTCCTGGGTGGCGTCAGCGGTGCGCTGTACGTGGCTGGCGACTTCCTGAGTGGTAGCCGCCATCTGGTTGACAGCGGTGGCCACTTGCTCGGTTTCGACGCGCTGACGTTCCAGGCCGCTGGAGCTGTTGTGCGCCAGGGTGTCGGACTGCTTCGCTTGCGCGGTCAGGTGCTCGGCGGTGTCCTGCAGACGGGTCAAGCAGGTTTTCAGGCGGGCTTCCTGGCTGAGAATCGACATTTCCAGTTGCGCCTGAGCGCCACGGCTGTCGGTGTACATCTGCGCGATCAGCGGGTCGGACGTGGTTTGTTCGGCCAGGCGCAGCAGACGTTTGAGCCCACGTTGCTGCCAGCTCAAACCCATCAGGCCCAACGGCACCGACAGGCCGGCGGCCAAGGCGAAGCCCCATTGGGACGACAGCGAGGCACCGATCATGAAGCTCACCTGGCTGACCAGAATGAACGGCAGCCAATCCTGAAGCACCGGCAACCATTTATCAGTCGATGGAATGGCGGACTTGCCCTGGTTGATGCGTTGGTAGAGTGCTTCGGCACGCTGGATCTGCTCGGCGGTGGGTTTGATCCGCACCGATTCGTAACCGATTACCTGGTTGCCATCGAAAACCGGTGTGACATAGGCGTTCACCCAATAGTGATCACCGCTCTTGCAGCGATTCTTGACGATGCCCATCCATGGCAAGCCTTGTTTCAGCATGCCCCACATGTGCGCGAACACCGCCGCCGGAACGTCGGGGTGACGGACCAGGTTGTGCGGTGCACGGATCAGCTCCTCACGAGAAAACCCGCTGATCTCGACGAACGCGTCGTTGCAGTAGGTGATCACGCCCTTGGCATCGGTGGTGGAAATCAACCGTTGCTGAGCCGGGAAGGTCCGTTCGCGCTGGGTAATGGGCTGGTTGTTACGCATGGCTTTTTCAATCCGCAAGGCTTTGAAAGGTTCTCGGCGGCGTCAGGCATTAGTTGAAATTATTTTTCAATAATCAGCACTGCGTCGCAAAACGGACAGGGCCGTCAGCGCGCGAGCATCGGATAAGTGAAGAGAGTGAAGTGCAGCAGATTCAGGCCGAAATGGGTGGCGATGGCTGCCCCCAAGCCGCCGAAACGATACGCCAGGCCGTAACCGAAGCCGGCCAGGCTCGCCAGTAGCCCCCATTCCCACCCAGCCCCCAGATGCGCCAGGCCGAACAGCAACGATGCGAGCAGCAGGGCGAGATTTTCACCGTAAGGCAGGTGCTTGAAGCAGCGGCTCAGGCCGCCCTGGAGGTAGCCACGAAACAGCGCTTCCTCGACCAGCGTGACCAGCAGCAGATTATTCAGCACCCACAACCAAGCGTGATCCGGCCACTTCGGTGCCCAACTGATCACATCCAGCAGGAGTGCGCCACCCAAAGCCAGTACGGCGCTCAGTGTCAGGGCGAGGGCGGTGGCATAAACGCCGAGGCGCACCGAGCGTCGGCCGACAATCCACGGGCAAACCAATAAAAGCCAGAAGCCGATCAGAGGTTTGTCCTGATTCAGATACATTGAAAAACGCACCGCGTCGTCGGTGAAGTGTTGAGGGGCGATCCCGCGACCGTTGAAGAACCCCGGAAGCCAGTGCAGCGCCAGTGCCAGGGCGAGGATGATGAACACGCCGTGGCCGAGGTAGCGGGCAATCGGCAGTTTTTGTTGGCGAGCGGCCACACCGGCTACCAGTAGCAAGGCGATGGTGATCAAGGCCAGCCAGTTGAGTTGGCCGTAGGACAGCGCAAAGGTGTAGCCAATGGAGAGAAGGGCCAGGTAGGTCCATGGCAGGGCGATCATTGAGCATCCTTGTTGTGCAGAAATGCTGCGGCGTACCCCGATCCAACAGGGTTTTGGATTTGGCATTCAAAAGTGGGAAGGTTACAGGGACGTTCGCGGCACAATCAAAAACACCGCCCGAAGGCGGTGTCGTTGTCAGCAAACAGCTACGAGGCAATCAACTGTCGCAACACGTAATGCAAAATCCCCCCGGACTTGAAGTATTCGACCTCATTGAGCGTGTCGATCCGGCACAGCACTTCGATCTTTTCCTGGCTGCCATCTTCACGGCTGATCGCCAGCGTCAGGTTCATCCGAGGTCTGAGTTCAACACCGGTCAAGCCGAGAATATCCAGCGTTTCCTTGCCGGTCAGGTTCAGGCTTTTGCGGTTCTGATCCAGTTTGAACTGCAGCGGCAACACGCCCATGCCGACCAGGTTGGAGCGGTGAATCCGTTCGAAGCTTTCGGCGATGACGGCTTTCACGCCCAACAGATTAGTGCCCTTGGCCGCCCAGTCGCGACTTGAGCCGGTGCCATATTCCTGGCCCGCGATCACCACCAGCGGCGTGCCTGACGCTTGATAACGCATGGCGGCGTCGTAGATCGGCATTTTCTCCATGGTGGGCATATAGAAAGTGTTGCCGCCTTCTTCCCCGCCGAGCATCTCGTTGCGGATACGGATGTTGGCGAAAGTGCCGCGCATCATCACTTGATGGTTGCCGCGACGCGAGCCGTAGGAGTTGAAGTCGCGCGGTTCCACGCCTTTGTCGCGCAAGTACTGCCCGGCCGGGCTGTCGGCCTTGATGTTGCCAGCGGGGGAGATGTGGTCGGTCGTCACCGAGTCGCCCAGCAGCGCCAGCACTCTGGCCCCGACGACGTCCTTGACCACGGGCGGCGGGCCGCCGATGTCATCGAAGAACGGCGGGTGCTGGATGTAGGTCGAATCGTCCTGCCACACATAGGTCGCCGCTTGCGGCACCTGGATGGCTTGCCATTGCTCATCGCCGGCAAACACTTCGGCATATTCCTTGTGGAACATCGCGGTGTTGACCTGATTCACGGCGTCGGCAATTTCCTTGCTGCTCGGCCAGATGTCGCGCAAGTACACCGGGTTGCCTTCCTTGTCGTTGCCCAGCGGCTCACTGCTGATGTCGATCCGCACGGTGCCGGCCAAGGCATACGCGACGACCAGGGGCGGTGAGGCCAGCCAGTTGGTTTTCACCAGCGGATGCACGCGACCTTCAAAGTTGCGGTTGCCGGACAAGACCGAGGCGACGGTCAGGTCGGCGGCCTGGATGGCTTTTTCGATGGGTTCCGGCAACGGTCCGGAGTTGCCGATGCAGGTGGTGCAGCCGTAGCCGACCAATGCAAAACCCAGCTCATCAAGGTATTGGGTCAGGCCCGCCGCCTTATAGTAGTCGGTGACCACTTTTGAGCCCGGCGCCAGTGAACTCTTGACCCAGGGTTTGCGCGTGAGGCCTTTTTCCACGGCTTTTTTCGCCACTAAGCCCGCCGCCATCATCACACTCGGGTTGGAGGTGTTGGTGCAGGATGTGATCGCGGCAATCACCACTGCGCCGTGTTTCAGGCGATAGGTCTGGCCGCCATGTTCGTAGTCTGCTTCACCGGCCAGATCGGCATTGCCCACCGCGACACCGCCGCCGCCCTCACTTTCGAGACGGCCTTCTTCCTTGCTGGTGGGTTTGAATTGCAGATCGATGAAGTCAGAGAACGCCTGCGCGACATTGGGCAGGGAAACGCGATCCTGTGGGCGTTTTGGGCCCGCGAGGCAGGCTTCGACGCAGGTCATGTCCAGCGCGAGGCTGTCGGTAAACACCGGTTCCTGCCCCGGCAAGCGCCACAGGCCCTGAGCTTTTGTATAGGCCTCGACCAGTTTGACCACTTCGACCGGCCGGCCAGACAGGCGCAAATACTCCAGCGTCACGTCGTCCACCGGGAAGAAACCGCAGGTGGCCCCGTATTCCGGGGCCATGTTGGCAATGGTCGCGCGGTCGGCCAGCGGCAGGTCGGCGAGGCCATCGCCGTAGAACTCGACGAATTTTCCGACCACGCCTTTCTTGCGCAGCATCTGCGTGACGGTCAGCACCAGGTCGGTGGCGGTGATGCCTTCCTTGAGCTTACCGGTGAGTTTGAAGCCGATCACTTCAGGAATCAGCATCGACACCGGCTGGCCGAGCATCGCCGCTTCCGCTTCGATCCCGCCAACACCCCAGCCGAGCACGCCAAGGCCATTGATCATGGTGGTGTGGGAATCGGTGCCGACCAGGGTGTCGGGGAACGCATAAGTGCGGCCATCCTCGTCTTTGGTCCAGACCGTGCGGCCCAGGTATTCGAGGTTGACCTGATGACAGATCCCGGTGCCCGGCGGCACTACGCTGAAGTTATGGAAGGCGCTCTGGCCCCAGCGCAAGAACGCGTAACGCTCACCGTTGCGCTGCATTTCGATGTCGACGTTCTGCTCAAAAGCCTGGCTGCTTGCGAATTTATCGACCATCACCGAATGGTCGATCACCAAATCCACCGGGGAGAGCGGGTTGATGCGTTGCGGGTCGCCGCCGGCCTTGGCCATGGCTGCGCGCATGGCGGCCAGGTCGACCACGGCGGGAACGCCGGTAAAGTCCTGCATCAATACGCGAGCCGGGCGGTACTGGATTTCCCGGTCGGAGCGACGCTCCTTGAGCCACGCGGCGATGGCCTTGAGGTCGGCGCCGGTGACGGTTTTTTCGTCTTCCCAGCGCAGCAGGTTTTCCAGCAGCACTTTCAACGACATGGGCAATGGGTCGAGATCACCGAGGCTCGTGGCCGCCTCGGGCAGACTGAAATAATGGTACGTCTTGTCGTCGACTTGCAGTGTTCTAAGGGTTTTCAGGCTATCGAGGGACGGCATTGAAATGACTCCTTTGGGTCCGCACGGCTACGGACTGGCGGGACAGACAGAACATTTAACCTAGCCCTGTTTGGACGTTAAGGCTAATTACTGGATGCTATGGTTAAGTCCAAAGTTGCGAACTCGGCTATCATGCGCCGGTTTTCGTGACAGGCTTTGCTTCAACGCAAGTCTGGGCATCGCGCAGTGGTTGAATGTCTCGCCATCTGCCCAGGAGTAAGAATGAACACCCTCTTTATGCATTGCCGGCCGGGCTTCGAAGGCGAAGTCTGTTCCGAGATCGCCGAACACGCTGCCCGTCTGAACGTGGCCGGTTATGCCAAGGCTAAAACCGCCAGCGCCTGTGCCGAGTTCATCTGTACCGAAGAAGACGGCGCCGAGCGCCTGATGCGTGGCCAGCGTTTCGCCGAGCTGATCTTCCCGCGCCAATGGGCGCGCGGGATCTTCATCGATCTGCCGGAAACCGACCGCATCAGCGTAATCCTCGCGCACATGGCAGATTTTCCGCTGTGCGGCAGCCTGTGGCTGGAAATGGTCGACACCAACGATGGCAAGGAACTGTCGAACTTCTGCAAGAAGTTTGAAGGTCACCTGCGCAAGGCGCTGATGGCCGCCGGCAAACTGGTGGAAGATGCACACAAACCGCGTCTGCTGTTGACCTTCAAGAGCGGTCGCGAAGTGTTCATGGGCTTGGCCGAGTCGAATAATTCGGCGATGTGGCCGATGGGCATTCCACGTCTGAAGTTCCCGCGAGAGGCGCCAAGCCGCTCGACGCTGAAACTGGAAGAGGCCTGGCATCACTTCATCCCGCGTGACCAGTGGGATGAGCGTCTGCACAGTGACATGACCGGCGTTGACTTGGGGGCCGCACCCGGCGGCTGGACCTGGCAACTGGTCAATCGCGGCATGCTGGTGACGGCGATTGATAACGGGCCGATGGCCGAAAGCCTGATGGACACCGGTTTGGTGCAACACTTGATGGCTGACGGTTTCACCTTCAAGCCACGGCAGCCGGTGGACTGGATGGTCTGCGACATCGTCGAAAAGCCAGCGCGTAACGCCGCGATGCTGGAAGAGTGGATTGGCGAGGGCCATTGTCGAGAAGCGGTGGTCAACCTCAAACTGCCGATGAAACAGCGTTACGCCGAAGTGAAACGTTTGCTGGAGCGCATCGCCGACGGCTTCAAGGAGCGCGGGATTCGGGTTGAGATCGGCTGCAAGCAGCTGTATCACGACCGGGAAGAAGTAACCTGCCACCTGCGCCGACTGGACGTGAAAAAACCGAAATCCCGCTGACTTGCGCGGACCAATGTTACTGATCGTTCCCACGCTCTGCGTGGGAATGCATCCCGTGACGCTCCGCGTCACATCCAAAGGCGGAACGCGGAGCGTCCCCGGCGGCATTCCCACGCAGAGCGTGGGAACGATCAGCCACAGTTGAACGAACACCCGGCAATGCCGGCCAGTTTCAGGAGTTAATCATGAGTGAAATGCTTGATACGCCGGTAGACGGTACCCTCGACGCCACCGGCCTCAACTGCCCGGAACCGGTGATGATGCTGCACCAGCACATCCGTGACCTGGTGCCTGGCGGCCTGCTCAAGGTGATCGCGACCGACCCGTCGACCCGTCGCGACATTCCCAAGTTCTGCGTATTCCTTGACCACGAACTGGTGGCGCAGCACGAAGAGGCGGGCACCTACCTGTACTGGATCCGCAAGAAACTCGCTTAACCCGCCGATTGACTGATGCGGATCCGCTTGCGTGCACTGCGCGCCAGGCGGATCGACAGCATCAGCGCCGCGCAGCTCAAGCCCACGATCAAGCCTTGCCACAGCCCGCTCGGGCCACTTGGGGCGCCGAACCAATCGGTCAGGCCCAACGCGTAACCCACCGGCAAACCAATCCCCCAGTAGGCGAACAGCGTCAGGATCATCGTTACTCGTGTGTCCTGGTAACCGCGCAATGCACCGGCCGCCGTCACTTGGATGGCATCGGAAAACTGGAACAGCGCCGAGTACACGATCAGCATCGCGGCCACTCGAATCACCGTCGGGTCAGCCGTATAGATCGCTGCAATAGGCTCACGCAGCATCAGCATCAGGCTCGCGGAAAGGCAGGCATAGGCCAGCGCCGTGCCCATGCCGACACCGGCGGCGAAACGTGCCTCGCGCGGCTCCTGACGACCGAGGGCCTGGCCGACTCGCACGGTCACAGCCATGCCGAGGGAATAGGGAATCATGAACACCAGCGAACTGAAGTTCAGGGCAATCTGATGCCCGGCCACCACCGTGGCACCGAGGCTGCCGATCAGCAGGGCGATCACCGCAAAGATACTCGACTCGGCAAACACGGCGATGCCGATCGGCAGGCCGATGCCCAGCAAGCGTTTGATCACCGACCATTGCGGCCAGTCAAAACGGCTGAACAACTGGCTCGATTGATAAGCCGGCGCCCAGCGTTCCCAGCCGGCCATGCCCAATGCCATCACCCACATCACAATCGCCGTGGCCCAGCCGCAGCCAACACCGCCCATGGCGGGTACGCCGAAGTGGCCATAGATGAAGATGTAATTCAGTGGGATGTTCAGCGCCAGCCCGCACAGGCCAAGCACCATCGCCGGGCGGGTACGGCCCAGGCCATCGCTGAAACAGCGCAACACATGGTAGAGGGCGACGGCGGGCAACCCGCTGGCAATGCCGTGCAGGTACTGCATGCAGGGTCCGATCAGTTCGGGATCGACTTTCATGAAGTGCAGGATTGGCTCGGCGCTAAACAGCATGCCGGTCGCCATCAACCCCACCACCAGGGCCAGCCACAGTGCCTGACGCACAATCGGGCCGATTTCACTGTGGGTACCGGCGCCAAAACGCTGGGCGACTTTTGGGGTGGTAGCCAGCAAGGTGCCGGTCATCAGCAGAAACACCGGCACCCAGATGGAGTTGCCCAGCGCGACCGCGGCCAGATCGCGAGGCCCGACCCGGCCCGCCATCACCGCGTCGACGAAGCCCATGGCGGTGGTGGCCAATTGCGCGATCGTGATCGGCAGCGCCAGGGCGAACAGGTTTTTCAGCTCAAGGCGCAGCCGGGCCGGGCGGGTGAGGGCGATAGCGGCAGGGCGGTCAGTCACGGAATTCAAAGGCGAAACGTCCAAAGGTGTTAATGCGCAAGGCGACGCATTCTACGCGCTGACGCCGTGGTCAGGAAAAATCCTGTGTTAGGGATTTGTAATCATATTTCCAACGTTGCGACATTCCCTTGTAGCAGCTGGCGAAGCCTGCGTCCGACTGCGAAGCAGTCGTAATACCTGAGTTTGCGGTCTTCCTGAAACACCGCATCGTCTGATTTCACGACTGCTGCGCAGCCGAACGCAGGCTTCGCCAGCTGCTACAAGGATGCGCAATGCTTGCTGGCTCACTACAGGCATCTACGCCTAAACTGCCGGTCCCCCAAAGGAGCCTTCCATGCTGATTGTTGCCGACGAAAATATCCCGCTGCTCGATGCCTTCTTCTCAGGATTCGGCGAAATTCGCCGGGTGCCGGGGCGCTCCATCGACCGCGCCACCGTCGAGCAAGCCGATGTGCTGCTGGTCCGCTCAGTGACCAATGTCAATCGTGCCTTGCTCGAAGGCAGTAACGTACGCTTTGTCGGCACTTGCACCATCGGCACTGATCACCTGGACCTGGATTACTTCAAACAGGCCGGTATCACCTGGTCCAGTGCACCCGGCTGCAATGCACGGGGTGTGGTCGATTACGTGCTCGGCAGTCTGTTGACCCTGGCTGAAATCGAAGGCACTGACCTGACTCAACGCACGTACGGCGTGGTCGGTGTCGGCGAAGTCGGCGGTCGTCTGGTTAAAGTCCTGCAGGGTCTGGGCTGGAAAGTGCTGGTGTGTGATCCACCCCGGCAGGCGGCAGAAGGCGGTGATTTCGTCAGTCTTGAACAGATCATTGAGCAATGCGACGTGATCAGTCTGCACACCCCGTTGAAGAAACACGGCGCGCAGTCGACCTGGCACCTGTTCGATAAAAAACGCTTGAACCAGCTCAAGCCTGGCTCGTGGCTGATCAATGCCAGTCGTGGTCCGGTGGTGGATAACTCTGCCTTGCGTGAGGTGCTGCTTGAGCGCGAAGACCTGCAAGCGGTGCTCGACGTCTGGGAAGGCGAGCCTGAAGTCGATGTGGCGCTGGCTGAGTTGTGTGTGTTGGCGACGCCGCACATTGCCGGGTACAGCCTTGAAGGGCGGCAGCGTGGAACGGCGCAAATTTATCAGGCGTGTTGCGATTTTCTCGGGCGTCCGGCCGAGGTCAGCCTCAGCGATTTGCTGCCGGCACCTTGGCTGTCGCACGTGACCCTGCATGCGCAGACTGATCCGGCGTGGGCGTTGGCCATGTTGTGCCGCGGCGTGTACGACCCGCGCCGTGACGATGCCGATTTCCGGCGCAGCCTGGTAGGCAATGTGAGCGAGCAGCGTGCGGCGTTTGATGCGCTGCGCAAACATTATCCGCAGCGGCGGGAGATTGATGGGTTGCAGGTGCGGATTGAGGGGGAGTCGGCTGAGCTGCAGCAGATAGTGATGGCGTTGGGGGCGTCGGCTGTATAGAGACCGAGTCGGCCCTATCGCGAGCAGGCTCGCTCCCACAGGGTTTGTGGCTGATACAGGTCCAATGTGGGAGATTCTATGT
>NZ_AKJS01000074.1 GCF_000282215.1 Pseudomonas sp. GM21
CCCCCCAGCCACGGCTGGGCGCCATTTGACTCAGCCAGTGTGGTGACTCTCGGCAAGTGCGTAGACGGAGGTGTCGATGCCTTCGAAGCGCGCTTTCAACTGCAGCGCCAGATACAGCGAATAATGCCGTGACTGATGCAGGTTGCCACCGTGGAACCAGAGGTTTTCCTGCTGTGTTGGCTTCCACATGTTCCGCAGTTCGCCTTCGTACGGGCCAGGATCATTCGTGGTTCCAGAACCCAAGCCCCAGCAGCGGCCGACCTTGTCAGCTACTTCCTGGGAAATCAGCTTCGCCGCCCAACCATTCATTGAGCCATAGCCCGTGGCGTAGACGATCAGGTCTGCCGGTAGTCGGCTGCCATCGTTGAGTACGACGGCATCGGCTTCGATACGCTCAACGCCAAGGCCAGGTGCGCTCTTGAGCTTGATCGTGCCGTTAGCGATCAGTTCGGAGGCGCCGACGTCGATGTAGTAACCAGAACCACGGCGTACATACTTCATGAAAAGGCCAGACTCGTCGTCACCGAAATCGAGCATGAAGCCGGCCTTGGCCAAGCGCTCGTAAAAGTCCTTATCACGCTCCTTGATCGCGTCAAAGATGGGTTGATGAAAGCTTGGCATAACCTTGTAGGGGATCGAGGCGAACAGCATGTCTGCCTTGTCTGTGGTCAAACCCGTCTCCAGGGCGTCTTCAGAGTAGAGCCCACCGAAGACGAGATCCATTAAACTGTCGGAACGCACGATGTGGGTGCTGGAGCGTTGCACCATGGTCACCTCGGCGCCGTTCTCCACCAAGTCGGCACAGATATCGTGAGCCGAATTGTTCGCACCGATGACCACCGCGCGCTTGCCGCTCCAGGCGTCTCCGCCGGGATGGCGGCTGGAATGGTGCTGCTGACCATTGAAAACCTCGGCACCCGGATAACTAGGAACATTGGGTACGCCAGACATGCCGGTGGCAAGGATCAACTGGGTAGGCTGTAAAGTCACACGCTCGCCATCGCGCTGTACTTCAACCTTCCAAGTGCCACTTTGCTCGTCAAAGCTGGCGCTCACGCATTCTGTACGCGGCCAATAATTGAGTTCCATGACTTTGGTGTACATTTCTAGCCAGTCGCCAATCTGGTCTTTTGGGGTGAAGACTGGCCAGTGATCGGGGAAGGGTAGGTAAGGCATATGGTCGTACCAGACAGGGTCGTGCAGGCACAGCGACTTGTAGCGACCGCGCCACTGATCGCCAGGACGCTCAGCCTTGTCGACGATCAGGGTTGGCACGCCCATTCGCTTGAGCCGCGCAGCGAGCCCCAGCCCACCCTGGCCGCCGCCCACGATCAGGCAGTAAGGTTGGGTGGTAATGCCTAGCGAAGCTTCTTCGTCACGACGGCGTTCCAGCCAGTTGCGTTTATCGGCATGGGCGTGGCCATGATTGGCACCCATTGGACGACGCCGGCCCTTGGGTTCTTCAAAGCCTTTGAGCTCGCGCATGGTCGTCAGCAGCGTCCAGCACAGGCCTTCCTTCAGACGCACGTAGCCTTTACCTCGCGACGCACCGGTTTCCAGACTGATCCAACCTTCGAGTACACCGTTACTCAGCGTCGCCTCACCTTCCAGTTTCCATCGCTCAGGACGAGTATGGTCGAGGCGTGTTTCGAGCATGTCTCGGATGGCAGGCTTGCCTTCCAAGGTCACTATGTTCCAGCTGAAAAGTAGCAGGTCACGCCAGTGACACTCTTCGGTAAACAATTCCAGCGCACCGTCCAAATCACGCTGGACGAGACACTCGTTGAGGTTTTCGACCCAGGCCGCGAGCTGAGCAGTTGGCGTTTGCAGAGGTGTTTCGATAGCGATGTTCATGGAACCTCTCCCGATCTTGTTGTTTTTGTAACAATTTGCCTTAGAGCAAGGCCCGGGCCATCTTCATGAAAGCCCCGTTGCAGAGCGGCTGCCGCAGTACTGCTCAGGCTTTGACTCGGATCTATGTCACGATTCTGAGAATGGCGGATGACAGAGTGTCACGCGGCGCAAAGAGCGCTCGTTGCAGTCTTTTCATATAAGCTGCGAACAGACCCGTGTCCTGACCGTAGCGGAGAACAAGAATAATGAAGCCGGCCTTGATCAACGCCCATGCACAACAAGTGCTGCAAGCCGTGCAGGGCACTATTGCCAGCCACAGCCCTACTGCTGACCTGGCCATCACACGATCCTGGCGCCGGTGCCTGGATCAGTATCAGCTCGATCCCGCCAGCCGCCGCGCGCCTAATGTGGTTGAACAACCACGCTTGCAGGATCACCGCGCGCCACTGGAACACATCATTGCCGTGGCGCACTGGCAGATGAGCAGTTTGCACCAACAGCTCGGGCGTGACGGCCACGTGGTGCTTCTCACCGATGCTCGCGGTGTGGCGATCGACAGTGTGTTTAACGAATCCGAGCGAGCCGAGTTCCAGCGTTCCGGGCTGTGGCTAGGCTCGGTATGGAGCGAGGATTACGAGGGCACCAATGGTGTCGGCACGTGCTTGGTCGAGCGCCAGCACGTAACCATCCGTCGTGATGAGCATTTCCGTGGCAAGCACGTCGGCTTGACCTGTTCAGCGAGCCCGATATTTGATGCGAGCGGAGAGTTGCTTGCCGTGCTCAACTTCTCTTCTATGCGAGAGGAACAGAGTCTTCAGCAAAACTTCCAGGCCATGGCGCTGACCAACCTGTCAGCCAAGTTGATCGAGAGTTGTTTTTTCCTGGGGCATGATCCGCAGCGATACTTACTGCGCTTCCACCCTGAGGCTGGCTTCGTTGGGCTGCTGGGTGAAGGTCTGCTCAGTTTCGACGAGAGTGCCCGTATCTGTTCAGTCAATGATGCTGCGCTGGATCTGCTGGGCCTGAGCCGTGACCAGGTGGTTGGGCAATCTCTGACGATGCTGCTGGAAACACCTATCGATCAGGTGATGAGTCAGGCCAGTTCTCAGCCGAGTGTCTGTTGGCCAATGCGGCTGGTGGACGGGCGTCTGCTCTACGGACAGTTGCGAGAACCCTTACGCCAGGTGCCTTTAGTCACTCCTACAATCCCCAAAATTAACGACGTGCACGTGTGTCTGGAAGACCCGCGCCTTCAACGCGGCTTTGCTCGCGCATTGCGTGTTTTGGAGCGTGACGTTCCGGTGTTTTTACAGGGCGAAACCGGTACCGGCAAAGAAGCTTTTGCAGCAGCGCTGCATCGCGCCAGCTCCAGAGCGAGCCAGCCATTTGTGGCGATCAATTGCGCGGCTATTCCAGAAACGCTGATCGAGAGCGAGCTGTTCGGTTATCGCGGCGGCAGCTTCACCGGCGCACGCAAGGACGGGATGATCGGTAAGCTGGAGCAGGCCCATGGCGGCATTCTATTTCTCGATGAGATCGCCGATATGCCACTGGCGTTACAGACTCGCCTGCTGCGTGTGCTGGAGGAACGTCAGGTGGTGCCGCTAGGCGGCGCGACGGCACGTCCGCTCGACGTACGCCTCATCAGTGCCAGCCACCAGGATCTGCACGCCTGTGTAGCCGAAGGGCGTTTTCGCGAGGATCTGTTTTATCGCATTGCCGGGTTCGCCGTGCAGCTCCCGCCGCTGCGCGAACGATCAGACAAGGGCAGTTTGCTCGACCTTCTGCTACGCGAAGAGACAAAAGGTACAAGGATTCGGCTGGAGGCGGGCGTCAGAGAGCGCTTGCTGACGCAGCCTTGGCCGGGCAACGTCCGGCAGCTGCGTACGTGTCTGCGCACACTGGTAGCGTTGGCGTTGGAGGGGCGTGTCACTCTGGACGACTTGGCGGAGTTGCTGCCAGCAGCGCCAGCGACAGCCGCGCTGGTCGAAAATCCGCTTGGCGTATCCGAACGGCAGACGCTGCTAACGTTGATTGAGGCGGAACACTGGCATATCGCCCATGTTGCCGCCCGCCTGGGGATCAGCCGCAATACGCTCTATCGCAAACTGCGTCATCACGGAATTTCACGACCCAGGTGAATGCAGAATGATATCGTCGCGTTTCCTGCCTCTGCGGACTTGGATTGAGGCGATAGAGGTCGGGCAGGAGAGGGCGCTAATGCTAGAAGCAACCATGTGTTCGTGTACGACACGATGCCAGCTCCGTATGACACATATGTGGCCTTCATATGGGATTTAGCGAAGGCAATCTTGTCTCGCTGGTAGCTGATAAAGCGCCCCGCCAGTTTCCTAAAGTCGCTACTTCGGGCCAACTGGGCCCGGCTAAGCTTTAGGTGTTCCTGATGGAGGTACCGATGACGTCCTTCTGGACGGACATCAGTGGTACGGCCTGCCCATCCGAAGTGCCCCTGGCGATTAAGCGCCGCACGCATTGAGCCATCACTCAATGCTCATGGGCATGTGAATGGATGGTCAGGGTTCCGGGTACCTTGGTGCGTTCGAGCCCCCCACGCTCCAGCCACCGGAGGGTCTGCGTATAGGCGCGCTGCAGCAAAGACTCGGTCTGGTCAAAGTTGAACACCGAGACTTCCACAGGGCACAAGTGCGGGACGATGTGCAGACTGATGAGATTGCGGAAGTGTTCGATGTCACTTACCAACTGGCGCATGCTCATCAGGTTGACGGTATGTAGGGCTAGGCGATCAAGCCTCGGGGCGGTTGTGGTAGGGCGCAACTCACTCCTGTAGGAACCACCACTACGTTGGTGGCGCCGAGGGCTACGGCAGTTGAAATAGGTGTATTGCTTGCCACGCTACCGTCAATCAGGAATTGATCGGCAATTTTTACGCAGGGGAACACCAACGGGATGGCCGCGCTGGCCAGCAATGCCTGTCGGAGTTCGCCACTGGACGGAACGGTCTTGGCACCGCTCAGCAGGTCGGTGGTGACGATGTGCAGGGGTAACGTCGCATCCTCAATGCGGTGGATAGGTAGAGCTTGTCCTAGCAGTCTGTTCAAAGCCGCCGGCTGCAACAGAAACCCACGTCCTTTGATCAGTCCTCTACAGGTATCGAGCCAGGACAATGGAAAGATGTCCGTTTTACGCAGACCACACCAAAAACTGGCTAGCGCCTCGACACCTTCCAAATCGGGCCTTGCGGCAAAGTAGGCACCATTGATGGCGCCCACCGAAGCACCCACCACCACGTCGAATCGAACATTAGCCTCGACCAAGGCTCGCAACATGCCTACCTGGACAGCACCCAAGCTGCCACCGCCAGCGAATACGATTGCGGTCTTGGTCGCCATGCGCGAAGTCTCGGTGCAGAAATGTATCGAATCAGTGTAGCTGGCGGGTCGGCGTTACTTCCGGATGTCAAACTGCAAGATGGTGGAAGTGCCTGATCCGACCCCCGGCGTTTGTGAGGTTTTAATCCAAATAGCTGCATGCGGAGTAGGATATGTAGACGCACTGGAGTCTCTCGGGCGCTACCAAGTTAAGCCGTTATTACCACACGTCCCCGGCCAAGAAATCAGCGGCAAGATTGCAGCTATTGGTGATGGTGTGGTTGGCCTTGCAGTGGGTGATCGAGTAATCACCCAAATACATGGCGGATTTGCGGAGAAAACCGTGGTAGTGGATACCGCCGTTGTCAAAATACCAGATGGGATGGAATACGCTCAAGCTGCGGGATTCAAAGTTAATTATGTCACGGCATTGCACGCATTGCGCGATCGAGGAAACTTGCAACCGGGTGAAACACTTCTCGTTATTGGAGCCGCAGGTGGGGTAGGTTCAGCCGCAATCCAAGTTGGAAAATGTCTTGGAGCGAAGGTCATAGCAGTAGCGTCATCGCCTGAAAAGCGTGCATTCGCGCAGCAGCTGGGAGCAGATCAAGTACTCGATTCAGGTGCTGTAGACTTTCGTGAATTGGTGAAAGAACTGTGTGGGCAAAAGGGGCCAAACGTGGCGTTTGACCCAGTCTGCGGCCCCCTATTTGAGCCGGCTTTTCGATCACTCACTTGGGGGGGCAGACACCTAGTGGTAGGGTTCACCGGCGGGCCAATCCCTTCACTGCGTGCAAATTTACCGCTGCTAAAGGGGGCCTCCCTTGTCGGCGTGGATGTCCGCCAATTTACTCTCTACGAAGTGGAAAAAGCTGAAGGACATCTGCAGGAACTCTTGAGCTGGGTTGCAGAAGGCCGCCTTTCCCCGCCTATTGGTAAGCAATTTGAATTTGACGAGTTTATCCCAGCGCTTGAGTACGCGTTAACGGGAAAAGGTCTTGGTAAAACTGTCATCAAAATTAATGATGTCTGATGTGGATGGCACTTACTTAATATATTCAAGGGTTCTCCGAACAAGGCTGCAGACGTGCTGAAATGCGCCTGACTACTTGATCCGAGCCGCGATGGGCCAGATGAGTTCCAGATGCTCACACCATGGATAAGATCAGTTTTCATCACACCGCAGTTATTGGTGCAGAGTTTCTACGCCCTCCGTCGTACTGCCAGACTTCGAGTGTCCCGACTCTACCATCAGGCGACCTGCAGTACTCGCAGTAGTCCAGGGTGTCACAGTCGTTGAAGAGTGTGAGCTGCCATCCATCAATCTCAACGGGCATGAGGCCGTGGTAGATCTCATTCCATGACTGGATGGAGCTTCGCTTCATGATGCGTTTACCGGCATCGATCCAAGAGGGGGGAAAGATGTCAGTTTTACAAAGCCGGCGCCAGAATCCGGCGAGCGCTTCGACGCCATCGGAATCGGGCCTTGCGGCAAAGGGCTACGTTGATAGCGTCTACCGAAGCGCCAACCACCATGTCGGATTGAACATTGGCCTCGACCAAGGCCCGCAACCACAAGGTTGATTGAGGAGGAGGTCTGAATTTCAGTAAAAACTGATAGCGTCTGGTGGATGAATTTTAGGAATAACAGAGTGGCTTTAAATAACTTAACTTCGTTTAGATCAATTATTTCTTTCGGTTATTTATAAAGATTTTGTACGAATATCCATGACGATGATTTTTATGTGATGGCATTTTATTTGACTGCTATAGCATCTATTCTGCTGCTTTAGCGTTTAGCAGTGCAATGATCGGTGCGCAATTGCGGTTATGGCATTGGTTTTCGCTGTTTGATGGACACCTTGTACCAAGTACTTCAGCCCTTAGAATCAGGCCCCATCAGCCTCATCCAATTCTTCAATCCTTCAGGGAATCAAACGATGATGAACCCCATGCAATCGCAAATGCCAATGAGCTCCAACATGCCGATGATGTCGATGATGGGCATGCCGATGATGATGGCGACCATGACCTGCGACATGATGGATGACGGCATGATGTGCAAAATGATGCCGGCCGCTGGCATGGACATGGCCATGTTCAAGAACAGCGCTGAAATGATGCAGATGATGATGAACTGCGGCATGCCGATGATGATGCATTGCGGCAACATGAGCATGATGTGCATGTCCCAGGCTGCCATGGCCATGCCGATGATGAACATGATGATGCCAATGCCGATGATGGGCATGCCGATGCCATCGATGAAGTGCGTGATGGAATGCACCATGATGGCGGACTGCATGATGTGCAAAATCATGCCGATGGCCGGCATGAACATGGACATGATGAAAAACTGCTGCGCCTTGATGATGAAGATGATGAACGACTGCAGCATGCCGATGATGATGAGCTGCAACAACATGCCGTTGATGTGCTGCACCTGCTGATCCATCGACATTAAAAAAGCCCGGCAAAGGGTTAATCCTGCCGGGCTTTTTAATGCCTGTTTTCAGTCCAGGCGTTCCGGATACGTCACCACCAGATACGCTACGGCTTCGCTGTTAGCCGGATTGCGATAGCGGTGGGGCTGGTCGGCATAGAACAGGATCGAGTCGCCGGTGGAAAGCAGGTAGCGTTCATCGTTGACGCTGATTTCCAGCACACCTTGAGACACCACCAGGTTCTCCTGCACACCGGGGCCATGGCCTTCGCTGACGTCCTCACTCAGCGGGCTCAAGCGCAATTCGTAAAACTCCGATTGCCGGGCCATGTCGAACGGAAACAACGCCCGACTGACAAAATCGCCGCTGGCACTGACTAGGCGTTTGCTTTTGCTTGCCGACAGCACCGCCACTCCTTCAAGGGCCCGATGCTCAAGAAACGCGGCCACCGATACCTTCAAGCCTTTGGCTATTTTGCACAGCACCTTGATGGAGGGCACACTGCGTCCAGATTCGATTTGCGCCAACATCGCCCGGCTCACGCCGCACTGGCGGGCCAGCGCATCCAGGGACAGATGCCGCTTGCCGCGCAAGCGTTGCAGGTTTTGTGCAACCCGCCCACATATCGGATCTTCATCGAGTGAGTCCAGGTTATTGAAATCCACTTCGGGTTCGTCGGCGCTCGCCAGAAACCGCGAGGGTTGCTGCACGCTCACGCGTGACGCGTCTCGGAAGCGTTGGTCGCTTGCATCCATGGGTATGCCTGTAAACTGGCGTTGTGAGCATACATTTCCCACATGGCACGCGCCCGCTGCTGAGCCTGTTTACGTTTGCGGTAACTGACGAAATCGATAAGGTTGGCAGGCGTATTCATAAGGCTCTTCACTGTCGAGATAAATGACGGTATGAGGCGAGACTACCTGAGTACGTTTATAACAATAAATACTATTTATTTATGTGCTAATTCTTTTTTGTTATTTTCGAGAGGGTTGATCGCGGGGTTTGCAGGTGGTGTCTTCACTACGCGGTAGAGCCTGACGTTGATTGTTGTTGTCGCTCATTCGGGCAAAGCCCGGCTTGGCGTAGCGCACGTGCAGGATGGCAACCTTGCGACTGTTACCATGCGTAAAATCGCGCTACACCAAGCTTTCTGGCACGCTGCCGGAATGTGATATCTGACGAAGTTTGAGCGCTGCTTGACTGAAACCGAGGCCTAATGGAAAGCTGGTATGGAACATCTCGACTAAAGGACGCGACATTATATGGAAATCCACTTTTCTCAAATCAGCGAGCGTTTGAACAATCGTCGATTTACGGTAGCTAATAACGCCCATGGGCTATCTGGTGCAGGCACAGTATTTCATTACCATGTCGAGGAAAATGCCATTTCGAGTACTTACCAAGGTGGCCGGATTCGCATGGGCAATCAAGTCGGACGCGCGACAGGCCCCAATACCATTGAGCTCCTTTTTCACTGTTTAACTTTGGATGGTGAGATCCTTGCCGGCTGGTCTCGTGGCACGGTCGGCGTTGATCACGCAGGACGCACCACTCTGAGCTTCGTTTGGGGTTGGTTGTCGGGGGCAACTGGGGGAGGGGAGTCTAGATACATCGAGCTTGCCGCGTAGCGTTTAGTCGAGAACGTTATCTTGTGCAGAAATCGTCGATAAATTTCTCTTGGCCAGATGAGTCGATTTGGTATTCAACTGTCCATCTACCGTCGTCAAACACAAGATGGTAACCCCAGCAGTTTCTAAGCGGTTCCCGAACATCGATGGCCCGAAACTCGCGCATCAGATCGTGTGAGCCAGCATGGTCTCCATGCTTGATCCGCCAAGCAGCAGCCCTGATGAATTGTCCATGACTGAAGACTAGGATGTCCTTCGCATCGTGATCCACAAGCTTGGCCAGCATCGCATCTACGCGCCCGAGCAGACTATCGAACGACTCAGCGCCTGGCCCATCAATCATCGCCGCGTCACCGTTCTCCCAGTAGCTTTGTGCGTGTGGCTGTCGGTCAGTCTGAGTAGTGCCAGCAAAGCGGTTTGGGCTCAAATACGTAAATTCTTCGACGGGCCACAGTTCGAATGGAACGTGGGGGAAGTGCGCTGCTGTTGGTAGTGCCGTTGCGATGGCGCGTTCGAAGGGGGAGGAGATGATCAGGTCGGGTGCGGACTTGAAGGATTCAGCAAGCGTCCGAGCTTGAAGCTGGCCTTTTTCGGTCAACGGTATTGAGTCCGGCGCTGTAGTGGCAAGGCCCGCGTTCGCGGCGCTCTCAGCGTGGCGTATCAACCTTGCGATTTTCATCGCAGACCTTCTGTTTGATTTGGCTAAACACCTCACTTGTCCTTGGCGGTGCCGCGCTGTTCGTCATTCCAAAATTCAGTGAGCTCATCTATTCGATCCGCGATTTGAGGCGTCGTTGATAAGACTAGGCAGCGCGTGCTGCCGACAAATTCTTCTATCAGGTACACCGCGTCGCCGACATCCAGTTCGAGCTCCTGCAAAGCTTCATCGGGAATTCGGATTGCACCGTCGCCATCCCATTCTTCGATGATGATTTTCGTAGGTGGCTTTTTCACGTGTGGTCTCCGTTGCTTTTGAATCGGCAATGATAACGTGCTTTGGCGCACAGGCTCAGAGCGCGGTGAGCAATCGTTCCAGCTGCTCACGCTCCCACCCTTTTGTTTTCGGAAAACTCTGTACGGTGGTGAATTTGGCAACCCGTCTGGTGGATCCAGTCTAGCGAACCTATGTCGCGGATCATTTCTAGAGCACGTCGACGCAATGCCGCCAGAAAATTTCCCGAATGTTCACTTTCTTCGCCCTATCTCGAAATTTTGTTTCCCTCTGGACTGCACCAAGTAACGATCTGTTGGAAATCTGCCGTTCCGGCGTCAGTCGTTACCGCTTCGTCCTGCATGACGTTGGGATGGGTCTTCCATAACTGAGCGACTTTCCAGGACGTTGGTTGTCGATGGTTCATGCAATTACTGCATTATTATTGAATTACGTTATGCGCAATAAGTATTTAGCGCGAAGAGGTTAGGGCCTTATCGTATAAAGCAGGCTGCATTCGAATCTATTCGCTATAAAGCTTCGGCATGTCTATAGAGCCATTATCGGCTCGTCCATTCCTACGAATAGTGCCGAGACCGCGCGTGCGGATCGACCTGAACTGCCTGAGAAGGCATCTGGAGACGAACGTGCGTTATCTGACGAAATTGGCGGCCGGGATGGCCACTGCATTGCTGTGCCTTGCTGCGAACGCGCAATCGCTGGTGGTAGGTGACCAAAGTTACAACGCCCAAGCCGTGATGGAGGCGGCGGGGGTACTTGATGATTTGCCTTATACCCTTGAGTGGAAGCAATTCACTGCCGGGTCGCCTGTCGCCGAGGCGCTCAACGTCGGCAGTCTTGACGTCGGGTTGCTCGGTGATGCGCCAGTGCTGTTCCTCGGCGCATTGGGCGCACCGATCAAGGTTATTGCAGTAGGCCGGCAAAATCTCGGTGGTGTGGCAATTCTTGTAAGCAAGGATTCGCCGATCCACAGTCTTGCGGATCTGAAGGGCAAGCGCGCGGCCATTTGGAAAGGCTCCTGGAGTCAGCAGCTACTGCTGACTGCGCTGGATAAAGCAGGTGTCCCACGAGACTCGCTGGATTTGCGCTATCTCAGCGCGCTGGATGCCTCCCACGCGCTGGACGGTGGGTCAGTTGATGTCATCGCTACTTGGGAGCCCTACGTCACGCAGCAGGAACGGCAGGGTGCGCGGATTCTGGCCACTGCTGATGGATTGATCCCGGCGCAGAGCTTCATCGCCGCCAACGCCAATTCAGTCGACGCCAAGCGCGCACAAATCAGTGATTTTCTCCAGCGTCTGAAGAAAGCCCGTGATTGGGCTCTACAAAATCCAGCCAATACAGAGGCTTATGCTGATGCATGGGCCAAACGCACTCGGGCTGACGCTGAAATCGCGCGTGTCTGGTTTGCCCGAGCGCGCACGACCGTCGAGCCACTTAACCCGCAGGTACCTGCGGAGGCGCAGAAGACCGTGGACTTTTTCGCAAGCCTGGGTTTGGTCAAGTCCTACCCTGCAGCCAACCTGTTCGACAATTCATTCGCTGCGTCCTTGCAGCCAGCCTTATCCAAAGCTCAGCCCTGAACGCTTCAGCCCGCATTGATGACTCCCCTGATCCATAAGGCATATTTTTGAAATGACAAAAAGACAGATCAAACTGGGCGCTCTGACGATGGGTTGTGGTGGGCCAGGTCGCCACAACCTGTGGCTTGATCCCGAATTGCCAGCCGATGCCAGCGTTAATGTCGACTGGTACATCGAGATTGCGCGGCAGGCCGAGGCGGCACTCTTCGACTTGATGTTTATCGTCGACAGCCAGTTCATCACACCTGGGTCGCCATCCCACTACCTAAATCGTCTGGAGCCGCTGACGCTGCTATCAGCGATTGCCGTGAGCACTCGACATATAGGTTTGGTCGGTACGCTGACGACTTCTTACAACTCTCCCTATAACGTAGCGCGGCGCCTGGCATCACTCGACCTGATCAGCAAAGGCCGTGCGGGCTGGAACGTCGTCACCAGCGGAGATGCCGGCACCGCTGGCAATTACAGTCGCGACGAGCATTACGATTACGACACCCGCTACGGTCGGGCGGCCGAACACGTCCAGGTTGTCCAGGGACTGTGGAACTCTTATGAGGAGGATGCGTTCGTGCGCGACAGGGTCACGGGCCAGTTTCTCGACCCAAGCAAACTGCACAGTCTGAATCACAAGGGCGAACACTTCTCTGTGGTCGGCCCGCTGAACATTCAACGCTCACATCAAGGCCAGCCGGTGATCTTCCAGGCCGGCGATTCGGAACAGGGCCGCGATCTGGGCGCCGCCACTGCAGATGTGGTCTTCACCCATGCCGCTAGCATCGAGCAAGGCCAAGCTTTTTACCGCGATATCAAGGGCAGGGCGGTACGGCTTGGCCGCGATCCTGAGCAATTACTGGTAATGCCCGGTGCCGAAATCTATGTGGGTGACACCGATGGGCATGCTCGTGAAATCGAGCAGCACTACCATCAGACCGATCATAGCTTTGAGCTCGCGCTGAAGGAGTTTGGTCGCAACTTCGGCTGGCATGACTTCAGCCAATATGACCTCGATGCTCCGTTCCCTCAGGGGAGCTTGGAGTCCGCGCGCAGCAGCTTTTTCACCGCTGCCAAACGTATCGCTGATCAGGCACGTGAGAAAAGTTTCACGCTGCGCCAGGCCGTAGAGTTCGGTCGACAGCTGCGCCCGGGTGCCTTCGTCGGAGCGGCTGATACTGTCGCGCAGAAGATGACAGATTGGTTCGAAGCTCGAGCGGTGGATGGTTTCAACATATACATCGGGCACCCGGAGCAGTTCAACCGCTTTACCAACGAGGTCATACCACTGTTGCAAGAGCGCGGTGTGTACCGCAGTGCGTATGAAGGTACAACCTTGCGTGAAAGCCTGGGTTTGGAGAGTCCTCAATTAAGGCGGAAAAGGTAGTCGCACATCTAGTGCCAACTGACGAGCTATGGACGGTGTACCGCGAATAGCGGTATAGCTCAGAGAGAAAAACGAATGGCGCTGCCCACCACACAACTGTGATGATGCAGTGCCGTTGAAAGGAGACATCGCTTCTTCGGGCTTGGGCCCGGCTCACGCAGTCAAGCAAGAATCTCTTTCACGATAGAAGCAATATTTCTAGCGTCGTCTAGCCCTCGTCGAAAGGACTCTTTAGGTACTGTGCGGTGCAGCATCACACATTCCAAACTGCTTCGTGTTGGTGCTGACGCCGAATTGACCCAGTGGCCGAGATGTCACTGACCCAGTCTTATTCCTTGCGAACCATTGCCTATGCTGGATTTCTGCCTACTTGGGATGGGGACGTCTTGCGTCGGCACGTGGGTCAATTCGGCGTCAGCGTCTACAAACGACCAATTGCAATGCATTTGTGATCATGATCGGGCGTGCAGAAAGCGTACATCTCAGGAGAAAAATAGCCCGCGTACCTGATTGAAACTAATTCGTCGAAAAGCTTCGGTTGAGACCTGAGTCATCAGTGAATAAAGCCGGCTGTCGACCACAGTCACTCTTTTTCCCCTGTAGTCCAAACTCTATGTGCGACTCTAACGGAGGCGTACGACAATGAGCACCACCATACAGAGCGTGATGACCGTAGCGCTGCTATCCGCAGCCTGCCTGACAGCGCTTGCAGACCCACCTAAAAAGCAAAATCGGATCAGCACCGTGGGCGAACCTACTGCCTTACAGGCCTCGCCAATCTCGGCTCCAGCAGCTGAAGACAACAATGCTGCCGATGGCGCACCTGGATACATCAAGACAGTTGGAAGAACTTCTTCAAACTCGATGCATCCTAACGCTCCTGCAACCGTAACAGCCGTGCAATTTACCGACCAGGAGATGTAAAGATGCTACGGCAAACTGGAGATGAATAGCCACATGCTCCTTGGGGCAAGTGAGATCACCGCATGAGTGCTCGAAGCCCGCAGCCATCAATAGCCGTTGCTGGAATGACAATCATCCAGCATGGAACCCAAAATCCGGCCTTTGCGGACTTCGATTTCACGTTATTAGCAACCCTGCGACAGCATGGCCGTACACGCAACTATGAGGAGCTCTCAGCCGATCATGGTTACAAAGCGTGTTGGTCAAAACCGCTGCAATCGGTGATCAGATCGAATGCAAATGCCTGGTCAAGTGCAATTCAAACGAGCGGTCAGTACCGATGCGTCAGGTGGTCAAGTGGAGTGCAATTTCGCAGGTGACAACGCCGGAGGCTTGCGCTCGATCTTATCGGTCGACTGGAGAGGGGGGCTTGTGTGAGATTCATAAGGCGTTTTGTCGGGCTGAGGGAGCTAACGCTATCTAGCAATCGCTTCTTCGGGCTTTAGCCCGGCTCGAGGTAACGTCTTCACGTGTATGTCCAGGTACACCTGGCTTTTCCGGTCGCCAATTATCAAAACTACCCGATCACTCAGGCGAGTGTCGCTCAGCTTCGGCGCTACGCCTCATTTCTTCTATCGCATTCTTCTTGGGCTTCACTGCGGCTCATATAGCAATCTGGAAGTCTTTGGTCATGCTGCCTGTCCAGGATGAGATATCCGCGAGCAACGCGACTCGCTGGATTTGCGCTACTGCTGTCTTGGCCGTACTGCATTGGTCTTGCGTTTACCACTACGAATCGAACGGACATTTTGTCTCTCTACTTCCCCATATGAACGACCTATAGATTTAGCGGGGGCACGCCAATTTTTCAAGTCTTGGGAAATGGGCTGAAGCAAGACTGACCCATCTCTAAAATTGCACATATCCCGCATATGCAATGGTTCGAGAGGAACAGACTGGGTCAGTGATATCTCGGCAACTGGCTCAGTTCGGCTTCGACGCGAACATAGATGAGCCGCAACCGCATGGGTATCGCTCCGTTCAACCCATCCTACGAGCTGCGACGCTGCGGGGCTTCGCGGGCGCAGTGGCTGGTCGGTGGGTACTGGAGTAGCGAAGGCGGCAGTCCCACACGTAGTGGGAATGATCAACCTCAATCAAACTGCTTTGATGCGTTGGCGAGGCGCTGGTACTTACGCAGCTGCCGGTTAGCGCTGCGGATATCCAGAAACAATATCTCCCCGCTGCGCCAGAGCAGCATCCACGCGGTGACGGTAACAACTCCCACGGGGATGGTGCCTTCAATGCCCAGAGCCGTGCCTGCCAGCACCAAGGCTAGTGCCAAGCCCAGGAGTGTCAGCGCTACCAGCCGCTGGGTGCGAATATCCCCTCTGAGTTGTTCGCTCTTTTCCGCAAAGGTATTGCTGATGGCTTGCTGCAGGCGTTCTCGCTCATCTTCCGGGCAGCGAATCTGCAGGCACAACTCGGGGTGGTACCAGGCGCTATCCGACAGGTAGTCCACCAGTTCGGGGCTTAACTTGGGGTTGTCCGGCGAGGCAAACGGATTGAGGTAATCGTGGGTGATCGTCAGGTCGATTTTTTTAGTCATAACGAACCTTTACCTGGTTGAGTTGTGGGCGGAGGCTTTAGTGTTCGAGGTAAAGCTAGTCGCAAGACAGCTGCTCTGCTTGATCGGCAGTCGGACGCGTTGTTGTCGGAGCGGATTTATCCGCGATGCGTTGGCTGAATGTGCGCCGCGACCCGCCTTTCAAATGCACAATGCGGCCTCACCAGTGACCAGCAGGAGAGTGCCCTGTGGGCGATTTACGTCGAATCGGATTTGGATGCCACGGCAGGATCGGGATGGAAGCGCCTTCGCATATATAAGGTGCTCGAAAGGTTGAATATTGATGAATTGGCTTAATGGATCCATCGATCGTTATTTATCACATAAACCTTGACTAAAATCGGCGAAATCAGCTCAAATGGATCCATAAGAACAATCCCGCTCCGGAGATTCTCATGTATCCGAAAAACACCTGGTATGTCGCCTGCACCCCCGACGAGATCGCAAGCAAGCCCCTTGGGCGGCAAATATGCGGTGAGAAAATCGTTTTCTATCGAGGCCATGAAGGGCGCGTTGCCGCCGTCGAGAATTTTTGCCCACATCGAGGCGCGCCCCTTTCGCTTGGGTATGTCGAGAATGGCAACTTGGTCTGTGGGTACCACGGCTTGGTGATGGGCTGTGATGGCAAAACCGTCGAAATGCCAGGTCAGCGCGTCCGGGGCTTTCCGTGCAACAAGACCTACGCGGTTGAAGAGCGTTACGGTTTTATCTGGGTCTGGCCTGGGGAGCAGGGCAAGGCTGACCCAGACCTGATTCACCATCTGGAATGGGCTGTTAGCGATGAGTGGGCCTATGGCGGTGGGCTGTTCCATATCAACTGCGACTATCGACTGATGATCGATAACCTGATGGATCTCACCCACGAAACCTACGTGCACGCCTCCAGCATTGGCCAGAAAGAGATCGATGAAGCGCCGCCGGTCACAACCGTTCAGGGTGACGAAGTGGTCACCGCACGGCACATGGAAAACATCATGGCACCACCGTTCTGGCGCATGGCCCTGCGTGGCAACAACCTGGCCGACGACGTGCCGGTAGACCGTTGGCAGATCTGCCGCTTCAGTCCGCCCAGTCACGTCTTGATTGAGGTGGGCGTGGCTCACGCTGGCAAGGGCGGTTACAACGCTGAGCCGCAACACAAGGCCGCGAGCATAGTGGTCGATTTCATAACACCGGAAACCGAGACCTCGATCTGGTACTTCTGGGGTATGGCACGCAACTTTAATCCGCACGACGAAGCCCTGACCGACACCATCCGCGAGGGCCAGGGGAAGATTTTCAGCGAAGACCTGGACATGCTCGAACAGCAGCAGGAAAACCTGCTGGCCAATCCTGAGCGTAACTTGCTCAAGCTCAATATTGATGCCGGTGGTGTGCAGTCCAGGCGCGTGTTGGAACGCATCATCGCGCGAGAGCAAGCGCCGACTGCAGAGCTGATTGCCACGGCCAAATAGCGAAGGGCTGCGTCCTGGAGCGATACGCCCGTCCACTCCCATTGATCTTGTTCGCGGCCACTGCGGTGGCCGGTCTTGAAGGTTCGCCATGATTGAAGTCGTCGTGACATCCCGCAACAACGAAGCGTTGGATATTTGCAGCTACGAGTTGACCAGTGCACAAGGCGGGGCATTGCCCAGCTTCAGTGCCGGTGCCCATATCGACGTGCACCTTCCCAGCGGACTGATCCGCCAGTACTCACTGTGCAATCATCCGCAAGAGCGCCATCGCTATCTGATCGGTGTGCTCAAGGACGCGGCCTCGCGCGGTGGTTCTCAGGGCATGCATGAGCAGGTCAACAGTGGTGATCGGCTGTTCATCAGCGAACCGCGCAACCTCTTCCCGCTGGTGGGTGAGGCACGGCGCAGCCTGTTGTTCGCCGGCGGCATAGGCATCACTCCGATTCTCTGCATGGCCGAGCAACTGGCCCACAGCGGTGCCGATTTCGAGCTGCATTATTGCGCTCGCTCCACTGAGCGTGCGGCGTTTGCCGAGCGACTCAAAGGGGCCTCCTTTTCTGATCGCGTGCACCTGCATTTCGATGAAGAAGCCGATTCGCGTATGGATGCCGCCAAGATCCTGGCTAATCCGGGGCCGGACGTGCACCTATATGTCTGTGGCCCTTCAGGGTTCATGCAGTATGTGCTCGATAGCGCCAAGGCCCAAGGTTGGAGCGATGGGCAGTTGCACCGTGAATACTTCGCCGCAGCGCCGGTAGATACGCGTGACGATGGGACGTTCCAGGTCAAGCTTGGCAGTAGCGGGCAGGTGTTTGATATTCCGGCTGACAAGACTGTGGTTCAGGTGCTGGAAAGTCACGGTGTCGAGATTGCAATTTCCTGTGAGCAGGGCGTCTGCGGAACCTGCCTGACCCGTGTGCTGGAAGGGGTGCCTGATCACCGTGACCTGTTCCTCACCGAAGAAGAGCAAGCGGCCAATGATCAGTTCACGCCCTGCTGTTCGAGGGCTAAATCGGCGCTGTTGGTGTTGGATCTCTGAACGAGTCGGTTACTCGCCGCGTGCGATCACTTTCATCCGTTCGCTATTGCTGATCGCGCCGAATACCTCGGCGTAACGCAGGGTTGCATTGGCGTGTTCGCGCATTATGGCTTCGGCGCGTGCGCCCTGGCGACTGATCAGCGCGTCGAAGACCGAGTGGTGTTGCATGTGAGCGAAGTTGAAGCGCCGGTATTCGCGTGCCATGTCTTCACGATCGATAGCGAGCGCTGAGACTGAAGCGAAGGGCCGATGGTCGTTTCGTGACAGGGCTTCGGCAATGGCGGGGTTGGCACTACTTTCGACGATCACCTGATGAAAGCGCATGTTGAGGTCATGGAAGGCCTCAAGGTCTTCTTCTGTCACGTAGCCTTTGTCGAACAACGCATCGCCTTGTACCAGGCATTCCTGCAGCGCCGCCTGTGCTTGCTCGCTCAATCCGCGTTCGGCGCTCTGCCGCGCCGCCAGCCCCTCCAGTACCCCGCGCACCTCCACGGCTCCGGCGATATCGTCGGCACTCACCGAGCGCACCTGATAGCCCCTTCCGCCATGGCGCACCAGCAAACCTTCCTGTTCCAGAGTAAGAAAGGCCATGCGCACCGGCATGCGCGAGACGCCGAAGCGTTCCGCCGTCGGAATCTCCATCAGCCGCTCGCCAGCCGCCAGCTCTCCCGAGGCGATCATTTTGCGCAGTGCGACTAGCACCATTTGACCCGGTTTGCTCATGCAGGCGACTTCCAGAAAGTGGTTCGCCATAGTAACGCAAGGAAGGGGGGGGATGCAGGGGCGACTAGCGCCCCTGGCGGGAGGATCAGAGAGACAGTGGGTAGCTGACGATCACGCGGGTCTGATCGAAATCACTGTTGAAGCTGCGACGGTTGGTGGCGTTGTTGACCCGCACGCTAAGGTTTTTCATCGGGCCACTTTGCAAGGTGTAGCTGACCTCGGTGTCACGTTCCCATTCCTTGCCATTGCTACCCGCCTTGGTGGTGGCGTTCTCGCCGTGACCATAGCGGGTCATCAGCAGCAAGCCGGGGATGCCGGCGGCTACGAAGTTGTAATCATAGCGAGCCTGCCAGGAACGCTCGTCGGCGTTACTGAAGTTGCCGTTGAACATGTCGTTGCCCAAGGTGCGCCCACTACTGCCATACACGGACATCCAGCTGGTATCGCCGCTGACCTTTTGCAGCCCCAGATACAAGGTGTGGCCACCAAGGTTGGCCGAGAACAGCCCGTAGCCGGTAGTACTTTGCACGTTACCAATACGGGCGCTGCCGTCATCGTTATCGATGAAGTAGCCCAGATTCGCGCCGAGAGTCCAGTCACCAAACTTCTGTTTATGTAGCAGGTTCAGATAGCTTTGCTGATAAATGTCTTCGAGTTGCGAGTGCCAAGCGCCAATCAGGGTTTGTTGTTCATTGAAACGATATTCAGCGCCCGCATAGTTGAAACTGTCTGACGTAACGGTGGGCGCAGCCCAGGCAGAGAGGTCTTGCATGTTTGAGGAATTACGCAGGCTCGTGGCGGTGTATTGCCCTCCCTGCAGGCTCAGGCCGGATAGCTCTCGGGACACCAGCATGGTGCCTTGGAAGGTCTGTGGCAGTAGGCGTCCGTCATCGTAGCGCAGCAGCGGAACATCGGGCATGAGCTCGCCCAGAAATAGCTCAGTGTCAGAAAAGCGCATTTTTGCGGCCACTCCTGCACGCCCGTAGCTGTCGGCGGAGTGACCATCTTCATGCACCGGCAGCAGGTCGGAACCGCTGGTCTGACGGCTGCTGTCGAGCTTGATACCCAGCATCGCTATACCGTCAAGGCCAAAGCCTAGAACGCCAGGGGTGTAACCGGAATTGAACTTGAGGATAGCGCCCTGGGCCCATTCTTCTACCTTGCTCTTGCTGGCGCCGGGATCGTTGTAGTCACGATTGAAATAGTAATTTCGCAGCAACAGACTGGTCTTGGAATTCTCGAAAAAGCCGCTGCTCTCGGCATACGCTGAAGGTAATAAGGCAAGCGCTATTGCACCGCCGAGCAGGGCCCGGGGGAGAGGAAGGTAAGTCATTATTGTTGTATTCCTGGGGGTAGTAGTCAGTAGCGAGGCAAGGCCTCGCTACCTCTTTGCATTGCGTCAGGCGTGGCTGAGCTCGGCAGCAGGTTGCACTTGGGTGTTGAGCTTGAGTAGCAGCAACACGGCGGCGGCAATCACGAAAACCACGGCAAAAACCCCGTACAGGTGCAGTGGCTGCCAACCGCTGTCCAGCAACAGGCCGGCGACGGTCGGCGAAAGGATCGCGCCGATGCGTCCGATACCGATGCCCCAACCGACCCCTGTTGTTCGTACTGATGCGTCGTAGACAATCGGCGATAGCGCGTACAAGCCAGCCACGCAACCGTTGGCAAAGAGCCCGATCAACAGGCCCAGGCCGAGTGCCATGGATACTGATGAAGCGGATCCGACGAACAGTACCAGCAGGCCCGCAGTAATCAGCATGAACAGCGACAGCACCCGGGTCAGCCGCCAGCGCGAGGCCATGCCACCAATCAGCGCCGCGCCGAAGATACCGCCGACGCTCAACAGCACGCCGCCGCTGATGCCTTGCTGTGCCGATAGCCCTGCTGAAACCAGCAGTTTCGGCGTCCAGCTCATCACGAAGTAGAAGCCGAACATCACCAGGAAGAACAGCAGCCAGATCAGCAGGGTGGTGCGCCGTGAATCAGGTGAGAGCAACTGCGCCAGGCGCCCACGGCCTGAAATCGGCGCGGAGATGGCGACGGGCAGTTCGCGCAGTGCTGGCTGGCCGAGGCGGGCGGCCAGTCGATTGATGCGTGCCAAGGCATTCTCGGGGCGGCGGGCGATCAGAAAGTCCAACGACTCAGGCAAGTACATCAATACCAGTGGAATCACCGCCAGGGTCACGGCTCCACCGAATATGAAAACCGAACGCCAGCCAAAGTGCGTCAGCAGCCACACCGACAACAGCCCGCCCAAGGTCGCACCCAAGGCATAACCGGTGGATTGCAGGCTCACCGCCAGGCCTCGCCAGCGTTTGTTGGCATATTCACTGGCAATCACGTTGCTGCTGGCCAGGATTCCGCCGATACCCAAGCCGGTCAACCCACGCAGCAGCGCCAGTTGCACCGGCGTCTGGCTCAGTGCCGACAACAGCATGCCGGCCCCTGAGAGCAGCAGGCAAAACAGGATCAATGGCCGACGGCCATAGCGATCCGCCCACGGTGCAATAAACAGAGAGCCTGCCGCCATACCAAACAGTCCGGCACTCAACAGCAGTCCGATCTGCGCGCCGTTCAAGCCCCATTCGGCGGACACCGAGGAGGCCGTGAAGGCCATCACCAGCACGTCGAAGCCATCGATCATGTTCAAAACAATACAGATGCCCACGGCCAACCATTGGAACCGCGCCATGGGACGCTCATCTACCACGCTCTTCAGATCGACACTCATGGCTGCCCCTCGAGATGAGGCTGCGTAAAGATAAAGCGAGGGAGGCACACGAAGGTGGGTGCAAGCCGAAGCTTGTGCCCGATTGAGAAGTGATTCATCACGACACCCTATTATTTTTATGAGCGGGCAGGCGCAATACCTGACACCGTGCGGGGCCAGTCAATCAATTTATGGATCCATTGTGAAGAGGGGTTATATGGCGTTTTGTCTGATTTCTTTCTAAAAAATCAATAATCACCTTTTAAAACAACATGTTAGTTGAATTGTTAAATTGTTCGATAATCGAACGAAAATAGATATTTGCAAAAAAAGGGATCCATTGATGTCGCGCTGCGTGGAGTAGGTGGGCTACGTAACTATGATCGGTAAAGAGCGACTAAACCTGTCAGTCAAAACCCACAAAAATGTCAAAGATGTCCTGCATGAGGATTGCTACGTGATGGTGAGCCAGAGCCCCATGTTCTTGAATACTGCTTCGGCTCCCCGCTGCCAGGCGGGCTGGCTGAATACATAATTAGCCCTTTGTATCGGGGATTTCCTTCGTAAGGACAGATCCCGCTATTGAGCCAGATATCCATGGGCTCGGTGCCGTGCTGAGGTACGTCCAATGGAACAAGTCAGTTATCTTATGACTTGTGACTGTGGCGTCTGGTAATTGAACACGCGGTGAGTTATTAGATTAAAGCGGCTGAAAAAAACGACGGATCAGCTACAAACTAATAAAAAAATAATGGTGATCCCATGAGCTGTCTTGTTTGTGCAGGTGTCGCTGAACGCATTCAGTGTCTTGGCCCCTGGGAGGAGAGAGATTGTCCGGCCTGTGGTCGCTATCGAGTCGCAGATGCACTCGTGTTGACGCTGATGGAGCAGGGGCAAATCTTCGATGTGAGCAAAACAAGGATCTGGCTTGCCAGCAAGCGCAAGAAAGAAGCTATTCCGGCCATTGAGATCCACGAGGCGCTACTGGTGCTGTGAATTGGTTTTTTCTGAGCGAGATGGATACCAATCACTCGGGAGTCATCAGCACGGTGAGCGTTAGGTTCATGAAGTTCTTGTTCTTGCTGATGGTGTCCAAAGCACCACGAACGTTGCCGGCAACCTCTGCTGATCCGCGTTGCTCGACCCACAGCGTCAGTTCCATGATCGCGGCTTCGAGGGCAAGCTGGTTCTGTTTGATCTTGAAGGGCAGGGAGCAGGCTCGCTCCCACATTAGGGATAGGGGGTGGAATACAGGGTTAGTCTGTGGAAAACACAAATGCCAGACAGCACAAAGGGGAGCCTAGGCTCCCCTTTCATTTGTCGTAACGCGTGATCTTTTTTTATTATTGAGGGTCGGTCTGTTTTTGTTTTTGGAAACCGTTTCCCTTTACCGCTGTTTTTGTCGATCCCCATCAGGGATCAAGAGCAAACGTATTTTTTTGAGCGCTGATCTGCTTTTTCGCTAAGCGATCCAACCAGTTCGGGAGCTACCTGAGGGTAGTTTTATTGTTTTCTGCCCGGTTGTGGGTTACTCCGAAAAGCACCCTGAAAAGCACATCTTCTCCAAAAAAATCTGTTCGCTGCGTCTCTGTCGTGTTGTTTTTGTTATGTCAGAGTCGTTACGTCTTATTTTTATCAGGTTTGCCGCTTTTTTTGTTCTTGTTATGCAATAGAGAAAGCAGGCTTCGTGCCAACTTTTTAAAGCCTTTTAAAATCAATGACTTGATTTATTTTCGGGTTTCCAGTCGGCCAAAATCTGACAACTTGTTTCCGTGTTACTCGCTTTTGCCCACGTTTTCGGCGATGCGGTAACACCCGCAGACCTCACTGTGCGCTGCGAGCCTTGGCCACGCGCGAACCGGTCGGATGCCCCAGTACCGTACAAATCTGCTGACCCGCCAGAATCAATGCATCCAGATTGATACTGACTTCACCGGCACGACAAAGAACTAGCGTGATGTCTCGACTTTCAACACGTCGACTTGGATTGCGTCCACCGTCTGCCCGATCTGAAGGTTCAGCATCTGGGCCTGAATTTTGGGGTTGTTAACAGTAACGACTACCTCTTTCCCATCTGGACGCAGCAAGGTCACCTCGTTTTTTTTCATATCGATATTTGTGATTTTCGAGGTCACCTTGAGCGCGGAAAACACCTCTCCACCCGGAAGGCTGTCAGGTGGGGCGCGGTTGATCCAAGAATCATTGCTAACACTCGGAGCACCTTCAACGCTGGTGTTGAGTACGTAATCGACAGATCGAGTGACGCGGATGTCGACTTTATCGCTAACTTTCAGGTTGCGCATGGCCTTGGCCTGGTCGGTGAGTGGAATGGAAACCGGGCGTTTATCAAGGCCTTCAATGGTGACTCGGTAGTTGGCCGGATCGACGGCCAGTACCTGCGTTTCGAAGTGTTCATTCGAAGCGTCGCTGCTCAATGGTACTTCGTCCGCACGGGCTGAAAAGCTGACAGAGGTCACGAGTGAAACAAGGGCTAGAGCGCGAAGTGATTTCATACGCATGCTTCCCATAGGATGGCTGACTGAGCAGCCCGGAGCCCGCTGCCCGTGAGCCAAAGCATAGTCACCGATTGCAGATTTGCCCTCAGAAAAACCACCCTTTGCCGCAACTCCGGTCTTCATTCGCCGTGATCTCTATTGGATGTTTGGTGATGTGCAGAGGGTTTAACACCGTAGAAAGCTACCGCCTCGTCGCATTGGTAGCTGTCTTTGACGAAGCCCTTTCCCTGTTCGAAAATGATGCCGCCACTGCTACGGAATGTATGATCACACCCGTTCGTGGCCTTGGTTCGAAGCGTCCTCTGGATATGATGGAAACGAGGGCAGTCTTCGATCTAATTGGCCGACTGGAGAGGGGAGTTCTCGTGTGAGATTCGATAGGCGACTTGTTGGGCTGCGGAGCTAAAGATACTTTGGCTATCGATCCTTCGGGCTTAAGCTCGGCTCGACCCTAAGTCTTCAAACATGCCCTATGCGAGTCACTCCACGGCCTGCCATGACTGATTGTAGTAAGCGCATTTCGGCTGCCTCATTTTTCCTCGGCGTTGCCCTGGCGTCCGCTATCCCAGGCTCCAGTGAGCTCGTCTATTCGATCCGCAATTTGAGGCGTTTTTGATAGGACAAGGCCGCGCGTGTTGCCGACAAATTCTTCTATCAGGTACACCGCGTCGCTGACATCCAGTTCGAGCTCCTGCAATGTCTCATCGGGAATTCGAATCGCACCGTCACCATCCCATTCTTCGATGATGATTTTAATAGGTGGCTTTCTCACGTGTGGTCTCCATTGCCTTGAACCGGCAAGTCGAACCTGCCTGTAGATTCTCAGTGGCTAGTTCTACAGATCCGGATAATCGTCGAGCCTAAGACTAGGAGCGCTCTCATCCTGCGGCTCGCGCTGGGGCGTATGTATCACTCCGGCTTCAGCATCTACACGCATCTGTTCAATCTCCTTCTGAAATGCCTTGTCCTGAACCGTGGGTTTGCTGGTGTACGGTTTTCGGTCAGGTACAGGCTGGGCTGCATAAGTCGTTACCGCGTCTGGGTCGTGCTGCAGTTTTTCTTGGACTTGCGATTCCAACATCGCACGTAGCGCGTCTTTGTCGGGGCGGTTAAGCAATTGGTTACTCCTAGTTGGCAGTCAGCGATTGGCTCATTGGCTTGGTGGTGTGAGATGGGGCGTCCAAGCCTTAGCACCAATCGCCTGCGGTGAATGATGTTCTCAAGTATGAAAATAGCAAATGCCAGACGCATCTCTCAGCCTAATGTTGGGCATCGGCATCGGCATCGGTTTCGCGAGACCGGCTTTCAACAAGCAGCAACTACTTGCAGTTACCTGCCTTTCGATATCCTGCCGCTTGGGCCTCAGATGCTGACGTGAAGGAGACCTAATTTTTCAAACACCTGATCATAGACAGGGCATCCCATTGAGGGGTGGTACACCTGGCTCTTCCGGTTACCGATGATCACAACTGTCCCGGTTGCGCTCGCGAAGTTGGGTTACCACCAAGCAGCCCGAGATCGCGTAGCGCTTGGTGCAGAAGTTTTCGAATTTGTCATAAAAGTGCACGATCATCGCGATCGTCCACTCCTATCGTTCCTTCGGCCCCGTGAGGCCCGTGAGGCCCGGCTCGACGTAATACTTTATCGAACTGGAAGTTCCTACGTTCCGCTAACACATGACTATCAAGGTCATCGAGGGGATTGCTGCCCTTTATGATTACCTTTCTTAGGGCGCCTTTTGATTTCACTCCGCGGATTTACCTGTGTGGTGCATTATTTTCTAGATCAGACTGCGCTTGATCCAGTCATATAAGTCGTTCCCATCGTTAGACAACTCGCTGTTAGTCCGCCGGCACAAATAGTACTGGCGGCCATCGTCGACCTCCAGATCAAACAGTTTTACCAACTCACCACTGTCCGTATAGGGCGTCACCAGCGGCTCGCGTAGCAATGCGCAGCCTAGGCCTGTCAGCGTCGCCGTAAGCGCTAGCTGGCCATCTTCCAATAGCAAACCATCCAGCGCGGTTGTGTGGTGGACTTCGGCGGCCTCGAACCACTGGCCCCAAGTGCCGCGCTCTTCATCGTGCAGTAGTGGCAGTTCGCTGAGCGCCTGAGGCGTGTCAATTGGGCCGTTTTTCGTTAGAAAGGCGCGGCTGCAATATGGGGTGACGGCGCCGGTAATTAGTGGCTCGCTGAGGTACCCCGGCCAGTGTCCGGTGCCAAACCGGATCGATAGGTCGGCTGCGTCGCTAGGGTAACTACGGTGGTTAGCATAGGTAACGTTGATGTCCAGGGATGGATGGTCTTTGAGAAAGTGCGCCAAGCGCGGGATAAACAGGTTAATGCCTAATAGTGGGATCAGGCTGATAGTGACTTGACGCTTGGCGCTCTTTTCGCGCACGTGTTCCGTGGCGCTACGCAGTACCGAAAAGGCGGATCGGATGGCGCGGTAATACTCGCGACCCGCTTCGGTGAGCACCAGGTTACGCCCTTGGCGAAACGTCAGTGGTTGCTGCAAAAAACTTTCCAGCAAGTGTAATTGATGGCTCACGGCGGACGGTGATACGTCCAGCTCGCGGGCTGCGGAATTGACGCCGCCATGGCGGGCAAACGCCTCGAACGTTCGTACTGCGCGCAATGGGGGGTCGTTGGTCAACTGTTCTAAATTATTCATGTTATGAATTAAATGCTTAACTAAACCAATAATAAAGTGTCATATGTGCCTTATTTTGTCGTATTAGGCGTTTTTTATCTTGAGCATAAACATATGAATTTCTGATATTTGATTAAAATAGAATAGACGCTTAGTGTGCCGCCCTTACGTGCACTGAGGTCGATGATTTAATGGATTCTTTTATCCAGCAGCTGCTCAACGGTCTGATGACAGGCAGTCTCTACGCACTTGTGGCCTTAGTTTACTCGATGGTCTACGGCATTTTGCGAATCATCAATTTCGCTCATGGCGATGTACTGATGATAGGCGCGTTGGTAGGTTTATGGGTTATTCGACTGCTGCAGGCTGCATGGCCTGAACTGCCTCCAGTGTTGATGCTGCTGGTGGCAAAGCGTTCGAGCAGGCCTACAAGGAACGCTTCAAGACCAATATCGAGTTGCATGCACCGTTTGCCTACGACGGTGTAGGTGTGCTGGTAGCGGCTATTGAAAAAGGAGGCTCCACCGACCCGAAAAAATACCTCCCAGTGCTTCGCTCCATCAGCTACCCAGGCGTGACCGACATCATCGAGTTTGATGCCGAAGGTAATTTGAAGCAGCCATCGTTCACTGTTTAGCAGGCAAAGGCCAACCAATGGCAGCCGGTAAGTGTGGCAGGTGTTAAGTAACCTTAATTAAACGCCGGGCGAGTGGAAGTTCGCCTGGCCTCGGAGGCACGCAATGAGCAAGCTGGAAGGGGAATTAGGCATTCTTGCCCGTCGGCGTATCGAAGCCGAAATCATCAAGCCGATATACGAGATACTGGTGCGTGAGCAGGGCAAGGCCTTCGCTGCTGCTGTGATTGGGGAGGCGGTAGGAAATGCTGCAATCCAGGCCGGCAAGCATTTCGCCGCGCTTGAAGAAAAGGGAGCCGACTTAAAAAGCTTTGTCGAGCTTCAAGTGTTGTGGGAAAAGGACGATGCGCTGAAGGTTGAGATCATCGCCAGTGATGCGCAAAACTATGATTATGACGTCAAGCGTTGCCGATACGCCGACATGTACCACGATATGGGGCTCGCTGAAATCGGCCACTTGCTTTCATGTAACCGCGACGAACTATTTATTGTCGGCTACAACCCTGACATCGAGCTAACTCGCACTCAGACCATCATGAGTGGCGCCCCCCGTTGCGACTTCCGTTATCGGGCCAAGCCACAGGTGCCCAATTCATGAGCGATCTCGCGTGGGTCAATGGCGAGCGCCTATGGAGCTCTCTAATGGAAATGGCACAGATCGGCCGTACTGAAAAGGGCGGTGTGACGCGCTTGGCATTGACCGAAGAGGATCGCAGAGGTCGCGACTTGTTTGTTCAATGGTGCGAGGCGGCCGGATGTATTATTCGTATCGACGCCATGGGCAATATTTTTGCTCGCCGTCCTGGACTCCATGATGATCTGGCCCCGGTGTTGGTCGGCTCCCACGGCGACTCTCAACCTGCTGGTGGCAAATACGACGGCATATACGGTGTGCTTGCCGGACTGGAAGTGCTGCGTACTCTGAATGACCTCGGGATCAAGACTGATCGGCCCATCGAAGTGGTCAACTGGACTAACGAAGAAGGCTCGCGTTTTGCACCTGCGATGATTTCCTCTGGAGTGTATGCCGGGGTGTTTGATCTAGAGTTCGGGCTCTCCAGGGAGGACAAGTCAGGCGTCAGTATTGGCCAGGCTTTACAGCATATCGGCTATGCCGGGTCTCATCCGGTGGGAGGCCAGTCACTACACGCCTCGTTTGAATTACATATCGAGCAGGGGCCCATTCTAGAAGCCCAAAACATCACTATCGGTGTCGTCACGGGCGCACAGGGTCAACGTTGGTACGAGGTGGAATTGACCGGGCGCAGCGCTCACGCTGGCACCACGCCGATGGATCATCGCCTAGATGCGCTGCTGGGTTTCGCCCGAGTAGTGGAGGCCGTTAATCAGCTGGGACTAGAGCAGGGCGCGGAAGGGCGGGCGACAGTAGGCATGGCGAATATCTTTCCCAACTCGCGCAACGTGGTGCCAGGGCGAGTATTTTTCAGTGTGGAGTTTCGTCATCCGGATGAAGCAGTGTTGGCGCGCCAGGATCAGCAACTGCATGACGCAGTGGCGCGTATTGCCGAGCAGATTGGGCTGCAGCACAGTGTGAGGCAGATTTTCCAGTACGCGCCGATTGCGTTTGATAAAAACTGCGTGGAGGTGGTACGCGCATCCGCCGAGGCGTTGGGGTATAGCCATCGGCCGATGATTTCTGGGGCAGGCCATGACGCCTGCTATTTGAGCCGTGTAGCACCGACCGCCATGATTTTTATACCCTGTGTGGATGGCTTAAGCCACAACGAGGCGGAAGAAATCCATCCTCATTGGTCGACAGCGGGGGCCAATGTTTTATTGCATGCGGTATTGGCCAAAGCGCATGTCTGACAGGTGCCCCCTGACTTGAGGGAGGGGAGCATTCACCCGATTGTGCGGCCGTGAATAGAGCATTCGGAGTTCGCACTGGCTTCGTCAATGATGCAGCCGATGGAGTGCCCAGCTCAGGACTTCTAGGCTGCGGAAGCTTACCAAAATCGAGACATACTCATTCAGGCGTCATGAGCACCGCCAGAGCCATATTGATGAACTCTTCGTTTCTGCTGATTGTGTCCAAGGCACCACGAACATTACCAGCGACCTCTGCTGATCCGCGCTGCTCGACCCAGAGTGTCAGCTCCATGATTGCGGCTTCGAGGGCGAGTTGGTTCTGATTGATCTTGAAGAGCAGGGAAGGGAGCAGGTCTGAATTTGGCATCGCGATTCCTCCGTGAAAGAGGGCAGCGTAGCAGGCGGACGTTACTCCCGTTCCAGCTACCTGGTGTCTAAGGTCACCGGTTCAATAGTAACCAGATCTCCGATCAGCACCGGATGGTAACGAGAGAGATACCGTACCTGCTCAGTAGGTAATGCTCGGTGCAGGATCACGCATTCCTAACTGCTTCGGATATTGAGCATTTAATGTCGAACAAACAGCCTCTGCCTCCGTCCTGACTTTGAATACGCCATGCTTGCTGGCTGACCCTCCCTCTACAAGATCGACGACTCTGTATCGCTTGCTGCCATCGTCCAGCGTGGTGGTTGCAATGACTCTGAATCTTGCGTGCATGGTTGCTTTCCGTGCATGACATTGGTGTCCTACAAGTACCGGCAAAAGGAGACGATTTCAAGAACGGGATGGGCTTCAACTGAGACAGTTTATGACGGTGCAATGCGCTCGTCTTTGCAGGAGGGCCGGCTCAGCAGCAGGTGGCGTGTCGACGCATTTTTCTTAAAGTCGCTACTTCGGGCCAACTGGGCCAGGCTAAGCTTTTGGCGTTCCTGATAGAGGTACAGTGGAAATCCTTCTGAACGAACATCACTGGTACGGCCTGTCCATCCGAAGTGAACCTGGCGATTAAGCGCAGGTCGAATAGAGCCATCACTCAATGTTCATGGGCATGCGAATGGATGGTGAGGGCACCAGGTACCGTGGTGCGTTCAAGCCCCCCATGTTCCAGCCACCGAAGGGTCTGCTCATATGCGCGCTGCAGCAAAGACTCGGTCTGGTCAAAGTTGAACACCGAGACATCCACGGGGCACAAAGGCGGGACGATGTGCAGGCTGGTGAGAGTGCGGAAGTGTTCGATGTCACTTACCAACTGGCGCATGCTCATCAGGTTGACGGTATGTAGGGCTAAGTGTTGGTGCTGACGCCGAATTGACCCAGTGGCCGAGATGTCACTGCCCCAGTCTTATTCCTCGCGAACCATTGCCTATGCTGGATTTCTGCCTACCAAGGGTAGGGCAGCCTTGCGTCGGCACGTGGGTCAATTCGGCGTCAGCGTCTACAGCTCATGAGGACGCATTGGGCATGATGCTCGAGGGTACGCAATCCGAAATATCCATCTGATTAGTAGCGTATTTTTTACTCTCAAGAAACCGGCTCTATTAGGGCGAAGACTGATCCAGGTCAACATGTCTGGATTCTTATTGTGCTCATCATGCAAGAGACTTATGTACTCGTGCCTTGGTCAGGATTTTCTTGGATGGTTATATGAGTGGTGCTGTTGCGCGACTGCAATCTTTCATGGGGACGTTTTTCTCCAACCTGGCCGCTAAACGTGGCCTGCTGATATTCGTGCTGCTGGTTCAGGGCGCCTGTGCGGGGGGGTACCTGTACCTGGAGCACAACTGGATCGAAGCAGGGGTGGTGCAGAGCCTGAAAAACGTGTCGTCGATGCATCGGCGCAGCTTTGACCTGCTCGAAACCACGCTGAACTACCAGCTCTCGTCGGTCGGTGAGGCCGTGCAGGCCGTGGGTGACCGCTAGAATGCCCCACTCCTGCATGCGCTGTTGGCAAAGGAAGTAAAAAGTGAATGGTTGGATGCTGTAGTCATCCTCGACGCAGCTGGCAATATCGTTGCCCTTGACGCTGACGTGCCACTGGAGTCGGTCTTGTTGCCGGGTGTGTTGGCGAAGCGCTCCTTCAAGGACTTGCCCAATTATCAGGCGGCCCTGGCGGGTGGGGCCGAGTTCGCCACCTTTTTTGCTCCGCGTCCGAATGCCCTCGAACTGGGTGGCGGGGGGATTACGCTGTTCCGGATGATCAGGTCGGCGGACGGGCAGTTGCTCGGCACTGTTGTCGGCTTTACCAGTCTGCACAGCATGTCGGCTTTGCTGAATATCGATGCCGCACGGGGGTTCGATCTGGGCCAGGACGGCATCCTAGGGTTTATTGATCAACGCACGCATGAATGGCTGTATCGCTATGCACATGCAGGGACTTCAGTCGTCCAGGGGCATAAGGTCATCAGCCCCCCATTGTTCGAGGACACCCGGTACGGGGTGGAGGTGAAGTTTTACCGATCCCCCATCGACGGCCTGGAGCGAATTGCCGTGTTAGCCCCGCAGCGCGACCATCAATGGCTGCAAATGGTCGCGGCGAGTAAGGACGAGTACCTGTTTAACTGGCGCCTCCAGGTGGCTTTCTCGGTGCTGGCATTTGCCGGCATGGCTGTCCTGCAGTGGCTGCTACTGGGGTTTTTCCGTCGGAATCACCAGCAGCGTAGGTTACTGGATCTGGTTCTCGACAGCATTGATGCCAATGTTTATTTCAAGACCCTCGAGGGGCGCCTCCTCTACATCAACGCCAAGGCTGCTGCCTACTTTGCCATGCCCGCTGACCAGCTCATCGGTCGTCTGGAGCGCGAATTCCTGCCGAAGGAAACCGCCGATAGATTTCATGAGATGGATCGCGAGGTGATCACCTCGGGCAAAAAGCACATCGGCATGGAAGTCGTCACGATGCCCAATGGCCAAACCGTTCACTTATCCTCGATCAAGGTGCCGATGCAGTTGCCGGGCCAACCGCCCACCCTGATCGGCGTTTCGACCGATGTGACCGAGTTGCATAAGCAATCCGTTGCCCGTGAAGCCGCCGAAAAGGCACTGGCGGCACACAACCACGCCCTGTGGTTGAACAACCAGGTGCTGGAGCAATTGGGCCAGAATGCCTCGTTGCCTGAGGTGCTGAACACCATGCTGCGCATCATCGATGACTATCGTCCCGGTGTACTGGGCTCCGTGTCACTGGTGGCTGACAATGGCAGGGAGCTGGTCGGCTGTGCCGCACCCAATTTGCCTGAGGCGTGGTTGAGAGCCACGGCGCGGTTACTGATCGAGGATAGGAGCGGGTCTGGTGCGACGGCTGTTCACCGTGGGGAGACCGTCATTGTTGAGGATATTGCTACCCATCCCTATTGGGCCGCGCCTCATGTTGCCGTTCTTCGTGACATGATCCTCGGTCTCGGGCTGCGTGCGGTTTGGTCACAGCCGATCAAAAGCAATGAGGGCAAGGTGCTCGGTGTCTTCAATATGTATCAGCGTGAACCCGCCGCCCCGGATGCCGAGGATCTCGTTTTGCTGGCGGACTATGCCCGACTCGCGCAGATGGTCATCGAGCGCGCGCGCCTAGCCGAGGCCTTGCAGGAAAGCCAGGCCCTGTATCGCTTGATGGCAGAAAACAGCAACGATGCGATCTGGGTGATGCAATTTCCGGACTTGACCTATAGCTATATGAGTCCCTCGATTGTATGGCTGTACGGCTGGACGCCGGAAGAATTCGCCGGCCAGCCACCCGAGGAGCTGATGTCTGCGCAGGAGTTACGCAGGTGGAGCGATACGGTCAAGGAGCATGTCCGACGTATTGGCGAAGGCGACCTGACGGCCTGTTTGATCGAACATGAGCTGGAAGTCCGAAATAAGGATGGCCATCTTGTCCAAGTCGAGACGGTCGCCAATATCATGCTGGACAGCGCCTCCCGACCGACTCACATTGTCGGCAGTTCCCGGGACATCACCCGGCGTAAGGCCGCCGAGGACTCCATCCGGAAAATGGCGTTCTTCGACCAACTGACCGGTTTGCCCAACCGCCGCATGCTGGAAGACCGGCTGGCTCAGCTGCTCGCTCTGGCGCAACGGGAACAACGTAAACTGTCACTGCTCTTTGTGGATCTGGACAAGTTCAAGGCGGTCAATGATCAGCACGGGCATGCCGCCGGCGACTGGCTATTGAAGCAGGTCGCCTCACGTATGGGTTCGGTACTGCGCACCTCCGATACCGCCGCACGTGTCGGCGGCGATGAGTTTGTCATCCTCCTGCCTGATGCCCGCACGACAGAAGAGGCCGTGCTGGTCGCGGAGAAAATCCGTTGCGTCCTTGAGCTGCCCTTTGTCATGGATGACGGCGTAGAACTGGATATTTCGTCGAGTATCGGCGTGGTGATGTACCCCGACCAGGCGAACAATATGCGCGACCTGCTGCACTTTGGCGACGAAGCCATGTACCGCGCCAAGAAGGGCGGCAGGAACGCGGTGGCGGTGTTTGCCGCGCCGGCACAGCCATCCCCTGTTGACGTCCAGGTCTGAAAACAGAACGCCTGTTGAGGAACACCAGCCATTTCTAATGGCTGGTGTTGGGCAAGCGTGCAGTCGAGGAGAAAAACTTCTCACATGTCGCAAAAATCCTGAGTTATGCGACGACTGACTCGGGATTGGCGGTAAAGGCATTGCGATGTCGCGTGAGTCTGTCGCTGGTGCTCAATGATCTGCGACATGAAATGCGATAAATGTCCATCGCCTCAACACAGTGCTTTGATTAAGTCAGAAAGGCCCGAATGGAAGTTTCCAGGTGATTGAGCAGAGTTTCAAAATTAGATTTTCAGAGATCGAAATCACAGTGCCACCGGCACCCGGTCTCTATGAGATCGTGACTGCTGAAGGCGGGCTGCTGAAGGTAGGTATCAGTGGCAATCTGCGCAAGCGGCTTGTACAGCACAGGCAATCCAAGCAGTCTCGACTCAAGCTCAAGGAAGGAGGAGATTGGAGCAACCCGAATGACGTCATGAGCAAGCAGTCGATACTCGCGAAGCACTTGTTTTTCCATTCCCCAACTCCTGGCTACGATTTGAAAACTGAAGCTGGTAGGCAGTCCTTCCTGGAGCAGCGGTGCCATGTGTTGGTAACCGTAACCACGACTCGGAAGGAGGCTCGCGAGATGGAAAGGCTCAAGGAGCAAAGTGGCGCATATCAATTCGTGGGAGTTACACAGGCTCACAGGCCAGGATGATTAGCTCCCCATCGATATCACGTCTTCCCGTGGCTAATTGACCTACGCAGCGGGCAATGGAGATGTCGCTGGTTCGGGCCCATTGGCCCGGCTTAGCCTTAGGTTTTTCAGGGAGGTGAACATGCTGTTCTCAATCAATGAAAACCAACCAAGCCCGCCCATCCTTGGAGATATTTGGACAGACTTGGGATTGCCTTCACGAGGCACGATGACTTCATGACATCGTTCGGCATGGACTACCTTTTGCGTTCCTTGATCAGATAGCGCCCCGTCTTCAGGTTGATGGTGAAGTTATCGCCTAGGCTATTTGCGTGTCGCCCACAACGTTGGCACACAGGTCGAAAGCAGGGCGGTTCAACACGGTAAAAATCGACCGTTTGATCGCATTGGTAGCTGACTTTGAGGGCGCCCGTTGGTGCTGACGCCGAATTGACCCAGTGGCCGAGATGTCACTGCCCCAGTCTTATTCCTCGCGAACCATTGCCTATGCTGGGTTTCTGCCTACCTGGGTAGGGCAGCCTTGCGTCGGCATGTGGGTCAATTAGGCGTCAGCGTCTACACACTCGGCAATGACCGAGTAAAAACCACGATGGGCGGGTGCAGCCATTGCTGTGCTGGGTTTCGCTGAAGAGCTGCAACGCATTAGGACGCTATTCTGGGTAGAACCGAGGCACGTATAGGCTTGACCGGATACCAAAACCACCCATTGTCCTCAACCGGGACACTGGTGTTTCTCTCAATTGTGAAAATGTGATGGCTTTCGCTACCGTTGGGAAATGAAAGTTCAATCATGTAGGCGCTGAACCAGTTTGCCAGCGCTGGCAGTTGGAGCCCTAGCCAGCCAGGCTTGTGAAATAAATCAAAGGTGTAATTTAACCCTGTGTAGACAGCCCGCGCCCCTTCATTGAATTGAAACAACACGTCGTCCAAAACGAAGTCGTCTTGTTCCATTACATAAATTTTAACTTCACCTTGTGCCCTTATCATCGACTCGCTCCTTGCGCTGGGGATACCCAATAGCAATACCTGCATCCAACCACCATTTCAAGCACTGCCCAAGAGAGACACCAAAGTCTCAAGGAATCCCTATGGTGATGACAGCAAAACAGCTGCGCTTCGTCGATGAGTACCTGATTGACCTGAACTCCACGCAAGCCGCTATCCGTGCGGGGGGCAGCCCGAAGACGGCAAGAGTCATCGCGGCGCATAACTTAGCAAAACTTAACATTCAGCCGGCAGTCGCCGAGAGGATGCAGGGGCGCTCAGGTCGGGGGGGGGATCACCGCGCACCTGCTCGTGGGCTGGCAATCATCGGTGGCAGTAGCTACATTTGGCGAGCGAATGAGAGGCAAGCTAAGCAATATTAGCCAGATGTCAGTCATAAGGCTGAAAGGGGTCTGCAAAATGAATGCTCACCAACGCCGCAGACGTATCGTATTTTGGCGCGGATCGTTCCCCGTGATACTCGGCTTTGTAATTCTAGTCGTGGCTTTGATACTGGCTGACCGAGTAGCACCAGAAAATACCCTGGAGTTCGATGGCGTAAATCTGCACCAGCAGGTTGGCCACTCTCAGAAATTGGAACGTCAGGGATCCGGCCAGACAGTCGGAGCGCAGCGACGCGAGGTTGCATTGTTAGTCTGAAGTCTCTGCCGCCGCTCATTTCGTTGCGCGTCTGCGCATCGATTCGCCCTTCAGTTCGATTTAATACTCGTGCGAACTAAGGCATCAGAATCTCCGTACGTCGTCGCTGAACACTCCGTGAGCTTCAACGTGTTCGTTGTAGGCATTTATTGCTTCGCTGTTCTCTGCCAGCCATTGCTCACACTGCTTCTTCGTCTGGGTCTCCGCCAGCGCCTGCTCTAATATAGTTTCCTCTTGAGTGTGCATGGTATTTCCTCCATTTCAGCCGCATTACCAAGCCAAAGCTTAAGTTAAAACACCATTTTTCAGACGGTCAATCAGACCCAGTACGGCTTGAGTTTCTATCGAAAAGCTGACCCACGAGATTGCGCAGCTCAAGCGCTTCAAGTTTGCCAAGCGCAGCGAGCAATTAAGCCCGGATCAAACCAGTCTGCTCAATGATCTGATCGACACTGACATTGCCGCCATGGGTTTATTTATGCAGTTGTTATCAGTTGTCGTAGTGCCAACGGTACTCATGGTCATTTTCGGCGCTCGGCAAATCCGCAATGCGATTTCTCTGCCAAAATGACAGGGCGACCCGCCAGCATCTGAAGGCAACAAGGAGACTTGCTATGGGTTGGTATTGCCATCCATCCCCCCTGCGGGGCGGGGGGAGTACGTGGCAAGTCTCGATGCTGCAATCCTACTCGCAGAGCTGGGAGACGAACCTGATTTCACCGAGTGCCCGGTGCCAGGCATGGCCAGATTGACCGACAAAAACAAACAACCAATCGAATGACCAGGAGTCGCGCCATGATATTGAAAGTTCTGAGCGTCAGCTTTGCTGCCTTTGCAGCTGTGGCAGCTTCTTCTGTGTTCGCTACCGGTAGTACCGATCCCAAGCCGACGCGTTCGATTGATCCGGGCATCCCAACAAGTGAGTACCGCTTTGCCCTGCTGGAGGTTGACCATAAGCTGGACAATGCAGCAATGCACCAGCTTGGGCGGCAGTTGAGCCTGAAGAGGAAGACGCAATTGGACTCGGTTACGAAAGCCATAGCCGGAAATGGCAAGTTCAAGGTGCAGGGCAATCCCGCCTCTGTATTGGTTGTTGAAGGCGAGCATTTCCCACTGGCGGTGATGGAAGGGGTCGCAAGAGATCAAGCTGTCGCGGCGGGGAAAAGCTTGGAAGCAGTGCCGACTGAAACGAAGGTTGGCTACATCCTGGACGTGGAAGAGACGAAAATCGACGGTGCGCGCCGTAAGATGCACACCACTATTCGATTCCAACAGTCGGTATTGGCTGACACCGGCAGCACGGCAACGACCTCTTTCGTTGAGCAGGACACGATGGGCGTGGGTGATGTGCGCATCATGTCCTGGGAGCTGGCCGGCAAGCAGTACGCAATGGCCATCCGTGCGGAACATTTCTAAGGGGAGACAAAGGCAAGGGTGGCTGTTGGCGCCGACGCCGAATTGAACCAGTCGCCGAGATGTCACTGATCCAGTCTGACTCCTCGCGAACCATTGTCTGTGCGGGATTTGTGCCGACTTGGGGCGGGGCAGTCTTGCGTCAGTACGTGGGTCAGTTCTGTGTTGGCGGCTACAGGGGGGGATTGGGAAGGGCGAAATCAAGAAGTAAAAACCCCGCATGTGCGGGCAAAACTATTCGCTGATCCTTCAGCCGTCTTATAGTCAGTGTAGATCCAGTGAGTAAAGGTGCAAGGCAGGAACGAAAGCCACACGCTGAGGCATTCCCACCATGCTGCTTTGGGGGGGATTGACGCCGGTCATTCAAGGGGGGGCAACGGCGTCATTCCGCTTTAGTCTATCGCGTGTGCCGCAGTGATTTCCGTACAATGAGGGCGAGAGATTGACTGATGCCATCTCACGTTTGTGACGCCAAGCTGCTCTGCATACTCAACAATAGTTGAATAGCTTCCCTCCCAATTTGACAGTCGCGCCCGTCGAACAGCGGGCGAATCAAACAGCGCGTAACACACAGCATCATGCGAAGTAAGACAATTAGCGGGATGCTCAAGCACCCTTCTTTGACCTTGGAAGCTGTAGCGCGGGCGTGAAAACGGTAACGGCTGCACAGGTCGAGCAGTGGGCAATAGACGCCGGGCGCAGTCTGTTTTTGTGCGACGTGCGCACCGTCGAAGAGTTTGCCGCCGCAAGCTTGCCGGGCGCGCAACACACACCGGGCGGCCAGTTGATTCAATCTACTGACCTGTATGTGGGCGTGCGCAAGGCGCGGCTGGTACTGATCGACAGCGATGGTGTGCGTGCGCCAATTGTCGCGAGTTGGCTACGCCAGTTGGGGCATGAGGTGTATGTGCTGGAGGGTGGCGTGAGCAGCGGTCTGGCGTTACCTGCAGGCGAGGTGATCGGCCACGAGGCGCTGCCATCGATCACGGCGCAGGCACTGTCTGATGCACTCAAAGATGAGGCCGTCGCGCTGATCGATCTGCGTCCGAGCATGACCTATCGCAAGGGCCATATTGCGGGTTCGCGCTGGTCGATCCGCTCGTTGCTCGCGCAACACGTGGCGGGTGAGCAGCGACCGCTGGTGTTGTTGGCCGATGATGCGCAACTGGCCACGTTCGCCACACAGGAGTTGCCCGAAGACCAGCGCGCTCAGGTGCGGCTGTTGGGCGGCGGGCTCGGTGCCTGGCGTGCAGCGGGTTTCGCCGTGCAGGAAAGCCCGGACACTCCATCCAACGATCAATGCATTGATTTTCTGTTCTTTACCCATGACCGCCACTCCGGCAACAAGAATGCGGCGCGTCAATACCTTGCATGGGAAATCGGTTTGCTGGCGCAAATGAGCGACGACGAAATCGCAAGTCTCAACCCATTGCGACCTCAAGCGCGTCCGGATACGAGGGTGCGTACGCGTCTGGTGCATTCGGCGCGGGCTCAGGGGGCCGGCGGCCGCTTAGTCAATGTGCCGGTCACTCGCTTAAGCACCGTGCTGTTCGACAACCTGGCGCAAATGCGTGACGCTCGCGCCCGGCGTGATCATGAGCGTGTGCTCAGTTATGGTGCCCGCGGCAACCCGACGGCGTTCGCCCTCGAAGACTTGGTCACCGAGCTGGAAGGTGGTTATCGCACTCGCTTGTTCGGTACCGGGTTGGCAGCGATCGCGCAGACGTTTCTCGCTTACCTGCGGCCGGGCGATCATGTGTTGATCACCGACGCGGTATACGCGCCTGTGCGGCGCCTGGCCCGGGATTTTCTTCAGCCCTTCGGTATTCAGGTCAGCTATTTCGCCCCGGACGGGCGTGACTTGGAGGCTCGACTGCAAGCCAACAGCAAAATGGTCTACACAGAAGTGCCAGGCTCATTGTTGTATGAACTGTGCGACTTGCCGGCCATTGCTGCCCTGTGCAAACCGCTAGGTATCCTGCTGGCCGTCGACAACACCTGGGGCTCGGGTTACCTGTGCCGACCGCTGACGCTCGGCGCAGACATCTCGATCATGGCGCTGACCAAGTACCTGAGCGGCCACAGCGATGTGGTCATGGGCAGTGTCTGCACCCGCGAAGAAGTGTGGCCGGCACTCGCGGCCATGAGCGACAACTTTGGAGCAACCGTCAGCCCCGACGACGCCTATCTGGTACTGCGCGGCGCTCGAACGCTGGCGCCTCGACTGGAGGTGCATGAACGTCAGGCTCTGGAAATCGCACATTGGTTGCAAGCGCAACCGCAGGTGAAACGGGTGTTCCATCCGGCCTTACCCGATCATCCCGATCATGCCTTATGGAGGCGGGATTTCACTGGCAGCAATGGCTTGCTGTCCTTTGAGTTGAACGAGACGGACACCGTGTATATCGAGCGTTTCATTGATGCGCTGCAGCTGTTCGGGTTAGGCGCTTCCTGGGGCGGTTTTGAAAGTCTGATTACCGTGGCCGATACCCAAGACCGTAACAGTGCGGCTGATCGCTCATTAAACCCGGTGTTGCGTTTGCACATCGGGCTGGAAGATGTCGCCGCGTTGATTGAAGATCTGCAGCACGGATTTCGGGCTTTAGGGTAACCGACGAAGGAAAGCTGCTGAAAGTAGATATCAGCGGCAATCTACGTAGACGGTTTATCCATAGGCTGCGTCCGGGGCATTGTGGAGCGGCGCCCAGCCACGGCTGGG
>NZ_AKJS01000075.1 GCF_000282215.1 Pseudomonas sp. GM21
AGGCAAAGGCAAAGGCAAAGGCAAAGGCAAAGGCAAAGGCAAAGGCAAAGGCAAAGGCAAAGGCAAAGGCAAGATCAACAGCTTCGCAGGATTGGTCGGCTGCCAAGCCGCCTTCGCTGGCAAGCCAGCTCCTACAGTAGATCGGCGTACAGCCCTGCTTCTCACCACTCAATAGGCCGAGCGTTAGCTCGCCTGCAGCTTTTGATTTTGACGCACCGCCCCCTCGAGAGGCCGAGTGGAGGTTCTGCGCAGTGGGCAACCCGGCATGGATGCCGGGTTAGCCGCCCCCGGCCATGGATGGCCGATGGCGGCGGGCCCACGGAGCAGGACCGGAGCGAGGGCATGCCGAGCCTGGGCGAGGCACCGAACGAAAGGGGCGAGAGCCCTTGGTTACTTGGGGCTTTTCCAAGTGACTCGCTGTAAGAGCGAAACCGCCAGTCGCCGTGACAGAAGAAACGGATATGCACACAAACCGCACAAACAAAAACGGCCTCTAAATAAATAGAGGCCGTTTCCGGTGCAACTTAAGGCTATATCGCAAGACAGGTCTTATTTGCGGTCTTCCAGCTTGGTGATGTCACGCGACTCGTAGCCGGTGTACAGCTGGCGCGGGCGGCCAATCTTGTACGGGCTGGAGAGCATTTCTTTCCAGTGGGAGATCCAGCCGACAGTCCGCGCCAGGGCGAAGATCACGGTGAACATGCTGGTTGGAATGCCGATCGCCTTGAGGATGATCCCCGAGTAGAAGTCGACGTTCGGGTACAGCGAGCGTTCGATGAAGTAAGGGTCGGTCAGGGCGATCTCTTCCAGGCGCATGGCCAGTTCGAGTTGCTTGTCGTTCTTGATGCCCAGTTCCTTCAACACTTCGTCGCAGGTCTGCTTCATGACGGTAGCGCGTGGGTCGCGGTTTTTGTAAACCCGGTGACCGAAGCCCATCAGTTTGAACGGATCGTTCTTGTCCTTGGCCTTGGCGATGTACTTGTCGATGTTCGAGACATCGCCAATTTCATCAAGCATGGTCAAAACGGCTTCGTTCGCGCCGCCGTGGGCAGGGCCCCACAGTGCAGCGATGCCGGCGGCGATACAGGCGAACGGGTTGGCACCCGAAGAGCCGGCCAGACGAACGGTAGACGTCGATGCGTTTTGCTCGTGGTCGGCATGGAGGATGAAAATCCGGTCCATGGCCTTGGCGAGCACCGGGCTGATCGGTTTGATCTCGCACGGGGTGTTGAACATCATGTGCAGGAAGTTTTCCGCGTACGTCAGGTCGTTGCGCGGGTACATCATGGGTTGGCCCATGGAGTACTTGTAAACCATCGCTGCCAGCGTCGGCATCTTGGCAACCAGACGGATCGCGGAAATTTCGCGATGCTGCGGGTTATTGATGTCGAGGGAGTCGTGGTAGAACGCCGAAAGGGCGCCGACTACGCCGCACATGACAGCCATCGGGTGGGCGTCGCGACGGAAGCCGTTGAAGAAGGTCTTCAGCTGCTCGTGAACCATGGTGTGGTTCTTGACGGTGCTGACGAACTGGGCCTTCTGTTCTGCGGTCGGCAATTCGCCGTTGAGCAGCAGATAGCAGGTTTCCAGGTAGTCCGACTTTTCAGCCAATTGTTCGATCGGGTAACCGCGGTGCAACAGAATGCCGTTGTCGCCGTCGATATAGGTGATCTTCGACTCGCAGGAAGCGGTCGACATGAAACCAGGGTCAAAGGTGAAACGGCCCGTGGCCGTCAGGCCCCGAACATCGATAACATCGGGACCAACGGTGCCGGTTAAAATGGGCAGCTCGACGGGGGCTGCGCCCTCGATGATCAACTGCGCTTTTTTGTCAGCCATGTGGCCTCCTATTTATGCTTGAAATCATCAGACAGACCCCCCACGCAGGGCCCGCACCACTATAGTGAGATAAATTCGAATGTCAATTTGCCTAAAGTCTTGCTCCTGAAGGCTTTAACCGGACTTTTTCCTCGAAATTGACTGCCGTTTACGCCTTTTATCCAACTTGTGCAATCAGCTATTAGGGGAAGGCGAACGCGTTGTCATTAGTAGCCTAACTGTCTATACTCGCCCTCCGACCGCCAGGGGCTTTTGGGCCTGCTTTATTGGGGGTCGCACTCCCTGGGTGGTGGGTACCTGACCAGTGCACTCCCCAACAACTTTGCCCTGATTGTTAGGGGCTCTTCAGTGTGAAAAAAAAGCCGTGAATAGCCAACGACCTGTAAACCTAGACCTAAGGACCATCAAACTCCCAGTCACTGCTTACACGTCCATTCTTCACCGGATATCCGGAATCATCCTCTTTGTCAGCCTGGCCATCATGCTTTATGCATTGGACAAGTCGCTGAGCTCGGAAGAAGGTTTCGGCCAGGTGAAAGCGTGTCTGACCAGTCCGCTAGCCAAGCTAGTGACATGGGGCATCCTGTCCGCCTTGCTGTATCACCTGGTTGCCGGTGTGCGCCATTTGATGATGGACATGGGCATCGGCGAGTCGCTTGAAGGCGGCAAACTGGGCTCGAAAATCGTTATCGCCGTTTCCGTGGTGGTAATCGTTCTGGCAGGAGTTTGGATATGGTAACTAACGTCACGAACCTGTCGCGTTCGGGCCTCTATGACTGGATGGCACAGCGTGTGTCTGCGGTCGTTCTCGCGGCTTACTTCATTTTCCTGATCGGATACGTCGTCGCCAACCCTGGCATCGGCTACGCCCAATGGCATGAACTGTTCGCAAGCAACTGGATGCGTATTTTCAGTCTCCTGGCCCTCGTTGCCCTCGGCGCTCACGCCTGGGTCGGCATGTGGACCATCGCGACCGACTACCTGACGCCGATGGCGTTCGGCAAGTCCGCGACTGCAATACGTTTCCTCTTTCAGGCAGTATGCGGCGTCGCGATGTTCGCCTACTTCGTCTGGGGTGTGCAGATTCTTTGGGGTATCTGATTCATGTCTACTACAGTTAATACGCTTTCGTTCGACGCCATCATCATTGGCGGCGGCGGTGCTGGCATGCGCGCTGCTCTGCAGCTGGCGCAAGGTGGTCACAAGACTGCCGTGGTTACCAAGGTTTTCCCGACTCGTTCGCACACTGTATCCGCCCAGGGTGGCATCACCTGCGCCATCGCGTCCGCTGATCCGAACGATGACTGGCGCTGGCACATGTACGATACCGTCAAGGGTTCCGACTACATCGGTGACCAGGACGCTATCGAATACATGTGTTCCGTAGGCCCGGAAGCGGTCTTCGAGCTCGAGCACATGGGTTTGCCGTTCTCCCGTACTGAACAGGGTCGCATCTATCAGCGTCCGTTCGGCGGTCAGTCGAAAGATTTCGGTAAAGGTGGCCAGGCTGCCCGTACATGCGCCGCTGCCGACCGTACCGGTCACGCCCTGCTGCACACCCTGTACCAGGCCAACCTCAAGGCCGGCACCGTATTCCTCAACGAATACTACGGCGTCGACCTGGTGAAGAACGAAGATGGTGCCTTTGTCGGCATGATCGTCATCTGCATCGAGACTGGCGAAACTTCCTACGTCCGCGCTAACGCCACCGTTCTGGCGACTGGCGGTGCAGGTCGTATCTACTCGTCCACCACCAATGCCCTGATCAACACCGGTGACGGCGTTGGCATGGCTCTGCGTGCTGGCGTGCCGGTACAAGACATCGAAATGTGGCAGTTCCACCCGACCGGCATCGCCGGCGCTGGTGTACTGGTTACTGAAGGCTGCCGCGGTGAAGGCGGTTACCTGATCAACAAGCACGGCGAGCGTTTCATGGAGCGTTATGCTCCGAACGCCAAAGACCTTGCTGGTCGTGACGTTGTTGCCCGTTCGATGGTTAAAGAAATCATCGCCGGCAACGGTTGCGGTCCGGATGGCGACCACGTGATGCTGAAACTCGATCACCTTGGTGAAGAAGTTCTGCACAGCCGTCTGCCAGGCATCATGGAACTGTCCAAGACCTTCGCTCACGTCGATCCAGCCGTAGCGCCGATTCCGGTCGTTCCAACCTGCCACTATATGATGGGCGGCGTTGCCACCAACATTCATGGTCAGGCAATCACCCAGGACGCCGAAGGCGTTGACCAGATCATTCCTGGTCTGTTCGCCGTAGGCGAAGTGGCGTGCGTATCGGTTCACGGTGCCAACCGTCTGGGCGGCAACTCGCTGCTCGACCTGGTGGTATTCGGCCGTGCCGCCGGCCTGTTCCTGGAGCAGACGCTGAAGGAAGGCGTTGATTACGCTCGTCCTCGCCAGTCCGACATCGACGCTGCCCTGGCACGTCTCGATGGCCTGAACTCGCGTACCGAGGGTGAAGACGTCGCTACCCTGCGCAAAGAACTGCAAAGCTGCATGCAGAACTACTTCGGTGTGTTCCGTACCGGCGAATACATGCAGAAGGGTATTGCCCAACTGGCTGATCTGCGTGGCCGTATCGCCAACGTCAAGATCAACGATAAGAGCCAGGCGTTCAACACCGCTCGTATCGAAGCGCTGGAGCTGCAAAACCTGCTGGAAGTGGCCGAAGCCACCGCCATCGCTGCAGAGATCCGCAAAGAGTCCCGCGGTGCTCACGCCCGTGAAGACTACGAAGACCGCGACGACGAAAACTGGCTGTGCCACACCCTGTACTTCCCGGGTGACAAGCGCGTGACCAAGCGTGCTGTGAACTTCTCGCCGAAGACTGTTCCGACTTTTGAACCTAAGATTCGGACTTATTAAGGGTGGCCGCCATGTTGCAAGTCAGTGTTTATCGCTACAACCCTGATCAGGACGCTGCGCCGTTCATGCAGGAATTTTCGGTCGATACCGGTGGTAAAGACCTGATGGTGCTGGACGTGCTGGCCCTGATCAAAGAGCAGGACGAAGGTTTCTCCTATCGTCGCTCTTGCCGTGAAGGTGTTTGCGGTTCCGACGGCATGAACATCAACGGCAAAAACGGCCTGGCATGCGTCACGCCGCTGTCTTCTGTCGTAAAAGGTAACAAGCTGATTGTTCGTCCACTGCCAGGTTTGCCGGTTATCCGTGACCTGGTCGTAGATATGAGCATCTTCTACAAGCAATACGAGAAGGTTAAGCCATTCCTGCAGAACGACACGCCGGCTCCGGCCATCGAGCGTCTGCAGTCCCCGGAAGAGCGTGAAAAGCTTGATGGTCTGTACGAGTGCATCCTGTGCGCTTGCTGCTCGACTTCCTGCCCGTCCTTCTGGTGGAACCCGGACAAGTTCCTGGGTCCAGCTGCTCTGCTGCAAGCGTACCGCTTCCTGGCAGACAGCCGTGACACCAAGACTGCCGAGCGTCTGGCTTCGCTGGATGATCCGTTCAGCGTATTCCGCTGCCGCGGGATCATGAACTGCGTCAACGTCTGTCCGAAAGGCCTGAACCCGACTAAGGCCATCGGTCACGTACGTAACATGTTGCTGCAAAGCGGCGTGTGATTCAGCTGCTGTACCCGTAAGACCGTAGTACCTGTAGATGCTACGGCGCAGGCTTCAACCGGCGCCGTAGTTTTAACCTGAGCAGCAGCTTATAAGGCTGCGGCTCTTATTTTGAAGAAATGAGACAAGCAGGGGCATCCGGGCTGGTACCCGGACTATCAGCGTGATCCTAAGTGGCTTGTTTTGGTCGCTGCATTCGGACTTCTGCAAGTGTGCTCGGTGTCGACGCCGGTGGTGTTCCCCTAACCGAGGGTGACCAAGCATGCAAGAAAGCGTGATGCAGCGCATGTGGAACAGCGCCTACCTGTCCGGTAGTAACGCTGCCTATGTGGAAGAGCTCTACGAGCTCTACCTGCACGACCCTAACGCTGTGCCAGAAGAGTGGCGCACCTACTTCCAGAAGTTGCCGGCTGACGGCAACACTGCTACCGATGTTTCGCACTCCACAATTCGCGATCATTTCGTCTTGCTGGCAAAGAACCAGCGCCGCGCCCAACCGGTTTCCGCCGGCAGCGTGAGCAGTGAGCACGAGAAGAAGCAAGTTGAAGTGCTGCGATTGATCCAGGCCTACCGTATGCGTGGCCACCAGGCAGCCCAGCTTGACCCGCTGGGGCTGTGGCAGCGTCCTGCACCTGCAGACCTGTCGATCAATCATTACGGCTTGACCAATGCCGATCTTGATACGATCTTCCGTGCCGGCGACCTGTTCATCGGCAAAGAGGAAGCGAGCCTACGCGAAATTCACGAAGCGTTGCAGCAGACATATTGCCGCACCATCGGCGCTGAATTTACGCATATCACCGATTCCGAGCAGCGCCAGTGGTTCCAGCAGCGTCTGGAAAGCGTACGCGGCCGTCCGACGTACTCCGCCGACATCAAGAGCCACCTGCTTGAACGCGTCACTGCCGGCGAAGGTCTGGAAAAATACCTGGGAACCAAATACCCGGGTACCAAACGTTTCGGTCTGGAAGGCGGCGAAAGCCTGATTCCGATGCTCGATGAGCTGATCCAGCGCTCCGGTTCCTACGGCACCAAGGAAATCGTCATCGGCATGGCCCACCGTGGCCGTCTCAACGTGCTGGTCAACACCTTCGGCAAGAACCCGCGCGAGCTGTTCGACGAGTTCGAAGGCAAGAAGAAGGTCGAGCTGGGTTCCGGTGACGTCAAGTATCACCAGGGCTTCTCGTCCAACGTGATGACCACCGGCGGTGAAGTTCACCTGGCCATGGCGTTCAACCCGTCCCACCTGGAAATCGTTTCTCCAGTGGTCGAGGGTTCGGTTCGCGCACGTCAGGATCGTCGTAACGACCCTACCGGCGAGAAGGTTCTGCCGATTTCCATCCACGGTGACGCGGCATTCGCCGGTCAGGGCGTGGTGATGGAAACCTTCCAGATGTCGCAGACCCGCGGTTTCAAAACCGGCGGCACCGTGCACATCGTGATCAACAACCAGGTCGGTTTCACCATCAGCAATCCGCTGGACTCGCGCTCCACCGAGTACGCGACCGACGTTGCGAAAATGATCCAGGCACCGATCCTCCATGTAAATGGCGATGATCCGGAAGCTGTGTTGTTCGTGACCCAGCTGGCCATCGACTACCGCATGCAGTTCAAGCGTGACGTGGTGATCGACCTGGTCTGCTACCGTCGTCGTGGCCACAACGAGGCCGACGAGCCAAGCGGCACCCAGCCAATCATGTATCAGCAGATCACCAAACAGCGCACTACCCGTGAGCTGTATGCCGATCGTCTGACTCAGGGCGGAGTGCTGGACGCAGAGCGTGTTCAGGCGAAAGTCGACGAATACCGCAACGCGCTGGACAACGGTCTGCATGTTGTAAAAAGCCTGGTCAAAGAGCCGAACAAAGAGTTGTTCGTGGACTGGCGTCCGTATCTGGGCCACGCCTGGACCGCACGTCACGACACGCGTTTCGATCTGAAAACCTTGCAGGAACTGTCCGCCAAGCTGCTGGAAATTCCGGAAGGCTTCGTGGTTCAGCGCCAGGTCTCGAAAATCTACGAAGACCGTCAGAAGATGCAAGCCGGCGGCCTGCCGATCAACTGGGGTTACGCCGAAACCATGGCGTACGCGACCCTGGCGTTCGAAGGTCACCCGATTCGCATGACGGGTCAGGACATCGGTCGCGGTACGTTCTCGCACCGTCACGCTGTCTTGCACAACCAGAAAGACGCGGGCACCTACATCCCGCTGCAAAACCTGTACAACGGCCAGCCACGTTTCGACCTGTACGATTCGTTCCTGTCCGAAGAAGCCGTACTGGCGTTCGAATACGGTTACTCGACCACCACGCCTGATGCGCTGGTGATCTGGGAAGCCCAGTTCGGCGACTTCGCCAACGGTGCCCAGGTGGTTATCGACCAGTTCATCACCAGTGGCGAGCACAAGTGGGGCCGTCTCTGCGGTCTGACCATGCTGCTGCCGCACGGTTATGAAGGTCAGGGCCCGGAGCACTCGTCGGCTCGTCTGGAGCGTTACCTGCAACTGTGCGCCGAGCACAACATTCAGGTAGCCGTACCGACCACGCCGGCTCAGATCTATCACTTGCTGCGCCGTCAGGTCATTCGCCCGCTGCGCAAGCCATTGATCGTTCTGACTCCGAAGTCGCTGTTGCGTCACAAGCTCGCCATATCGACCCTGGAAGATCTGGCCGAAGGTTCGTTCCAGACCGTGATCCCGGAAATCGATGTTCAAGACCCGAAAAAGGTCGAGCGCATTGTTCTGTGTAGCGGCAAGGTCTACTACGACCTGCTGGAAAAACGCCGTGCCGAAGGTCGTGATGACATCGCCGTCGTGCGTATCGAGCAGCTGTACCCATTCCCTGAGGACGACTTGAAAGAAGTCCTGGCTCCTTACACCAACGCCAAACATGCCGTCTGGTGTCAGGAAGAGCCGATGAACCAGGGTGCCTGGTACTGCAGCCAACACCACTTGCGTCGTAGCGTCAGCAATCTCAACAAGTCTCTCGTACTCGAGTACGCGGGCCGTGAGGCTTCTGCTGCACCTGCTTGTGGTTATGCATCGATGCACGCCGAGCAGCAGGAAAAACTGCTGCAAGACGCCTTTACTGTTTAACGCCTTCGCGCACCTGAAACCGAATTTAAGGACCCACAGATAATGGCTATCGAAATCAAAGCCCCCACTTTCCCGGAATCGGTTGCCGATGGCACCGTTGCCACCTGGCACAAACAACCGGGCGACGCTGTAAAGCGTGACGACCTGATTGTCGACATCGAAACCGACAAGGTTGTGCTGGAAGTGTTGGCCACTGCTGACGGCGTGCTGGGCGCTATCGTCAAGAACGAAGGCGACACCGTTCTGTCCGACGAAGTCCTGGGCTCCATCGAAGCGGGTGGCGCTGCAGCCGCCGCTCCAGCTGCCGCTCCGGCCGCTGCACAAGCCGCTGCTCCAGCTGCTGAAGGTGAAGACGATCCTGTTGCTGCACCGGCTGCTCGCAAGCTGGCTGAAGAAAACGGCATCAACATCGCTTCCGTTGCCGGTACTGGCAAAGGCGGTCGTGTGACCAAGGAAGACGTGGTAGCGGCTGTTGCTGCCAAGAAAGCCGCACCTGCTGCCGCGCCTGCCAAGGCTGCTGCACCTGCTGCTGCCGCTCCTGTGTTCGCCGCTGGCGACCGCATCGAGAAGCGCGTTCCGATGACCCGCGTTCGTGCTACCGTCGCCAAGCGTCTGGTAGAAGCTCAGTCGAACATGGCGATGCTGACTACCTTCAACGAAGTCGACATGACCGAAGTCATGGCCCTGCGTTCGAAGTACAAGGACCTGTTCGAAAAGTCCCACAACGGCGTACGCCTGGGCTTCATGTCGTTCTTCGTGAAAGCGGCCACCGAAGCGCTGAAACGCTTCCCGGCTGTCAACGCCTCGATCGACGGCGGCGACATCGTTTACCACGGCTACGCCGACGTCGGTGTTGCTGTTTCCAGCGACCGTGGTCTGGTTGTACCGGTTCTGCGTAACGCCGAACTGATGAGCCTGGCTGAAATCGAAGGCGGCATCGCCACCTTCGGCAAGAAAGCCCGTGACGGCAAACTGTCGATGGACGAAATGACCGGCGGCACGTTCACCATCACCAACGGTGGTACTTTCGGTTCGATGATGTCGACCCCGATCGTCAACCCGCCGCAAGCCGCTATCCTGGGCATGCACAACATTCTGCAGCGTCCTATGGCGATCAACGGTCAGGTCGTTATCCGTCCGATGATGTACCTGGCTCTGTCCTACGATCACCGTCTGATCGATGGCAAAGAAGCTGTGACTTTCCTGGTGACCATCAAAAACCTGCTGGAAGACCCGGCTCGTTTGTTGCTGGATATCTAAAAAGCAGCCGCAAGCTGTAAGCTGCAAGCCCCCAGCTCAAAGCGAGCAAGTGGGCTTCAGTCTTGCGGCTTGCGGCTTGTAGCTTGTTGCTAAAAGGGAACCTTTTATGACTCAGAAATTTGACGTAGTAGTGATCGGCGCGGGCCCTGGCGGCTACGTAGCTGCCATCAAGGCAGCACAGCTTGGTCTGACGACGGCCTGCATCGAGAAGTACACCGACAAGGAAGGCAAACTGGCTCTGGGCGGTACTTGCCTGAACGTCGGCTGCATTCCATCCAAGGCGCTGCTGGACAGCTCCTGGAAGTTCCACGAAGCCCAGGATGGCTTCGCGATCCACGGTATCAACCACGCTGGCGTGACCATGGACGTGCCAGCAATGGTCGGCCGTAAAGCCAACATCGTCAAAGGCCTGACCTCGGGTGTTGCCACCCTGTTCAAAGCCAACGGTGTGACTTCCATTCAGGGTCACGGCAAGCTGCTGGCCGGCAAGAAAGTTGAAGTCACCAAGCCTGACGGCTCGGTAGAAATCATCGAAGCCGAGAACGTGATTCTGGCTCCAGGCTCGCGTCCGATCGACATTCCACCGGCTCCGGTTGACCAGAATGTGATCGTCGATTCGACTGGCGCACTGGAATTCCAGTCCGTACCCAAGCGTCTGGGCGTGATCGGCGCTGGCGTTATCGGTCTGGAACTGGGTTCGGTCTGGTCCCGTCTGGGTGCTGAAGTTACCGTTCTTGAAGCGCTGGACACTTTCCTGATGGCCGCTGACGCTGCCGTTTCCAAGGAAGCGCTGAAAACCCTGACCAAACAAGGTCTGGACATCAAGCTGGGCGCACGCGTTACCGGTTCCAAAGTGAATGGCGACGAAGTCGTTGTGAACTACACCGATGCCAAGGGCGAACAGAACATCACTTTCGACAAGCTGATCGTAGCCGTTGGTCGCCGTCCAGTGACCACTGATCTGCTGTCCGCTGATTGCGGCGTGACCCTCGACGAGCGCGGTTTCGTGCACGTTGACGATCACTGCGCCACCACCGTACCGGGCGTATACGCCATCGGTGACGTGGTTCGCGGCATGATGCTGGCACACAAGGCCTCGGAAGAGGGCATCATGGTCGTTGAGCGCATCAAGGGCCACAAAGCCCAGATGAACTATGACTTGATCCCTTCGGTTATTTATACTCACCCGGAAATCGCATGGGTCGGTAAAACCGAGCAGGCCTTGAAGGCTGAAGGCGTTGAAGTTAACGTTGGCACCTTCCCGTTCGCAGCCAGTGGCCGTGCCATGGCAGCCAACGACACCGGCGGTTTCGTGAAAGTCATTGCCGATGCCAAGACTGACCGCGTATTGGGCGTCCACGTGATTGGCCCGAGCGCTGCAGAACTGGTTCAGCAGGGCGCGATCGGTATGGAATTCGGCACCAGCGCTGAAGACCTGGGCATGATGGTTTTCTCCCATCCGACCCTGTCTGAAGCCTTGCACGAAGCAGCTCTGGCAGTGAATGGCGGCGCCATTCACATCGCCAACCGCAAGAAGCGTTAAGACAATAAGAAACCACGGCGGAATGGCCCGTCGTGAGCCTTGCATGCAAGACTCACCGCGGAATATCCGCTGGACGCAGTCTTGCGTAGCTGCACCGGTTGTCCGGAAAGGCTACGCAAGCAGCAGTCAAAGGTGGTGCGGCACTTGAACGAGTGCAGCACCGAATGCGCAGTACCTAACGAAGACGGTAATAAGCATGAATCTTCACGAGTATCAGGGTAAGCAGCTGTTCGCTGAATACGGCCTGCCAGTTTCCACCGGTTATGCAGTAGATACCCCGGAAGCAGCAGCAGAAGCTTGCGACAAAATCGGCGGCACCGAGTGGGTTGTCAAAGCCCAGGTTCACGCTGGTGGTCGCGGTAAAGCGGGCGGCGTCAAGCTGGTTCGCAGCAAAGAAGACGCCAAGGCATTCGCACAGCAGTGGCTGGGCAAGCGTCTGGTGACTTACCAGACTGACGCCAACGGTCAGCCAGTCACCAAGATCCTGGTTGAATCGTGCACTGATATCGCTAAAGAGCTGTACCTGGGCGCTGTCGTTGACCGTTCGAGCCGTCGTATCGTGTTCATGGCTTCCACCGAAGGTGGCGTGGACATCGAGAAAATCGCTCACGACACTCCAGAGAAAATTCTGAAAGCCACTATCGATCCACTGGTTGGCGCTCAGCCATTCCAGGGTCGCGAACTGGCATTCCAGCTGGGTCTGGAAGGCAAGCAAGTTGCTCAGTTCGCCAAGATCTTCGTAGGTCTGGCCAAGCTGTTCAAGGATCACGACCTGGCTCTGCTGGAAGTGAACCCGCTGGTGATCAAGGCTGACGGCGATCTGCATTGCCTCGACGCCAAGATCAACATCGACGCCAACGCCATGTACCGTCAGCCTAAGCTGAAGACTTTCCACGATCCGTCGCAAGACGATCCGCGCGAAGCGCACGCTGCCAAGTTCGAACTGAACTACGTAGCACTGGAAGGCAACATCGGTTGCATGGTCAACGGTGCTGGCCTGGCCATGGGTACCATGGACATCGTCAACCTGCATGGCGGCAAACCAGCCAACTTCCTCGACGTGGGCGGCGGTGCTACCAAAGAACGCGTTACCGAAGCGTTCAAGATCATCCTGTCCGACACTAACGTCGCTGCAGTATTGGTCAACATCTTCGGCGGCATCGTTCGTTGCGACATGATTGCCGAAGGCATCATCGGCGCTGTGAAAGAAGTCGGCGTGAAAATCCCGGTTGTTGTTCGCCTTGAAGGCAACAACGCTGAGCTGGGCGCTAAAGTACTGGCAGAAAGCGGTTTGAACATCATCGCTGCTACCAGCCTGACCGACGCTGCTCAACAAGTCGTTAAAGCTGCGGAGGGCAAATAATGAGCGTCCTGATCAATAAAGACACCAAAGTTATCTGCCAGGGTATTACCGGTTCGCAAGGTAGTTTCCACACCCAGCAAGCCATCGAATACGGCACCAAGATGGTTGGCGGCGTAACTCCTGGCAAAGGCGGCACCGAGCACCTGGGTCTACCAGTGTTCAACACCGTGAAAGACGCTGTAGCTGCCACTGGCGCCACCGCCAGCGTGATCTACGTTCCAGCTCCTTTCTGCAAGGACTCGATCCTGGAAGCTGCTTTCGGCGGCATCAAGCTGATCGTTTGCATCACTGAAGGCATTCCTACCCTGGACATGCTGGACGCTAAAGTTAAGTGCGACGAGCTGGGTGTTACCCTGATCGGCCCTAACTGCCCAGGCGTGATCACTCCAGGCGAATGCAAGATCGGCATCATGCCAGGTCACATTCACTTGCCAGGCAAGGTCGGTATCGTTTCCCGTTCCGGCACCCTGACCTACGAAGCTGTCAAGCAAACTACTGACGCCGGTTTCGGTCAGTCGACTTGCGTCGGCATCGGCGGTGACCCGATCCCGGGTTCGAACTTCATCGACATCCTGAAGCTGTTCCAGGAAGACCCGAAGACCGAAGCGATCGTCATGATCGGCGAGATCGGCGGTTCGGCTGAAGAAGAAGCGGCTGCCTACATCAAGGCAAACGTGACCAAGCCGGTTGTTTCCTACATCGCTGGTGTGACTGCCCCTGCGGGCAAGCGCATGGGCCATGCTGGCGCAATCATCTCTGGCGGCAAAGGCACTGCAGACGAGAAGTTTGCTGCCCTGGAAGACGCAGGCGTTAAAACCGTGCGTTCGCTGGCAGACATCGGCAAGGCTTTGTCCGAGCTGACCGGTTGGGCGATCAAATAAGCCTCGCGCTTAGCTGACGCTTTACCAAACAAAGGCCACCTTCGGGTGGCCTTTGTCGTTTCCGGGTGATCGTTCCCCCGCTCTGCGTGGGAATGCCGCTGGGGACGCTCCGCGTTCCACCTTTGGATGTGACGCAGAGCGTCACGGGATGCGTTCCCACGCAGAGCGTGGGAACGATCTGCTTTATAGACACAGATCAATTTACATGCAGAAACGCGACACAGAAACGTCGTGTATCGGATAGTTCGCCCTTTAACAGTGCGTTTCCCCGGCAAACTCGTTAGGCTACACACCATTTTTGCGAACGCGGCCCACAAAGCAGTGACGCGCTAAAGGGTCAGTCCTATACGGATCGACAGCATTTCCCTCACCCCAAAGGGAAATCCCTCTCTAAATTCCGATTCAGTAGTGTGGTATTTCCTTAATGAAAGTGTTGAAAGGCCAGGACATCCTGGCACTTGGTTTTATGACATTTGCCCTCTTTGTCGGGGCTGGCAACATCATCTTCCCGCCTATCGTCGGCTTGCAGTCCGGACCTAATGTCTGGATGGCGGCGCTGGGCTTCTTGATCACCGCGGTCGGTTTGCCTGTGATCACCGTGGTTGCACTGGCGAAAGTCGGTGGTGCGATGGATGCGTTGAGCAGCCCGATCGGCAAAATCGCCGGTGGCCTGTTGGCTGCCGCGTGCTACCTGGCAGTCGGCCCATTGTTTGCCACCCCGCGCACCGCCACCGTCTCGTTCGAAGTCGGCCTGGCGCCGCTGACCGGCGAGAGCCCGTTGGCGCTGTTCCTCTACAGTTCGGTGTACTTCCTGATCGTGTTCTTCATCTCGCTCTACCCGGGGCGTTTGCTGGATACCGTAGGACGTTTTCTCGCACCACTGAAGATCATTGCCCTGGCCGCGCTCGGCATCGCCGCGTTCGCGTTGCCTGCCGGTGATATCGGCGTGGCCACGCCGGAATACGTCGCGGCACCGTTCTCTCAAGGTTTCATCAATGGTTACCTGACCATGGATACCCTGGGCGCTTTGGTGTTCGGTATCGTGATTGTTAACGCGATCCGCTCCCGTGGTGTTGAATCGCCGGTGCTGATCACCCGTTACGCCATCATTGCCGGGCTGATTGCCGGCGTTGGCCTGGCTCTGGTTTATGTCAGTCTGTTCCGCCTCGGTTCGGGCAGCCACGAAGTGGCCGCCGGTGCGACCAACGGCGCGGCGGTATTGCACGCTTATGTGCAACACACCTTCGGTTCGTTGGGCAGCGGTTTCCTGGCCGTGTTGATCTCGCTGGCCTGCCTGGTAACGGCTGTAGGCCTGACCTGTGCCTGTGCCGAGTACTTCAGCCGCGTGCTGCCACTGTCGTACAAGACGCTGGTCATCATCCTGGCGGTGTTCTCCTTGCTGGTGTCCAACCTGGGCCTCACCAAGCTGATTGCCTTCTCGATCCCGGTCCTGACGGCGATCTACCCGCCATGCATCGCCCTGGTGGCGCTGAGCTTCTGCAAGGACTTCTGGCATGAGCAGGGCCGCATCGTCGGTCCGGTGATGCTGGTGTCGTTCCTCTTCGGCATGATCGACGCGCTCAAGGGCGCGGGTCTGGCGGACTGGATGCCGACTCAGTTGTCTCACTTGCCGCTGAGCGAGCAGGGCCTGGCGTGGCTGGTGCCGGCGGTCATGACCCTGGTGGTCGCGGTGGTTTGCGATCGACTGCTGGGCAAGCGCGAAGAAGCGCTGGCTTAAGTCGCTGAATGGCCTGCCACAAGCGGGCTATCAAGCTGAAACAGAAATGCCCCGTATCAATCGATGCGGGGCATTTTTTTTGGAGTCAGTGCAGTGTCTTTTTCCATAAGCTAACGTCGAAGCCTTGCAAATTTCCAATGTGGGAGCGAGCCTGCTCGCGATGGCGATTTTACTTTCAACAGAGATGTTGACTGATCTACCGCTATCGTCGGAACGCCGCCCGGAGCCGGCTCGCTCCCACAAGGTTTCGAGTATTTCGCCACTCCATCAAAAGGACCTGCATGTCGTTCATCCACGCCAACCTGATCCACATCCTCGCCGCGCTCTGGTTTGTCATCTGCTGGGGCGGTTACACCCGCTATGCCACGTGGAAGGGCCGTGACACCGCGTGCCTGGCCAGCGTGTTGCATCTGTACCGCGAAGACTGGATGCGTCGCATGCTGTTACGCGACAACCGCATCGCCGATGCCAGTGTGGTGGGTAACCTAGAGCGTAATGCCTCGTTCTTTGCCTCCAGCACCTTGATTATTCTGGCCGGTATTCTCACCGTGCTCGGTGCTTCCGAAAGAGCGGTGTCGTTGTTGGCGGATATCCCGATGGTGCAGCAGGCGTCCCAGGGCATGTCGGAGATCAAATTGCTGTGCCTGGCGCTGGTGTTTGTCTACGCCTTCTTCACCTTCAGCTGGTGCATGCGCCAGTACAACTTTGCAGCGATTCTGATTGGCTCGGCGCCAATGGTCGGTGAACGCCACGTGTCCGAACAGGAACGCAAAGCCTTCGCTGCCCGCGCGGCACGGGTCATCTCCATGGCCGCTAACCAGTTCAACTTCGGCCTGCGTTCCTACTACTTCGGCATGACCATGCTGGCCTGGTTCGTCAGCCCGTGGCTGTTCATGCTGATGAGTACCGGCGTGGTATTGGTGTTGTATCGCCGGGAGTTTCATTCCGACGTTCTGGACGTGATGGTCTATACCCCTACAGAGGCACCCTTGCCCGAGGCAAACAAAGAGGTCGCTTGATGAGTATTCCGTTCTGGTGTGTGTTAATCAGTGCATTACTGATTTATGTGGCCCGCATGCCGGTGGCCAAGGCGATGAAAGAGCAGGGCGGTTACAACAATCACCTGCCGCGTCAGCAGCAGGGGCAACTTACCGGCTTCGGGGCCCGTGCGTTGGCCGCGCATCAAAACTGTTTTGAAGCCTTTATATTGTTTGCGGTAGGTGTGTTGATGGCGCACACCACCCAAACCGCAGGATGGCTGATCGACCTGCTGGCGATCATCTTTGTGATCTCACGCATTATCTACTTACTGTGTTACTGGGGCGATTTGGCCTGGCAGCGCAGTCTGGTCTGGTTTGTGGGTTTCGTCTGTTCGTTGTTACTGATCATTAGTCCGACTTTTAGAAGCATTTTGCTCTAGCGGAGCAAATCGCAGGCAAAAGAAAACCCGCACCAGGCGGGTTTTCTTTTGCAAGCTAAAAACTGTTTTAGTTTTTAGGTGCTTCTTTTGCGGCAGCTTCGTTCGATTCAGCCTGAGCTTCGGCAGCTTTGGCGTTTTCTTTCGCAGCGTCGTTCACTTTATCCTGAGCTTTGTTCATGTCTTGCTGAGCCTGTTCAGCATGTTTGGCTGCATCTTGAGCTTTGTCCTCGGATTTTTTATCGCAGGCAGCGAGACCGAGGGAAGCGGTCAACATCAAGGCAATAGCTAAAGTCTTACGCATGGGGTGTTTCTCCTTATGGAAATAACTACTGGCCTTTCGAGCACACCCGGCAATGATAAGTTCCTCATTTCATACAAATATATGAAGGATATTCGCTAAGGAACTTTTTGCTTTTTCCAAGACTTCGAATCCCCACTAACTAGAGCTTTTTATCACATGGCCGAAAACCCTGTTTTTGAGCGTGCGACGCGATTCCTGTCGGCGCTGCGGCATTGTCAGGTCCTTGGGTTACGGGTGCACAGCGCCAGCAATGACGGACTAACGGTCATCTTGCCGTACAGCCCGCAAATCGTTGGCAACCCGCAAACCGGCGTGATCCACGGCGGTGCGCTGACATCGTTGATGGACACTGCCTGCGGTATGTCGACCCTGTGCGTGCTGCCCGAATTTGAAGTCTGCCCGACCCTCGATCTGCGCATCGACTACATGCATGCCGCCGAACCGCATAAAGATGTCTACGGTTTTGCCCAATGCTACCGAGTGACCACCGACGTGATCTTCGCCCGTGGTTTCGCCTATCAGGACGATCCCGAGCACCCCATCGCCCATGTTGTGGGTACGTTCATGCGCATGGGCAAAGCCATCAAAGGCACGAAAGGCTTTGGCGGCGTCATCTCCGGAGGTGCGCAATGACTGATTCCTTCAAGGAACAACTGCAACAGGCTCATGAGGAGGGCAACTACGCGTCACTGTTGCACCTGATTCCTTATGCCAAACTGATCGGCGTCGAATGTTCGCGGGTGGGGGATGATCTGCTGTTTCGCCTGCCAGCCAACAAGGACAACATTGGTAACCCTTTATTGCCGGCGATTCATGGCGGCGTGATTGCCGGGTTCATGGAACTCTCGGCCGCGCTGCACTTGCTGATTTTCACGGGTTCGCCGGGTGTACCGAAAATCATCGATTTCTCCCTCGACTACCTGCGCGCCGGGCAGTTTCGCGATACCTGGGCCAAATGTCAGGTGTGCCGACAGGGGCGTCGGGTCGCCAACGTGGCCGTTACCGCCTGGCAAAGCACTGAATCCGAGCCCATTGCGACGGCCCGTGCCCATTTCAAAATTGAGGAGCCCTTGAAATCCTGAACACAGCCCCCAACTCTGATGACAACCCGCCGCCGACCCTGAAGGTCGCGGCCACTGCCATCTGATTGGAGTTTGATGACCATGAGTGTGGAAACTCAAAAGGAAACCCTGGGCTTCCAGACCGAGGTGAAGCAACTGCTGCACCTCATGATCCATTCGCTGTATTCCAACAAGGAAATCTTCCTTCGCGAATTGATCTCGAACGCCTCTGACGCTGTCGACAAATTACGTTTCGAAGCCCTGTCCAAGCCTGAATTGCTGGAAGGTGGCGCCGAACTGAAAATCCGTGTGACCTTCGACAAGGACGCCAAAACCGTCACCCTCGAAGACAACGGCATTGGCATGAACCGCGAAGAAGCGATCGCCCATCTGGGTACCATCGCCAAATCCGGCACAGCCGACTTCATGAAACACCTGTCTGGCGATCAGAAGAAAGATTCGCACCTGATCGGCCAGTTCGGTGTGGGTTTCTACTCTGCCTTCATCGTCGCCGACAAAGTCGACGTGTTCAGCCGTCGTGCCGGTGATGCGGCCAGCGAAGGTGTGCACTGGTCGTCCAAGGGCGAAGGCGATTTTGAAGTGGCCACCGTTGAGAAAGCCGAGCGCGGCACTCGCATCGTTCTGCACCTGAAGTCCGGTGAAGACGAATTCGCCGATGGCTGGCGTCTGCGCAACATCATCAAGAAGTACTCCGACCACATCGCCCTGCCGATCGAGTTGCCAAAAGAAGTGGCCGCCGCTGAAGGTGAAGAGCAGCCGGCCGTTGAATGGGAAACCGTCAACCGCGCCAGTGCCCTGTGGACCCGTCCTCGCACTGAAGTGAAGGACGAGGAATACCAGGAGTTCTACAAGCACGTCGCTCACGATTTCGAGAACCCGCTGAGCTGGAGCCACAACAAGGTCGAAGGCAAGCTCGAATACAGCTCGCTGCTCTACGTGCCGGCCCGTGCTCCGTTCGACCTGTACCAGCGTGAAGCGCCGAAAGGCCTGAAGCTGTACGTGCAGCGTGTGTTCGTGATGGACCAGGCCGAGTCGTTCCTGCCGTTGTACCTGCGTTTCATCAAAGGCGTGGTCGATTCCAACGACCTGTCGTTGAACGTGTCGCGGGAAATCCTGCAGAAAGACCCGATCATCGATTCGATGAAGTCGGCGCTGACCAAGCGCGTTCTGGACATGCTGGAAAAACTGGCGAAGAACGAGCCTGAGCAATACAAGGGCTTCTGGAAGAACTTCGGTCAGGTCATGAAAGAAGGCCCGGCAGAAGATTTCGCCAACAAAGAGAAAATCGCTGGCCTGCTGCGTTTCGCATCGACCAACGGTGATGAAGGCGAGCAAGTGGTGGGTCTGGCCGAATACCTGGCTCGCGCCAAGGAAGGTCAGGACAAGATCTACTACCTGACCGGCGAAACCTACGCGCAAGTCAAAAACAGCCCGCACCTGGAAGTCTTCCGCAAGAAAGGCATCGAAGTGCTGCTGCTGACCGATCGCATCGACGAGTGGCTGATGAGCTACCTCAGCGACTTCGACGGCAAGAGCTTCGTTGACGTGGCGCGTGGTGACCTGGACCTGGGCAATCTGGACTCGGAAGAGGACAAGAAAGCCGCGGAAGAAGTCGCCAAGTCCAAAGAAGGTCTGGTTGAACGTCTGAAATCCGCATTGGGTGACTCGGTTGCTGAAGTACGGGTCTCCCACCGTCTGACCGATTCCCCGGCGATTCTGGCGATCGGCGAGCAGGACCTGGGCATGCAGATGCGTCAGATCCTGGAGGCCAGCGGTCAGAAGGTTCCGGAGTCGAAGCCGATCTTCGAGTTCAACCCGGCGCACCCGCTGATCGAGAAGCTCGACAACGAGCAGAGCGACGAGCGTTTCGGCGACCTGTCGCACATTCTCTTCGATCAGGCGGCCCTGGCTGCCGGTGACAGCTTGAAGGATCCGGCCGCGTATGTGCGCCGTCTGAACAAGCTGCTGGTTGAACTGTCGGTTTAACTGCGTTGTAGATAAAACCCGCTTCGCAGACTGTGTGAAAACCTAGCAATCTGGCTGATCGTTCCCACGCTCCGCGTGGGAATGCCTCTAGGGGCGCTCCGCGTCCAGTGACGCGGAGCGTCACGGGCTGCATTCCCACGCGGAGCGTGGGAACGATCAGGCGTTCACCGAAGAGGCAGTTCGATCCGTTCACTTTCCCCCGGCACCGTCGGCCAATCCCCGGCCGCCCAGCGCCGCCGTGCTTCATCGATGGCCGCCGGATCGCTCGAGACAAAATTCCAATTGATCCTCCTGGGGCCGTCCATTGGCGCGCCACCAAACAACACGGCATGACAGTCGCTCTCGGCAAACAGTGTCATCGCTTCCCCCGCCGGCAACACCACCAGCGAATTCAGTTCCAGTGCTTCGCCATCCAGCTGCGCCTCGCCGCTCAAGACATACAACGCTCGCTCTTCATGCTCGGTGGGAATCAGCAGCGTGGTCGCCGTTTGCAGGTTTAATTCCGCGTACAACGTAGGAGAGAGCACCGGGACTGGGGATTCCAGACAAAAGCCTGACCCGGCAATCATCCGGATCTTTACCCCAAGGTTATCGCTGACCGGCAAGGTGGCGGCCGGATGATGGCTGTAGTGCCCCGGGCCTTGTTCATGCTCTTTGGGCGATGCCAGCCAGATCTGCAGGCCGTGCATTGTGAAACCGCTGCTCTTCAACGCCTCGGGGGTGCGTTCGACGTGGGCAATCGCGCTGCCGGCGGTCATCCAGCTCACATCACCGGCATCGACCACTTGATCGGAACCGAGGCTGTCCTTGTGCTGGATTTGCCCTTCAAACAGATAGGTGAGGGTCGACAGGCCGATATGCGGATGCTGGCGGATGTTCATGCCTTTTCCCGCGGGATACCGGGTTTGCAGCATGTGGTCGAAAAACACGAAAGGCCCGACGCTGCGGCACTTGGCTGACGGCAGCGGGCGAAGAATCGGCTGGCCTTCGACATCTTCGATGCGGGGGCGGATCACGAGCGGAGAGTTCATGCTGCATTCCAGGCTGAGCGGGTGATGCGTGGAGCATAACCCGCTTGCGCAGCCGTTGCCGCTACTGGCTGAACGCACCTTCGGAGAGGTGGGTTTCGATGCTGACATCGGTGGTGGTCATCAGCTTGTGGACAGGGCAACGGTCGGCCACGCGGTGCAATTCATCGCGCTGAGCGTCGGTGAGCACGCCCTTGAGGGTCAGCTTGACGTGCAGGGCGTATTTGCCTTTCTGTTCTTCGCTGTTGTCGCGTTTGACCTCGACCGTGACACCGGTCAGCGGGATGTCCTTCTTCCTGGCATACATCTTCAGGGTCAAGGCTTTGCACGCCCCCAAGGCCGCATCGAAGTAATCGTGGGGTTCTGGCGCCGAGCCTTCACCGCCTGACGAGGTCGGCACGTCGGCAAACAGTTCGTGGTCGTCGATCTGAACACTGTGGCGAAAACCTTCGGCGGAAACGGTATTGACGGTAACGGTCATGGAAAGCCTCCCAGGCTGGAAAAATCGTTCGGTCAAAAAGACCTTGAAGTTATAGAGCATTCCTCAATCGGAGCGTTCCACTTTCTTGCGGGTGCGTGCCTGTTCGCTGACTGAATACCCGGCGACCGGCTAGCCGCGCACGGTTGCGAATGACGCTATCGCGGCCTATGGTCCAAGCGAGGTAATGCTTGCGAGCGTCACACAATGACGCGCCGCAGGTTGGTGTCCATCCAGTGCGAAAACCATAGCAAGGTGAAGACATGCCCAACGAATCCCGCCCTGCCGTCCTTGAATTGATTGGTAACACGCCGCTGGTGCGTGTCAGTCGCTTCGATACCGGCCCCTGTACGCTGTTCCTCAAACTCGAATCACAAAACCCCGGCGGATCGATCAAGGATCGCATCGGTCTGGCGATGATCGACGCCGCCGAGCGCGATGGTCGCCTGCAACCCGGAGGCACCATCGTCGAGGCCACTGCCGGCAACACTGGCCTGGGTCTGGCCCTTGTCGGTCGTGCCAAGGGGTATCGAGTGGTGTTGGTGGTGCCCGACAAGATGTCCACCGAGAAAGTCTTGCACCTCAAGGCAATGGGCGCCGAGGTGCACATAACCCGCTCCGATGTCGGCAAGGGCCATCCCGAGTACTACCAGGATGTGGCCGCGCGGCTGGCAAAGGAAATTCCCGACGCCTTCTTTGCCGATCAATTCAACAACCCGGCCAACCCCCTGGCCCACGAATGCAGCACCGCTCCAGAGATCTGGGCGCAAACCCAGCATGATGTGGATGCCATCGTCGTCGGCGTCGGCTCGGCCGGCACGCTGACCGGCCTGACCCGTTTCTTTAACCGCGTGCAGCCGGACCTGGTCATGGTGTTGGCCGACCCGGTCGGCTCGGTGATGGCCGAATACAGCCGCAGCGGCACCCTCGGTACCCCCGGTTCCTGGGCGGTGGAAGGCATCGGCGAAGATTTCATTCCCTCGATTGCCGACCTGTCCAGCGTGCGCCACGCGTATTCGATCAGCGACGAAGAAAGCTTCGATCATGCCCGCCAACTGTTGCGCGCCGAAGGCATTCTCGGTGGCTCGTCGACTGGCACATTGCTGGCGGCGGCGCTGCGTTATTGCCGAGAGCAAACCGAGCCGAAACGGGTCGTGAGTTTCGTCTGCGACACCGGTACACGCTACCTGTCGAAGGTCTACAACGATCAGTGGATGAACGATCAAGGCCTGTTGCAGTACAAGCACTATGGCGACCTTCGCGACCTGATCTCGCGCCGTTTCGAGGATGGTCGAGTGATCAGCGTGGGCCCTGACGACACGCTGCTGACTGCTTTTCAGCGCATGCGTCTGGCGGACGTGTCACAACTGCCGGTGCTGGTGGATGGCCAGCGGCTGGTCGGTGTCATCGACGAGTCCGACATTCTGCTGGGAGTGCATCAGGACGCCTCGCACTTCCGTTTGACGGTGGCCAGCGCAATGACGGACAAGCTGCAAACCCTGCCTGCCGCTGCCAGTCTGGCGCAGCTGCAGGCGGAACTCGACCGTGGGCTGGTGGCGATCATTGCCGATACATCGGGCTTTCACGGACTGATTACCCGCTTCGACTTACTCAATCATCTACGGAGATCCCTGACATGAGTCACGATAAAGAGGCTGCGCCGCATGGATTTGCCACGCGTGTGATCCATGCGGGGCAGGCGCCGGACCCTTCCACCGGGGCGTTGATGCCGCCGATTTACGCCAACTCTACTTATTTGCAGCAAAGCCCTGGTGTGCACAAAGGCCTCGACTACGGGCGCTCGCACAACCCGACGCGTTGGGCGCTGGAGCGCTGCGTGGCGGATCTCGAAGGGGGCACCCAGGCCTTTGCGTTCGCGTCCGGGCTGGCAGCGATTTCCACAGTGCTCGAATTGCTCGATGCCGATTCGCATATTGTTTCGGGCAATGATTTGTATGGCGGTACGTTTCGCCTGTTCGACAAGGTGCGGCGGCGCAGTGCCGGGCATCGTTTCAGCTTCGTCGATTTGACAGACCTTGCGGCCTTTGAAGCCGCGCTGCAGGACGACACGCGAATGGTCTGTGTCGAGACGCCGAGCAATCCGTTGTTGCGCCTCTCTGATCTCGCCGCCATCGCACGCATCTGCCGCCAGCGCGGGATCATTTGCGTGGCCGACAACACCTTCGCGAGTCCTTGGACCCAGCGCCCGCTGGAATTGGGCTTCGATGTCGTGGTGCATTCGACCACCAAGTATTTGAATGGTCACTCCGACGTGATCGGCGGCATCGCGGTGGTGGGGCAGAACGCGCAGCTGCGCGAGCGACTGGGCTTTCTGCAAAACGCTGTGGGCGCCATCGCCGGTCCATTCGACGCCTTTCTTACCCTGCGCGGCGTGAAAACCCTGGCACTGCGCATGGAGCGCCACTGCAGCAACGCCCTGGCGTTGGCGCAATGGCTGGAACAACAGCCGCAGGTGGCGCGCGTCTACTACCCGGGATTGCCATCACATCCGCAGCACGAACTGGCGCGGCAACAGATGCGCGGTTTTGGCGGGATGATCTCACTCGATCTGAACAGCGACCTGGCGGGCGCCAAGCGCTTTCTGGAGAGCGTGCAGATCTTTGCGCTCGCGGAGAGCCTGGGCGGGGTGGAAAGCCTGATTGAGCACCCGGCGATCATGACCCACGCGACCATCCCCGCCGACACCCGTGCCCAACTTGGCATCGGCGATGCGCTGGTGCGATTGTCCGTGGGGGTCGAGGACGTCGAAGACCTGCGCGCTGATCTGGCGCAAGCGTTGGCGCGGATTTAAGTTCCAGCAGGCAAAAAAAATCCGGAACCCTTATCGGATTCCGGATTTTCGTGTTGTGCCGGTTTAGCTGCCTTTGACCGCTTTACCGTTGACCTTGCCGTCGAGGAGCATGATGTTGTACTCCTTGCCGTCGGTTTCAACTTGTTGCAGACGGACCAGCAGGTAATCCCAGTCCTTGGCAAACCACAGGACGGTAATGCGCTTGTTTTGTGTCGGGTCGCGCACGCGCTCGACTTTGATCGCATCGATCTGGCCGGCCTTGGTGTCGACTTTTTCCGAACCCAATACGCGGAAGTCATAGGTGTCGACTTCGCCACCATCGATGACCTGATAGTTCATGCTCTTTTTGCCGGCGGCGACGTCTTCCTGCAGGGCCAGCTGATACGTGGACTTGTCGAGCATGCCACGGTTCAGTGGAACCTTGACCGGGTCGCCACGATCGGTGCCGGTGACCATTTTGGCGGCCCAGTCGAAATCCAGATCAACCTTTTTGGCTTTACCCAGTCCGCCACGCTCAAAGCGGTAGGACTGAGGCAGCAGGGTGTCCTTGTCCACGGTCAGGGTGCTTTCTTCCGTCAGGCTGGCGATCATCATCGATGCCTTGAAGCTGAGCTTCCAGACGCCGTTGGCTTCCTTGGTCAGGCTGCGTTCAGCCGTGCCGCTCATGGGGAGCTGTTTCCAGTCGGCGGTATAGCTGGCGGAGAAAGGTTGAAGTTCCGCAGCCTGTGCCAGAGGCAAGGCAAGCAGAGCGCAAGCGAAGAGCAGGGCGCGACGCATAATATCTCCTAGGTACGAATCAGGTGGCCGCTGGCCGCGAGTAGCTTTCCATCCAGTAAAGCACCTTGTTCGCCGAGTGAGAGTCGACCTTCGGCAAACCAGCGTACAGCCAACGGGTAGATCAGGTGTTCCTGGGCATGGACTCGCTGCGCCAGACTCTGCGGCGAATCCTGCAACTCTACTGGTATTACTGCTTGTACGACCAGTGGTCCGCCATCGAGTTCCTCGGTGACGAAGTGGACGGAGCAGCCGTGCTCAGTGTCGCCGGCCTCCAGCGCGCGCTGATGAGTGTGTAACCCTTTGTATTTGGGTAGCAGCGACGGATGGATGTTGAGCAGGCGACCCGCGTAATGGCGCACGAAGTCAGCGCTGAGAATGCGCATGAAGCCGGCCAGTACCACGAGTTTGGGGTTGAACGCGTCGATCAGTTCGATCAATGCGGCATCGAAGGCCTCGCGGCCTTCGAAAGCCTTGTGATCCAGGGCGCGGGTGTCGATACCCGCGTCCTTGGCGCGTTGCAGGCCATAAGCATCGGCGCGGTTGGAAATCACCGCAGCGATACGGACCGGGCTGTCGCCGGTCCGCGTGCTGTCGATCAAGGCCTGCAAGTTACTGCCGGTGCCGGAGAGCAGCACCACGACATCACAGGTCTTTGACATCAGTGAGCCTTGAGGTTCTTCAGTTCAACCTGAGCCGCGCCTTCGGCAGCGGTGGAGATCTGGCCGATGACCCAAGGCTGCTCGCCGGCTTCACGCAAAACGCTCAGCGCCGTTTCAACGTGCTCTTGAGCGACGCAGATGACCATGCCGACGCCGCAGTTCAGCACGCGGTGCATTTCGTTTTCGTCGACGTTGCCTTTCTCTTGCAGCCAGTCGAACACGGCAGGACGGGTCCAGCTCGCTACATCAACCACGGCTTGTGCGCCTTTTGGCAGCACGCGCGGGATGTTGTCCAGCAGGCCGCCACCGGTGATGTGGGCCATGGCTTTGACAGCGCCGGTTTCCTTGATCAGCTTGAGCAGCGGCTTCACGTAGATACGGGTCGGGGCCATCAGCAGGTCGGTCAGCGGTTTGCCGTCGAGCTGGATGTTTTCGATGTCGGCACCCGACACTTCGATGATCTTGCGGATCAGCGAGTAGCCGTTGGAGTGCGGGCCGGAAGACGGCAGGGCGAGCAGGGCGTCACCGGCAGCGACTTTCGAGCCGTCGATGATTTCGGATTTCTCCACGACGCCGACGCAGAAGCCAGCCAGGTCGTAGTCTTCGCCTTCGTACATGCCAGGCATTTCAGCGGTTTCGCCGCCGACCAGGGAGCAGCCGGACAGTTCGCAGCCTGCGCCGATGCCGGTCACGACTTGGGTCGCGGTTTCGACATTGAGTTTGCCGGTGGCGTAGTAGTCGAGGAAAAACAGTGGCTCGGCACCGCAGACCACCAGGTCGTTCACGCACATTGCGACGAGGTCGATGCCGATGCTGTCGTGCTTGTTCAGGTTCAGTGCCAGGCGCAGCTTGGTGCCAACGCCGTCAGTGCCGGAAACCAGCACGGGCTGCTTGTAGCCGGCCGGGATTTCGCAGAGGGCGCCGAAACCGCCCAGGCCGCCCATGACTTCCGGGCGCGCAGTGCGCTTGGCGACGCTCTTGATGCGTTCGACCAATGCTTCACCGGCGTCGATGTCTACACCGGCGTCCTTGTAGCTCAGGGAGGGTTGCTTGCTCATGATCCAGGCCTTTAGGGGGGATTCAGGGGTAACGACCGAGTCCAGCGGGGACGCCGAATTCAACGGGGGGCGATTGCCTCACACGAAATTCGGGCTACCCGGCTGTTGCCGGTCTGCGAAGGCGCGCGATTTTATCAGGCTTGAGGGGCAGCGGCCATCCTCACGCCGACAGCAGGGGCATATCCCATTAAAAAAATTGATATTGAGCCTGTTGGTGGCCTGTATAAGGTATCGCGATTAACCGTCTATCGTTATGGCAGCGTCAAAAACTTATCGGGGTCGGGTGAATGTTTTGTGCGAGGCGATGGTCACAGCTTGCTCAATGCCTTCATGCGGTCAGTTCCAGCCGCTCTTGTCGTCAGGAATCTTCCATGCGTTTTCTTTCAAAACTCTTGTGTTTGAGCTGTTTTTCCCTTTTCAGCCTCGCCAGTCATGCCGAAAACGTAAAAGGTCTTTATCAAGTGCGCGAGCCTGTCACCAGTCAGGCGCCCGAAGAGCGTGATCAAGCGACCCAGCGTGCACTGGACACGCTGGTATTGCGTCTGACCGGCGATCCCAAGGCCGCGCAAAGTCCGGGTTTGGCGGCCCTGCGCAAGGATCCACAACAAATCATCAGTCAATACGGCTTCGAGGCGGGGCCGCCGGAAGTGTTGAAGGTCGATTTCGACCCGGCCTCCACCGAGCAGGCGCTGCGCCGTGCGGGGCTGTCGTTGTGGGGGGCGAATCGGCCGTCGATTCTTGGCTGGTGGTTGAATGACTCCACCGAAGGTTCGAGCCTGGTGGGCGATGGTCAGGCCAGCGCCGCGCCTCTGCGTCGAGCGGCGCAACACCGCGGCTTGCCATTGCGCTTGCCGCTGGCGGACCTGAGTGAGCAACTGGTGGCGACAGCGCCGACGCTGGAAGGCACGGATGCGACGCCTCTGCGCAATGCATCGGAGCGGTACAACGCAGACGCCTTGCTCGCGGTGCATGCCAAGGAAGAAGAGGGTGGTCAGTGGCAGGCCAAATGGAATTTGTGGATGGGCGACAAGAAAGAAGCGGGCAGCGTGCAAGGGGCGGATCAGGCCGCGGTGGCCGATGCGGTGATGCTGGCGGTCACCCAGCGACTGGCGCCACGGTTTGTCGTCAGGCCAGGTGCCTCGGGTGAACAATTGCTGGAAGTGCAGGGCATGAATCTGGAGCGTTATGCGTCGCTGGGGCGATTGCTCGACCCGTTTGGCGCGCGTCTGCAAAGTGTTAACGCTGATCGCATTCTTTATCGGGTTAGTGGCAGCGCTGAGCAACTGCGCTCGCAGTTGTCGCTGGCGAAGTTGCAAGAAGTACCGGCCGGTGAAGCTGCCGCGCCCGTAGCACCCGTAGCACCCGTAGCGCAGGTTCAGCCCGTGGTGCCGGGTTCGACGCCTGCTGTGGCGCCAGCCCCGGCCCCTACGCCGCAATTGCGCTTTCGCTGGTAAGGTTTTCTTTCTTTATATAGATGCATATGGAGTGGTACATGGCCGATACGCGCCGTTGGTTCTGGTTGGGTGGGGTGGTTCTGCTCTGCGCGTTTGTCTGGCTGTTGCATCCGATTCTGACTCCCTTTCTGGTGGCGCTGTTGCTGGCCTATCTGTTCGATCCGCTGGTGGATCGACTGGAGAAGGTCGGGCTTTCAAGGACGTGGGGCGTGATAGCGGTGTTCGCGCTGTTCACCCTGATATTCACCACGCTGCTGCTGGTGTTGGTGCCGCTGCTGGCCAAGCAACTGTTTCGTTTGTATGAGCTGGCGCCGCAAATGCTCGACTGGCTGCAGCACACTGCGCTGCCGTGGGCGCAATCGAAGTTTGGGTTGTCGGAAGGCTTCTGGAAATTTGACCGGCTCAAGGCTGCGATCAGCGAGCACGTGACGCAGACCAGTGACATCGTAGGAGTTGTGTTGAGTCAGGCCACGGCGTCCGGTCTCGCGTTGATTGGCTGGTTGGCCAATCTGGTGTTGATCCCGGTGGTGAGTTTTTACCTGCTGCGGGACTGGGACCTGATGATGGGGAAGGTCCGAAGCCTGTTACCGCGTGATCGCGAAGAGCGCGCTGTCATGCTCGCTGCCGAATGCCACGAAGTGCTGGGGGCGTTCGTTCGCGGGCAATTGCTGGTGATGGTAGCGCTGGGGGTGATCTATTCTGCGGGCTTGATGCTGGTGGGGTTGGAGTTGGGGCTGCTGATCGGTGTTATCGCCGGGCTGGCCGCAATCGTGCCGTACATGGGCTTTGTCGTCGGGATTGGCGCGGCGTTGATTGCCGGACTGTTCCAGTTCGGTGGCGACCTCTATCCCATGTTGGGCATCGTCGCGGTGTTCATGGTCGGGCAGGCGCTCGAAGGCATGGTGCTGACACCCATGTTGGTAGGGGACCGGATCGGTCTGCACCCGGTGGCAGTGATTTTTGCCGTTCTGGCGGGCGGCGAGCTGTTCGGTTTCACAGGGGTGTTGCTGGCGTTGCCGGTGGCGGCGGTGATCATGGTGCTGGTGCGCCATGTAAATGATTTATACAAAGATTCTGATATGTACAGCGGTGCAGAAGAGCCGAAGCAGTAAGGTCGGTTGAAAGGCCGTCACGGCCAACCCCGATCTCGCCGGGTTGGCCTGCATCCTCGCGTGGCTGTCACATGCACCGCCAACAAAACTGTCATGAAACCAGAGCGTTAACGCAAACCTTTGATTTTGCTTATGGTCTGTCGCATTGTGCGACCAGCGTCACGGGTATAAACTTCGCAAACTTTACACAGAGGCCACTAACGGTTCCTTTGGAACTGTTCAGTCAGCATGAAACCGATTCAGCTGCCCCTAGGTGTGCGTCTGCGAGATGACGCTACCTTTATCAATTACTACCCAGGCGCCAATGCCGCAGCACTCGGCTATGTCGAGCGACTCTGCGAAGCCGACGCCGGGTGGACCGAAAGCCTGATTTATCTCTGGGGCAAGGACGGGGTAGGGCGTACGCATCTGTTGCAGGCGGCCTGCCTGCGCTTCGAGCAGTTGGGGGAGCCGGCGGTGTACTTGCCATTGGCCGAGCTGCTTGATCGTGGCATCACTATTCTCGATAACCTCGAACAATACGAACTGGTCTGTCTGGATGATTTGCAGGCGGTGGCCGGTCGGGCGGACTGGGAAGAGGCGCTATTCCATCTGTTCAATCGTCTGCGAGACAGCGGTCGTCGTCTGCTGATCGCCGCATCGACCTCGCCGCGTGAACTGCCGGTGAAGCTGGCGGACTTGAAGTCGCGTTTGACCCAGGCACTGATTTTCCAGATGCGCCCGCTTTCCGATGAAGACAAATTGCGTGCTTTGCAATTGCGTGCATCGCGTCGCGGTTTGCACCTGACCGATGAAGTCGGGCATTTTATTTTGACCCGCGGAACTCGCAGCATGAGTGCGCTGTTCGAGTTGCTTGAGCGTCTCGATCAGGCCTCTCTTCAAGCTCAGCGCAAGCTGACCATTCCCTTCCTGAAAGAAACCCTGGGCTGGTAACAGAGGCTCGGTAAACCAAAGCCTGGCAGGGGTTTTGGCATATTTCAGGCGTCAGGAATCCGCTTTCCTACAGGGCTGCAGGCTGCGCGAGCGTCTAAAACGGGCTTAAGCGCTTAGATGTAAACGAGAAACCGATAAGTCACATAAAGTTCGATTGAATTTGCAAATGAGGATGATTGTGGGCATAGTCTCGGCTTCTTTATAACTAACAGCCACGGTCGTGCCCATGCTAAAGCGCTTCGCACCCCTCGTGCCTCTCGCACTCGTCACCCTGTTGATCGGTTGCGCTGCTCACTCTCCAGTGTCCCAGCAAGAGCAACAACAGCAGGTTAAAAATTCGGTCACTGCACAATCTACTTCCGTTCTTTTTCAGGAAGATCTGGCCACCGATAAAGAACTGGCCGACTTCGCCGACGGCAAGTCGTACAAGCTTCCGGGGCTGGCCGACAGCATTCTCGAACGTGGCATGTCCCTGATCGGTACCCGTTACCGTTTCGGCGGTACCTCTGAAGCCGGTTTCGATTGCAGCGGCTTCATCGGTTATCTGTTCCGTGAAGAAGCGGGCATGAACCTGCCACGCTCCACTCGCGAAATGATCAACGTAGACGCACCGCTGGTAGCTCGCAGCGCGCTGAAGCCAGGTGATCTGCTGTTCTTCGCCACCAATGGCCGTCGCGGCCGCGTCAGTCACGCCGGGATCTACCTCGGTGACAACCAGTTCATCCACTCCAGCAGCCGCAAAAGCGGTGGTGTTCGGGTCGATAGCCTGGGCGACAGCTACTGGAACAAGACCTTCATCGAAGCCAAACGCGCTCTCGCGATGGCCCCGACCGTGGTCACCGCTCGCAAGTAAACATACAATTTGCAAGGTTAAGTTAAAGTCTTACTTGAAGTTTGCCGCATAGCCGCTAGAATTCTGATCTATTAATGATGGCAAACCGCCTGCGCCCTGCGCAGGCGGTTTTCTTTTCTGCATTCCCGGCAGAAAAAGCCGCAGCCAGATCAGGATGTTCTGCTTATGACGATGTCGGCCCGCCTCGCACTCCTGTTCTTCGCAGCGCTGCTCAGCGCCTGCGCCAGCCGCCCCCCGCCAGCCCCGGTGGTTCGCGCGCCCATTATCTTCGGTAACCCGCAGTCCTTTTCCCCCGAGGCAGAAGATGTGCTGTTCCGCGCGCTCGGCCTGGTGGGGACGCCGTATCGGTGGGGTGGCAACACGCCGGATTCGGGCTTCGATTGCAGCGGGTTGATCGGCTACGTCTACCGTGATGTTGCCGGCATTTCCCTGCCGCGTACAACGCGCGAGATGATCAGCATGCAAGCCGCCAATGTGGGCAAGGAAGGCCTGCAAACCGGTGACCTGATTTTCTTCGCCACCAATGGCGGCTCTCAGGTCAGCCATGCGGGGATTTACGTCGGTGAAGGTCGCTTCGTGCATGCGCCCGCGACGGGCGGCACGGTGAAGCTCGACAGCCTGTCCAAAGCCTATTGGCAGAGGGCATACCTAAGCGCCAAGCGCGTTCTGCGCTCCGAGCATCTCGCACGCAATCCTTAGTAAGGCGCCGAATCCTGCAGGAGTGAGACCGGCTTGCCGGCGTTAGCGTTGGATCTGCGACATCAATGTTGACTGACAAACCGCTATCGCCGGCAAGCCGGTCTCGCTCCCACAAGAGGGCAATTATTTGGCTGCGGACACGCGCCACACCTTGTTCCCCACATCATCCGCCACCAGCAAGCCACCCTGCTGATCGATCAGCACGCCCACCGGCCGGCCCCTGGCCTCTTCGTCTTCGTTGAGAAAACCCGTCAGTACATCCACTGGTTGCCCGATCGGTTTGCCGCCCGAAAACGGCACGAAAATGACTTTGTAGCCACTGTGCGGTTTACGGTTCCACGAGCCGTGCTGGCCGATGAAAGCGCCTTCCTTGAATTGCGCAGGCAAGGTGTTGCCTTCAGCGAACGTCAGGCCCAGTGATGCCGTGTGCGGACCCACTGCGTAGTCAGGCTTGATGGCCTTGGCCACCAGGTCCGGATTTTGCGGCTCGACGCGAATGTCGACGTGTTGACCGTAGTAGCTGAATGGCCAGCCATAGAACCCGCCATCCTTGACCGAGGTGATGTAATCCGGGACCAGGTCGCTGCCGATTTCGTCCCGCTCGTTGACCGCCGTCCACAACGCACCACTGCGGGGCTCCCAGGCCAAGCCGTTGGGATTGCGAATCCCCGAAGCGAATATCCGGTGATTGCCGGTGGCGCGGTCCACTTCCCAGATCGCCGCGCGGCCTTCTTCCTGGTCCATTCCGTTTTCACCGACGTTGCTGTTGGAACCGACTGTGACGTACAGCTTGCTGCCGTCCTTGCTGGCGATGACGTTTTTGGTCCAGTGATGATTCAGCGTGCCCCCCGGCAGATCAATCACTTTGATCGGCGGCGACTTGATCGCCGTGGCACCGCTTTCATAGTGGAAACGCAACAAGCGGTCGGTGTCGGCCACGTACAGGTCATTGCCGACCAGCGTCATGCCAAAGGGTGAATTGAGGTTTTCCAGAAACACCGTACGGGTTTCAGCGATGCCGTCGTGGTTCGTGTCACGCAGCAATGTGATGCGGTTAGGGCTGGGGACTGCGGCACCGGCGCGGCCCATGGCTTTACCCATGACCCAGCCCCGAATGCCTTTGCCGTCATCGGGTTTGGGTGGTGCACTGGTTTCGGCCACCAGCACGTCGCCGTTGGGCAGCACATAGAGCCAGCGCGGGTGATCGAGGCCTTCAGCAAAGGCCGCCACTTGTGTCCCAGCGGCAGCGGTGGGTTTCGCACCGTCCGGCCAGCCGATCGCCGGGGCGATGTTCACCGTCGGGATCAGGGTTTTATTAGGTTCGGGCAACTTGGGTGACGGGCCGGTGCCGTCGGAGACTTGCAGGCGGGAGGTTTCACCACAGGCGGCGAGCCCTCCGGCGAGCACAATGGCGATAACGAGCGGGGACTTGCGCATGCGGGTCTTCCCTATGAATGCAGTGTCTTATTCATAGAGAAGAATAGTGGCGCGATGGTTCAACCACTTAGCCGCGAGCTTCCTTGAACAAGACGGCGATGCCTGGGTGATAGTTACCGGCTTCGTTACGCAACTTGCGGTAGGCGTAAGGGAAATACCAGGCTACCGCACAGCAGTGCTCCTTTTGCAGGTCGTCGACCATGTCCTGGAGTTCTTCCGGGGTCGCACTCTGCTGGGCTTTTTGCGGGGCAACAAACAGGCAGCCAAGTTTCAGGTCGCTGGCGTAGCTGATGCGCTTGGCCTCGCCGGTTATGTCTTGCAACGCCTGCGTCAGGTTCAGGCGGTTGACCTTGGGCCAGCGTTGAGTGGCCTGAAGGTAGGCGCGTTCTTCGGCGGTCGCGATAAACAGGTCGGCGCGGGCGTTGCGCTCGTCTTCTTCAATCTGTTTGCGCGTGGGAGTGTTTTGCAGTGTGACCATTTCCGCCATGTACGCCGCGGTAGAGAGCAAGCCAAGGTTGGCCTTTTCGTCATGCCAGTAGGGCGCTTCGTTATCGCCGCGAATCGCGTTGTAGCGGTCGATACAGTCAAACCAGCGTTCCAGCACCGGTCGCAGGAATTCCAGCTTCGGATTGCTGATAATCATGCCTTGCATGTTGCTCACCCTTGTAATTGTGTATTTGTTGGGTTGTGGCTCTTTGATATCACTGCTGGCTGTGCGCTGCAAGATTGGCGTCAGTAAATTGATCGGCGGCAGTATATCGCTAGCCGCGGCTTTGTCTTCATTTGACGCTCCACCCCCAACCCTCTAACCTTCGCGGCTTGTTTCAGGTGCTCTGTGGCAGTGGCCGACAGAGTGAAACAGGGAAGCCGGTGAGTGGCTATCGTCAAATGACGAATCCTCACGATCCCGGCGCTGCCCCCGCAACGGTAAATGAGTGAAGACTGCGCCTTGAGCCACTGTGTCGAGAAATGACATGGGAAGGCGTGCAGTCCGGCCGAACGCCGCTCATGAGCCCGGAGACCGGCCTGATTCATCCAGCGGCATCACGGTGGGCGATGCCAGGCTTCTTGCCGTCTATTCTTGTGCCTGCCCGCCGTTATCCAGCCTCAACGGAGAGCTCCCCCATGACCGATACCCCTGATCGTGACGAACGTCATTTGGCGCGCATGCAGCGCAAAAAAGCCGTGATCGACGAACGCATCGCCAATTCCCCGAATGAATGCGGCTTGCTGCTGGTGCTGACCGGAAACGGCAAAGGCAAAAGCAGTTCGGCGTTCGGCATGCTCGCCCGGTCCATGGGCCACGGCATGCAGTGCGGTGTGGTGCAATTCATCAAGGGCCGCAACAGCACCGGCGAAGAACTGTTTTTCCGTCGCTTCCCGGAGCAAGTGCGTTTCCATGTCATGGGCGAAGGCTTCACTTGGGAAACCCAGGACCGCCAACGTGACATCGCCGCCGCCGAAGCCGCCTGGGCAGTGTCCCGTGAATTGCTCAGCGATCCGTCCGTCGGCCTGGTGGTGCTGGATGAATTGAACATCGCCCTCAAACACGGCTACCTCGATCTCGATCAGGTGCTCAGCGATTTGCAGGCGCGCCCGCCCATGCAGCACGTTGTAGTGACCGGTCGCGGCGCCAAGCCGGAAATGATCGAATTGGCCGACACCGTCACTGAAATGGGCGTGATCAAGCACGCGTTCCAGGCCGGGATCAAAGCGCAAAAAGGCGTCGAGCTGTGAATCAACCACGTCATTGCCCGGCGGTACTGATTGCCGCGCCGGCTTCCGGTCAGGGCAAGACCACCGTCACCGCCGCGCTGGCCCGTTTGCATCGCAATCAGGGGCGCAAGGTGCGTGTGTTCAAATGCGGGCCGGACTTTCTCGACCCGATGATTCTCGAGCGTGCCAGCGGTGCGCCGGTGTATCAGTTGGATATGTGGATGGTCGGCGAGCAGGAAAGTCGCCGACTGTTGTGGGAAGCGGCCGCTGATGCGGACCTGATCCTCATCGAAGGTGTCATGGGGCTGTTCGACGGCACGCCGTCCAGCGCCGACCTGGCGCGGCACTTTGGCGTGCCGGTGCTTGCGGTGATTGACGGCACCGCCATGGCCCAGACCTTTGGTGCATTGGCGTTGGGCTTGGCGAAGTATCAGCCGGACTTGCCGTTTGCCGGCGTGCTGGCCAACCGTGTGGGCACCTTGAGGCACGCGCAATTGCTCGAAGGCAGTTTGACCGAAGGTTTGCGCTGGTACGGTGCTTTGTCGCGGGAAACCGGGATCGAATTGCCGAGTCGGCATTTAGGACTGGTCCAGGCCAGTGAGTTGAATGATCTCGATCTGCGTCTTGATGCGGCGGCCGATGCGTTGGCCGGCAGTTGTGAAGTGGCATTGCCGCCGGCGGTAGAATTTGCAGCCCCGGATGTGATCGCTGCCGAACCGTTGCTCGGTGGTGTGCGAATTGCTGTGGCCCGTGATGAAGCGTTCGCGTTCACCTACGGCGCGAGCCTGGATTTGCTGCGAGCCATGGGCGCCGAGCTGTCGTTTTTTTCACCGATCCGTGACAGCGAATTACCGGCAGCCGACAGCCTTTATCTACCAGGCGGTTATCCGGAATTGCACCATGTGGCGCTGTCACAAAACACCTCGATGCTGAATGCGATTCGCGGACATCATGCGGCGGGCAAACCGCTGTTGGCTGAATGTGGCGGCATGTTGTATTTGCTCGATTCGTTGACTGATGTCGAGGGCATTCGCGCCGAACTGGCGGGTTTGCTCAAAGGCGATGCGGTGATGCAAAAGCGTCTGGCGGCGTTGGCCCTGCAAGCGGTCGAACTGCCGGAAGGTGCGTTGCGCGGGCACACGTATCACCATTCGCTGACCAGTACCGAACTTGAACCGATTGCGCGGGGCCTGAGCCCGAATGGCGGGCGGGGGGCGGAGGCGGTTTATCGTGAGGGGCGGATGACGGCTTCCTATGTGCACTTTTATTTTCCGTCCAATCCCGCCGCTGTAGCCGCGTTGTTTGTGCCTGACCTTGAGGCCGCCATCGCGAGCAGGCTCGCTCCCACAATGGATCATCTAACCTCTGTGGGAGCGAGCTTGCTCGCGAAGAGGCCATGAGCGACAACGCTTTCTCCGAAGCCGAACGCGCGGCAGTCTATCGAGCCATCGCCGAACGCCGCGACATGCGTCATTTCAGCGGCGGTACCGTCGAGCCCGAATTATTGCGGCGCCTGCTCGAAGCCGCGCATCAAGCGCCGAGTGTCGGCCTGATGCAGCCCTGGCGCTTCATCCGCATCAGTGATCGAGTCCTGCGCGGCAAGATCCAGTCGCTGGTTGAAGAAGAACGCATCCGCACCGCTGAAGCGCTCGGCGAGCGCACCGACGAATTCATGAAGCTCAAGGTCGAAGGCATCAACGACTGCGCGGAAGTGATGGTCGCGGCGCTGATGGAAGATCGCGAGCGTCACATCTTCGGCCGTCGCACCTTGCCGGAAATGGACATGGCCTCGTTGTCCTGTGCGATCCAGAACCTGTGGCTGGCCTCGCGCGTCGAAGGGCTGGGCATGGGCTGGGTTTCGCTGTTCGAGCCGCAAGCGTTGGCGGACCTGCTGGGTTTACCACTCGGGGCCAAGCCGTTGGCGATTCTTTGCCTGGGGCCGGTCAAGGCATTCTATCCAGCACCGATGCTGGTACTCGAAGGCTGGGCGCAAGCGCGTCCGCTCAGTGAGTTGCTGTATGAAAATTATTGGGGAGTGAGTCAATGAGTGTGGCGTTATTGAGTGTCGCCGCAGTTGCGCTGGACGCGCTGCTGGGTGAGCCCAAACGCTGGCATCCGCTGGTGGAGTTCGGCCGTTTTGCCGAGCGCATCGAGCAACGTTTCAACGGCGGTGGTCGCGGCTGGCGCAGCCATGGCGTTACCGCGTGGGTTCTTACAGTGCTGCCGCTGACCTTGCTTGCCACGGCATTGTCCTGGGCGCCTTATGTGGGCTGGGTCGTCGAGATTCTCGCGCTGTACTGCGCCCTCGGCATGCGCAGCCTCGGTGAGCACGTCGAGCCGGTGGCCAAGGCGCTGCGCAGTGATGATCTGGAAGAAGCGCGCACGCGTGTGGGCTATCTGGTCAGTCGCCAGACCAGTGAACTGGATAAAACCGAAGTCGCCCGTGCGGCCACCGAATCAGTGCTGGAGAACGGCAGCGATGCGGTGTTTGCCGCGCTGTTCTGGTTTGCCGTGGCGGGGGCGCCCGGTGTGGTGCTCTACCGATTGAGCAACACACTGGATGCGATGTGGGGTTATCGCAACGAACGCTTCGAACGATTCGGCTGGGCGGCGGCGAAAATCGACGACGTCCTGAACTACATTCCCGCACGCTTGGTGGCGTTGACCTACGCGCTGCTGGGAAAAACCCGTCTGGCGTTGAAATGCTGGCGCACCCAAGGCCCCACCTGGGACAGCCCGAATGCCGGCCCGGTGATGGCGGCGGGCGCAGGTGCATTGGGCGTCGAGTTGGGCGGGGCGGCGATTTATCACGGTGAATTGCATCAACGTCCACAACTGGGCGAAGGCGTGCCGGCGGATGCCGATTCCATTGACCGTGGCTGGCAATTGGTTCAACGCGGGGTATGGTTATGGTTGCTGATTCTCTGCGTGGGAGCTGAAATCTATGCTTGAGCACGGTGGCCGATTGCGCAAGGCGGCGCGCGAATATGGTATCGCCGAAGCCGATTGGCTCGACTTGTCCAGCGGCTTGGCGCCCTGGCCATTTCCGGTTCCGGACATCCCGCTCCGTGCCTGGGCACGCTTGCCGGAAACCGGAGACGGCCTGGAGCAGGCGGCCTGCGACTATTACAGCGCGGCTCAAGTGCTGCCGGTGGCCGGATCGCAAATGGCCATCCAGCTACTCCCGCGTTTACGGCGTGCCGGCAAGGTCGGTGTGCTGTCGCCGTGCTACGCCGAACATGCCGAAGCCTGGCGACGCTGTGGCTACATCGTGCGTGAGGTGCTGGAGCAGGAAGTCGATTTCTTTATCGACAGCCTCGACGTGCTGGTGGTGGTCAACCCGAACAACCCGACCGGCCTGAGCCTGACCCCGAGTCGTCTGCTCGATTGGCACACCCGACTGGCCTCCCGTGGTGGCTGGCTGGTGGTGGACGAGGCGTTTATGGACAACACGCCGCAGTTGAGTGTGGCGCCGTTTACCCATCAGGTCGGCTTGATTGTGTTGCGTTCGTTCGGCAAGTTTTTCGGTCTGGCCGGTGTGCGGCTGGGGTTCGTGCTGGCGGAACGCAAACTGCTCAACTTGCTCGCCGAGCAAGTCGGGCCGTGGGCGGTCAGCGGGCCGACCCGTGTGATTGGCCAGGCCTGTCTGCTGGACACCGAGGGTCACGCCCGCCAGCGCCAGCGCAGCGAAGAAGCCAGCGAGCGTCTGGCACGACTGCTTGAGCAGTTCGGTTTCAAGCCGCAGGGCGGATGCGCCTTGTTCCAATGGCTGATCACCGAGCAAGCGGAGCGATTGCATGTGTTCATGGCTCGGCAGGGTATTTTGCTGCGCTTGTTCCCACACAACAGCAGCCTTCGCTTTGGCTTGCCTGCCGACGAAGCGGACTGGACACGCTTGGCCCAAGCCTTTGAAACCTACACCAAGGAAGCCCAATGACCACGTTAATGGTGCAGGGCACCACGTCTGACGCCGGTAAAAGCACACTGGTGACGGCGCTGTGTCGTTGGGTGGTGCGCCAGGGCGTGCGCGTCGTGCCGTTCAAGCCGCAGAACATGGCGCTCAACAGCGCGGTAACCGCTGACGGTGGTGAAATCGGTCGGGCTCAAGCGGTGCAGGCCCAGGCCGCCAATCTTGAACCGCACACCGACATGAACCCGGTGCTGCTCAAACCCAACAGCGACACCGGCGCCCAGGTGATCATTCATGGTCGCGCGGTCACGACCATGAACGCCGTCGCCTATCACGACTACAAAACCATCGCCATGCAAGCGGTACTGGCCTCCCACGAGCGCTTGAGTGCGGCGTATCCGGTGGTGATGGTCGAAGGTGCGGGCTCGCCAGCCGAGATCAATCTGCGAGCCGGCGACATCGCCAACATGGGCTTTGCCGAAGCGGTGGATTGCCCGGTGGTGCTGATTGCCGACATCAATCGCGGCGGTGTTTTCGCGCATCTGGTGGGCACGCTGGAGTTGCTGTCGCCGACCGAACAGGCGCGGATCAAGGGCTTCATCATCAATCGTTTTCGTGGCGACCTCGCCTTGCTGCAGCCCGGCCTCGACTGGCTCGAAGAGCGCACCGGCAAACCGGTGATCGGTGTTCTGCCGTACGTGATGGACCTGCACCTGGAAGCCGAAGACGGCATCGATCAGCGCCAGGCCGACAAGGCCGACCAGGTACTCAAAGTGCTGGTGCCGGTATTGCCGCGCATCAGCAACCACACCGACTTCGATCCACTGCGCCTGCATCCGCAAGTGGACCTGCAATTCGTCGGCCCCGGCCAGTCGATTCCGCCGGCCGACCTGATCATCCTGCCCGGCTCGAAAAGCGTGCGCAGTGACCTCGCTTTTTTGCGGGCCAATGGCTGGGATTCGGCGATCAGTCGCCATCTGCGCTATGGCGGCAAAGTGCTGGGGATTTGCGGTGGTTTGCAAATGCTCGGTGAACAGGTACATGACCCGTTGGGTCTGGAAGGTGCACCGGGTTCCAGCGCTGGTCTGGGGTTGCTGGCGTTCGAAACGCAGCTCGAAGAAGAGAAGCAGTTGCGCAATGTGCGCGGTCGTCTGGCTCTGGAAGATGCCGCCGTCAGCGGCTATGAAATCCATGCGGGCGTGACCTCCGGGCCGGCACTGGAAAACGCCGCCGTGCAGCTGGACGATGGTCGCTGCGATGGTGCGCAAAGTGTGGATGGGCAGATATTCGGCACTTATCTGCATGGTCTGTTCGAGTCGCCGGCGGCGTGCAGTGCGCTGCTGCGCTGGGCGGGGTTGCAGGCGGTGCAGGAGGTCGATTACCACGCATTGCGCGAGCGCGATATCGAGCGGCTGGCGGATTTGGTGGAGCAGCATTTGGATACGCGGCTGTTGCGTCAGCTCTGCGGGATATAGGGTGGTTTTGCTGGCCTCTTCGCGAGCAAGCCCGCTCCCACATTTGATCGGCGTTGAACACAAAATCCATGTTCACTGGAGATCTAATGTTGGAGCGGGCTTGCTCGCGAAGGCGGCAGTCGCCTCACCGATGATTTTAAGGAATAAACCATGCTGCAACTCATCCTCGGCGGCGCCCGCTCCGGCAAAAGTCGTTTGGCGGAAAAACTCGCCACCGATAGCCAATTGGCCGTGACCTACATTGCCACCAGCCAACCACTGGACGGTGAAATGAATGATCGCGTCGCCCATCACCGTGCCCGGCGTCCCGCCGAATGGGCATTGATCGAAGAACCGGTCGAGCTCGCCCGTGTCCTGCGCGAAACCGCCCGTGCCAACCGTTGCCTGCTGGTGGATTGCCTGACGCTGTGGATGACCAATCTGCTGATGCTCGACGACGCCGAACGCCTCAGCGCCGAACGCGAAGCGCTGTTGGGCTGCCTGGCCTCGTTGCCGGGTGAAATCATTTTTGTCAGCAACGAGACCGGAATGGGTGTCGTGCCGCTCGGCGAATTGACTCGCCGCTACGTCGATGAAGCCGGTTGGCTGCATCAAGCGCTGGCCGTGCGTTGCCAGCGTGTCGTCTTGACGGTCGCTGGCCTGCCCCTGACTTTGAAAGGAACTGCGTCATGACTCAATCCTGGTGGCTGAACCCGTGCAAGCCAATCGATGTGCAAGCCCTCGAACAGGCGCAGGCGCGGCAACAACAACTGACCAAACCGGCTGGCTCGCTCGGTCGACTGGAGTCGGTGGCGGTACAGTTGGCCGGGTTGCAGGGGCAGGTCAAGCCGAGTCTTGATCACCTGTGGATCGCGATTTTTGCCGGTGACCATGGTGTCGTGGCTGAAGGCGTGTCGGCGTTTCCTCAGGAAGTGACCGGGCAGATGTTGCACAACTTCGTCAACGGTGGTGCTGCGATCAGCGTGTTGGCGCGACAGTTGGGCGCTTCGCTTGAAGTGGTTGATTTGGGCACAGTGACGCCGACCTTGAATCTGCCCGGGGTGCGCCACTTGAACGTTGGTCCCGGCACGGCGAATTTCGTCAAAGGCCCGGCCATGACGACAGCGCAGGGCGCACTCGCCTTGCAGGCCGGTGGTGACAGCGTGCAGCGCGCCATCGCCGCCGGTGCTCAGTTGTTTATCGGTGGAGAAATGGGCATCGGCAACACCACGGCAGCCAGTGCATTGGCCTGTGCCTTGCTCGATTGCCCGGTGGTGCATCTGGCCGGGCCGGGCACCGGTCTGGACGTGGCGGGCGTCAACCACAAAGCTCAGGTCATCGAGCGTGCGTTGGCGCTGCACCGTGCTCAGCGCGGGGACGCTTTGCAAACGCTGTTCAATCTTGGCGGCTTTGAAATTGCCGCGCTCGTTGGCGCGTACCTGGCGTGTGCGCAACACGGCGTGGCGGTGTTGGTCGACGGGTTCATTTGCAGCGTCGCGGCATTGGTGGCGGTGCGCTTGAACCCTGATTGCCGCCCGTGGCTACTGTTCGGTCATCGCGGTGCCGAGCCTGGCCATCGTCATGTGCTGGAAACCTTGAACGCTGAACCGTTGCTGGATCTGGGGCTGCGTTTGGGCGAGGGCAGTGGTGCGGCGTTGGCCGTGCCGTTGTTGCGTCTGGCCTGTGATCTTCACGGGCAGATGGCAACCTTCGCCGAAGCCGCCGTTGCGGACCGCCCGGCATGACGTTGCGTCTGGACCTGCTACGACACGGAGAGACCGAACTCGGTGGCGGGTTGCGCGGCAGCCTCGACGACGCGTTGACCGCCAAAGGCTGGGAGCAGATGCGCGCGGCGGTTTTGGACCAGGGGCCGTGGGATCGATTGATCAGCTCGCCCTTGCAGCGTTGCGCGCGGTTTGCTGAAGAGCTTGGCGCGCAACTGGGGTTGCCGGTGCACCTGGATAAAGATCTGCAAGAACTGCACTTTGGTGCCTGGGAAGGGCAGAGCGCAGCGGCGTTGATGGAAGTTGATGCCGAGGGATTGGGTCTGTTCTGGGCTGATCCTTATTCGTTTACGCCTCCGGACGGGGAGCGGGTGGCGGACTTTTCCAAACGGGTAGTGGCGGCGATCGAACGTCTGTCAGTAGTTTGCGCTGGCGAACGGGTCCTGCTGATCAGTCATGGTGGCGTCATGCGTTTATTGCTGGCTCAAGCGCGGGGGTTGCCGCGTGAGCAGTTGCTCAATGTCGAAGTCGCTCATGGCTCGTTGTTTTCGTTGAGCGTCGAACCTGGCGTCCTTCTCAAGGAATCGATCTGACCATGTTGCCCTTCTGGATCGCCCTGCAATTCCTGAGCAGTCTGCCGATTCGCCTGCCCGGCATGCCGACGCCTCAGGAACTGGGCCGCTCGCTGCTGTTTTATCCGCTGGTGGGACTGCTGTTCGGCGCGATTCTGTGGGCGCTGAACTGGCTCTTGCTGGGCACGCCTTTGTTGCTGCATGCCGCGTTGTTGCTGACGGTTTGGGTCTTGCTCAGCGGCGCGTTGCACCTGGATGGCCTGGCCGATAGCGCCGACGCGTGGCTTGGCGGATTTGGCGACCGGGAACGTACGCTGACGATCATGAAAGACCCGCGCAGCGGACCGATTGCCGTGGTGACGCTGGTGCTGGTGTTGTTGCTGAAGTTCGCTGCGTTACTGGCGTTGATCGAGCAGCAGCACAGTATTTTCCTGATCATCGTTCCGCTGATCGGTCGCAGCGCTATGCTGGGGTTGTTCCTGACCACGCCCTATGTGCGTGCTGGCGGTTTGGGGCAGGCGCTGGCGGATCATCTGCCGCGAATGGCTGGCTGGCAGGTGTTGGCGGTCAGTGCGTTGGGTTGTGTTTTGATCGCGGGTTTTAGCGGTGTTCTGGCCGTTGCTGTGGCAGCGGTCATTTTCCTGTGGTTGCGGCAGCTCATGCTACGGCGATTGGGCGGGACGACGGGCGATACAGCAGGCGCGATGCTGGAGTTGCTGGAGATAGCGGTGTTGGCAGGTTTGGCGTTGATTTGAAGGGTTGTGTGTCGGATGTGCTGGCCTCATCGCCGGCTTGCCGGCGATAGCGGTCTATCAGGCAATACATAACTTGATTTAACACAACCACGGGTATATACACGCACCATGCTCGACTCTCAATGTTTATGCATCAACCTGCGTCGCGCCGCCCGTGGCGTCAGCAGGCATTACGACGGCGCTCTGGACGGCTTCGGGATCAACGTTGCCCAGTATTCTTTGCTGTGCAATTTGCAGCGTCTGGATCAACCGAGTATTTCCACCCTTGCCGAAGCCATGGGGCTGGACCGCAGCACCCTCGGGCGCAATTTGCGAGTGCTGGAAGGCGAGGGGCTGGTGAAGCTGGTCGAGGGCGAAGACATGCGTAATCGCATCGTCCGACTGACCGAAGCCGGTGCCGAACGTCTGAAGGCCGCCTTGCCGGCCTGGGAAGCGGCGCAGCAGGGGTTGATTGACCGACTGGGCGCCGAGAAACGTGAAACCTTGCTGCGACTGCTGGACGAACTGGCGTGAAGCCGGTTTTTCCGATCTTAAGCGGGTATATACCCGCTACCGGAGAATAAGACATGACATCGATGTGGCGTACCTGCGGTTGGGTGTTGTTGGGGAGTGCGCTGATCCTTGCGTTGTCTTTGGGCGTGCGCCACGGCTTCGGGCTGTTTCTGGCGCCGATGAGTGCCGAGTTCGGCTGGGGGCGTGAGACGTTTGCGTTTGCCATCGCCTTGCAGAATCTGATCTGGGGGCTGGCGCAGCCCTTTACTGGCGCATTGGCCGACCGCTTCGGTGCGGCGAAAGTGGTGCTGGTCGGTGGCGTACTGTACGCCTTGGGTCTGGTGTGCATGGGGCTGTCTGATTCCGCCGTGACACTGTCCCTGAGCGCAGGCCTGTTGATTGGCATCGGCCTGTCCGGCACCTCGTTCTCGGTGATCCTCGGCGTGGTCGGCCGTGCGGTGCCACCCGAGAAGCGCAGCATGGGCATGGGCATCGCCAGTGCGGCCGGTTCATTCGGTCAGTTCGCGATGTTGCCGGGCACGTTGGGCTTGATCGGTTGGCTGGGCTGGTCCGCCGCGTTGCTGGTGCTGGGCCTGTTGGTGGCGTTGATCGTGCCGCTGGTGAGCATGCTCAAGGACAAGCCGCTGCCGGTCCTCGGCCATGAACAAACCCTCTCCGAAGCGCTACGTGAAGCTTGCTCTCACTCGGGGTTTTGGCTGTTAGCGTTCGGCTTCTTCGTGTGCGGTTTTCAGGTGGTGTTCATTGGCGTGCATTTGCCGGCTTACCTGGTGGATCAGCACCTTCCGGCATCCGTCGGCACCACGGTGCTGGCGCTGATCGGGTTGTTCAACATCTTTGGTACGTACACCGCCGGCTGGCTGGGCGGGCGTATGTCGAAACCGCGCTTGCTGACCGGTTTGTACTTGCTGCGGGCGGTGGTAATTGCGCTGTTCCTGTGGGCGCCGGTGACGACGACCACGGCATACCTGTTCGGCATGGCCATGGGGTTTCTGTGGCTGTCGACGGTGCCATTGACCAACGGCACCGTAGCGACCTTGTTCGGCGTGCGAAACCTGTCCATGCTCGGTGGGATTGTTTTCCTGTTTCACCAACTCGGCTCGTTTCTGGGTGGCTGGTTGGGCGGGGTGGTGTATGACCGAACCGGGAGCTATGACTTGATCTGGCAAGTGGCAATTCTGTTGAGCCTGTTGGCTGCCGCCCTGAACTGGCCGGTGCGTGAGCGGCCGGTAGCGCGCCTGCAATCGCAGATGAGTGCGATATGAGCCGTCTGTGGCCGCGTATCGCTGTAACGGCTGTCGGCGTCTTGCTGCTGGCGTTGTCGTGGTGGGGCTGGCATCAGGGCGGGCTGGCGCTGATGCAGTTGGGCATGGGTGCTTGCTAGCGAGCGGCGAGGGCGAGTAACTTCGTTTTTGACTACCTATCAAGGATGCACCGACATGCTGATGCGCTGGATTGCAGTCTCCGCGTTGTTGATGACGTTTACCGGGCTCGCCCAGGCGGGCGAGTGCCCGGAGCTGTTGCAAGGCTCATTGCAGAAGCTGCGCGCCAAGGAATCCATCGACCTGTGCCAACGGTTTGAGGGTAAACCGCTGGTGGTGGTCAATACCGCGAGCCACTGCGGTTTCGCCCCGCAGTTCAAAAGCCTTGAGGCGCTCAATCAGCGCTTCAAGGGGCAGGGGCTGGAGGTGATTGGCGTTCCGTCCAACGATTTCAAGCAAGAGTCCAAGGACACCGCCGAGACGGCCAAAGTCTGTTACGTGAATTACGGCGTGACCTTCACCATGACCGAGCCGCAGGCTGTGCGAGGCGACGATGCAACGCACCTGTTCAAGGTTCTCGCCAAACAGACCAGCGCGCCGAAGTGGAATTTCTACAAATACGTGGTCGATCGCAAGGGTCAGGTCATCGCCAGTTTTTCCAGCCTGACCAAACCCGATGATCCCGAGTTCATTGCCGCAGTGGAGCAAGCCCTGGCTTCCCAACCCTGATCAGCGCCCACTAAAAAGCCCCGCCTCTGTACCAGAGAGCGGGGCTTTTTTGATTCGGTCGGCGAGCGGTTCAGGCTCGCCGTGAATCATCAGAAGCGGTAGGTCGCGCCGAGACCAAAACCGTTCGCCGAGTTTTCATACTTGGCGTTGTAGGTCTGGCCACGGTTGTTTTCGTTGTTGACCTTGACCGAATCTTCACGCAGGTACGAATACGCCACGTCGATGGTCAGGTCGTCGGTCGGGCTCCAGCCAGCGCCCAGGCTGAACGCCTTGCGATCGCCCGTCGGGATGCGCGGGGAGCGGTCGACGTTGTTGGTCGGTGCCTGGTCAACGGACAGACCGCCACGCAGTACCCATTGCTTGTTCAGCTGGTAGGACGCGCCGATGGCGTGAGCCCAGGTGTCATGCCAGTTCTGTTCTTCGGTGATGGTGCCGAACTGGCCGTTCAGAGCACCCGGAACACCACTGTTTTCAACGGTGATGTCTTTCAGGCGGCTCCAGCGAGTCCAGGTGCTGCCTGCGTAAAGAGTCCACTGGTCGTTGAGCTGGTGAGTGACCGAGAAGTCCACCGATTCAGGTGTGGTCAGATCCAGCGACGCGTCGTATTTCTGGTTCGGGTTCTGACCGATCAGGCCCAGTACGTTGTAGTTGACCTTGGTGTTGCCATCGAGCTTGTAGTCAACTTTCGAGTGGTAGGTCAGGCCGACGCGAGTGCTGTCGGTCGCTTGAACCAGCAAGCCGATGTTGTAGCCCAGCGCGGTGTCGTCACCGGTGATCTTGACCTTGCCGTCTGGCGCGGCCTGGGTGATCGACAGGTTCGATTCCAAGGTGCCGTCGATGCGGTTGATGGTCGGACCGAAACCGATGGAAACCTTATCGTTGAAGGCATAGCTGACAGTCGGTTGCAGGGTGACGATTGTTACTTCGCTCTTGCTGCCGAAGTAACGGCCGGCAAAGCCGTTTTCGTAGTCGGTGACCAGGCCGAACGGTGCGTACACGCCAAACCCGAAAGCCCACTGGTCGTCGATTGGCTTGACGTAGTAGCCCATAGGCACGGCGATAGACGGAACCATGTCGCCGTCGTTGCTGCCGCCGTTCGGGAAGGAGCTTGCGTCGCTGATGTCAGTGTGCGCGTCGATCAGCGCAACACCGCCGGTGACTTGTTCGCGCTTGATGCGGGACATGCCGGCGGGGTTGCCAAAAACTGTACTTGCGTCATCGGCAGAGGAAGATCGCCCGGCAAAACCCGTACCCATACCGCTGATGCTTTGTTCGTTAACGGCAAAGCCACTTGCAAAGATCTGGGTGGAAGCCAGGGTAACGGCGAGGCTAAGGGTGGTTTTGAGCATTACTTTTTTCATTGTTCGAACTCGAGGTGATCACCGGGGCGAAAATTACCAACATTTTCGTCCCGGCGCTATAGGCTGTATGCCTTGATTTAGAGCGGTTTTGTAGGACAATCCGACCAGGTTGGCCACCGATTGCACAATCTTGTGAAACTGGTGGGTCAGCAAGCGACCTGATTCAGGGGTGAAACACAGGTTTGCCAGGCGCTGGTGAAATCGCGCAGGCGTCCTTGAGGCTGAAAGGTCTGACGCCAGATGCGGGCCATGCCCAACAAGTCATCGGCGGCGGGGAGGGGAGTGTTCTGTTCTTCTACCAGCAGCCAGGCGATGGCAGTGGCGTAACGCAGGTTAACGGTCAATTCCAGGTGCGGCCCGCTGAGAAAGGCATGTTGGCTGGCCAGTCCGCGGACAAGGCTCGCCCGTTCGGGGTCCAGTGCCAGGTAGTGATCCCAAAGTGCCTGGTGGCGAAGCTCGGCAATTCGGTACAGGCCGTGTCCGCGGCGGTCGTGCAGGGCGGAGCCAAGGGCTGACTGACTGGCGGCGATGCCCAGCAGCAAGGATTCGGCAGTTGCGCTATGGCGTCCGAGGTAAATCAATGTCGGACGAATCACATAACGGCACAGTTCGCTGGCAGCGATACCCATAAAGCCCTCGAAACGTGAAGTAGGCGGCGAAACCTGAAGGTAGCGTTGGCAGCGGTGGATCGAATCAGGCTCGCCGGAAGCGGAACAAGCCGCTTGAGTTGAAGTGTAGTGTCATATTCGCGCTGTAAAGGTCTGTTTTTAAAATATTTCCGGCTTCGAGTTATAACCGTTATATCGGTTAGTGCTTAGCGGCTGTCTGGAAAAAGAGAAATAACGGGCAATAAAAAGCCCCGCTTTTTGAGCAGGGCTTTCTGGTTTTTCAGTCTTTCTGGCGTCTCAGGCAATCAATGCCTGACGGGTACGCTCGATCACGGCCTGCAGCGGTTCTGCGCTGGAGTATTGATCGGGGTACAGGCGTTCGCTGTGACGAGCGATGCCGTGTTCGTTGACCAGAGTGAAGCTGAAGCAGCCTTTGCGGGCGGCCATGATCAGGCAGTTCATTGGTGCAAAAGCATTGGTTAGGGTGCGGATTGCATCCTGGGTATGGATTTGAGTAGTCATTATTGGGTGTTCCTACAAGCGACACGGAATAAGAGCCGTGCAAAGTTAAAACGTTCCAGTGACGACGACCACCATTGGTCGAACGAAGAACCCGACTGGAACAAAGCAGCCAGTTTGAAGCGCTGATAATTGGCGCGCTTGGGCTGGCAGGTAGGTACTTAGGAGGGCAGGCAACACATCAAGGGCAAAGGTTCTGGGCCCGGGGTGAAGATCCTGATCAATTTGCAGGCTGGTTCGGTCAGAGTAAGTGAACTTCGCAACACCCTTCGCATTTGTTCGAAGGCTGTGTTGGCGCAAGGTTTACCTGGAAACCATCGAGGTGGTCGCTCCTCTTTTGTCGGTGGAGGCTTCTCTTGAGGGAAGGCTGACCGCGAGGATTTGTTCGACCAGAATTGACTTTCAGCTTGGTACTAACGCCGCGGATACTAACGGATTGAATTTGAGAATGGAAGTGTGTTAGCAAAAAAGATAAATCAGCTTGGGCTGCGCGCCCTGCAGTGCCTCACATTCCGACCGGTGGTTGCTGTCGTTCATCGGACCGTGATCTGCCTGGATCAAGGGTTTTCCCGGGTTATCCCCAAAACCGGCGCAAAAACGCGCCGAAAAAGTGCGTCGATATAACTGTCTCGAAGGTAGTTGTGCACATTAGTCACGCAGACTGTAACCCCACTGTCATTCAGGTCCGGGACGTAGTGGGTGCCTGTACTGAAAATTTAAGTCAATGAAAAACATCGCTTTTTTTTACTGGTGAAAAAATCGTCAGTTTGACTGCGAGCCCCGTCCCACAGGGCTTTGCGCGAGTTCAAGGGCGGTTGTCCACTGAGTTATCCACAGCTTCTGTGGATTGTCCCGAGCGCTTGCTCTAGGACGGGCGTGCTGGGTTTTTTTGGGCTTTACCTGTAAGAAAAAAAGAGTAGAGTTGCGCGCCTTCCGATCTGTCCCACAGTGCTTTATGAAGTTTCGCTCAGTACCAATCGCTCCTACCTCCACACCTCCCAATGTGGCCCCGCCCAAGCGCTTTTCGATGCGCGTGGCTGAGTGGCTGCTGGACAGTCAGCGTCTTGGGGAAAACCCCAACATCAAACACTTCGCCGGACGTTTGCTCAAACAGCCCGCCCGTGAAGGCGTCGTGGCCGCGCAAAGTCGACTTGGGCAGCTGATGTGTCGCGAATGCGGCAATGCCCGGGATCGGCGCATTGGTCAGGACTTGTTGCGCCAGGCCGCGCGAGCAGGGGACGCGCGCGCCCAACAGGAACTGGGGCTGATCGAAGACTGAGCTGTCCAAGTCTGGCGGCCTTGGTTAACCTTCAAGCTTTATCTCATCGGCAGGAATCCCTATGGCTATGGACTTGACCAGCCTATTACTCGGTCTGGCGGGCGCTGGTCTGCCGTTGCTGGTACTGGCCTGGCAAATTCAGCGTCGTGCGAGCGTCTCGCAAGCCGGGGCGGCACTGTTGGAAGAGCGTCTGGCGATGGCGCAATTGGCGCAGGACGGCCTGAATGCCCAACTGGACGCCTGTCGCGATGAAATCGGTGACCTGAGCCAGGCTAACGCCGCCCGGCAGGCAGACCTCGCCGCCGCGCGCCGTGAAGTTGAACTGCTGCAAATCGAACGCGACGACGCCCGCGATGCGGCTCACGCCTGGAATATTGAGCGCGCGGGTAAAGAGGCTGAGCTGCGTCGCCTGGACACGCAGGCGGCTTCACTCAACGCCGAGTTGCGTGAGCAGCAGGAAAGCCATCAGCAGCGTCTCAGCGATCTGCAAGGTTCACGAGACGAGCTGCGAGCGCAGTTCGCCGAACTGGCGGGCAAGATTTTCGATGAGCGTGAGCAACGCTTTGCCGAAACCAGTCAGCAGCGACTGGGTCAGTTGCTCGATCCTTTGAAGGAGCGCATTCAATCCTTCGAAAAACGCGTCGAGGAAAGTTATCAGGCCGAAGCCCGCGAGCGTTTCTCGCTGGCCAAGGAACTGGAGCGCCTGCAACAGCTGAACCTGCGCCTGAGCGATGAAGCCACCAACCTGACGCGCGCCCTCAAAGGGCAGAAAACCCAGGGCAATTGGGGCGAGCTGATTCTCGAGCGAGTGCTTGAACACGCCGGTCTGGAGAAGGGCCGTGAATACCAGACCCAGGTCAATCTCAAAGGCCCGGACGGTGAACGCTTCCAGCCGGATGTGATTATTTACCTGCCGGGCGACAAGCAGGTGGTGGTCGACTCCAAGGTCAGCCTGACGGCCTATCAGCAGTACGTGGCGGCCGAAGACGATGCCATCGGCCAGATCGCCATCAAACAGCACGTCCTGTCGCTGCGCAATCACGTGAAAGGCCTGGCCGGCAAGGATTACAAACGGCTCGACGGCTTGCACAGCCTGGATTTCGTGTTGCTCTTCGTGCCAATCGAAGCGGCGTTTTCCGCCGCCTTGCAGGCGGAGCCGACGCTGTTCCAGGAGGCGTTCGACCGCAACATTGTGATCGTCAGCCCCACCACGTTATTGGCCACGCTGCGGGTCATCGACAGCCTGTGGAAGCAGGAACGGCAGAGCCAGAATGCCCGGGAAATCGCCGAGCGCGCCGGGTGGCTGTACGACAAATTCGTGTTGTTCATTCAGGATCTGGACGAAGTCGGCAATCGCTTGCAGCAACTGGACAAAGCCTACAGCTCTGCGCGCAACAAGCTGACAGAGGGCCGCGGCAATCTCGTCAGCCGCAGCGAACAGCTGAAGTTGCTCGGCGCGCGCGCGAGCAAGAGCTTGCCGGCAGACTTGCTGGAGCGGGCGATGACCGATGTGGATGGCTTGGTCGAGTTGCCGGAGTAATCCGAAAAGCATCGTGAGCAGGCTCGCTCCCACATGAACTGCGCAAAACCCTGTGGGAGCGAGCCTGCTCGCGATGGCGGAATTTTCTGCCCTGCAAGACTAAAACCTGGCGCGCTACAACGGCAAATGCCGGCTCAACAACGCCCTTAACGCCGCCGGCTTCACCGGTTTGGTCAAATAATCCAGCCCCGCCGCATGCACTTGCGCCACCGTCTCCGGCCGGCCATCGGCGCTGATCACCACCCCTGGCACCGGCTCGCCCAGTTGAGTGCGCAACCACGCCATCAGCTCGGTCCCGGTTTCGCCATGGTCGAGGTGGTAATCCACCAGTGCCAATTGCGGACGCATTCCGTTATTGAGCAGCGCTGCACACTCCTCGCGGTTACGCGCCGTCCAGACCTGGCACCCCCAGCGCGTCAGCAGGCTGTTCATGCCGATCAAAATGCTGTCTTCGTTATCGATGCACAGCACCTGCGCGCCGCTCGCCACATGGCCGTTGAGTTCGGTAGGCTGGGTTGGCGCCACGGTTTGTGCGTGGGCCAGCGGCACACTGACGCTGAACACACTGCCGCGCCCCGGCCAGGAACGTACGCGTAAGGTATGACCCAGTACGCGACACAAACCATCGGCAATCGCCAGGCCCAAACCCAGACCTTTCTCGGCGCGAGTCTGGTGGCTGTCGAGGCGCTTGAACTCTTCGAAAATCACCTGCAGTTTGTCCTGTGCAATGCCCGGTCCCCGGTCCCAGACCTCCAGGCACAACTCACCCTTGCGTCGTCGAACGCCGAGCAGCACCGGCCCTTTGGCATAGCGGAAAGCATTGGTCAGAAAGTTTTGCAGGATCCGTCGCAGCAGTTTGATGTCGCTGTCGACCCGTAACGTGCTGCCCCGAACACGGAAGGTCAGCCCTTGTTCCTGAGCCTGCGCCTTGAACTCGGCACCGAGGGTGTCGAACAGTTCGTTGAGCGCGAAGGGCTTGGGATCGGGGTTGATCTTGCCGTTTTCCAAGCGGGAAATGTCCAGCAGGTCGCTGATCAAGTCTTCGGCCGAGCGCAACGAGCTGTCCAGGTGATGGACCAGTTTCTGCGCCTCGCCGGACAAGCCATCGTCCTGGTGGGACAACGCTGCGGAGAACAGGCGAGCGGCGTTTAGCGGTTGCATCAAGTCATGGCTGACGGCCGCGAGAAAGCGGGTTTTCGATTGGTTGGCGGACTCGGCGGTGCCCTTGGCTTCCGTCAGCGCAACGTTGAGTTGCGACAATTCTCGGGTGCGCTCGGCCACCCGCTGCTCCAGGCCTTCGTTGGCTTCGGTCAGTGCTTGTTCGGCTTCGCGGAACGCGGTGATGTCGGTGAAGCTCATGACGAAACCACCACCAGGCATCGGATTGCCGATCAGCTCGATCACCCGCCCGTTGGGAAACAGTCGTTCGGAGGTGTGGGCGCGGCCCTGACGCATCCAGTGCAAACGTCGGGCAACGTGGACTTCCGCCTCGCCAGGTCCACACAGACCGCGTTCGGCGTTGTAGCGAATGATGTCGGCAATTGGTCGTCCGACGCTGATCAGCCCGTCCGGGTAGTTGAACAGCTCCAGATAACGCCGGTTCCAGGCCACCAGCTTCAGCGACTGGTCGACCACGCTGATGCCTTGGGTGATGTTTTCAATAGCGCCTTGCAGCAGCGCGCGGTTGAACTGCAACACTTCCGAGGCCTCGTCGGCGATTCGCACGACATCCTCCAGCTGCATTTCCCGACCTTCGATGGCCGCTTTTACCACCGCACGCGTCGAAGACGCGCCGAGCACACCCGCGAGCAAGCGTTCAGTGTGGGCAATCCATTCGCCATCGGCGTTTTGATTCGGGTTGAAGCCTTTGCCCTGGCGGTAGGCGAAACGGATGAAACTCTGACGCGCGCGTTCTTCACCGACGAATCGCGCCGCCAGTTGCAGCAGATCGTCGATTTGCACCGCCAGCATCGAACGGGCGCTGGGGCGTGCGCTGATTTCCTGACCGATGAAACGGCCCGCCTGCCAGTGCTCCGACACCCGTGTGCGCGACAACACCGACACCCAGGCAAACAACGTGAAGTTGCCCGCCAGCGATAGCACCACGCCTTGGGTCAGCGGGGTGATCGGCAGGTTCAACGGGTTGCTGTGCAACCATTCCAAACCTGGGAAGGTGCCCAGCGACAAGCCGAGGCCGCGGGCTGCAATCGGCAAGACCAGCGTGTAAAACCACAGGAATGTCCCGGCGGCGAGGCCAGCAAATACGCCGCGACGGTTGGCCTGCTTCCAATACAGCGCGCCGAGCATGGCCGGGGCCAGTTGCGTCACGGCGGCGAAGGCGATCTGGCCGATGGTGGCCAGGCTGGCGGTCGAACCCAGCAGGCGATAACTGACGTAGGCCAACAACAAAATCACCACGATGCTCACGCGGCGCACCGAGAGCATCCATTGACGAAACACTTCGAACGGCCGCTCGGCGTTGTTGCGTCGCAGCAACCACGGCAACAGCATGTCGTTGGAGACCATGGTCGATAGCGCCACGCTGGCGACAATCACCATACCGGTCGCCGCCGAGGCGCCGCCGATGAACGCCAGCAAGGCGAGGGCAGGGTGGGACTGCGCCAGCGGCAAACTGATGACAAACGAGTCCGGCAAAACCGAACTGGGCAGCATCATCTGACCGGCGAGGGCGATGGGTACGACAAACAACGCCGCCAACGCCAGGTACGCCGGGAACACCCATTTGGCCAGGCGCAAATCCTGAGGGTCAATGTTTTCCACCACCGTCACATGGAACTGCCGAGGCAAGCAGATGATCGCCATCATCGCTACGCCCGTTTGCACCACCATCGAGGGCCAGTTGATGGTTTCCTTCCAGTATTGCTCGAGGCGGGGGGCGAGCATGGCTTGGTTGAACAAATCGTCGAACCCGTCGTACAGACCGAACGTGACGAACGCGCCGACGGCGAGAAACGCAAACAGCTTGACCAGTGACTCAAACGCAATCGCCAGCACCATGCCACGGTGGTGTTCCGTGGCATCGAGGTTGCGGGTACCGAAGACGATGGTGAACAGCGCCAGCACCAGCGACACAATCAATGCCGTGTCCTGGGCGCGAACCCCCATGGCGTCGGCACCCGCGCCAATCAGCAAGTTCACCCCGAGCACGATGCCTTTGAGCTGCAAGGCGATGTAGGGCAACACACCGACCAGGCAAATCAGTGCCACCACCACGGCCAGCGACTGGGATTTGCCGTAACGGGCGGCGATAAAGTCGGCGATGGAGGTGATGTTTTCCTGCTTGCTGATCATCACCATTTTTTGCAGGACCCACGGCGCGCCCACCAGCAGCAGGATCGGCCCGAGGTAGATCGGCAGGAAAGACCAGAGCTGTTCCGCCGCCTGGCCCACGGCCCCAAAGAACGTCCAGCTGGTGCAATAGACCGCCAACGACAGGCTGTACACCCACGCGCGCACACGCGGCGGCAACGGCGTGCTGCGACGGTCACCGTAAAAGGCGATGGCGAACATGATGGCCATATAGGCCAGGGCGACGGCGGCGATCAGCCCGCTGGACAGCGACATGGGAACTCCAGACAAAAGACACCCGGGACTCCCGCCCGGTCAGACAGTCTCGCACGACCGCCGCGGTTAGTCAGTGTCGACCAAGGTCGTGGCCTGGTGGTGTGTCGCAGGTTGTGTGTCAACCTCCAGTGGTGCGTCAGCGATCATTGAAAGTCTGTAGCGCTAATGTGCGTTGATCGCTAGCCTTGGTGTCGCCATTCATTCGACGGACCGCCCCCCTTGAAGATCATCCGCAGCAAATCCTTCACCGCTGAGCGTGCCTGGGGCGCGCTGGACATTGCCAGTATGAATGGCATCACCACGCGTTTGCACTGGACGGACCAGCCGTATAAATGGCACGTCAACGATGGCCAGGAAGTGTTCGTGGTGCTGGATGGGCAAGTGCAGATGCGGTATCGCGAAGCGGGCATTGAGAAGCAGGCGTTGCTGGAGGTCGGCGACATCTTTTATGCGTCCGTTGGCACCGAGCATGTGGCGCATCCACAGGGAGCTGCGCGGATTCTGGTGATCGAATCGGAAGGCAGCGTGTGACGCTATATCTGCGAAACAGATAACTTATAGAGATATTACCCGTTATATAGATATTCGATCTGCTTCTACCATGGGCTCTACCTCACCAGAGGACCAGGAGTTCGCCATGACATGCACCCAAAGCGTCAAAACCGGTATCAAACCGTTCAGCCATTTGCAGCACCCGCGTGAAGTCATCCGTCAATTCACGCCCAACTGGTTCGCCGCGACCATGGGCACCGGAGTGCTGGCGCTGGCGCTGGCGCAATTGCCCCTCGCCATGCCCGGCTTGCGTGTGCTCGCCGAAGGGTTATGGCTGCTGAATTTTTTCCTGTTCGTGGTGTTCACCGCCCTGTACGCGGCGCGCTGGGTGCTGTTCTTTGACGAAGCCCGGAGAATTTTCGGCCATTCGACGGTGTCGATGTTCTTCGGCACCATTCCCATGGGCCTCGCGACCATCATTAACGGTTTTCTGGTGTTTGGGCTGCCACGCTGGGGCGAAGGTGTGATTCATGTCGCCGAAATGCTCTGGTGGCTGGATGTGGGGATGTCGCTGGCGTGCGGCGTGCTGATTCCCTACATGATGTTCACCCGACAGGAACACAGCATCGATCAAATGACTGCCGTTTGGCTGTTGCCGGTGGTGGCCGCAGAAGTCGCCGCTACCAGCGGTGGCCTGCTGGCGCCGCACCTGGCGGATGCCCATTCGCAGCTGGTGATGCTGGTGACCAGTTATGTGCTGTGGGCCTTTTCCCTGCCGGTAGCGTTCAGCATTCTGACGATCCTGTTGCTGCGCATGGCACTGCATAAACTGCCCCACGAAAACATGGCGGCCTCCAGTTGGCTGGCGCTGGGCCCGATTGGCACCGGGGCACTGGGCATGTTGCTGCTGGGGGCGGATGCGCCGGCCATCTTCGCCGCCAACGGCCTGCCGGGTATCGGTGAAATCGCCGCTGGCCTGGGGCTGGTGGCCGGGATCACGCTGTGGGGTTTTGGCTTGTGGTGGATGATGGTCGCGGTGTTGATTACCTTGCGTTACCTGCGCGCCGGCATCCCGTTCAACCTCGGCTGGTGGGGGTTTACCTTTCCGTTGGGGGTGTACTCACTGGCGACATTGAAACTGGCCAGCATCTTGAGCCTGACTTTTTTCAGCATCTTCGGCTGTGTGCTGGTGGCGCTACTGTCGGTGATGTGGCTGATCGTTGCCCGGCGGACGCTGCAAGGCGCATGGCGGGGCGAACTGTTTGTGTCGCCGTGCATTGCAGGATTAAAGAAATAACCTGCAAAGATTAGGTAGTGTGTGGCCTGGATCGCCGTTCGACATTCCAATACGGGTATCCACGCCACTCGCAACCCAACATCAGGGACACATGGAAGATGAGTCACCCCTCACAGTTCACCTTGCTCCGCACCCGGCGCTTCCTGCCGTTTTTCGTGACCCAGTCCCTCGGGGCGTTCAACGACAACCTGTTCAAGCAGTCGTTGATCCTCGCCATTCTGTACAAACTGACCCTCGACGGTGACCGCTCGATCTGGGTCAACCTCTGCGCGCTGCTGTTCATCCTGCCGTTCTTTTTGTTCTCGGCACTGGCCGGGCAATTCGGCGAGAAGTTCGCCAAGGACCGTCTGATCCGTCTGATCAAGCTCGGCGAAATCGTCATCATGGCGGTCGGCGCCGTCGGTTTCATCTTTGATCATCTGTCGTTGATGCTGGTGGCGCTCTTTGCAATGGGCACCCACTCGGCGCTGTTCGGGCCGGTGAAATACTCGATCCTGCCTCAGGCCCTGCGTGAAGAAGAACTGGTCGGCGGCAACGGACTGGTGGAGATGGGCACCTTCCTGGCGATTCTCGCCGGGACCATCGGCGCCGGGATCATGATGTCGTCCAGTCACTACGCGCCCATCGTCTCTTGCGCGATCATCGGTGTTGCCGTGCTCGGCTACCTGGCCAGTTGCAGCATTCCACGGGCGGCGGCGTCTTCGCCGCAAATGCGCCTGAACTGGAATATTTTCAGCCAGTCCTGGGTCACCTTGAAGTTGGGCCTCGGACAGACGCCTGCCGTATCGCGCTCTATTGTCGGCAACTCGTGGTTCTGGTTTGTCGGGGCGATTTATCTGACGCAGATCCCGGCTTATGCCAAAGAATGGATGCACGGCGACGAAACCGTGGTGACGCTGATTCTGACGGTGTTCTCGGTGGGCATCGCGCTCGGTTCGCTGCTGTGCGAAAAACTCTCCGGGCGCAAAGTCGAGATCGGCCTGGTGCCGTTTGGCTCGTTCGGGCTGACCGTGTTTGGCTTGCTGCTGTGGTGGCATTCCGGTGGGATTCCAGACAGTGTGACGGGCCATGGCTGGGTTGAAGTCCTTGGGTTTGCTCACACCTGGCTGGTGTTGATCGACATCCTTGGCCTGGGGATCTTTGGTGGTTTCTACATCGTGCCGCTGTATGCGCTGATCCAGTCGCGCACCGCCGAGAACGAGCGGGCGCGGGTGATTGCCGCCAACAACATTCTCAACGCGCTGTTCATGGTGGTGTCGGCGATTGTCTCGATCATCTTGTTGAGCCTGGTCAAGCTGTCGATTCCGCAGTTGTTCCTGGTGGTGTCGCTGCTGAACATCGGTGTCAACGCCTACATCTTCAAAATCGTCCCCGAATTCAGCATGCGTTTCATGATCTGGCTGCTCAGCCACTCCATGTACCGCGTGGAGCATCGCAATCTTGATTTGATACCTGATGAAGGCGCGGCGCTGCTGGTGTGCAATCACGTGTCCTTTGTCGACGCCCTGCTGATCGGCGGCGCAGTGCGTCGGCCGATTCGCTTTGTGATGTACTACAAAATCTACAACCTGCCCGTGCTGAACTTTATCTTTCGCACGGCGGGGACGATTCCGATCGCGGGGCGTCAGGAAGACATTCAAATCTACGAAAGAGCCTTCAAGCGTATTGCGCAGTATCTGAAGGATGGCGAGTTGGTGTGCATCTTCCCGGAAGGCAAGTTGACAGCCGACGGAGAGATAAACGAATTCAAGAGCGGGGTGACGCGGATTCTTGAAGAAACACCGGTGCCGGTCATTCCGCTGGCGTTGCAGGGGTTGTGGGGGAGTTTTTTCAGCCGCGATCCGGGCAAGGGGTTGTTTCGTCGGTTGTGGTCGCGGGTGACGTTGGTGGCGGGGCCGGCAGTGACCGTTGAGGCGGCGCAGCCTGCAGCGTTGCAGGCGATGGTGGGGGATTTGCGCGGCACCGTTAAATAGTTGGTGACTGTTCTGGCCCATCGCGAGCAGGCTCGCTCCTACAGGTGATCTGTGTCGGTCACAAATCCCCTGTAGGAGTGAGCCTGCTCGCGATGGCGGTCTAAAAGCTAAGCGCTGACCTTGAGCCCAACCAACCCGGCAATAATCAACGCGACACTGGCCAGCCGAAACAGCGCCATCGATTCACCAAACAGAATGATCCCGGCAATCACCGTGCCGACCGCACCCACGCCCGTCCAGATCGCATAGGCTGTGCCCAGCGGCAGTTCTTTCATGGCAAGGCCCAGCAAGCCAAGGCTGACGGCCATGGCCGCAACGGTCAACGCGGTGGGGAGAGGACGGCTGAAACCGTCGGTGTACTTCAGGCCAACGGCCCAGCCGACTTCGAACAGGCCGGCGAAAAACAGGATGATCCAGGACATGAAAGACCTCCATCGATTGACGGGGTCGTCCCCAGATTAATGACTCGATCGAGCCGCGAGGTCGTCCTCGCGTTGCGCGATAGAGTGCCCATCATTAACCTGGGGATCAAGTTTTCGGCTTATTCGGTTACCTGCCGCGCAGCGATTTCACGGTCTTGTTTCTCGCTCATTCGACGGAAATACGTCGAGAGCAGCGCCCCGGAAATGTTGTGCCACACGCTGAACAAAGCACTCGGCACCGCCGCCAGCGGCGAGAAGTGTGCACTGGCCAGCGCGGCACCCAGCCCGGAGTTTTGCATGCCGACTTCCAGCGCCAGCGATTTGCGTTGGGCCAACGGCAGCTTAAACAGGCGCCCGGTGAAGTAGCCCAGCAGATAACCGAAGCTGTTGTGCAGCATCACTACCGCCATGATCAGCAGGCCGGACTCGGCAATCTTCGCCTGGCTGGCGGCCACCACGGCGGTGACGATGATCACGATGCTCACCACCGAGATCAGCGGCAACACTTCCACCGCGTGGCGAACCTTGGCGCCCAGTACGCGTTGAGCCACCACACCGAGGATGATCGGCAACAGCACCACTTGCAGGATTGACCAGAACAGCTCCATGAAGGACACCGGCAACCAGGCCGAAGCCAGCAGCCAGATCAGCGCCGGGGTCAGCAGCGGGGCGAGGAGGGTGGTGACAGCGGCAATGGCCACCGACAGTGCCAGATCGCCGCGCGCCAGCCAGGTCATCACGTTCGAGGAGGTGCCACTTGGGCAGCAACCGACCAAAATGACGCCGACGGCGATTTCCGGCGGCAGATGAAATACCTGGCAGAGCAACCACGCCACTCCGGGCATGATCACGAAATGCGCAACCACGCCCAAGGCCACGCGCCATGGATGGCGGGCTACTTCGGCGAAGTCTTCAAGTTTGAGGGTCAGGCCCATGCCGAACATCACCAGACCCAGCAACGGCACGATCGCGCTTTTGAGGCCGATGAACCATGCCGGTTGCAGGAAGGCCACGACCGCGAAAATCAGTACCCAGTAAGCGAAGGTGTTGCCGACAAAACGACTCAATGCAGCCAGTGCGCGCATGGCTTGATCCTTATTATGTGAAAGCGTTAGGGAGCTAAGCATACGCCGCTCGCAAAAAAAGATCGCAACTTGTGACAGCTCCTATTAAGGAAATACCTTCCAATATAAGAGCTGCCACAGGCTGCGATCTTTTTATAAAGACTGCAGAATCAGGTGATCAGATTCCTTGCGGGGTCTCTTCGCCACCCAGTGCTTCAACCAGCGCCGGCAGGAAATCGCCGAAAGTCAGCATCATCAGGGTAAAGCTGGCGTCCAACTGGCCAAGGGCTTCTTCGCCACCGTCCTGTTCCGCCTGGTCTTGCAGCAGGTCTTCGAACTTCAGGCGTTTGACCACCATCTTGTCGTCGAGCACGAAAGACAGCTTGTCTTGCCAGGCCAGCGACAACTGAGTGACCACTTTGCCGGTGCTCAGGTGCAGCTGGATTTCTTCGCTGGTCAGGTCCTGACGTTTGCAGCGCACGATGCCGCCGTCTTCGTGAGTATCACGCAGCTCGCATTCGTCCAGCACAAAGAAGTCGTCCGCGGCTTTCTGGGTGGTGACCCATTCCGTCATGGTGGCGGTCGGCGACATTTTTACGGTCAATGGGCGTACTGGGAGGGTGCCGATCACTTCACGCAGGGTCGACAGCAAGTCTTCGGCACGTTTCGGGCTGGCCGAGTTGACCAGGATCAGGCCCTGTTTCGGCGCAATGGCGGCAAATGTCGAGGAGCGACGAATAAAGGCGCGCGGCAGGAACGCCTGGATGATTTCATCCTTGATCTGATCGCGTTCCTTTTTATAGACCTTACGCATTTGCTCGGCTTCGATCTCATCGACCTTTTCCTTCACGGCGTCGCGCACGACGCTGCCCGGCAGAATGCGTTCTTCTTTACGCGCAGAGATCAGCAGGAAGTCGCCGCTGACATGGACCAGCGGCGCATCTTCGCCCTTACCGAATGGCGCGACGAAACCGTAGGTGGTCAACTCCTGGCTTGCACATGGACGCGCCAGTTTGGTGGCCAGTGCAGTTTCCAACGCCTCGGCATCAACAGGCAGATCTTGGGTCAGGCGATAGATAAGCAGGTTTTTGAACCACATGGGGTAAGTCTCTCCTTATATACAAAGGGGGGCATTATTCTCTTAGCGGCGCCATAGGCCAACCCTTCGCTAAGCCTTTGGAAGGCCTGAGAAAATTATTTAAAAAAGTGCTTGCCAGAGGTGAGGTCGCTCCGTAGAATGCGCGCCACACCGAACGTGAAGGGTGATTAGCTCAGCTGGGAGAGCGTCTGCCTTACAAGCAGAATGTCGGCGGTTCGATCCCGTCATCACCCACCATTCGCATTCAGTGTTACGCGCAGCGGTAGTTCAGTCGGTTAGAATACCGGCCTGTCACGCCGGGGGTCGCGGGTTCGAGTCCCGTCCGCTGCGCCATATTCGGTAACCTGGAACGCTGAACGCCAGGTCACCACGGAAAAGCCCGCTAACGCGGGTTTTTTTCTGTCTGTAGATTGTTCGTTGTTCCTGCAGGTTGCATCGTTTCACCGGTTTTCGGATTTATTTGAAAAATAATTCAATTAAATCAACACTTTACGAAAACATGTGGCATAATGTGCCCCGCAACGAAGGTAAAGGGTGATTAGCTCAGCTGGGAGAGCGTCTGCCTTACAAGCAGAATGTCGGCGGTTCGATCCCGTCATCACCCACCACTTTCAACGCTACGCGCAGCGGTAGTTCAGTCGGTTAGAATACCGGCCTGTCACGCCGGGGGTCGCGGGTTCGAGTCCCGTCCGCTGCGCCATATTCGGTCACCTGGAACGCTGAACGCCAGGTCACCACACAGAAAGCCCGCTTAATGCGGGCTTTTTGCTGTCTGGCGTTTGGTAATTCGGCACGGCAGGCGCTATATATATATCCATGTAGTACCTGACAGGCACGCTGCTTTCGGGTAACAGGAAATGTTTCGATGGACTTCGTTGACCTTTCTGACGTGCGGCAATTGGCCATTACGCCAGTTGCTAAGGGATCCGGGATCAACTGTTGTAGGTGGAAGATGACAGAACCTTCATGCCATCAATGCTGAAATGCGCTAAAACACCTGAACTTATCACTAGAATCCTGCTCTCATGCCGGTAGCCATTGGTCGTGGCGGCCTGATAAGCTCGCGGCTTTACTCGATTGCCCTTTAGGCGCATGAACAAGGAAATAGCATGAAACAGCATCGGTTGGCGGCGGCGGTGGCCCTGGTTGGCTTGGTACTCGCGGGTTGTGATTCGCAGACCAGCGTAGAGCTGAAAACTCCGGCGCAAAAAGCTTCCTACGGTATTGGTCTGAACATGGGCAAAAGCCTGGCTCAGGAAGGCATGGATGACCTGGATTCCAAAGCCGTAGCCCAGGGCATCGAAGATGCCGTCGGCAAGAAAGAGCAGAAGCTTAAAGACGAGGAGCTGGTCGAAGCCTTCGCCGCACTGCAAAAGCGTGCTGAAGAGCGTATGGCCAAGATGAGCGAAGAGTCGGCAGCTGCCGGCAAGAAATTCCTCGAAGACAACGCCAAGAAAGCTGGCGTAGTGACCACCGCTTCGGGCCTGCAATATGAAGTGGAAAAGAAAGCCGAAGGCGCACAGCCAAAGCCGACTGACGTAGTGACTGTTCACTACACCGGCAAGCTGACCAACGGTACCGTTTTCGACAGCTCCGTCGAGCGCGGCAGCCCGATCGATCTGCCAGTCAGCGGTGTGATTCCGGGTTGGGTCGAAGGCCTGCAACTGATGCACGTGGGTGAGAAGTACAAGCTGTACATCCCAAGCGAACTGGCTTACGGCGCTCAAAGCCCAAGCCCGGCTATTCCAGCCAACTCGGTGCTGGTATTCGACCTGGAACTGTTGGCGATCAAAGATCCAGCCAAAGAAGACGCCGCCGCCAAGTAATCAGCGTCTGCTTTGACAACAACGCCTCGCTAATGCGGGGCGTTGTTGCATCCGGGATTCAGAGAAGTTAAACAAAGCGAACGGTTGCTGTACGCTGGAGTCATAGCCATTGAGGACCCCCGTGCTAGCCGCGCCGGCGTTCCAAGTCAATGAAATCTTGGGTTTTTTTATGTGAGTAAAAAACGCCCGATCTGAGCTGGACCCTTGTGAAACGGGGCTTTCAGCGGTGAAAAGCAGCTCTGTTCACAAGGTTATCCACAATTTGTGTGGATAACATTTCAGTGGGAGGAATAATGAACGCACCCTGGAGTTTCGCTCGATTCTTGCCACTCGCCGGGCGGCTGCTCGCACGCGGGCGCTTGCCGACACTGCTGTTCGCCGTCGCCAGTAAAGGTGCCAGTCAGGGGTTTCGCCTGGGCAAGGTTAAAGAGGATCTGCGCTTGTTGCAGGCACTGTGTCTGGCCTACTGGCGCGGGGAGTACCGTGCGATCAGCCCGAAGGCGCTGATTTCGGTGGTCGCCGGCCTGATGTACTTCCTCAGTCCGGTGGATGCGATTCCGGATTTCCTCCCCCTGTTTGGCATGCTTGACGACATCGCCGTGCTGGCCTGGCTGATGAAAGTGCTCGACGACGAACTCAATGCCTTCCGAGCCTGGCGTAAACGTCAGGTGCCGGAAAAGTTGGCAGTGGTCGAGCGTATGCCCGATACCCCGCAACAACTTCAGCTACAGGGCCCGAAAAACAACCGAACCGATTGAGAATCTCCTTTATTCATACCCCCGCGCGACCTTGGCCGCTGTTAGGATTACACTTCTAGGGAAAAGTGCCGACTCGCTAAGTGTCGTTGTCCTACGGGGAAGTCATGGATATTCAGATAATCACACGCGAAGGCGAGCCCGAGTATGCAGTTTTACCGTGGGCTCAGTACCAGGCTCTACTGAAAGCCGCAGGCATTAACCAGCAACCGGCGCCCGACACGCCAGTTCGTCAGGCGCCACCACCAGACCAGATTCTTCCGGGCCTGGATCAACTACGCAGTTTGCGCGAAGGGAAGGGCATCGCCATCGAGGCGCTGGCCCGCACGGTAGGCATCAGCCCGTCTTATCTGGCCTTGATTGAAAGTGGCGAGCGTCAACCCGACGCTGCGATTCGCCGCAGCCTGGCCTGGGAATTGACGGTGCCAGGGTGGAGGGATGAATCGTGAGCGTACGCATCAGTCGTCACCATTGGGACGGATTATTGGGGGAGTTGGACCAGGCACGTCGTCAGCGCCATCTTTTGACGTATCGCGCGTTGTTGGAGCGATTGCAATTACCCACACCAGCCATGCAAACCTTGACCGCTGCGCTCGAACATCTGGCCGCGCTGGACGCCAAGGCCGAGCAGCCACTGCGCAGTTCGCTGGTGATCAGCCAGGGAGCCAGCCGCCTGCCGCGCACCGGTTTCTTCGAGTGTGTCGAGCGCCTGGGGCGTTTCTCCGGACCGTCTGACGGTGTCGCCGCCGCGTCCTGGCACGCTTCGGAAGTGGTGCGAGTGTTCGAATACGAATACCCCGAATCGGCAGAGGCTTGAGTGTTTTTAAAGCTCAAGGCTCGGGTCGGTTACTGGCTGGCCCGCCGGTTGTTTCACTGGTCATGGTTTGTGCGCCAGCCCCGGGGCTGGAGCTGGCTCGAAGGCCAGTTCGCCCGCATGGCGAATCTGGGTGATGTCGGCGCTCAGAGCTTCTATGGCCACATCCTGACCTTTCGCGGTGTCGGCCTTGGGGCTCGCGAAGAGGGTGTGCGATTACTGCGCCTAGCGGCACTCGCGGGCGATGGCAAAGCGGCGTATCAGGTGGGGGTGATCAGCCTGGCGGGTACGCCGAGCAAGGCACCGGATCCAGTTGAAGCCGCTCGCTGGTGGGGCATGGCCGCCAAGGCCGGACATCCGTTGGCTGAGCTCAAGCTGAAAGAGTTGGCGGCTCGGGGTAATGCCCAGTAACGCCGCCGGTGTCTGATGTACAAACGTGGCGTGAGGGAAACCTCACGCCACGTTTGCGTTTTGGCCTACCTGTTGATTGTTGAAGAGTTTTTAAGGATTTTCCCTACAGTCATCGCCTACTTCTCCGACTTCTTTCCTGACTGATCCCCTGCAAAGTCTCGCGCGCCCCATTTTCTGCGCGAGGGATTGCTCATGTTCGACCCGATTTACCACGCCACTGCCTGCCGTTCGGTGCATTGATGAACCCCATCGCCCGCATCGAGCAGGAACTCGACAGTTTCCCGGAGACGCTGACGCTTTACCGCGAACAGCTGAAGCGTTGGTTTAACCAGAAGGCGGACCAGGCCAGCCGTGCGGCTGATTTGCCGTCGCTGATGGGCATGGAGCGGCTGATAAAACTCGGGAGTACGACGACTGCGGTGAGCAGTGGTGACGATGAGTTTTTATCCAGTGTGGCGCAGTGTCCGGACGGCGGGATTCTGGAGATCGAGAGCAAGTTCGAATCGGTTTATGACATTCCGTTGGGGAATATTTCGGTTGATGTGATTGCCATGGATGGGGGCGAGAGCACACCGGTCAAGCTTGATGAAAACGGTAAAGGGCAGTTCGTAGGGACACCCGGCAAGTTCTACCGGGTTCATGTTCAGAGCGAAGTCACGCCGGCTCAAATCGAAGACCTTTTTTTCTCTTATGACGGCCTGACCAAAGAACTGGACGGCTGGCTGCGCGGTGAGTGGGCCGGGTTTAAACCGCAGTGGTCGCAGTCGACCTTTGTGGCCGCCGGGAACGGATTGCTGGCGGGAAGCTGGAAGGCGATTGTGGGTGTTTGGGACAGCATCAGCCTGCTCTCGGACATTCTCCAGAATCCCCGTAAGTTCGTTGGAAGGTTGGGCAGTGGTGCCGAGCAATTGGCAACGCTGGCAAAAGATTTTCCGGCAACGATGGCAAAAGTCCAGCTGCTGGTCAGTGACGAAGCGGCACTCTGTTTACTGCTGCGCACCGCCAGCCTCTGGCTGGACATGCTGCCAGCCAGCGAAATCGCCGGTAAAACTGCTGAGGTTGCATCGACGCTGGTGGTGCAATTGCTCATCGACCTTCTGATCGGGATTGTCCTGACCTTCGCCGGTGCGGGCGCTGGCATTGCTTATCTGGGCCTGCGCCTGGCCCACCATGGCGCGCGGTTCGTCAGCGCCGTAACGGGCTTCATCAAAGCGATCTTCACGATCCTCGACCGCTTTATGACCTACGTCGACCGCTACAAAACGGTCGCCGCACGCGGAGTCGCGGCAGGTCTGAAAAAAGGCCGCATGCAACTGCGCTGGGATGCCAAACGCAACACCACGCTCAAGCAAAACGAACCCCACGACAACGTTCCGGATCAGGCGAAAAATCCCAACGGCGACTCCGCCGATTCCGCCAATAAAACCGCCACCAACAAATGCCCGGTGTCGATGGTCACCGGCGAAGAACTGCTGACCCTCACCGACGGTGCGCTGGACGGTGTCCTGCCGTTCGACTTTACCCGGCTCTATCGCACCAGCGCCGCCGACATCGACAGCGGCCTCGGGTTTGGCTGGAGCCATTCGCTCTCCCATCGGCTGGACATCGACGGCGACAGCGTCATCTGGATCGACCACGAAAACCGTCGCACCACGTTCCCGCTGCCGTCCGCTGAACGCCCGGCGATCCACAACAGCCTGTCGCGCGCGGCGATTTACCTCGGCAACGAACCGGAAGAACTGATCCTCGCCCAAGCCGGCGACGACACGCGCTTTTATCACTTCCACAACGGTCGATTGACGGCGATCAGCGACGCCTACGACAACCGTCTGCGCATCAGCCGCGACCGCCAGGACCGTATCCAGCGCCTCGACAACGGCGCCGGCCGCGCCTTGCGCTTGCGTTATGAACGCAGCCATTTGGTCGCCGTCGACTATCAGCTGTTTGTCCCGGCGCCGACCCTCGATGCGTGCTGGAAAACCGAGCAAACCCTGTTCAGTTACACCTACGACGAACGCGCGCAACTGATCGAAGCGAGCAACGCCGCCGGTGAAAGTGAGCGCTACGACTACGACGACCAGCACGTCATTCTCCAGCGGCAACTGGCCGGCGGGGCGAGTTTCTTCTGGGAGTGGGAACGCTCCGGCAAGGCGGCGCGCTGCATCCGCCACTGGGCGTCGTTTGCGCAGATGGATGCGCGTTATGTCTGGGACGACGCCGGCAGCGTCACCGTGCACAACCTCGACGGCAGCGAAGAGGTTTACGTCCACGACGAGCGGGCGCGGCTGGTGCGCAAGGTCGAGCTGGATGGCGGTGAGCAGCTCAAGGCTTATGACGAAGACGGTCGGCTGGTAGCCGAACAGGACCCGCTGGGCGCCGTCACCGAATACCGTTACGACGAAGTCGGACGGCTGGTGGCGCTGATTCCGCCCGAAGACGAGCCAACGGCCTACGAGTACCGCAACGGTTTCCTGCACGCCCGTTATCGCGGTAAAGCGGTGTGGAAGTATCTGCGCAATGCCCAGGGTGACATTACCGAAGCGACCGATCCCGACGGCCAGGTCACCCATTATTACTACGACGAAAAAGGCCAGCTGCTGTCGATCCGCTACCCGGATACCAGTCGGCATGTATTCGTCTGGAACGCATTGGGGCAACTGGTCGAGGAAACGCTGCCGGACGCTGGTGTTCGGCGCTTTTCCTACGATGCCCTGGGGCGGCAGCTTACCCGTCAGGACGAACATGGCGCGGTCACGCAGTCGCAATGGGACGCCGTCGGCCGACTGATCCAGACGATTCTTCCTACCGGCGCCAGCCGCGCCTACAGCTACAACGCCTA
>NZ_AKJS01000076.1 GCF_000282215.1 Pseudomonas sp. GM21
CGCCAGCTGCTACAGGTGCGTGTTGCAACATGACTGTCCACCCCACTCCCACAAACGCCGCGCGCTCGCGTAAACTTGCGCGCTTCTCGCAGCCCGCTAGGCTGCAATCAATATTTTTCAAAGGTGCCCGCCATGCCTTGGCTGCAAGTCCGTCTCGCCATCAGCCCAGAACAAGCCGAAACCTACGAAGACGCTTTCCTTGAAGTGGGCGCTGTGTCGGTGACCTTCATGGACGCCGAAGATCAGCCGATCTTCGAGCCAGAACTCAATACCACGCCGCTGTGGTCGCACACGCACCTGCTGGCCCTGTTCGAAGGCGGCACCGAAGCCGCCAGCGTATTGGCCCATCTTGAGCTGCTGACCGGCAGCCCGCTGCCCGAGCATCACAGCGAAGTCATCGAAGACCAGGACTGGGAACGCAGCTGGATGGACGGTTTCCAGCCAATGCGTTTCGGTCAGCGCCTGTGGATCGTCCCGAGCTGGCATGCCGCGCCCGAGCCAGACGCCGTGAACCTGCTGCTGGACCCGGGCCTGGCGTTCGGCACGGGCACCCACCCGACCACCGCGCTGTGCCTGGAGTGGCTCGATGGCCAGGACCTGAAAGACTGCAACGTGCTGGATTTCGGCTGCGGCTCGGGCATTCTGGCAATTGCCGCCCTGCTGCTGGGCGCCAAGGAAGCCGTCGGCACCGACATCGACGTTCAGGCACTCGAAGCCTCCCGCGATAACGCCGGGCGCAACAACATTGCCGACGCACTCTTCCCTTTGTATCTGCCGGAAGATCTGCCGCCGGTCAAAGCTGATGTGCTGGTCGCCAACATCCTTGCCGGGCCATTGGTTGCCCTGGCCCCTCAGCTGTCCGGCCTGGTGAAAACGGGCGGGCGCCTGGCGTTGTCCGGCATCCTCGCCGAACAAGGCGAAGACGTTGCCGCCGCCTACGCGCAAGACTTCGATCTGGACCCGATTGCCAATCGCGATGGCTGGGTGCGCATTACCGGCCGTCGGCGCTAGAATGAACGCCTGCATAAACCGGATCGCCGCATGACCGATAGCTTTGTCACCCAGTGCCCGCATTGCCAAACCAGCTTCCGCGTCAGCCATGCTCAGTTGAGCGTGGCCCGTGGAGTGGTTCGTTGCGGCTCCTGCTTGCAGGTATTCAACGCCGCCAAACAATTGCTGGAACAACGGGCCGGCAAAGAAGCCGTCAAACCGGTCGCCCCGGTCATCGTTGAACCGCCGGTGCAACGCGCCATCAGCCAAAAGCAGTGGACGGCCTCCGAACTGGATCTGGACAGCCTGGACCTGGACGAAGAGCTCGCTCGGCTCGAACAGCGGGAAATCCAGCCGACAACAGAGTTTGGCCGGCACCGTGAAGACGGTCTCAGTGCTCGCCGCGACTCTGTCGAAAACGACGAGGAGCCGTGGTCCGACAGCCTCTTTAGCGAGTCCGCCGCCGACCGCGCCCAGTCAGCAGAAACGGAACAGCAGGAAACAGAACCGGAAACAAACAAACACTCGCGAACCGAGCCTTCTTTTTCGCTGGAACCGGTTGATCCGGACGACGAACCCCAGGTGCCCCATCTGCGCCTGCACGATCCACTCGACGCCCCCCTCCCCCACGAACGCCTGACGGCGACCGAAGAGCTAGACGACAACCTGCCGTCCATCGAACCGTTGCGCAAGCGTCGCGAGCGCAGTGAGCCGGGCGTGCGCGCCGAGGTATTGCAAGACCTGACCGACGATCCACTGCAACTGGATTGGCAAAAACGTCGATCCCCCTGGGGTCGGCGGTTGTTCTGGTTGCTCCTGGTACTGCTCGGCGCCGCCGCGCTCGCGGGCCAATACATTGCCTACCAATTCGACGAACTGGCTCGGCAGGACCAGTACCGCCCATGGTTCCAGCAACTGTGCCCGAAAATCGGCTGCACAGTGCCGTCCAAAGTCGACATTGCCAAAATCAAAAGCAGCAACCTTGTGGTCCGCAGCCACCCGGAATTCAGTGGCGCACTGGTGGTCGATGCGATCATCTACAACCGCGCCCCGTTCTCCCAGCCTTTCCCGTTGCTGGAACTGCGCTTTGCCGACCTTAATGGCCATTTGATCGCCAGCCGTCGCTTCAAACCCGGCGAGTACCTCAATGGCGACCTCGAAGGCATGGCGGAAATGCCGCCGCAAACGCCAATCCATATCGCGCTGGATATTCTCGACCCAGGCGCCAAAGCGGTGAACTACAGCCTGAGCTTCCACTCTCCCGAGTGAAACGCTTTACCGTTTCAGGCCTGACGGCAGATTCTTGACTTTGGTCACCACACCAAACTGCTGGCAATAACAGAATAGCTGTTCAGATTTTGTTCAATTCAGCCTTTATCCAGTCATCGAGAGCGGGTATCATGCCAACCCTTTTTCGAACTCTAATGATCCGGCCCCACAACAGGGAAGTCCTATGTCGGCGGTACGCATCGGTCCATACACATTGCAAAACGGCTTGATTCTCGCCCCGATGGCGGGGGTCACCGACCAACCCTTTCGTCAGCTGTGCAAGCGATTGGGCGCGGGACTGGTGGTCTCGGAAATGGTTACCAGCGACATGAGTTTGTGGAACACCCGCAAATCGCGGATGCGCATGATCCACGAAGGTGATCCCGAGCCACGCTCGGTCCAGATCGCCGGTGGTGATGCGCAAATGCTGGCGGACGCGGCCCGGGCCAACGTCGAACTGGGCGCGCAGATTATTGATATCAACATGGGTTGTCCGGCGAAGAAGGTCTGCAACAAGGCTGCCGGCTCCGCACTGTTGAAGGATGAAGCATTGGTCACCGAGATCCTGCAGGCCGTGGTGGCTGCGGTTGATGTCCCGGTGACGCTGAAGATCCGTACCGGCTGGGACCGGGACAACAAGAATGGTTTGACGGTGGCGAAGATCGCCGAACAGGCAGGCATTACGGCGTTGGCGGTCCATGGCCGCACCCGTGCCGATCTGTACACCGGTGAAGCCGAGTACGACACCATTGCCGCGATCAAGCAGGCGGTGTCGATACCGGTCTTCGCCAATGGCGATATCGATTCACCCGAGAAGGCCCGGTACGTGCTCGACGCGACCGGTGCCGATGGTTTGTTGGTAGGCCGGGCCGCCCAGGGGCGGCCATGGATTTTTCGTGAGATCGAGCACTTCCTGCGTACCGGCGAGAAACTCCCGGCGCTGGAACTGATCGAGGTGGAACGCATTCTGCTAGAGCATCTGGCCGCCCTGCACGTTTTCTATGGAGACGTGATGGGTGTCCGTATCGCTCGAAAGCATGTGGGCTGGTATCTCGCAACCTTGCCGGGCGCCAGGGAGTTTCGCGCCCACTTCAATCGTTTGGAAGATACGGAAACACAATGCGCCAACGTTCAGGGCTTCTTCGCCGAACGTTACAAGAGCCTGACAGGGGACGAAAAAGGGGTGGCCGCATGACGATGATGACCGAGACTTTAGTGAGTGGAACTGCACCCGTGAGCGACAACGTAAATTTGAAACAGCACCTCAATACGCCCAGCGAAGAAGGCCAGACCCTTCGCGGGAGTGTCGAGAAGGCGCTGCACAATTATTTCGCCCACCTTGAGGGCGCTGCCGTCACGGATGTGTACAACCTGGTGCTCTCCGAAGTCGAGGCTCCCCTGCTCGAGTGCGTGATGAACTACGTCAAGGGCAACCAGACCAAGGCCAGCGAGCTGCTCGGGCTCAACCGAGGCACGCTGCGCAAGAAACTCAAGCAGTACGATTTGCTGTAAGCATTTAATCAAACCAGAAAGGCGCCCGCGTAAAACCGGTCGCCTTTTTTGCTGACTTCCTTTGCTTTTGATGGAAATTGAGATGACCGACCAGACTACCCGCCTGCCGATCCGCCGCGCCTTGATCAGCGTTTCCGACAAGACAGGGATCCTCGAATTCGCCAAGGAGCTAGAAGCCCTGGGCGTCGAGATCCTCTCTACTGGCGGGACGTTCAAGCTGTTGCGCGACAACGGCGTTGCCGCAGTGGAAGTCGCTGACTACACCGGTTTCGCGGAAATGATGGACGGTCGGGTGAAAACCCTGCACCCGAAAATCCACGGTGGGATCCTCGGTCGTCGCGGTACCGATGACGCCATCATGAGCGAGCACGGCATCAAGCCGATCGATCTGGTTGCGGTCAACCTGTACCCGTTCGAAGCCACCATCAACAAGCCTGGCTGCGACCTGCCGACGGCCATCGAGAACATCGACATCGGCGGCCCGACCATGGTCCGCTCGGCGGCCAAGAACCACAAAGACGTGGCCATCGTGGTCAACGCCAGCGACTACGCCAGCGTTCTCGAAGGCCTCAAGGCCGGCGGCCTGACCTACGCTCAGCGTTTCGACCTGATGCTCAAGGCGTTCGAACACACCGCCGCCTACGACGGCATGATCGCCAACTACATGGGCACCGTGAACCAGGCCGCTGACACCCTCAGCACTGAAGGTCGCAGCGAGTTCCCGCGCACCTTCAACAGCCAGTTCGTCAAGGCCCAGGAAATGCGCTACGGCGAGAACCCGCACCAGAGCGCGGCGTTCTACGTAGAAGCCAAGCCAGCCGAAGTCGGCATCGCCACCGCGACCCAACTGCAAGGCAAAGAACTGTCGTACAACAACGTGGCCGACACTGACGCCGCGCTGGAATGCGTGAAGAGCTTCGTCAAGCCGGCCTGCGTGATCGTCAAGCACGCCAACCCGTGCGGCGTGGCCGTGAGCCCGGACGCCGAAGGCGGTATCCGCCAGGCCTACGAACTGGCGTATGCAACCGATACCGAATCGGCGTTCGGCGGCATCATCGCGTTCAACCGCGAGCTGGATGCTGAAACCGCCAAGGCCATCGTCGAGCGTCAGTTCGTCGAAGTGATCATCGCCCCAAGCGTCAGCGAAGAAGCCCGCGCCATCGTTGCAGCCAAAGCCAACGTGCGCTTGCTGGCCTGCGGCGAATGGTCGGCTGATCGCGCCGCTGCATGGGACTACAAACGCGTCAACGGTGGCCTGCTGGTGCAGAGCCGCGATATCGGCATGATCGGCGCCGATGACCTGAAAGTGGTGACCAAGCGCGCACCGACCGAACAGGAAATCAACGACCTGATCTTCGCCTGGAAAGTGGCCAAGTACGTCAAGTCCAACGCTATCGTCTACGCCAAGAACCGTCAGACCATCGGTGTCGGCGCCGGCCAGATGAGCCGTGTGAACTCCGCCCGTATCGCGGCAATCAAGGCAGAACACGCCGGTTTGCAGGTGCAGGGCGCGGTCATGGCATCGGATGCCTTCTTCCCGTTCCGCGACGGCATCGACAACGCGGCCAAGGTCGGCATCACTGCGGTGATCCAGCCGGGCGGCTCAATGCGTGACAACGAAGTGATTGCTGCCGCTGACGAAGCCGGCATCGCCATGGTATTCACCGGCATGCGCCATTTCAGGCACTGAGTGCAGCGACAAGCCTCAAGCTGCAAGTGACAAGTAAAAGCCGACCTGCGTCGCTCTTGCTGCCACTTGCAGCCTCACTAATTCAGAGCTGCACGCCGCACTTCAGAGCGATAGAGATTGCTCTCAACTTGCAGCTTGTAGCTTGTAGCTTCTCCGAAGGAGTCTCTCTTTGAACGTTTTGATCATTGGCAGCGGTGGCCGTGAACACGCTCTGGCCTGGAAAGTGGCTCAGGATCCGCGTGTACAGAAAGTGTTCGTGGCACCCGGTAACGCCGGCACCGCCATCGAAGCCAAGTGCGAGAACGTCGCTATCGACGTACTGGCTCTTGAGCAGCTTGCAGATTTCGCCGAGAAAAACGTTTCCCTGACCATCGTCGGCCCGGAAGTGCCGCTGGTGGCAGGCGTGGTCGATCTGTTCCGCAGCCGTGGCCTGGACTGCTTCGGTCCGACCGCTGGCGCGGCCCAGCTGGAAGGTTCGAAAGCCTTCACCAAGGACTTCCTCGCGCGCCACAAGATCCCGACCGCCGACTACCAGAACTTCACCGAGATCGAGCCAGCCCTGGCTTATCTGCGTGAAAAAGGCGCACCGATCGTGATCAAGGCCGATGGCCTGGCCGCCGGTAAAGGCGTGATTGTTGCCATGACTCTGGCAGAAGCCGAAGAGGCCGTGCGCGACATGCTCGCGGGCAACGCGTTCGGCGATGCCGGTTCGCGCGTGGTCATCGAAGAATTCCTGGACGGCGAAGAAGCCAGCTTCATTGTTATGGTCGACGGCAAGAACGTGCTGCCGATGGCCACCAGCCAGGACCACAAACGCGTCGGCGACGGCGACACCGGCCCGAATACCGGCGGCATGGGCGCTTACTCCCCGGCCCCGGTCGTGACGGCCGAAGTGCATCAGCGAGCCATGGACCTGGTGATCTGGCCGACCGTTCGCGGCATGGCCGAGGAAGGCAACGTCTACACTGGCTTCCTGTACGCAGGCCTGATGATCGACAAGGCTGGTAACCCAAAAGTCATCGAGTTCAACTGCCGTTTCGGCGATCCTGAGACCCAACCGGTGATGCTGCGTTTGCAGTCCAGCCTGGTCCTGCTGGTTGAAGCCGCTCTGGCTCAGGCGCTGGACAAGGTCGAAGCGCAATGGGATCCACGACCGAGCGTCGGTATCGTACTGGCCGCGGGTGGCTACCCGGGTGACTACGCCAAAGGCGTGGCCATCAACGGCCTGGATGCAGCCGCCGCACTGGAAGGCAAAGTCTTCCACGCGGGCACTGCGCTCAAGGACGGTCAAGTGGTAACGGCCGGTGGCCGTGTGCTTTGCGCCACCGCCATGGGCGCCAGTGTCGATGCGGCTCAGCAGCAGGCTTACAAGCTGGCAGACAAGATTGATTGGGAAGGCTGTTTCTACCGCAAGGACATTGGCTACCGTGCCATTGCCCGTGAACGTGGCGAAAGCCAGGAATAAGGCCATTCATTCGGCGAGGCGAGGGCCGCTGGTCCTTGCCGCACTATTGCGGCACCGCGCATAGTTATAATCTGGCATCAACCTACGAAGGGATTTCGCCGTGCGCTGGCTCAGGATTGCCATAAGCCTCACCGTCACTCTGCTGACCCTGCTCTGCATGCTCCCGGCCCAGGCCGCGCAAGGCAGTGGCTGGGCAGTATTGTTCGACGAACAGGGCGACCTGCAGCTCAACGACATCCGTTCCGCTCGCTACACCAATCAATTCAGCCCCATCGAACTCGATCGCCTCACGGCAGCCGAGCCCGATGGCGCGTTATGGCTGCGTTTCAGGCTGGCCCCCGGCAAGCACGAACAATTGCTGCGGGTGTTCGCACCCGATCTGTCGGCGCTCAATCTGTATGTACTCGACGGCGATACGCTGATCGAGCATATGAACACCGGTACCGGACAGCCACAGGCTGACCGCCCTCTGCCCAGCAGCGACTTCATGTTGCCGCTGCCGCAAAGTGACAAGCCCCTCGACGTCTACCTGCGACTGGTCTCCGACCATCGTTTGCGGCCTTACATCACCCTGCAATCGGCAATCACCACCGCGGCCGATCAGAACCAGACGTTGATTTACGGCCTGCTGTTCGGTTGCCTGGGCATGCTGATCCTGCACAACTTTGTGCGCTACGCCTACACGCGTTCGCGCAGTAGCCTATGGCTAGCCTGGTGTGAAGGGTTGTTGATGCTCAGTGTGCTGTTGCTACTGAACCTGGCCGGGCCATGGTTGCCGAACTGGCACGCTGTTCAGACCCCTGGCGCCTACCTCGCATTATTGCTGACGGCGCCGAGCGGCCTGATGCTCGCCAGGCGCTTCTTCGCCCCGCTCGGCCCTCACCCGCTGAACAAACTGCTGCTGGCGGACATTCTGCTCATCGTTGCCTGTGGCCTGCTATTGTTGTTCGTCAACACATTGCCGCTGAACATCATTACCTACGCCCTGGTTGCCCTGGCAGGGCTGAGCATGCTTTTCGTCAGCGCCTATCACTGGCAAAAAGGTTATCGCCCGGCGCGGTTTTTCGTCGCGGCGATGGTGGTATTCAACATTGGCGCCCTGATCATGCTGCCCGCACTGCTGGGACTGACGCTGGTCGCGCCGCAAGGCCTGATCATCACGCTGCTGGTGTTCATCTGCATCAGCGGCCTGCTGATGAGCATCGCCCTGAGCGAACGCCAGCGCAGCATCACGGAAGATCGCTTCAGTGTCAGTCGCGACCTGGCCGCCAGCAACGCAGAGATCAACGCCAAGGCCGAATTCCTGGCGAAAATCAGCCATGAAATCCGCACCCCCATGAATGGTGTTCTGGGCATGACCGAGTTGCTGTTGGGCACGCCACTGTCGGTCAAGCAACGCGACTACGTGCAGACCATCCACAGCGCCGGCAACGAACTGCTGACACTGATCAACGAAATTCTCGACATCTCCAAGCTCGAGTCCGGGCAAATAGAACTGGACGACGTGCAGTTCGACCTCAATGCCTTGATCGAAGACTGCCTGAGTATCTTCCGCGCCAAGGCCGAGCAGCAGAATGTCGAGCTGATCAGCTTCATCCAGCCGCAAGTGCCGCGCGTCATCAGCGGTGACCCTACACGTTTGCGCCAGACCCTGCTGAGCCTGCTGGAAAACGCGCTGAAGAAAACCGACGAAGGCGAGATTCTGATCGTCGTCGCCCTCGACGAACGCAGTGCCAAACCGCGGCTGCGCATCGCCGTGCAAGACAGCGGTGTGCCGATGGAGGCCGAAGAGCGCGACGCCCTGATGCATGCCGAACTGCACAGCAAGCACTTCCTCTCGGCAACGAGTCTGGGCGGCAACCTGGGGCTGGTGATCGCTCGTCAGCTGATCCGCCTGATGCACGGCGAGTTCGGCATCAAGACCGGCGCCAACCAGGGCAGCACGTTGTGGCTGACGCTGCCACTGGACCCTGACCGACTGGAGCACCCGACCTGCGACCTCGATGGTCCGCTGCAAGGCGCGCGCGTACTGGTGGTGGATGATAACGACACCTGCCGCAAAGTATTGGTGCAACAGTGCAGCGCCTGGGGCCTGAACGTCAGTGCCGTACCTTCCGGCAAGGAAGCCCTGGCGTTATTGCGCACCAAGGCCCACTTGCGCGATTACTTCGATGTGGTCTTGCTGGACCAGAACATGCCCGGCATGACCGGTATGCAACTGGCGGCCAAGATCAAGGAAGACCCGAGCCTCAATCACGATATTCTGCTGATCATGCTGACGGGCATCAGCAATGCGCCGAGCAAGATCATTGCCCGCAATTCAGGAATCAAACGCATCCTCGCCAAACCCGTGGCCGGCTACACCCTCAAGACCACCCTCGCGGACGAATTGAATCAGCGCAACAAAGGCCCGGCCGTTTCGCCTCATCTGCCTGCCGGCCCGGCGCTTCCAGTCAAGGTCCCGAGCGACTTCCGCATCCTGGTGGCCGAAGACAACACGATCTCGACCAAGGTGATTCGCGGCATGCTCGGCAAGCTCAACCTGCAACCGGACACTGCCAGCAATGGCGAAGAAGCCTTGCAGGCGATGAAAGCCCAACGCTACGACCTGGTGTTGATGGACTGCGAAATGCCGATCCTCGATGGCTTCTCTGCCACCCAGCAGTTACGTGCCTGGGAAGTCGGCAATCAGCGAACCCGTACACCGGTGGTGGCATTGACCGCGCACATCCTCGCCGAGCACAAAGAGCGAGCGCGCCAGGCGGGCATGGACGGGCATATGGCCAAGCCTGTGGAGTTGTCACAGTTGCGTGATCTGATCGAGCATTGGGTGGCCCAGCGTGATCAGCAGAACCGGGCAGCGGCGCAACCTTCCTGAGCCGACAGACTCAGCAACGCCTGATAGACTCCCTCTCGACGTCCCTAGCCAGTGAGCTTGCACCATGCTTCAAGTGTTATTCAGCGTTTACCTGAAGATGCTGGTGCTCTATAGCCCGTTCTTCGTGTTGTCCTGCTTCATCAGCTTGACTCGCGGCTATTCGCGCAAGGAACAACGACGCCTGGCCTGGAAAGTGGCGGTCGCCACGCTGGTTTCCAGTGTCTTGCTGTACCTGTTCGGGCGAGTGATTTTCAGCGTCTTCGGCATCACTGTGGATGCGTTCCGCATCGGTGCCGGCAGCGTGCTATTCATCTCGGCGCTGGGCATGGCCCAAGGCAAGTCGGCGGTGCAAACCGATAACGTGCAGCAGGACGTGACCATCGTCCCACTGACAATTCCCTTGACCGTCGGCCCCGGCACCATCGGTGCATTGCTGGTGATGGGCATAGGCCAACCGCATTGGGACGACAAACTCACGGCCATCCTCAGTATCGCCCTGGCGAGCTTCACCGTGGGCGTCGTGCTTTATCTGGCCAACCACATCGAGCGTATTCTCGGCGACCAGGGCTTGCAGATTGTCAGCCGGTTGATGGGGTTGTTTGTCTGCGCACTGGCAGCGCAGATCATCTTTACCGGGGTGAAAGGCTATCTGGTTCCCTGACCGCCAAATGAACAGAGCCGCCGGCTCGAAAGCCGGCGGCATTGCACACGCAGGGATCAGTTCATTGCGCTGGCTTACACGTCGTTCAACCTCTTGACGAGCGACATCAGCGCGAGCCCCTCCGCATCGACGCCATCCATGGCTTGTACCAACTCATCGAGGGGCACCTCGATCGTGCCATCCAGGACTTGAAGACTCAGAGCAAGCGAACTGTGCATGGCTTGAGCGTCACGAAAGACCAGGCTGCGTCCGCTGTCGGGATCGGTAAACAGCAAATGCCCTCCGATCAGGTTTACCTGCCACATATCCTGGGTCCCAGTCTCCAACGTCAATAGGCCGGTCATCCACTCGCCCGCCTCTTTCAAGCGCGCGCACTCGACAATGATGCAGTCGAGTCGTCCCCAGACCTGCGCCGACACTCGACATGCCAATACGCCCCGATCTCTCGCCAGAATCAGCGTGGTGATTTCATCGGGAATCAGCGGCAACAAGTCGTCGATTCGATGGTCGGTTTCAAGGGTCAGCACTGCTGCATTGCGTTGTACAGCGCATGGCATCAACCAAACGTCACGTTTGTTACTGAGTAGCACGCGGTCGATCGGGTCGTAGAGCAGAAAGGTCTGCCGGTCCCGAGTCCCGATGTATGAAGACCACCGCCCGTCGAACCGCCCATCGGTGGTAAAGAGTCGGCCAGCCGAGGTGTCATACCAGGTGAATCTTTCACCTTCATTGGCAACCCTCAAGACGAGCGCAAACCGCTGATTGTCGATCAAGCGTCGCAACTTCGACTCCTGCTGCTGCCGGGTAAGCTGCTGCGGGAGAAACCGCTTGTCCACGCCAGTGATCATGGCCGGCTCGCCGTCGAGCAGCTCAAGGCAGACGCCGTCATGGGTCCAACCTTGCAAACCGGCGCCACTCACCACGACATCAGCAAAGGACCACTGTGGCCATACTGCCTGCATCGCGGGAATCACGTTGTTGTGCCGCAATCGCTTGCCATCGCCGAATGCTGTCTTCAACTGTTCCATTTGAAGGCAGGCCTGACGATAAAGCCGTCCTGCCTCTCGGACAAAAAACCACGCAGCGCGTTTGTCAGGCGTCGAACCCAGCCGTTGCAAATCCTTGCCGTGAGCGGGATCAACAAGCAGCAATTGCTTGTCTTGATACCCGGCGGACATTGGAAAGCCTTCAGCGTTGGAAAGGCCGACAATCGACAAATAATCGACCGAGTACTGCCCGGCGATGTCCGGCAACTCCGTCAGCCATGATGGGTGAGCGCCGAGCCACTGCTCGTTCAGACCTTGCAGCCGGATGACACCATCGTTGCCGACATCAAACAGCAAGCCTTCCCGGGTGAGGGCCAGGTAGCCTCCCGCGACGGCGACCATGCTTTTCAGCTCACTCAGCGCCGCGACCAACATCGGCTTGTCACCAGTACGGCGCGTCCAGCGCCACAGGGTGTGCCGGGCATCATCATAGAACAGCACGCTGTCGCCATCGGTGCCTGAAGGCATCAACAACACCCAACCATTCGTTTGGACTTCATGGTTCCAGAGAAGCCAGTTATCGCTGATGCGCACCCAGGCGGTATGCAGCTGATGTTTGAAGCGAACCTGCATCGAGACAAACGTCGCCGGTGCCCAGTGCTCAATCGAGTCAGCCATACCAACCGTGGAATCCTCAAACGAATCGTGGACGTCGAATCCCGCGAGGAACTGCGTCCAGCCGCCCCAGACAAAGTCCTCACCGGTAAACCCATGTACATCGTCCACAGTCGTTTCGATGGAACAGAGATGTAAACCTTCGGCGGACAGCAGATAGTCCATGCGATAAAGAGTGCCGTCCCGATCCGCGACCTGCTGGACGACACGAATTGCCGCACCTGCATCCTGACAGGCGATGATGGTTGAACCCTGGACAGGGTTCAGCAACCGATACCGTTGGGTCACCTGCCCGGTGATGGCGTCAACGCGCCAGATAGTCGGCTGTTCGCGATGGTAGAAGTACAGATCATCTTCCAACACAACGCCCAACTGAATGTCGGCACAGACAGCAGCCGGCAGATTGCGGGCATACAAGACACGGTCCTTGGCAACTTCGTAGAAACCATTGGTGCGAATCGGAGCCGTCGGATCAGCGAAAGGCACACTGAAGTTGTGCAGCGGCACATAAGGGCTGGCCAAGCGATGTTCGTGAGCGAGTTTTGCCAGATGCTCCTGCAACAGTCGCGAATCGCAAGCGTCTTCGATTTCCTGCTCCTCAAGCACAAGTCGTTTGTGCGTCCAGTCGACGGCGAACATCTGCCCGCCCTCAAGCTGAATATGCAATTGGGTCCCTGATGCAACCTGTACATCGATACCATCAACCCGCAGGCCCGTAGGGTCGATATTTACAGCCTCCTCGCCCACCCACGGTGCACGTAGCACCCAGTGCATCGGCGAATCGGCGGATGTGGTCACCAACCGGACAGCGGCGACACCGGGGTTCAGCGACAATGAGCACTGCCCTCCGACACCTTCAATGTCATAGGTAATCAGTCCTCTCCACTCCAGCGGCATTTGCGGAACGTAAAGGGACTGAATGTCTTTATCGAGCAAGACCCTGACAGTGGTGGGTTTGTAGACTGGTCTGAGGGTGTAGACGATGTACTCAAAAGGGGTCCAGGGTGTGAAGTAGAACTGTCGGTTGCCCTTGGCATCAAACTCCAGCTCACGGACGACATCGAACCCCTTGTCGTGACGATTAACCGCACCTGGCATGAGCTGGTATTCATAGCCGAAGTAGCACAGGGGCGTACAAGGTAAAATCGCTCCGCTGACCGTACGATTTCCTGAGTAGTCATCAGCGGGCTCATCGCCCGGGCCTCCGGCGATCAAGGCCTGCCCCGGCAAACCCCAGCCTTCGCGAATGTTGATCACCTTTGAGATATCGCCATAGTAATCGGGCAATCCCGGCCCGCTACGATGCTCCGCAAACAAGGCCTGACTGCCGAATTCGATCATGCGGTTGCGCAAATCCAGGGTCGTTATCACCACTTCCGACGTCGGATGAACAATTCCATCGATCAAGGAATGACCACCGAGGCCATAACTCTTTTTCAGCCAATCAAAATACAGCCCCACTTGCTGGGCTTTCTCCAGGATCGCGCTGTAGTTGTTTACGAGCGCACTCACGCCATAACCAACACCGGCCAACACAATGGCAAGTGGCCCAGCGAACGCACCGACGGTGCCGCCCACGGCTAATGCCACGCCACTTAACAACAGGCCGGCCAGGTCAAAGGTCAACTGAGTCGCAGCGCGAGCCTTTTGCGCGGAGTTGTCTGCATTGGCCAGCTCATAGATGTCAAATCCGACGTTGACCAAAGCAAGCACATTGCCCACGCCCTCACCTGCTACACGTCCGAACGTGCGGCCCACCACACTGGAAGTGGTTGCAGCGATTACCCGTTCATTCATCAAAGCCTGTCTGACCAACTGAACTACACCAGCAATATCAGCCAGGTTGCCATGAATAAGTTGGGCATAAATCACGTAGCCATGCAGACGCACCGCCGTTGCCAAAGGCGCTACGCTGGTGCGCTGAGCATTGTCTTCATGGTTGTGCAGCCCATTGAACAGAGCCTGGATCGCAAACCCGGCATTCAGCGTATTGACTGCCGACGGCTCGCCCGGAGCATGCTCAGTGTCGCTGCCTGCCAACGTAATAAATCGCTCCTGCAACCACGTCTTGATCTTGAACAGGCGCGAGTCTTCAACGGTGACGCGAACGACTTTTTGCGGATCCTTGATATCGATCAGGGACACGCTCCACTCTCTGGAGGAATCAGCCCGGACGGTTTCCAGCAGCGGCACATAGTCCTGTCCCAACGAATGACTGTCGCGCAGTCGGGTCATCACTTGCTCGAACTGCCGCGCCCAGCCTCTGCCATCCAGCTCCGCCAGACTGCGCCCCAATCGGGCATTCTCGGACAACGCCCGGGCACGCAACGCAGCGTGATGCTGCCAGGTTGCGATCTCTTTTCCACCGATTACCGGGGCACTGGACAACAAATCGGCAACGCGCAAGTTCGAGAGCAACGCCTTCTGGGCAATGCGCGCCCCCTCCAGCGCGATGAGATCGAAACGTGCATTCGCCGAGCCTTCCACACCATAAAGCGCTGCCAGCCCAGGCAGATCGAAGAAACGCTCGAGCCCCTGTCGAAGGGACTGCACCGTATCGAATCCAAACACACCAAAGTTTGGATCATAAAAACGGTAGACACTTTCCCCGGCCACCCCGCCCTTCACCAGCAACACGGAGTGGCTATCGGTATTGAGCATCAGCGCACCGGTCGAGTCTTTCGCGTCTAGCCGTTGAACAGCTTGCTCCAGGCTGGCGTTCCCCGCCTTATGACCAAAATCGGCCATCGGAAACGCGCGCAGCTCATCCAGTATCTGCAACAGAGCATGAGTATCGCGCTCTTCGGGCGCCAGGCTGGCGTTAGCCACTTTGCCGATCAGCGTCCGCTCTGCCGCTTCGCCCTTGCTCAACGCCGCCGCCATCACCAACGCCAACGGATAACAACGCCGGCCAGGATCACCTTCGCCCCGGATCAACAACTCTTGGGGCAACTGCTTGGCAGACGTGGCACCCGAGTTGAACAACAGCGTCCGAACGGCGACACCTCGCTGGAGAATTTGAGAGCGGTACTCGTCATGGGCAACCTTTTGGATACGCGCAACCTGCTCCCCCCACTGCCGGGTACTCAGCGGTTCAGCGAGAGCACGGACCTTTAGTTCCTGAGCACTGTGCACGAAGTTTTCAGCAGCCGGTTGGAGGTTAAAACCGGATTCAAATGCCCCCGTGCGTTGCGAGAGAAGTGCGCGTTCAATGGCTTCATAACGCGCCGAAAGACCTCGATCAGCCGTGTTGGCAGCAAGGGCGCGAGCGTCTTGCCATGTCTTGGCAAAACCCGCCTCGTCCAGCGATTGCGCGCCGAACACTCCACCGAGCAATACACGCTGCAACGGGCTTGTTTGCTCCAGAGGAAGCGAGCCATGATCGATGCGTGTGAACATCTCATTCAGATTGCCGATGGGTTGAGCGCCGATCGAGACCGGGAGCTCGTAGGTGGGTTGCGCGAGGATTTGCCGGCGCTTGTCGAAGCTGATCAACAACGGTTTGTCGAAGGTCACATCGCCACTCAACTTGTCATTCATTGCCTGGATGAAGGGATCACCCAAATCATTGAGTAGCTGCTGAAGAATGGAGGTCTGTAACACCGGCTTGCCTTCAATGATCGGCCAGCCTTGTTTGAAGGTCAGGGTTTGTTCCCTTAGAAGTTCTACGATGTTCCCGGTGTAACGAGACTGGAGTTTGCCGCTTTTCCATTTTTCCTGTTCTTTTGCAAGCCATTCAAGAGGCTCGGCATTAACGGTCCAGCCGGATATTTTTTCTTCTTCAGTGGCGACGTTATAGCCCTCGGTCAACTTCAACTGATCGCGGACATTAGCGATTTCTTCAACTGCCAGATGCGTTTCGGTGTACTCACCCAGTCCGATGACAGCAGCTCCTGGCCCGGTCAGGGTGATCGTGCCGCGTGCACCGATGCGAATTCCGTCCTGGTAATACTCGAAAATGGATTGGCCCAAATTGAATAGAATTTGTTTGCGTGAGAATGTGAGTGCCGTTCCTGTACCTTCTTTTTCAATTAAAACGTTTTGAATGGTATCTAGCAATTCAGCGGTATCGCCCCACTGCTTTCCCCTCTGGAATAATCGGCGCTCAACCTCAAAAAGACAGTCATAGTTGAACCGAATTATCTGCATGATCGATTCGGTCATACCACCCGCTGGGTGGGCGATAAAATGAGAGTTCATTTCCCTATCGAACTGAATAGCCATGCGCAAACCCTCTTTGGGGGCCTGCCTCTCCTGGGGCGGAACAAAAACTTCAAGTAAAGCGGGTTTACTGCGGGCGAACTTGAGCAGTGCCTCTTTATCCCCAGCGGGAATTTTGTCGGTCCTGTCGGGATAATGCTGTGCGTCTCGACCGGGCATCAATGCATCGTTATGGTTGAGCAACAGCTGCAATATGCCGAGCCGGGCCATCTCGTCATACCCTTTGATATCAACTCCACCCAACTTATCGGCCAAAGGTGGCAAGTAATCCATATCACTGTAACGACCACCCTCCAGATACTCGGCCTGCAAGCGCACGACATCACTGGCCGCGGCAAAGTTACCGCGCATGGCGACTTCACGCTGATAAACATCCTTTAAGTAATGGTCGGCGAACTCATGACGAACGTCCCGCAGCAGCAAATCCTGCCCGCCATCTTCAAATGAGTGTCCAGGCACTTGCGGCGAAATGCTTCCAGCACTGCGCGATCCTTGCCATAAGCCCGAACCATCAGGTCGATCCGGGCCTCGTCTGCCCTGTCGGCCCATTGGGGCTGACTGAGATAATCCGCCATTTGCCGTTTCAATACACGAGCGCGGTCCTCGATCATCCTTGAGAGTTTCACCGGGTCAGTCACCTGGTCGCCCCCGGACTCCATCGCATGCACTCTGGCGCTGTCGAGAATCACCCGGTTCATCTCGAAGGCCAACAAGGCATCGCTGTCGTACCAAAGATTGAAGGTATACCCCTCTGAAGCGAGGACCTTACGCCAGATGTTCATGTAATCACGCTGAATCGCGCCTACTTCACTGCCCCCGACCCAAACGAAGTGCATGATCCTGGGCACGGGTGCAGCTGCCTTGGAGAGCATGGCGACCGTATTGGACAGCCTGGCAGCATATTGCTTTAGGCCGACATGGGCCTGACGAAGGGTGGGTGACGACGTGTTTTTTTGACGAAGCAGCGACTCGAATGCTCCCTGAAAGAGTTTTACAGGTGCCAGATTTTCAGACGGCTTGGAACGTTCATTCGCAAGATGATAGTACCGTTCAAGGGCTAAATATTCGGTCTTTCCGGAAAACTCGTAAAAAGAAGCTTTAACGGCTGAAAACTCTTCTGCGGAGAAAAAAACACTCTGTTGTTCCGACACTTTTTCAGTATGACTCATTACACTTTCGTCCTTGAAATAAAGTAAAAAATTAATAAACAGGTACGTTAAAACATCCGCGCAACAATGCGGACACTGCCAGCTCTCAGCCAACCAACATAAAAAAGCTCTGTTAGTTAGCCGAGAATCAATAATGTTTGCCGAACCCGGCCACCTCACATAACGCAGGCAATGTCGTCAGACATTGAACAGGCGAATTAGGTGATGGGGCATCAAACTCAAGCTTCTACTGCTTCAACTTTGCTGATTGGTAAAAGTTCAGAAAGCGACACACTATTCAAAGTGTCATTTCTCGCAATCAGGACACTCACCAGACTCGACATCGCAAACGACGGATAGCCGCTTATTGCCAGAAACACTTCGCCGCGCAAGGCCGGATCCGTAGCGAATACATGACGAAATATAAGGCTGTGCCCACTGTCCGAATCAATCATCACCAAATGCTCGCCAACCTTGCTCAGCAACAGCTTTGCGGGTCTGTCCAGTTCCCAGATCAATTTGCCGGGAATCAAGGCTGAACGACCCAAAGAATGTCGGCAGTCGACAATGACCGACTCCAACCTGAACCAGGCAGCCTTCGACAGGCGGTAAGTGACTGCGCCCTGCCCCAGCCCGAGGACCAACGTATTCACGTCGTCGGGAATCAACGGCAAGAGGTCACTTACCGTCATCTGTCCTTCAATCGCCAGCACTTCGGCATTGCGCTGAACATAACGGACGGGACCGGCCTGCTCCATGCTCGGGTAGGTGTGCAGCAGCCCGTCTTTACGCTCATGCAGCAACACATTGGTCTGCTGCTGAGTGCCCAGGAGTTCGAAGTCGTCGGTTATCGAAGCTTTCGAAACCCGAATCAATCGTCCTGTTTGGGACACATACCATTGCAGATTGTCGGGTTTCTCAATCGACAGGAAGGCCGCGTGCCGGTGGTTCTCCACCAATTGCTTGAGTCCATCCTGCAACGGGCCGGTCTGAACAGTCACCCATTGGCTATCGACCCCAGTGATCAACACCGATTCCTGATAACGCAACTCCACGTTGATGCCCTCAAGCGTTGTGGCGCGAAGTCCTGCGCCTTCTGCTATTACATCGGCAAACCGCCAGGGCGCCCACTCACGCACAGGTGGCGGTATCGCATCGGCCTGCAACAAGCTCGAGCCCTGGCCAAACGCACTGTCCAGTTGCGCAGGATCGATGAAGCTCTGCCGGTAGATTTCACCGGTTGAAAGTTCCAGCAACCAGGCCCCGATGTTGTCCGGCGTAACGCTCAGCAAGCGCACTTCCCCGCCACGCCCCAGGTCGGATAACAGCAACCGATTGTTCACGTACCAGGCACTTAACCGCAGATGACCGTGCAAATGGGTCAACCCCACAATGGCAAAACTCGCGACCGGGTATTGGCTAACTACTGTGTCGAGCGCCAACCACCATCGTGCCCTATCCTTGAGCCAGTCATCTGTCAGGCCACCCAATTGCAGGCGACCTTCGGCGGTCACATTGAAGAACAGGCCTTTATCGGTCAGTGCCAGATATTCCTCTTCAATGGCAACCACATTCACCAGCCCTGCGGGTTCAATCCGCTCAACGGACCAAGTCCCATTCATTCGTTGTTGCCGAGACAGTCGCTTGGCGGCCTTGTCGTAGACGACAAACGCATCACCCTCATTGTTTGCCGGTGGGACAAGTATGAGTTCTTGCAGATACTTGATGGAATCTGGCCAGCCTCGTTCCCGGTGTCGCGACGCGGTTGGGCAAATAATCAGGCGATCACTGCTGCGAATCCAGGCCAGGTCGCGCAGCGTCGCATCCACCTTCCAGCAAATCGAGACGTACACCGCAGGCTGCCAGTCGACTGAGGTCACCACACCATTGGCCGGCGCAGGCGAAAACAAAACATGCTCACCCAACACCTGCGCCCAGTCGCTGAGTGTCTCGCTTTTGCTCACGACCGCGTCCAACACCGGGTCCAGGTCCCGGGTCATCGAACTCAAGAACAGTCCGTCTTGATGCAGCTGGTAGACAAACTCATCCACCGTCTGATCTTTACGAGTGACCTTCTGCACGAGGGTGATCACCCCATGCGCCGTCTCTTTGCAGTAGGTAATGAGACTGTCGGCGGCTTCAGCGAGCAACAGTCGATAACGCCGATGAAGCAGGCCCGTCACTGCATCAACTTGCCAGACAAAGTAGTTTCGCGGGTCATAGAAGTACGCATAACCGTCTACCACTGCGCCCAATAACGCGTCATCGGCTTCCCCCAGCTCATCGTCGCGAAAGTACAGAAAGCGATCGACAGCCGAGTCGTACCAAGCGCTCGTAAACCTGGGTTCATCCGGTTTTTCGAACGGGACCGGAAACTGATGAACCGGCGTGTAAGGCATGCCCAGGCGATGCGCTCGGGCCAACATTTTGAAGTGATCATGCAACACCTCGGCATCCATGCCTGGAGTCGCGTCTTGCTCTATAAGCATCAATGCCATCTTGGCAAAATCAACTTTGAAGACTTGATTCTTGCCGATCTTTATCAGGACCTCATGGTGCCCCTTGCCGCTCATCTCCACGTTGATGGCACCGATAAAGAGCCCGCCAAAAGACTCAACGCGAATATCGCTTTGTTTAGCCCATGAGGCTTGCAGCAACCAACGCGAGGTTTCCTGACTTGGCGACTCCAGTTCGATCCTCACCCCGGGACTGAGCACGATCGAGCAATTGGCACCTGCACCCTCGATTTTATAAGTGATCTTGTCGTGCCACGACTTCGGCAGGGCGGGCACCACCAGCGTGCGCGCGATCGCATCGAGCTGAACATTGATCACCGTCGGCTGATAGACCGGGTTCAGGCGATAAACAATGTAGTCACCGGGAAACGAATAGAACGAAAACAGAAACTGACGTTGGCCATCCGCTTTCCTCTTCTCCAGGCGGCGCGCCGTATCAAACCCGACATCGTGGCGCAGCGTCGAAAAAGGCAGCCATTTGTATTCATAGCCGTAAACCGTTTTAGGTGTGCAAGGCAGCACGATGGTCTGACCCGCAACAGGTGCAAACGCGGCACGTCCTGGCAAACCAAGCTCGCGGCGAATATCAATCGCTCGCTCGTAATCCGCGTCAAAGTCGGGGACACCGAAATGATCACGCAGGGGGAACAGTTCAGGGCTACCGAATGCCAGGGTTCGCGCCTTCAGGTCCAGCGTCTGGAAAACCACTGCCGAATGAGGCAACCACGCGCTGGCCGCCTCATCAAACCTATAACCGCTTTCGCGATACGCTCGTTCCAGCCCGTCAAAAAACAACCCGACCTGTTTGACCTCCTCGGCAATGACCGCAAAACCCTGGGCGAGTGCTGCCGCACCGATTGCCAGGCCGCCCAGAATCACACCGGCACCACCGAGTACTGCGGCCGCTGTACTCGCCCCTACCACGCCAGCACCAATCCCGGCTCCCGCCAGTAACACGCTGGCAGCATCGAATGCCAGCTGAGTACCGTACTGCGCGCGCTCAACATCGTTTTCAGCCGTGGACAACTGGTAGATATCAAAACCTGTGTTAGCTAAACCTAAAACAGTACCCACACCTTCATTAGCGACATGCCCCAATGCTTCGGTCACCACCGGAGCACAGGTTTGCGCGATCACCTTCTCTTCAGCCAGCGCTTGTCGCACCAGTTTGACCAGCCCTACTACATCGACCACATTGCCATGTACCAACTGTGCGTAGTTGACGTAAGCGTGCAACCGAACGGCCATCGTCAATGGTTTTCCAGCACCTTCTTGATTTCGCAACGCGTTCATCAACGCCTGGATGGTGAAACCCGCGTTCAAGGTATGAACGCTGCCGGCACCTGTCGGATCCAACTCATTGAGCGGTGCCCGGGGTTTTGTGGCCAGCGCAGAGAATTGCTCTGACAGATAGGTTTTGATGCGCAGGAAGCGCTGATCGTTGGTGATGACTTGCACCAGATGCTCAGGCTTCTGGGGATCGATCAGGCTCAAGCGATACTCGCCGACCGGGGTAACCTCCAGTGTCTCGAACAACGGGACAAGACCATGTGCCAGCTGATTTTTTTCCAGTAGTTCAGTGGTTGCCTCGCGTATCTGCTGGCTCCATCCATAGCTGTCGAGCCCCAGCAGACTGCTGCCCAGCCGCGGATTATTCATCAGCGACTCGCCGTGAGCACTCGCCAGGCGCTGCCGGACCACAGGCAATGACAGTTCCTTCAAGGGGCCGGGTTGCAGCAGCTCGGAGACACGAATCCCCGATGGCAACAACGTAGCGGACAGACGCGCACCGTCCAGTTCGATCAGGTCAAACGTTGGCCGGGATGCCTCGCCATAAGCGGCGTACTGCCTGGCCATTTCATGTTGCAGGAAGAACTGCTCCAACGCCTCGCGAAAAAGCAGCGGTTGCTCAAACTCGAACACACCAAAGTTCGGATCATAGAAGTGGTAGAGGCCGCGCTCGCCGACAAAAGTTTTCGCCACCAGCATCGAGTGGTTATTGGAGTTGAGCATCAAGGTACTGGTGGATGTCCTGGCTTCCAGTACCGCCACCACCTGCGCTACATCAGAGCGCGCAAGGGCGGTGCCCATTTCGTTGAGCTGCACGCCGCGCATTTCTTCCACGGCGTGCAGAAAGGCCGCAGAGTCGTTTTCCTCATGGTCAATGACCCCGAGGTAGAAGCGTTCCCGCAGGGTATTGGCGGCGGCAGGGCCGTGTACCAACGCCGCGGCCATTGCCAGTGTCAGGGGATAACAGCGGCCACCCACCCGCTCGCCAGCCCCCTGCAGAAGCAGATCCTGCGGTACCAGTTTTGTCGTACCCGCATGGAAGCTGTCCAGAACAATGCTCACTCGCTCGACAACCCGGTCACGGAATTCAAGCTTGGCGACCTGTTGGATGCGGGCGACGTGTTGCCCCCATTGACGCAACGTCAACGGCTGCGCGAGCGCATTGGCCTTGAGTTCCAGTGCATGCTCGGAGAATGCTGGCGGTTCGTCGGGCGCGCTGTTCATTCCTGCCAGGAAGGCCGGCGCATTGTGTTTGAAGAGCTGACGTTCAATGACCGCGTAACGCCCCGAAACACCCAGATCGCGAAGGGTGTTGGCCAGGTTATCCAAATTGCTACTCACCGCCTCGAAGCTACGGTTATCCAGTGCTTTGGCCCCCAACAAAGCACCGAGCAACAGGCGCTGAGCGGGGCTCAATTGCGTCGTCAGGAACGAGCCGCTGGCGAATCCGGTCAAGATTTCATCGACCGATAAAAGCCGCGTCCTCGTATCGCTCAGCGAAGCAGGAGGCAGCGTTTTTGCGTCTTGGGCGAGGATCGATTGCCGGTCATCAAAGCTCAACGGCACGGCCTTTTCAAACGTCACCGTATCGCTGCGCTGTTCATTCATCGCTCGCAGAAACGGCTCACCGAGTTCATCGGCCAAGTGCTGCAACAGACCGGTCGACAACACATGGCGACCTTCGATGACCGGCCAGCCTTCCTCGAAATCAATGCTCTGGTACTTCAGCAGTTGCGTCATGTCACCCATGAAACGGTTTTTGAATGTCCCTTCTAGCCAGCGCTTTTGCTCACTGGCCAGCCATTGGGAGGTGTCACTCGTGTTTTCCTTCCAGGAGTGATCAAGTTCCTCCTCGGTCGCTCGGTTGACGGTCGCAATGGGGGCAATAGTGACGTCCTCTCGCCAGGCGTCAGCTGCCTGAGGGGTGAAGTGAATTCTGACGTAGGCTGCGATCGCATCACGCATCGCCGCAGGTCCGGTCAGGTAGATCGTCACTTCGCTCTGGGGGCGAATTCCATCGCTGTAATAGGTGGCTGCCGCTTCAATCAGAAAACCGAGCGACAGGTCTTCTTCCTCAGGCAGGTCGCGCAAGGGACCGAATTTTTCCTCGACGACCTCCCGCGCAAGATCGATCATGGCCTCAACGTCGATCAAGGCAACCTTTCTCTGCATGGCCAACCGTGCCGTGGCATCGACAATTTCATAGTTGAGCCTGAAACGTTCAATGACTGCGCTCAGCATTGCCGAGTCGGGATGCGCCATCAGGAAGGCATTACTCAAACTGCTTTGCTCGGCGACAGCTCGCAGTCCGGCCGGACGAACGAGGCGCTCGACGGGCGGGCGGAAAACGCTTTTCAACGCTGGACGACTTTTGGCAAAACGTTCCAGGGCCGGACGATGCTCTTGGGGGATGACCTCAAAATAGTCGGTGTACTTGCTGCGAAGCGCCTGACGGCCCGGCATCCATTCGGGATTGTGATCAAGCAACAATTGCAGCACGCCCAGGCGTGCATCAACGCCAAACTGGCTGATGTCCACCTCCCCCAGCACTTCCAGAAGTGGCGGCAGGTTATCGACATCCGCGTAACTTCCTCCTTCAGCCATCAAGGCCTCGACGCGTACAACATCGGAGGCGGCGGCAAAGTTGCCGCGCAGCCTGACTTCTCGGTCGTATATAGTCTGCAAGCGTAGCGGCGTACCATTGCTCGCCAGATCACAAAGTTCCAGACTGCCCTCGGCCAGCGCCGAAAGGCTCTCGCTGTTTTTTACCTTCAAGGCTTTCAAGTGCGCTTCGTTCTGCCCATAAGCGCGGACCAGAAGATCAATTCGCGCATCGTCGGATTTTTCGCCGCGTTTTACCGCGTTGGTGATATGCGCGCTCATCTGCTGCTTGAGGACAATGGCTCGCTCTTCGTACTTGTCACCCAGCTCAAACGCTGTTTTGCTAATCGCCCCACCGTTGATCATCGCATCAGCCTTCGCCGCCTCAACAATGATCCGGTTGGTTTCGTAGGCCAGCAACGCGTCGCTGTCGTACCAGAGTTTGAGGTTATAGCTTTCCCCCGCGAGGGCCTGTTTCCAGACATTGATGTAATCGCGCTGGATGTCCCCGACGCCACCGCCAAGCCATACAAAGTGCAGGTTTTTCGGCACTTCGGTGGCGGCGACCGTTAACTGTTCAACACTGCTGGACAAGCGCGTCTGAAAATCTTCAACGCGGTTGAGAATGTCCGTCAGGGTTGGTGGCTGACCTTCACCCGGTTCCGCCTGCACCGTCACTTCCGCGGAACGCCGGCGTCGCTTTGTGGGCTCTATAAAAGATCCAAGTGCCTGAAGCAGCAATCCAAGCGGCACCCGCATCCGTGGAAAATCGAGTTGGCCAATGCAACCGAAGTAATACCGAAATACCGCGTCATATTCATCGGTCCCTTTATGTTCGTGCAGCGCCTGTTCAAGATCAGACAACTTGAACAAATCGATAAAACTTACATAACCGCCCGCACGACTTTTATCTCGCTCTTGCATAAACACACTTCCTTGTAGAGTAACAATTGACGACCTTATCAACACATAAAATCAACACTAACCGAATTGATTTTCGGTCTCAAAAAATAAAACAGACAATTGATTGCCAATCAAACATTCAGAAATGCAAGAACACCGAAAACAACTAAATAAACGCCAGCCGTTAAAATATCAACTTACACCAGCACCTATAAAATACTGTTGCAAAAGTTTGATATTAATTAAATAGCAGCAAATATAAAGCGGCCTCATAATGAGGCCGCTGACTATCAGGAAGTTGGCTTGTCGCCATACCAGCGCGGCGTATACACCCACTTGCCACCCTCGGCACGCGGGAACACACAGGTGGTGCTGGAGCCGATCAACACCATGGTGCGCATGTCCACCTGATCCGGGGTCAACTGCCCCAGCGTGGTGACGCGCAAGGTCTGACCCGGGCGCCCAATGTCCCGCCCCAGCACCACGGGCGTTTCTGCGGTGCGGTGTTGCGCGACAATCTCCAGTGCCCGCCCCAACTGCCAGGGACGTGAACGCGAGATCGGGTTGTAGAACGCAAGCGCCAAGTCAGCCTGAGACGCCAGATCCAGGCGTTTCTCGATGATTGCCCAAGGCTTGAGGTTGTCCGACAGGGACATCACGCAGAAGTCGTGCCCCAACGGCGCACCGGCCTGAGCGGCGGTTGCCAGGGAAGCAGAAACGCCCGGGAGAATCTCCAGATCAACGCTGTGCCACGTTGGCTCATTCGATTCGTGTAGCGCTTCAAGCACCGCCGCCGCCATGGCGAACACGCCGGGATCGCCGGACGATACGACCACCACCGAGCGCCCTTGGGCCGCCAGTTCGAACGCATGGCGAGCGCGCTGCATTTCCTCGCGATTGTCCGTGCAGTGCAGCACCTGATCGTCGCGGAACGGCCCGGCCATGCGCACGTAGGTTTCGTAGCCGAGTACATCATTGGCGCGCGCCAGTTCGGTCTTGACCGCTGGCACCATCAATTCGGCAGCGCCAGGGCCCAGGCCGATTACCGCCAGACGACCGCGCGGGCGACCGATTCGCGCAGGCTCCAGCGGTTCGCTGGCTACCGCGATGGCAATGTCCTTGTCAGTCGAAAGGATGGAGGCGTTCGGCAGCGCCTCACGGACCACCTCACCGGCTCCGCCGGCGGTCGACGCAAATCGCAAAGGCACGCCCAACTCAAGCGCCGCTTCACGCAACGCCGCATTGGCCATGTGCTGATCACTGGCCAACAGGCAAGCCACCGATTGCACGGCGATGTTCGCCTGATGCAGCGCCGCGCGAATTGAGTTCGGCAGATCCGCCACATCAGCATTCACCGCCACCAACACACTGCGCGGATAAATCATCAACTCATTGGCCGCTGGCGTGCGCGCGGCACTGCCGACGTGAATCGACAACTGCGCCTGCGGATCCTCCGGCAACTGGGCGTGCGCCAGCCACGGTGCAGCCCCTTCGATCCGCACGCTGTGACCGGCGAGTAAATCCGAGACAAAGCGTTTACCCAACTCCAGATCACCGAGCGCATAACCACTCGGCGGGTTGAGCAAGCAGGTACCAAAACGCAACTCACCACTGGTAGTAATCGCCGCTGCGACCTCAAGACCGGCCGCAATCTCCCGAGCCATGACATTCACGCCACCCAGCCCGCCGAGCAGCGGCACCACGGCGCTGCCGTCTTCGGCCACGGCCAGTACCGGCGGCTCGGCGCCTTTCTCCAGCAACAACGGCGCCAGTGTGCGGATCACGATCCCGGCCGCGCACAAAGCGATGATCGGCGTGTCCTGTTGATAAAACTCACGCAAGGTTGCGCCGAACTCGTGATACACACGGTCTGCACCTTCAACCCGTTCAGCCAGGCCGTGGATCAACGCGCCGGGGTAGACCTGCTGAATCTTGCGTGCGGTCGCGAGGCTGCCGTTGCCCAGAATGACAATCGCCGGAACTGGACGGGCCATCAGCCTTGCCACCTTTCACCGGGAACGATGATCAACGAGAAGTACGGCGAGGACATCGGCTCGACCTCATTGAGCGGGACGATTTTCTGGTTGGCCATGGTCGCGCGCTCGACGTACAGCGCACGTTCCGCCAGACCAAGTTCTTCCAGCACCTGACGGACCTTGGGGAAATTGCGCCCCAGCTTCATGATCACCGCCGCATCCGCATCGGCCAGCCGACGCTTGAGGTCGTCATGAGGAAGCACGCCGGACAGCACCGACAAACTCTGATTGCGGTACACCAACGGCGCACCCAGCACCGAAGCGCCACCCAGCATCGAGCACACGCCCGGCACGACTTCGGCTTCATAGCGTTCGGCCAGACGATCATGCAGGTACATGTAAGAGCCGTAGAAAAACGGATCGCCTTCGCAGATCACCGCCACATCACGACCCGCGTCCAGATGCGCGGCGAGTTCTTCGCCAGCCGCATCGTAGAAATCGCTGATCACTTGCTCATAGGAAAGCGGCGCCGGCAGTGCTTCGGTGGTCACCGGGTACACCAGCGGCAGCAGCGTTTGCGCGTCCTGCAAATGCGCTTCGATGATGCCGAAGGCGTTGCCCTTTTTGCCCTTGGCGACGAAGTACGCCACCACCGGCGATTCGCGCAACAGGCGCAGGGCTTTGACGGTTATCAGTTCCGGATCACCGGGGCCGACGCCCAGGCCGATCAAGCGTCCAGGTTGCTGCATCATTCAATCTCCGTGGCGAGGGCATTAACAGCGGCGGCAGCCATGGCGCTACCACCCAGCCGGCCTTGCATGATCACAAACGGCACACCGCGACTGTCGGCGGCGAGCGCGGCCTTGGATTCAGCGGCGCCGACGAAGCCCACAGGGAAGCCGAGGATCAGGGCCGGTTTCGGCGCACCGGCGTCGAGCATTTCCAGCAGATAAAACAGTGCGGTCGGCGCGTTGCCGATCACCACCACGCTGCCTTCCAGGTGCGGGCGCCACAGTTCCAGCGCGGCGGCGGAACGGGTGTTGCCCAACTCACGAGCCAGGTCCGGGACGCTGTCATCGCGCAGTGTGCAAATGACTTCGTTGTTGGCGGGCAAGCGCGTACGCGTGACGCCTTCGCTGACCATCCGCGCATCGCACAGAATCGGCGCACCGGCGGCCAGCGCCTCGCGCCCGGCCTTGCCCGCGCCTTCGGAAAACTGCAGGCCGTCGATGGCATCGACCATGCCGCAGGCGTGAATCACCCGCACCGCGAGTTTTTCCAGATCGGCGGGGATGCGCGCCAGGTTGGCCTCGGCGCGGATGATCGCGAAGGAGTTGCGATAGATCTCCTGACCGTCGCGGATGTAATCAAGCATCTAGGGAGCTCCGTGAACGGTCGTCGAGCAAGGCTGCGACCGCTTCAATAGTAAGATTGCGTGCGTGCAGCGCGCCGAAACCGGGCTGTGCTGCATCGCGAAAATAGAGGTCGTAGTGGCCGGCAGAAACCGCCAGCAAAGTGATCGGCGCGATGTGCGCAGCGGCGCAAGAACGCGAGCAACCTGACAGGTGAACGTTCAGCGCAGGACCCTGACGTTGCAGCAGCGCCGCCAGATTCCGGGCATCGCCCTTGGTGTCGGCCAAGCCTTTGCCACAACCGCTGGAGCCGGTGCAGGCGATCAGTTGTGCCAAGGCATCATCGGCCGAGCAGCGCAGGCCGAGTTGTTCGAGGCTGTGGATAACTTGAGCTGCATGGTCGGCTTGAACACCGGGCAGCAACAGGCTTTGCCAAGGTGTAAAACGCAGGCTGCCGTCGCCCTGCTGCCGCGCCAGTTGTGCGACACCCCGCAGCATCGAGGGATCGAGACGACCCAGCGGTGGCACTGCGCCGATGTACGCACGTTCGGCGTCACGTTGCGGATGGGCGCCGATGTGCAAGACATTCGAACCTGTCTTGCGCTGCCAGTCCTCTATGGCTATCAGCGGCACACGTTCGGCCAGTCGAGCGAGAAACCGGTCGAGCGAACTGTCGGCGAGCAGATGACGCATGCGCGTCTGGTCGGGCCGCGCCAACTCAAGAAACAACTCCAGTACGGCGACCACCAGCGCATGGCCTTGATCCAGCGACACCGAACCAGCGGGTATGTCTGTCGGACACCCGGCCAGACCGAAGGCCCAACGTTGTTCGCCGTCTCGCTCAACCGCTGAAAGCCACAGGTCGTGGGGATGTTCGAGCATTGCCAAACCTTCGCCGCCATCCAGTTGCACGGCAAATTTGGCGCTGAGGTCGTGCATGCGTGCATCGCATTGCAGCGTGGCGAGAATCTGCCCGGCCAACGGGCGCGTGTCGAGCAGCCTCTGCCGGTCAATCCCGGCGCTCGGGCTGAGCATCAGGTTGCGCACATCATCACCAGCGACGCTGCTCGGGCCGAGCCCGGCCGCCATCAGGCTGTCGACCAATGCCCCGTGTTCGCTGCCGATCCCGCGAATTTGCAGGTTGGCGCGGTTGGTCGCCTCGATCACGCCGCCGGCAAACCGTTCGGCCGCTTCCGCAACCGCTTCGGCCTGATCGGCACTGATCGCACCGCCATTCAACTTGATCCGACAGATACCACCATCCAGCGCCTGAACAATACGTAGCAACCCCGGGCAAGCCGAGGGGCGTAAGGCAGTGGACATCGGGCGTTCGTTCAAGGGGGCGACCGGCTGTGTGGGAAAGGCGCTTCGCGGGCGAAGGCGCGGTATTATGCCTGCTTTGTCAGGCGGCATGAAAAGCCTGCCCGTCGGAACCGTCCGGTTGAGGACTATTTTTAAGGACTGCAGATGTCACCCTGGCTGACAGTAGTGGGAATCGGTGAAGACGGCTTCAAGGGCCTGGGCAGAAACGCCCGACACGCGTTGTTGCGCGCTTCGCGGATCATTGGCGGCCAGCGCCAACTGGATTTGCTACCGGTGTGCATCCGTGGCGAGCGCCAATTGTGGCCGAGTCCGTTTTCCCTGGAGTCAATGTTGGCCCGTCGCGGTGAGCCAGTGTGCGTACTGGCCAGCGGCGATCCGATGTTCTTCGGCGTGGGCGCCAGCCTGGCGCGGCAAGTGCCCGCGAATGAAATGCAGATCCTGCCAGCACCCTCCTCCTGCTCCCTCGCGGCAGCACGAATGGGCTGGCCGTTGCATGAGGTGGTCACGCTGTCAGTGGTTGCCCGGCCGATCGCCGCCCTCAATGCGCAGTTGTTCAGCGGCGTGCGTCTGCTGGTGCTGAGCAACGACGGTCAAAGCCCGGCCGCGATTGCCGCACTGCTGCGCGAAAGCGGTTTTGGGCCAAGCCGCCTGAGCGTGCTGGAACATTTGGACGGTGCCGCCGAACGCCGGATCGATAGCATTGCCAACGACTGGAATGATCCGACAGTTGCCGATCTGAACCTGACCGCCATCGAGTGCATCGCCGAACCGAACACGCCGCGCCTTTCGCGACTGGCCGGGCTGCCGGACTCCGCCTTCAAGCACGACGGCCAACTGACCAAGCGCGACGTGCGCGCCATCACCCTCGCCCGCCTCGCTCCGATTCCCGGTGAATTGCTGTGGGACGTCGGCGCCGGCAGCGGCTCGATCGGTATCGAATGGATGCGCGCCCACCCCAGCTGCCGTGCACTGGCCATCGAAGCCGATGGCGGCCGGCAGTTGCTAATCGAACACAACCGCGACGCCCTCGGTGTTCCCGGCCTGCAACTGATTCGCGGCAACGCGCCACAGGCCCTGACCGGGCTCGAACGCCCGGACGCGATTTTCATCGGTGGCGGCGTCACCCGCGAAGGCGTGCTCGACACCTGCTGGGCGCAACTCAAACCCGGCGGCCGACTGATAGCCAACGCGGTCACGCTGCAAAGTGAAATGACCCTGATGGCCTGGCGCGAACAGCATGGCGGTGAACTGACCCGCATCCACATCGCTCAGGCCCAACCGCTGGGTGAGTTCGACACTTGGCGCCAGGCTTTGCCCATCACCTTGCTGGACGTGACGAAGCCCCACGATGCGTGACGAAACCGCCGAACAACCCGCCCCGCTGCGCAGCGGTCTGACCACAGGCAGTTGCGCCACCGCCACCAGTCTGGCGGCGGCCCGGCTGTTGTTGGCCGGGATGAGTGCGGACGCGGTCGAGATCGTGTTGCCCAAGGGCAAGCAGGTGCAGATGCGCCTGGAGTTTTGTCGCCTGACCGACGACGGCGCCGAAGCCGGGACCCTCAAGGACGCCGGCGATGACCCTGACGTGACCCACGGCGCCCTGCTGTACACACAAGTGCGCCTGAGCGCCGAACCGGGCATTCGTTTCAAGGCCGGGCGCGGTGTCGGCACGGTGACGCGCCCCGGTTTGGTGCTGGGCGTCGGCGAACCGGCGATCAACCCGGTGCCGCGCAAAATGATCACCGATCACCTGACGTTGCTGGCTAAGGAGCTCAGCTACAACGGCGGCTTCGAAGTCACCGTCAACGTCGAGGACGGCGAAGCCCTGGCGCTGAAAACAATGAACCCGCGCCTGGGGATTCTCGGCGGACTGTCGATTCTCGGCACCAGCGGTATCGTCCGGCCGTTTTCCTGCGCGGCCTACATCGCCTCGATCCATCAAGGCATCGACGTTGCCAAAACCAACGGCTACCTGCACATCGCCGCCTGCACCGGCAACGCCAGCGAAGACACCATGCGCCGGGTCTATGACTTGCCGGAAATCGCTCTGATCGAAATGGGCGACTTCGTCGGCGCCGTGCTCAAACACCTGCGCAAAGTGCCTGTGGATAAACTCAGCCTGTGCGGCGGCTTCGGCAAGATCAGCAAACTGGCGGCCGGACACATGGATTTGCACAGTCGGCATTCGAGCATTGACCTGCCGCAACTGGCCCAATGGGCGGCGGCGGTCGGCGCTGATGAAGCACTGCAACAGGCTATTCGCGAAGCCAATACCAGCCAGCAGGCTTTGGCGATGGCGGCCGCTGCGGGTATCGCGCTGGGTGATGCGGTGTGTCAACACGCCCTGGAGTTTGCCCGCAGCGTGGTGCCGGCGCAGGTTCAGGTTGAAGTGTTCGCTATTGATCGTCAGGGCGGGATCGTCGGCCATGCGGGAGCTTTTCAATGAAGCGCATTTTGCTGCTCGGTGGCGTTACGGAAGCCTTGGCCATCGCTCGAGCCCTTGGGCCTGAACACATCTACAGCCTCGCCGGCGTGGGTCGCGTGCCGACCGATTTGACCTGCCGGGTGCGCGTCGGTGGTTATGGCGGTGCAGAAGGTCTGGCGCAATTCATTCGCGACGAAGGGATTGATCTGCTGCTGGATGCGACCCACCCTTACGCCGCCCAAATCAGCCACAACGCCGCCTCCGCCGCGCAGTTGACCGGCATTGCCTGCTGGGCGCTCCGCCGACCCGCCTGGCAACCTCAGGCTGGGGATGACTGGCGCGAAGTCGGCGATTGGGCCGAACTGATCGAAACCCTGAAACCCTTCCATCGCCCCTTGTTCACCCTCGGCCGCGAACCGTTGCAGCACCTGCACGAAATCCCGCCAGAGCAATTCTGGACCTTGCGCGCGCTGGACGTTTACCCCGGCAACGACCGTTGCGAAGTCATCGGCGCGCGGGGGCCGTTTGTCATCGAGGATGAGCGTGAACTGTTTGAGCGTCGGCAGATTGATGTGCTGATCAGCAAGAACAGCGGCAGCACGGCGACCGAGCCGAAGCTGGAAGTGGCGCGGGAGCGCGGGGTGCCGGTGATTGTTTTGCGCAGGCCTGTGTTACCACAGGTTGATCGTGAGTTCAGTACGGTGGCGGACCTGCTGGCAGCCCTGCCATCAAAAACACCACATAACCTGTAGCAGCTGGCGAAGCCTGCGTCCGGCTGCGAAGCAGTCGTAAAATCAGGCACCCCGATCTTTCAGATTAACCGTGGATGCAGGGTTTACGCCTGCTGCGCAGCCGGACGCAGCCTTCGGCAGCTGCTACAAAAAAGTACTCGACCTCAGCTGGACGGCACTGGCAATCTGAAATTCGCGACTATCATGAAGTTTATGAAAGCGTGGCACTGCGACACCACACCGCACGCCGCTTTTTTACTTATCGGCCCTGATCAGGCTAAATAGCCGCGCTTGATCGCCCACCCACCGGATTAGTCCCATGTCCCGACATCGGCTTGCAATCGCCTGGATCGCCTGCTTCGCAGTGCTGTTCAACATGCTCGCCATGCCGATGAGCAATGCGATGGCGCAGTCGGCGAAATCGCCCGCCGAGCAATTGTTGTGGGGCAGTTACTGCACCTCCAGCGGCACCAAGATGGTGGCGATTTCCCTGGGGGATATCGAACAGAAAGCACCACAGGGCGACGATCATTCCAACATGCAGCACTGCTGGTGTTGCTCGGGTTCCGCTCCTTTGGTGGCGCTGCCAGGGCATGAGCCGCAGCTGTATTTCGCGCAGTTCGAGAGCAATCGAAGCCTGCCTGCCGCCACACTCGACACCCCCACACCGCGCCAGCAATGGCCAAGCCTCAACCCCCGCGCGTCCCCTCTGGTCTGATTCCTTCTCGCAATTGAACTGCGTTTTGAATCGTTCCGGAGAATTGTCATGTTGAACAAACTCATCGTTTTGGCTGCGTTGCTGCTGCCTGCCTGCTTTGCCAATGCCCAAGACTACACAGTCGGTGAGTTGGAAATCACCCACCCGTGGTCGCAGGAGTTGCCGCCCAATGCGCCAACCGTTGCCGCCTATTTCGTGATTCACAACAGCGGCAAATCCGCTGACCGCTTGCTCAGTGTCGATTCGCCGATTTCCGGTGAGGCGCAACTGCACGAGCACGTCATGCAGAACGATCTGATGAAGATGCAACACGTGCCGAGCGTCGAGATTCCCGCTGGCGGCACAGTAACGTTTGCGCCGATGGCCTATCACGTGATGCTGCTGGGACTGAAGGATCGCAGCCTGTTGAGCGACGGCAAACACTTCCCGCTGACGATGCATTTCGAGAAGGCCGGCGATGTGACGGTTGAAGTCGCCGTGCAAAAGAAACCGTCGGAAAACCCGCAGATGCACGCTCACGCCCAGTAATCGACTGAGCAGAAGCCGCCATGCGCCCGCTTAGCGTCAGGTCATCCGCGTCACGTCGTCAGTCATTGAGCCTGACGCGCGGCAGCTGGATCAGCCTGTTCGCCATGTTGATGATCTTTATCGGCCCGCTGATTTCCCAGTCGATGCCGATGGATCAACGCGCCTCTGCCATGACCATGTCGATGGACATGAGCATGGACATGTCGGCCATGGAGCACGCCGACCACGGCGCGCAACCCGCCGCAGAACACTGCCCGCCCGAAACCTCGCATCACGCGCTCTGGGAAAAATGCGGCTATTGCAGCCTGCTGTTCAATTGCCCGGCGCTGACCGGCGGTGTTTCGTTCACAACCTTCAACACCCCGCCCGCCAACAGGTTCTCCCCCCCTTCCCCCCGCCTGGGCTACGCCCGGCAACCCTTCTTCCCCGGCGCCCGAACCCGCGCCCCGCCCATCGTCGCGTAAACACTCACCTCTGATCTCACACGGCCAAGAATCCAGCCCCCGGCTGCCGGCCGTGTCGTTTATGCCGTTCGATGGAAATTGTCATGTCCAGGTTTTCTGCTGACTCACGCTTGAGCCCTGCCCAAGCTACTTTTGCCCAGAACGAACCCAGTGTTCGATTCAGGCACGCCACCGCATTCCTGTGTGGCGCCCTGTTGACGCCGATGGCGTTGGCCCATGAACAGGCCGGCCACAGCGAAGAGCTGAGCCCGACGGTCATCACCGCGATCGCTCCCAGCTCGCCGCTGACCATCGTCACCAACCCCAAGGATCCGCGCCAACCGGTGCCGGCCAGTGACGGTGGCGACTATTTGAAAACCATCCCCGGCTTCGCCCTCGTGCGTAACGGCGGCACCAACGGCGACCCGGTGCTGCGCGGCATGTTCGGCTCGCGCATGAACATCCTCACCAACGGTGGCCAATTATTGGGCGCCTGCCCCGGTCGGATGGATGCGCCAACCTCCTACCTGTCGCCAGAAACCTACGACAAACTCACCGTGATCAAAGGCCCGCAAACCGTACTGTGGGGGCCGGGTGCGTCCGCCGGGACCATCCTCTTCGACCGGGAACCGGAGAGTTTTGGCGAACTCGGCACCCGGGTGAATGCCAGCATGCTGGCCGGCTCCAACGGCCGCTTCGACAAACTGGTGGACACCGCTGCCGGTGGGCCGCTGGGCTACGTGCGGGTAATCGGCAACACCGCGCATGCCGACGACTACCGCGATGGCAACAACGACATCGTGCCCTCGCGCTACGACAAGTGGAACGGCGACGTCGCGCTCGGCTGGACCCCGGACACCGACACCCTGCTGGAACTGACCGCCGGTAAAAGTGATGGTGAAGCACGTTACGCCGGGCGCGGCATGGACGGCTCGCAATTCCTGCGTGAAAGCCTCGGCCTGCGCTTCGAAAAATCCAATGTCGGCGACATGCTGGACAAGATCGAAGGCCAGCTCTACTACAACTACGCCGACCACGTGATGGACAACTACACCCTGCGCACGCCGTCCGGCAGCGGGATGATGTCCGGCCCGAGGGCGTCGAACGTCGACCGTCGGACCGTCGGCGGCCGGGTCAAAGGCACCTGGCGCTGGGCCGTCGTGCAGCTGATCAGCGGCATCGACGTGCAAACCAGCGAACACCGCCAACGCGGCAGTGCGGGCATCAATACCTACAAGGACCTGCCGTACACCGAGGACGCCGACTTCCACAACTACGGCGTCTTCAGCGAACTGACCTGGTACGCCGCCGACCGTGACCGGCTGATTACCGGCGCGCGCCTGGACCGCGCCTCTGCCAAGGATTACCGGCAAACCATCGGTTCAGGGATGACGAAACGCCCCAACCCGACCGCCGACGACACCCGCACCGACACCCTGCCAAGCGGCTTCGTCCGTTACGAGCATGACCTGACCGACAGCCCGGCTACCCTCTACGCAGGCCTCGGTCACACCGAACGATTCCCGGATTACTGGGAGCTGTTTTCACCCAAGAGCGGCCCCGCCGGTTCGTTGAATGCCTTCGATTCGATCAAGCCCGAGAAAACCACCCAGCTCGATTTCGGCCTGCAATACCGGACCGAAGACCTCGATGCCTGGGCCTCGGGTTACGTCGGAAAAGTGCACGACTACATCCTGTTCAACTACATCCCGACCCCGGCGGGCACCCTCTCCCAGGCACAAAACATCGACGCCGACATCATGGGCGGCGAACTCGGTGCGGCCTACCGGTTGACCAACCACTGGAAAGCCGACGCAACCCTCGCCTACGCCTGGGGCAAGAACAGCAGCGACGGCAACCCACTGCCGCAAATGCCGCCACTGGACGCGCGTTTCGGCCTCACCTACAGCGAAGACAACTGGAGTGCCGGGGCGTTGTGGCGGGTAGTCGCCGCGCAAAACCGCATCGATCTGAACAAGGGCAACGTCGTCGGCAAAGACTTCGACAAAACCCCGGGCTTCGGTGTGTTTTCGCTTAACGGTGCCTACCGGATCGACCAGCACTGGAGGGTCAGCACCGGCGTCGACAACCTGTTCGGCAAGGCCTACGCCGAGCACTTGAACCTGGCCGGCAACGCCGGTTTTGGCTATCCGGCCCAAAACCCGCAAGCCATTAAAGAACCGGGGCGAACGCTCTGGACCAAGGTGGACATGAGTTTCTAAAAAAAAAAGCAAAGGATCGCAGGTTCCTGCATGGGTACGCTTACACCCTGTAGGAGCTGTCGAGTGAAACGAGGCTGCGATCTTTTACAAACAATTGAATCGCCAAGTGGAGCACAACCAATGAAACAGCCCAAACCGAATTTCTACAACCTGGCCTGGCGTTGGCATTTTTATGCTGGTCTGTTCGTGGCGCCCTTCATGGTGATGCTGGCCCTGACCGGCATCATTTACCTGTTCAAACCACAACTCGATCCGTTGATGTACGGCAGCCTGCTGAACGTCCCTGCCGGCCACCACACCGTGCCCGCCGACGACCTGCTCAAGCGGGTCAAAGAAGCGTATCCACAAGCCACCATCAAGCAGTACCTGCCACCGGTCAACGCCGAGCGCAGCGCGCAATTTGTCGTGGTCAATGGCGATACAGAACTCAACGTATTCATCGATCCCTACCAGGGTGACATCCTCGGCGAGCAAGACGCCAAGATGAATCTGCAAGCGGTTGCGCGGTCGATTCACGGCGAGCTGATGATCGGCACCGTCGGTGACCGATTGATCGAAATGGCCGCCGGCTGGGGCATCGTGCTGGTGGTGTCCGGGGTGTTCCTGTGGTGGCCGCGCGGCCAGGCGGCGGGCATTTTGTGGCCGCGCCTGACCAGTCGCGGTCGCGTGTTGTGGCGTGACCTGCACGCCGTGACCGGGTTTTGGGGTGCGTCGTTGCTGTTGGTGATGTTGCTCAGCGGCATGACCTGGACCGGGTTCTGGGGCGCGCAATACGCCGGCGTGTGGAACGTGTTCCCGGCCGCCATGTGGGACAACGTGCCCAAATCCGATGAACAGGCCCGCAGCCTCAACACCGCCACGCAACAGACCGTGCCTTGGGCGATGGAAAACACGCTGATGCCAATGTCCGGCGGCGACCACGCCGAACACATGGCCCACGACGGCGCGCAGGCTGGCCCCGCAGCCCCGACCATCAGCCTGCAAGACGTGCAAAACATCGCCGTGCAACGCAAGGTCGAGCCGGGTTACAGCATCACCTTCCCGAAAACCGCGACGGGCGTGTTCACCATCGCCGTATTCGCCGACGACCCGCGCAACGACGCCACGCTGCATGTCGATCAATACACCGGCGATGTCCTGGCCGATGTGCGTTTCGAACAATACGGCACCGTCGCCCGTGCCACCGAAATCGGCGTGATGCTGCATGAAGGCAAAATGTTCGGTGTGGTCAACCAGATCATCGTGCTGCTGATTTGCCTGATGATCCTGCTCAGCGCCGTCAGCGGCGTGGTGATCTGGTGGAAGCGTCGGCCACAGGGCAAATTCGGTGTGCCGCCACTGCGCCACGACCTGCCGAAATGGAAAACCGCGACGGTCATCATGCTCGCCCTGGCCGTGATATTCCCGCTGGTGGGGGCTTCCATGGTGGTGGTCTGGGTGCTGGATCGGGTGCTGTTGTCGCGTTTCAGTCGACAGACTGAATCGGCCTCATCTTCATCCTGAGTAATCACAAACCCTGTGGGAGCGAGCCTGCTCGCGATAGCGGTATGTCCAGTCACATAGATGCTGTATGTGCCACCAGCATCGCGAGCAGGCTCGCTCCCACAGGGGGGGTGGGGATTCCGGGGTTGTTGGGGATTCCGGGGTTGTTTATGTGTGTTTATCTGGATGCGAAATGACCGGACGTTTCCCACGACTTTTTCAGGTTGTTCGTCGGACGTAGGCTGTCTAGTCTGGGGCTGTCACTGCACATCAGTGATCGGGCGTGAGAACCCGGTAGCCCCTGTTAATCCAACATCAGTACCACCATAATTGCCGCCGGCTTATCCGCTGCCAGCAATGTCTATGGCGGCTGTGTGCGGGCGGACTTCGGTCCGGCCGGATTTGGGGTCACCGGTTTCTCACTCCGCACATAGCTGCCACCCCTTCATCGTGTGAGAACGATTAAGTGGTGGCCTCAATTGAGTAGACCCCAAGATGAATAAGAAGATTGTTCCAGACCCACCCATCGACACCACCACCCCCGATCCCGAAACATCTCGCGACGAAGACCTGCTCAGAGACCGCGACGCCATCAAGCGCGCCCTCGACTACTACCTCGATCCTGCGCCCCAATACACCGAAAAACCCCGCCGCCCCAGCACCATGTTCATGATTGCCCCGAACAACGACACCGAAAGCCTGTTGGTCAATGCCTGTGAATCCTTGGCATCAGCCAGTGTCCTGACCAGCGATTTCGCCGCCGAGTTGATCGGCCCGCAACGGCATAAAGCGATAGCGATTCAGCAGGTCATCATGCTGGCGGAACTGGCCGTGAACCGCGCGGTGGATAACGTCGTCCCCACCTAGAAACACCTGAGCCCGCTCCCACAGGGGCTCAACATTCCCTACACTGCAAGTATCACGACTCACAGGATCAGCCTCATGTTGAAATCAGTTTTCCTGTCGTTGGTGGTGTTCGGCTCCAGCGTCGCATGGGCCGATACCACCGTCGATGTCTCGAAGATCTACGGCAAGATCCAATTCGTCGACAGCTTCCCTGACTACAAGGTGCAGGTGGTGGACTCCTTTCCCGATCTGAAGGTGCAGCAGGTCGACTCTTTCCCGGACTCGCCGGGCAAGTGGAAAACTGTCGATAGTTTCCCTGATTACAAAATCCAGATCGTCGATTCCTTCCCCGATTTCAAGATCCAGTACGTCGACTCCTTTCCCGGCGTCAACTGAGCCCCTCTGCGTCACCGCTGCCGCCACGCGGCAGCACCACAATGACGCACACCCTCGCACCACTGCCCCAAGCTCGTCCCTTCATGGTGCGTCGCAAAATCGCACAACCGCTCTAACCCGTCATTTTCGCGACTTTTGCCAATCGGCACAGCCCTTGCAAAACACCCTTCAGTAGTCCGCATCTGCCAACCAAGAAAACTCATCAGTTCATGGAGATCGCACAATGAAGCGTCGTAGCTTGATCAAGGCTTTTACACTCTCGGCAAGCATTGCCGCGATGGGCATGACCTGGACGATCCAGGCCGCCGAAACCATCAAGGTCGGTATTCTGCATTCGTTGTCCGGCACCATGGCGATCTCCGAAACATCGCTCAAAGACATGGCGTTGATGACCATCGATGAGATCAACGCCAAGGGCGGCGTGAACGGCAAGATGCTGGAGCCGGTGGTGGTGGACCCGGCGTCGAACTGGCCGCTGTTCGCCGAGAAGGGCCGTCAGCTACTGACGCAGGACAAGGTCGCGGTGGTGTTCGGTTGCTGGACTTCGGTTTCGCGCAAATCGGTGTTGCCGGTGTTCGAAGAACTCAACGGCTTGCTGTTCTACCCGGTGCAATACGAAGGCGAAGAGATGTCGCCCAACGTGTTCTACACCGGCGCCGCGCCGAACCAGCAAGCGATCCCCGCCGTTGAATACCTGATGAGCGAAGAAGGCGGCAGCGCCAAGCGCTACTTCCTGCTCGGCACCGACTACGTTTACCCGCGCACCACCAACAAAATCCTGCGTTCGTTCCTGCACTCCAAAGGGGTGGCGGACAAGGACATCGAAGAGGTCTACACCCCGTTCGGCCACGCCGATTACCAGACCATCGTCGCCAACATCAAAAAATTCTCGGCCGGTGGCAAGACAGCGGTTATCTCAACGGTCAACGGCGACTCCAACGTGCCGTTCTATAAAGAGCTGGCCAACCAGGGCCTGAAGGCCACCGACGTTCCGGTCGTGGCGTTCTCGGTGGGCGAAGAAGAACTGCGCGGTATCGACACCAAACCGCTGGTGGGCAACCTCGCGGCGTGGAACTACTTTGAATCGGTGGAGAACCCGGCGAACAAGAAATTCGTCGCGGACTGGAAAGCCTACGCCAAGAAACACAACCTGCCGGGCGCCGACAAAGCGGTGACCAACGACCCGATGGAAGCCACCTACGTCGGCATTCACATGTGGGCGCAAGCGGCTGAAAAAGCCAAGTCCACCGACGTCGACAAAGTCCGCGAAGCCCTCGCCGGCCAGACCTTTGCCGCGCCATCCGGTTACACGCTGACCATGGACAAGACCAACCACCACCTGCACAAGCCGGTGATGATCGGCGAAATCCAGGCCGACGGTCAGTTCAACGTGGTATGGCAGACCGAAGGACCGATCCGCGCCCAGCCGTGGAGCCCGTTCATTCAGGGCAACGACAAGAAGCCGGAATATGCGGTGAAGAGCAACTAAGCCACTGGATGTCGGGCCTGACGCAGTTGGCCGGCCCGACACAATCCCCTGTGGAAGCGAGCCTGCTCGCGAAGAGGGAGTGTCAGTCAACATTGATGTCGTCTGGCACACCGCTTTCGCGAGCAGGCTCGCTCCCACAATGTCCGTGTCAAGGCGACTACCTATGCCCTCCGCCCTTTATCGTCTGATTCTCGCCATTGCGCTGTTGCTGCCAATGGCTACATTTGCCAGCGACACCGAAGACTTCGTCGCCGCAAACCCTGTGCAGCAAGCCAAACTGCTGGAGTCCTGGGCCGCGCAGCCTGACCCGGCCCGCATCGAACTGATCAACGGCCTGCAACAAGGCGAATTGACCGTCGATGGCCAACCGAAAACCCTGCGCCTGAACAATCGCCTGCGGGGTCTGATCGACACCGCGCTGGCCAGTCACCAACTGCTCGCCGCCGACGCCAAAATCCGTCTGAGCGCTGCGCAGCAATTACAGAAAAGCGCCAAACCCGCGCAGTTGAAATTCCTCGACCAGCAACTCGCCAGCGAAGAGGACGAAAGCGTGCATGCCGCGCTCAGCCTAGCCCTGGCCAATCTGCAACTGGTCGACACCGCCCCGGCCGTGCGCCTCGCCGCAGTGCGACTGCTCGGTGAAACCGGCGACCCGCTCGCCCGCACCCGTCTCGAAAGCCTGCTGGAACCGGGCGTCGAAGCCGACGCCATGGTGGTCACCGCCGCCGAAACCAGCCTCGCCCAAGTCAAACGCAAACTGCTGATCGGCGAGTTGCTCGGTCAGGCGTTCAGCGGCATGTCCCTCGGTTCGATCCTGCTGCTCGCCGCACTGGGGTTGGCGATCACCTTTGGCCTGCTCGGCGTGATCAACATGGCCCACGGCGAGATGCTGATGCTGGGCGCCTACTCCACCTATGTGGTGCAGCTGATGTTCCAGCGCTACGCCCCGAACGCCATCGAGTTCTACCCGTTGATTGCGTTGCCGGTGGCGTTTTTCGTCACCGCCGCCATCGGCATGGCGCTGGAGCGCACGGTGATTCGTCACCTCTACGGCCGCCCGCTGGAAACCCTGCTCGCCACCTGGGGCATCAGTTTGATGCTGATTCAGCTGGTTCGCCTGGTCTTCGGTGCGCAGAACGTTGAAGTGGCCAACCCCGAGTGGTTGTCGGGTGGGATTCAAGTGCTGCCCAACCTCGTGCTGCCGTACAACCGCATCGTGATCATCGCCTTTGCGCTGTTTGTGGTGGTGCTGACCTGGCTGCTGCTGAACAAGACCCGCCTGGGTTTGAACGTGCGCGCCGTCACCCAGAACCGCAACATGGCCGCATGCTGCGGTGTGCCGACCGGGCGTGTGGACATGCTCGCCTTCGGCCTCGGCTCGGGCATCGCCGGCCTGGGTGGCGTGGCGCTGAGCCAGATCGGCAACGTCGGCCCGGACCTCGGCCAGAGCTACATCATCGACTCGTTCCTGGTGGTGGTGCTCGGTGGTGTCGGCCAGTTGGCCGGTAGCGTGTTCGCCGCGTTCGGCCTCGGTATTGCCAACAAGATTCTTGAACCGCAGATCGGCGCCGTACTCGGCAAGATCCTGATCCTCGCGCTGATCATTCTGTTCATCCAGAAACGTCCGCAAGGCCTCTTCGCACTGAAAGGACGGGTGATCGACTGATGAACCAGCCCCTGATGCTCACGGCCACGCAAAAGGCCGGCCCTAAAGTCACGATTGCTGTCGGTGTGGTGATCCTCGTTCTGCTGCTGGCGTTGCCGCTGCTGTCGCTGTTATCGCCGGACAGCACGCTGCACGTCTCGGCGTACACCCTGACATTGGTGGGCAAGATTCTTTGCTACGCCATCGTCGCCCTGGCGCTGGATCTGGTCTGGGGATACGCCGGTTTACTGTCACTCGGCCACGGCCTGTTCTTCGCCCTCGGCGGTTACGCCATGGGCATGTACCTGATGCGCCAGGCCTCGGGCGATGGCTTGCCGGCGTTCATGACCTTTCTGTCGTGGACCGAATTGCCGTGGTACTGGACCGGCACCAGTAGCTTCCTCTGGGCCATGTGCCTGGTGGTCCTGGCGCCGGGATTGCTGGCGCTGGTGTTCGGCTTCTTCGCCTTCCGTTCACGGATTAAAGGCGTGTATTTCTCGATCATGACCCAGGCCCTGACCTTCGCCGGGATGCTGCTGTTCTTCCGTAACGAAACCGGGTTTGGCGGCAATAACGGCTTCACCAATTTCCGCACCATTCTCGGTTTCGGCATCACGGAACCGGGCACCCGCGCCGTGTTGTTTTTCGCCACGGTGGTGTTGCTGGTGACGAGCCTGTTCATCGGCTGGCGCCTGGCGCAGAGCAAGTTCGGCCGGGTGCTGACGGCCCTACGCGATGCGGAAAACCGCCTGATGTTCTGCGGCTACGACCCGCGCGGCTTCAAGCTGTTTGTCTGGGTGTTGAGCGCGGTGCTATGCGGCCTGGCCGGTGCGTTGTACGTACCGCAGGTCGGGATTATCAACCCGAGCGAAATGTCGCCGACCAACTCCATTGAAGCGGCGGTCTGGGTGGCTCTTGGTGGTCGCGGCACGCTGATCGGCCCACTGTTGGGCGCCGGCGTAGTCAACGGCATGAAGAGCTGGTTCACCGTGGCGTTCCCCGAATATTGGCTGTTCTTCCTCGGTGCGCTGTTCATTGTCGTGACCCTGTACCTGCCTAAAGGCGTGATCGGTTTGCTGAAAAAAAGGGGTGAGCAATGAAAGTCACTGCGACGGCTGAATTCATGCTCGAACCGGCCTTTTTCCCCGTGGAGCCGAACAAGGACGCCGGCACCAGCCGCGACGCCATCAGCCACGGCCAACGCGTCAGCCCAGGCCTCGATACCCGCCACGGCACGATCCTGACTCTGGAAGACATCAGCGTCAGCTTCGACGGCTTCCGGGCGCTGAACAATCTGAACCTGTACATCGGCGTTGGCGAACTGCGCTGCATCATCGGCCCCAACGGCGCGGGAAAGACCACGCTGATGGACGTGATCACCGGCAAGACCCGCCCCAGTCACGGCAAGGCCTGGTTCGGTGAAACCCTCGACCTGACGCAGATGAGCGAAGTGCAGATTGCCCAGGCCGGGATCGGTCGCAAGTTCCAGAAGCCGACAGTGTTCGAAGCCTTGAGTGTGTTTGAGAATCTCGAACTGGCGCAGAAAACCGACAAGTCGGTGTGGGCCAGCCTGCGCGCGCGTTTGAGTGGTGAGCAGAAAGATCGCATTACTGAAGTGCTGGAAACCATTCGCTTGACTACTTCGGTCAATCGCCCGGCAGGCCTGCTGTCTCACGGCCAGAAGCAGTTTCTGGAGATCGGTATGCTGCTGATGCAAGACCCGCAATTGCTGCTGCTCGACGAGCCAGTAGCGGGCATGACCGACGCCGAAACCGAATTCACCGCCGAGCTGTTCAAAAGTCTGGCCGGCAAGCATTCATTGATGGTGGTGGAACACGACATGGGGTTTGTGGGGTCGATTGCCGACCATGTCACCGTGCTGCACCAGGGCAGCGTACTGGCCGAAGGGTCGCTGGAACAAGTGCAGGACAACGAGCGGGTCATCGAGGTGTACCTCGGTCGCTGATTCGGTGGGATTGATCGTTCCCACGCAGAGCGTGGGAACGATCATTGAGGAGAGTTTGAGAATGCTGCAAGTCGACAAGCTGCATCAGTACTACGGCGGTAGCCACATCCTGCGCGGCCTGACGTTCGAGGTAAAAGTCGGTGAAGTCACCTGCCTGCTCGGGCGCAACGGTGTGGGCAAGACCACGCTGCTCAAATGCCTGATGGGTTTGCTACCGGCCAAAGAAGGCGCGGTGAACTGGGAAGGCAAACCGATCACCGCGTTCAAGCCGCATCAGCGCGTGCATGCCGGGATCGCTTACGTGCCGCAGGGTCGGGAAATCTTCGGCCGGTTGACCGTGGAAGAAAACCTGCTGATGGGCCTGTCACGCTTCCCAGGCTCCGAAGCCAAGGAAGTCCCGGCGTTCATCTACGAGCTGTTCCCGGTGCTGCTGCAAATGAAGCAGCGGCGAGGCGGTGACTTGTCGGGTGGCCAACAGCAGCAATTGGCGATTGGTCGTGCGCTGGCCAGCCGTCCTCGCCTGCTGATCCTCGACGAACCCACTGAGGGCATCCAGCCGTCGGTGATCAAGGAAATCGGCGCCGTGATCAAGAAGCTCGCAGCCCGTGGCGACATGGCGATTTTGCTGGTGGAGCAGTTCTACGATTTCGCTGCCGAACTCGCCGATCAATACCTGGTGATGTCCCGGGGCGAGATCGTGCAGCAGGGTCGCGGTGAAAACATGGAAGCCGAAGGTGTGCGTGGATTGGTAACGATCTAATCTGTAGCGTCACGACGAAAACTGGAAACCATGAATTTACCTGTCCCAACTGCCCTGTTTACCCCCAGCTGGCACGCCGAGCTGGAGCTGGGCTACGCCCGTTTCGGCGACAGCACACGCCCGATCCAGCGCCGCCACAAAGGCCCGCTGCGGGTGCAAAAGCACCTGTATGCCGAAGGCCCCGAGGTGTGCCAGCACATCATCGTTCACCCGCCGGGCGGTATCGCTGGCGGGGATCGGCTGGACATTTCGGCCAGCGTCGGCACCAACGCCTGGGCGCAAATCACCAGCCCCGGCGCGGCCAAGTGGTATCGCGCGGCGGGCCCGGCCTTTCAGAAACTGGATCTGAACGTGGCTGCTGGCGCGACACTGGAATGGTTGCCGCAAGAGACGATTATCTTCAGCGATGCCCAAGCCGAACTGAGCACCTCGATTGAGCTGGAAGGCGATGCGCGGTTGTTCTATTGGGACGTTGTGGCGCTGGGCCGGCCGGCCTGTGGCGAGCGCTTTGATCTTGGACATTTTCAGGCGCATCTGGATATCCGCCGCGACGGCCAGTTGCTATGGCACGAACGCCAGCGCATTGTCGGGAATGACGGCTTGCTGGATTCGCCGATTGGTCTGGACGGGCAACCGGTGTTTGCGACGTTGCTGGTGACCGGCGAGATTGATAGCCCGTTGCTGGAAACCTGTCGCTCGCTGCCCAATGACGTGCGCGGGGATTTGACCCAATTGCCGGGGCTGTTGGTGGCTCGGTGCCTGGCCAGTGAAGCGTTGTTGGCGCGCGGCTGGTTGATTGAATTGTGGCGACTGCTCAGGCCTACGTTGCTTGGCCGGGAAGCGGTCCCACCGAGAATATGGAACACCTGAACACCTATCTCTGTAGGAGCTGTCGAGTGAAACGAGGCTGCGATCTTGTATCGATGCAGCTGAAGATCAGGATCAAAAGATCGCAGCCTCGTTTCACTCGACAGCTCCTACAAGAGGATGCAAGACATTAGATTTTCATTCTGCCAACAATGGATTCCAACGATGGACCTGACACCACGCGAAAAAGACAAGCTGCTGATTTTCACCGCCGGCCTCGTGGCCGAGCGGCGTTTGGCGCGCGGCGTGAAACTCAATTACCCGGAAGCCATGGCCTACATTTCCGCGGCGCTGCTCGAAGGCGCGCGTGACGGCCAGACCGTGGCCGACTTGATGCACTTCGGCACGACCCTGCTAACCCGCGAACAAGTGATGGAAGGTATCCCGGAAATGATCCCGGAAATTCAGGTTGAAGCGACGTTCCCCGACGGCACCAAACTGGTCACCGTCCACCAACCTATCGCCTGAGGCCCCGTCATGACTTACCACATTCGCGAAGCGGTACAGGCCGATCTGCCGGCGATCCGCGACATCTACAACGACGCCGTGCTCAACACCACCGCGATCTGGAACGAACAGGCCGTCGACCTCACTAACCGCCAGGCCTGGTTCAGTGCCCGGAAAGTTCAGGGGTACCCGATTCTGGTGATCGTCGACGCTGAGAACAGTGTGCTCGGTTACGCATCATTTGGAGACTGGCGGCCGTTCGACGGGTTTCGCCACACCGTCGAGCACTCGGTGTACGTGCGCAGCGACCAGCGCGGCAACGGCCTCGGTCCGCAACTGATGACCGTGCTGATCGAACGCGCCAAAGGCTGCGACAAGCACGTGATGGTCGCCGCTATCGAAAGCGGTAACGCCGCTTCCATTCGACTGCATGAGCGCGCCGGTTTCATCACCACCGGGCAAATGCCCCAGGTGGGCACCAAGTTCGGTCGCTGGCTGGACCTGACCTTCATGCAACTGACCCTCAATCCCGGCGCGGAGCCGCCAGTCGCCCACCAGGAGTAATCGCTGATGAACGCCGCCCAACTGCGCCGCGTGAATGTTGAAAGCTTTGCGCACTATCGCCAGGGCTTGATCGATTTGTTGCTCGATGCCGTGGGGTATGGCGCCAGCGTCGGCTTCCTGTCCACTCTGGATGCCACACAGGCGCGCGCCTATTTCGATGAGGTTCAGGAGAACCTGAACAAGGGCAATGTGCTGCTGTGGGTGGTGGTTCGCGACGAACAAGTGGAAGCCAGCGTGCAACTGACCCTGTGCCAGAAAGCCAATGGCTTGAACCGCGCCGAGGTGCAAAAACTGCTGGTTCGTGAACACGCGCGTCGGCGGGGTCTGGGCCAACAGTTGATGAGCGCGCTGGAACAGGCTGCGCTCCAGCACAAGCGCGGCATGCTCTACCTCGACACCGAGGCGGGTTCACCCGCTGAAGACTTCTACAAGGCGCTGGGTTACACCCGTGCGGGGCAAATCCCCGACTACGCCTGCGACCCGAACGGCCACTACAAACCGACCGCGCTCTACTACAAAATTCTGCAAGGAGCCCATTGATGATTCCCGGTGAATACCAGATCCAGCCCGGCGATATCGAACTCAACGCTGGCCGCCGCACTGTCAGCCTGAAAGTGGCCAACAGCGGCGACCGGCCGATCCA
>NZ_AKJS01000077.1 GCF_000282215.1 Pseudomonas sp. GM21
GCGTGTTTTCACACAGTCTGTTCGGCGGGTTTTTTTACGCCTCCTGAAACACATTGAGGTCATTTGCGCCGCATCGAACGCCCAGTGTTGACTAAGGTTCAAGCATTGCGAGGGAGCGTGCTACATGACAGTCGTTGATTTACCCGCTGCACCGAGAGTGCTGATTGCCGAGGCCGACCCTTGGTCCCGAGACTTGCTCAAGCAGGTGCTGTTGAATGTGCGCTGCGACGCTCGGCTCGACCTGTGCGCCGATGGTCAGCAGGCAATCGACAGGCTTGCGGAGGTTCCTTACGACCTGGCGATCGTTGACTGGGAGTTGCCCGGTGTCGATGGCTTGAATGTTTTGCGCAACGTGCGCCAGCGCAGGCGCAATCCACCGCTGCCGTTCATTCTGATGAGCAGCCGCAACGACAGTGCCAGCGTGCGCGAAGCTTTACCTCTGGCGCCCACGGCGTACCTGACCAAACCCCTGAACATGGAAAACCTGACCCAGCGTCTGCAGGAATTGCTGTTGAACGCGGGTGAGGAGGTTTTCTGCGAGGTACCGACATTGGCGCCGGGCATGAAGTTGTGGGTGTATCTGGAACGTCGTCGAGAGTTGACCGAGGGTGCACCGTTGATGACTGACGTGCAGCTCGCGGTCCAGCGCAGCCTCAATCCCGGCAGTCTCGATCTGAAGCGGCTGGAAGACGAAATTCGCACCGATCCACAGATAACTGCTGTGCTGATCGCTGCCGCGAACAGCGCGGGGCATCACATTGGCGATCCTGTGCAGACCCTGTCTCAGGCTTTGCATCGCTTGGGCTCAGGGCAAAGCATGAACCTGATTCTGGGGTTGGCACTCAAGCGCAGTGCCCGGCTTGAAGATCCGTTCCTGGCGGACTATGCCGAGCGCTATTGGGAGCTGTCGCTGCACACCGCCGAGTACGCCCGCACGTTGGCGCGTTTGCTGGATCTTGAACAAGAGCGCTGTTACTGCGCGGGAATGCTGCATCGTCTCGGCGATCTGGCAATGCTGCGGTGTTTGCAAGAGTGGAAGCAGGCCGGGGGGGAGCTGGATGAGTGGGAGGAGGTGGGGCATGCGCTCGCCGAGTTCGGTGCTGCCTACGGTTCTGCGTTGCGCACGCGTTGGCGTCTGCCGCTGGAGCTGCGAGAGCTGATTGCAGCGGTCTATCAGCTCGGTGGCGGGGTTTACTCCCGCGAAGCGCTGGTGATGAACATGGCGGCACATTTGGCGCGTCTGAGCGAGCATGAGGGCGTTGAAGAGTTGGCGAGAAGCCGGACGGCGCGGCTGCTCAAGATCGGCTTGCCGGAACTGATGCGTTTGCGCAAAAAGTAGGCCTGCCGAATACCCCTGTGGAGCAGGCTTACTCCCACAGGGGTTAGGTGTTGGACCATTAAGCGCAGATGATCCGGTTCTTGCCCTGCCGCTTGGCTTCATACATCGCCGCATCCGCGCGGGCGAACAGGCGGTCGAGGCTTTCGTCTTCCTCGGTGAGGTTGGTCAAGCCTTGGCTGACGGTGATGCCGAAAGTCTGGTTGTCGTGGCTGAAGCTCAATTGCTGTATTTGCCGTTGCAGGCGCTCGGCCACTTGCATGGCCATGTCGGGGGCGCAGCCGGGAAATACCGCCGCGAACTCTTCACCGCCGATGCGACCGAACACATCCCCACGACGTAATGCATGGCGACCGCTCTCTGCGATCTGTTGCAGCACTGTGTCACCTTGCGGGTGGCCGTACGTGTCGTTAATCACCTTGAAATCATCGATGTCCAGGAGCAGGAATGCGAGTGGCACACCTTGCTTGCGTGCCTGTGCAAATTCGCGTTGAGCGCATTCGAAAAAGTGCCGGCGATTGCTGCTTTGAGTCAGCACGTCGGTGGTGGCCAGGCGTTGCAGCTCGGCTTCCGTGCGCTTCTTTTCGGTGATGTCTTCAGCAATGCCGACAATGATCAGTGGTTGACCGGGCTCGGCCTGACGGTTGATGAAGCATTTGTCGCTGATCCAACGTACTTGGCCATCGGCATTGATGATGCGGTATTCGCGATCTTCGACCGCGCCTTTGACCAGTACTTCGGCCAGGCTGCGTTCGGCATAGTCCAGATCGTCGGGGTAAATGCTGTCACGCCATTCGTTGTAGTCGGACAGTAAGCTGGCGGTGGTACGACCGAAAATCCGCTCATAGGCCGGACTGACGTAAAGCACCTGGCGGGTTTCCCAATTGAATGCCCAAAGCACCGCGTTGACGCTCACCAGCAGCGAACTGAACAGCTGTTCACGCTCACTCAGGCGCGCCACTTCGCTTTGTGCATGCATCAGCGCCATCAAGGTCTGAGCGGTGTCGGGTAACGGAAGAAGGGATGAGTCGTGCAGGTTTTTGGAGGCCATCGGGACAAATCTCAAAGGGCATATGCCGCGTTCGAAAGCGGTGCCAACGAAGCCCACCGGGGTTGGCGAAGTGTCTTTGAGATAGGGGATCTGGAGCTAAGTTCCGAAGGGTGCGCCCGCTAGCGGGCGCACCGATCAACGGCATCAGACAGCGGAAGGGCGCAGGGAGTAGGTTTTCAACTGGTCGGCGAAGTCGCGCAGGGATTGAATTCCGCTGGCTTCGGCTTCGTGTACCCAATCCTTTATGGCGGCAAGCATGTCGTGACCATTTGAGCTGGTCTTGACCCAGATCTGCTGCAAGGCCAGGCGTTTCTCGTAAATTACCTTCAGCGCCTGACTGTGTTCGAGCATGGCCTGGATGCGAATGTGGTGTTTTTCGTCCAGCAGGCTGGTTTCCCGCGAGAGCAGGCGCTTGGCACGGTGGAATTGATGGCGGACCGAGTGATCGACCTTTTCCAGCTCTTGCTTGACCAGCGGCCCGATCACCAATTTGCGGTACTGGGCCATGATCTGAAAGCGGTTGTTGAGGATCGCCATGGCGGTGTCCATGTCCAGGCTGCCTTTGCCTTCAACCCGGTGGGCAATCGGTGCAACCCGCTGGACCTTGGCCAGACGGAAAAAACTGAAGACCTGGATCCAGGCCCAACCGAGGTCGAATTCCCACTTCTTCACCGACAATTTTGCCGAGTTAGGGTAGGTGTGATGGTTGTTATGCAGTTCTTCACCACCGATCAGGATGCCCCAAGGCACCAGATTGGTCGCGGCATCGCGACATTCGAAGTTGCGGTAGCCGACGGCATGGCCGAGACCATTGACCACGCCTGCGGCCCACACCGGGATCCACATCATCTGGATGGCCCAGATGGTGATACCGATGGTGCCGAACAACAGCAAGTCGATGACGCCCATGATCGCGATACCCAACAGCGGGAATCGGCTGTAAAGATTGCGTTCGATCCAGTCTTCAGGGCAGTTCTTGCCGTAGATGCGCAGGGTTTCCGGGTTTTCCGCTTCGGCACGGTACAACTCGGCGCCTTTGCGCAGAACGGTGGAAAGCCCCTTGATGACCGGGCTGTGCGGGTCATCGACGGTTTCGCATTTGGCGTGATGCTTGCGGTGGATAGCGGTCCACTCGCGGGTGTTCTGTGCCGTGGTGAGCCACAGCCAGAAGCGGAAGAAATGTTTCAGGCCAGCATTGAGCTCAAGCGAGCGATGGGCTGAGTAACGATGCAAATAGACCGTGACGCCAATGATCGTGACATGGGTCATCAGCAGGGTGACTGCCACCAGTGACCAGGGCGACAAGCCGAGTAAACCTTCGTACCACATAGGCTGTAGGGCCCCCGATAAAGAAAAAAATAGCCGTTGCATTATCACTAAGCCCACGGATAAAACCAGTCGCCCTTTCGGATAAGAGTGGCTGGATGTGTCATTAACCTATAATTCCAACCTTTTTGTAGGGACATGGACGGCCGAATGTCTGCCACCTATCGCAATGCCTTGCTTGCAGCGCTGCTTTATCTGTTGATTTCAGTCGCCTGGATGGAGTTCAGCGGCTATTTATTGAACAGTTTCTTCGATAGTTCTGCCGAGCTATTGCGCTGGCAACTGATCAACGGCTATTCCTGGATGGTGCTCAGCGCCGGTTTGATCTTCATTGCCCGGGCCCGACTGTTCCAGTGCCTGGGGATCGGCGCCAAACTGCGCGAGCGTCAGGCCGACCGCGAGTATCTGCGTCAGGCGGCCGTGGTGTTCGATTGCACCCGTGAGGGCGTATTGGTCACCGATAGCAACGGATTGATTGTCCATGTGAACCGGGCCTTCATGGCGATCACCGGTTATCGGCGAGATGAGGTGCTGGGACAGCAACCCAGACTGTTCAAATCCGGCCATCATCCGTCGGCGTTCTACCGAGCGATGTTTGCGACACTCAACAGTACCGGCGAATGGAGCGGGGAAATCTGGAATCGCCGCAAAAACGGCGAAATTTATCCGCAATGGCAAACCATCCGCATCATTCATGACGATCAAGGCCGAAGAAGCCAATACGTGGCGGTGTTTTCCGACATCAGTGCGATCAAAAACTCCGAGCACGAACTCAAACACCTGGCTCACCACGATCCGCTGACCGATTTGCCCAATCGACTGTTATTCACCGATCGCATCGAACAGGCGCTAGCGTCGGCGCAAATCCACAAGCGAGGTTGCGCGTTGCTGATGGTCGACCTCGATCACTTCAAGATGATCAACGACAGCCTTGGGCACACCGTCGGTGATCAGTTGCTCAAGGCTGTGGCCGAGCACTTGAAAACCCTGTGTGGCCCTGGCATCTCCCTGGCGCGTCTGGGGGGTGACGAGTTTGCGGTGCTTGCCGAAAATTGCCCGCAAATAGCACAAGCCGGGACGCTGGCGCAGCGGATCATCGATAGCCTGCGGGAGCCGTTCTACATCAACGCGCATCGACTGTTTATCAACACCAGTGTCGGTATCAGTCAGTTCCCCAGCGATGCCTTGAATGCCGAGCAAATGTTGCGCAATGCAGGTTCGGCATTGTCCAAGGCCAAGAATGCAGGCCCGAATGGCTACGCGCTCTACACCGAAGAATTGACGGTCCATGCCCGGCAGCGGGTAGAAATTGCTTTCGAATTGCGCCGCGCCCTGGAGCGGCAGGAGCTGCGCGTCCATTACCAACCTGTGCATGACCTCAAAACCAGTCGCCTGGTGGGCGTGGAAGCGTTGGTGCGTTGGGCGCATCCGCAGCGTGGGCTGGTGTCGCCAGCAGAGTTCATCCCCATCGCCGAGCGTACCGGTTTGATTGCCGAGATCGATGCCTGGGTCATGCAGCAGGCCTGCGAGCAAATGTGTCAGTGGCACGCCGCTGGCGTGGTGCTGTCGTTCGTTGCGGTGAATATTTCATCGCGGCTGTTTGCCCGGCGTGAGCTGTATCAGCAGGTGGCACGGGTGCTTGATGCGACGGGGCTTGATCCGGCGTATCTGGAGCTTGAAGTCACTGAGAGCGCGGTGATGGATGATCCGGAAGTGGCGCTGGAGCAGATGCATCGCTTGCGCGAGTTAGGCGTGCGGCTGGCCATTGATGATTTCGGCACGGGTTATTCGTCGCTGCTGCGGCTCAAGCGGTTGCCTGTGCAAAAACTCAAGATCGACCAAGGGTTTGTCGCAGGCCTGCCAGGGGGTGACGATGATGCCGCCATTGTGCGGGTGATCATGGCCTTGGCGCAGAGTATGGGGATGCAGGTACAGGCTGAGGGAATCGAGTACGTCGATCAGGCCGGTTTCCTGCTGGAACATGACTGCGATCTGGGGCAAGGCTACTGGTTTGGGCGGCCGGTGCCGGCCGAGCAGTTGGATTGGATGTGCACGCCCATTATTCGCTAAGCCGTGCCCGAGCATTCCCACGCTCTGCGTGGGAATGCCGTCCTGGACGCTCTGCGTCTTCCCAAAACCATGACGCAGTGCGTCATCGGATGCGTTCCCACGCAGCGTGTGGGAATGATCAATTTTTCAGTTATATAAACATTCTTAAATAGTCTTTTTAAGAATATCTACTCCTCACTACTATTGGTCTCACGCCGCAAGCAGTGCCGTCACTGCCAGGCAACCTCTCAGTTGAAGGAGCAGCACCATGAGCGCATCCCTACGTAGTGTTGATGGCCAAGACGAAGCAACCATTTTGCGTGAGATCCAGAGCGCATTGCGCGATCTGCGCTTTGGGGCTGTGGAGATCACTGTGCATAACGCCCAGGTCGTGCAGATCGAACGCAAAGAAAAATTTCGTTTGCAGAATCCGAGTAACAAACCGAGCTAAGTAACCGGCAACCCGCTTCCAGTACCTCATAAAAAAGCCAACACAATCAGAATTCCAGGAGCTTTCACCATGTCGTCAATTCGTCATTTCGCTTTGGCCGCCCTGGCCAGTGCACTGTTTGCGGGTTCCGCGGTTGCCAAGGATTACGAGCTGCTCAATGTGTCATACGACCCGACGCGTGAGCTGTACCAGGACTACAACGCGGAGTTCATCAAGCTCTGGCAAAAGGATCACGCCGGCGACAACGTAAAAATCCAGCAATCCCACGGTGGTTCGGGCAAACAGGCCCGTGCAGTGATCGACGGTCTTCGCGCCGACGTCGTGACCCTGGCCCTGGCCGGCGACATCGACGAAATCGCCAAGCTCGGCAAGAGCCTGCCGGCCGACTGGCAGACACGTCTACCGGAGGCGAGCACGCCATATACCTCGACCATCGTGTTTCTGGTGCGCAAGGGCAACCCTAAAGGAATCAAGGATTGGGGTGACCTGATCAAGAACGATGTGGCGGTCATTACCCCGAACCCGAAGACCTCCGGCGGCGCACGCTGGAACTTCCTCGCGGCCTGGGCCTATGGCCTGAAAGCCAACGGCGGTGACGAAGCCAAGGCCAAGCAATACGTACAAACCCTCTTCAAGCACGTGCCAGTGCTGGACACCGGCGCTCGCGGTTCGACCATTACCTTCGTCAACAACGGTCAGGGTGACGTGTTGCTGGCTTGGGAAAATGAGGCCTTCCTGGCGCTGAAAGAAGACGGCGGTGCCGACAAGTTCGAAATCGTCGTGCCTTCGCTGTCGATCCTTGCCGAGCCACCGGTGGCCGTGGTCGACAAGAACGCCGAGAAAAAGGGTAACGAGCAGATCGCCGATGCGTATCTCAAATACCTGTATAGCCCGGCCGGCCAGGAAATCGCGGCGAAAAACTTCTATCGTCCACGTGACAAGGAGGTCGCCGCGAAGTACGCCAAGCAATTCCCGACCCTGGACCTTGTGACCATCGACAAGAACTTCGGCGGCTGGAAAACCGCGCAGCCGAAATTCTTCAACGACGGTGGCGTGTTCGACCAGATTTATCAGGCTCAGTAGTCTTAAATAGCCATCAACGGGCCCCGATTTAACCGTCGGGGCTTTGCGCGTTCTCAACCAAGGACTTTTATGTCGCGTCGTATTTCCCCCGTCATACCCGGCTTCGGGCTGACGCTGGGTTACACCTTGGTGTACCTCAGCCTGATTGTGCTTATTCCACTGGCGGCGATGTTCGTCCATGCCGCCCAACTCACCTGGGATCAGTTCTGGGCAATTATCTCGGCGCCACGGGTGTGGGCGGCGATGAAGCTGAGCTTCGGCACGGCGCTCTATGCCGCGATCATCAACGGCATCATCGGCACGCTGCTCGCCTGGGTGCTGGTGCGCTACACCTTCCCGGGACGCAAAGTCATCGATGCAATGATCGACTTGCCCTTCGCATTGCCCACTGCGGTGGCGGGTATTGCGCTGACTGCGTTGTACACCCCCACTGGTTTGGTGGGTCAGTTTGCAGCGGATCTGGGTTTCAAGATTGCGTACACCCCCCTCGGCATCACCCTTGCCCTCACTTTTGTGACACTTCCATTCGTAGTACGTACCGTACAGCCAGTATTGGCTGATATCCCGCGTGAAGTGGAGGAAGCGGCGGCGTGTCTCGGTGCAAAACCGCTACAGGTTTTCCGCCATATTCTGGTGCCGGCACTGCTGCCAGCCTGGCTCACCGGTTTCGCGTTGGCCTTTGCCCGCGGGGTCGGCGAGTATGGTTCGGTGATTTTCATCGCCGGCAACATGCCAATGAAAACCGAGATCCTGCCGTTGCTGATCATGGTCAAACTCGACCAGTACGATTACACCGGCGCCACGTCCATTGGTGTACTGATGCTGGTGGTTTCCTTCGTCCTGTTGCTGCTGATCAATTTGCTGCAACGTCGCATCGAAACCCCATAAGGAGGCGCGAACCATGTCCCAATCGTCTATTGCTGCCGCCTCTTCGGCCAACGCCGCCCGTCGTGGCAGTGCCACCTCGCGAAGAATCCTGATCGGTCTTGGCTGGTTGATTTTTGTACTGTTCCTGGTGTTGCCGCTGTTTATCGTGGTGTCCCAGGGTTTGAAGAATGGCCTGGGGGCGTTTTTCACCGCGATCTTCGAACCTGACGCATTGTCCGCGCTGAAACTGACGGTGATCGCCGTGCTGATCTCGGTGCCGCTGAACCTGGTGTTCGGCGTCAGCGCCGCTTGGTGCGTGAGCAAGTACTCTTTCCGCGGAAAGAGCATGCTGGTAACGCTGATCGACTTGCCGTTCTCGGTATCGCCAGTGATCGCCGGTCTGGTCTATGTGCTGATGTTCGGCGCCCAAGGCTTCTTCGGGCCGTGGTTGCAGGATCACGACATCCAGATCATCTTCGCGTTGCCTGGCATCGTACTGGCGACGATTTTCGTCACCGTGCCGTTTGTGGCGCGCGAGCTGATCCCGTTGATGCAGGAACAAGGCACGCAAGAAGAAGAGGCCGCGCGCCTGCTTGGCGCCAATGGTTGGCAAATGTTCTGGCACGTCACCGTTCCCAATATCAAATGGGGCCTGATCTACGGCGTGGTGCTGTGCACTGCGCGGGCGATGGGAGAGTTCGGGGCGGTGTCGGTGGTTTCCGGGCACATTCGCGGGGTGACCAACACCTTGCCGTTGCACGTCGAGATCCTCTACAACGAATACAACCACGTGGCCGCGTTCGCTGTAGCGAGCCTGTTGCTGATCATGGCGCTCTTCATCCTGTTGCTTAAGCAGTGGAGCGAAAACCGTATTAACCGCCTGCGCGCCAGCGCCGCGGAGGAATGATTTCATGTCGATCGAAGTGCGTAACGTCAGCAAGAATTTCAACGCGTTCAAGGCGCTGGACAACATCAGCCTGGACATTCAAAGCGGCGAACTCGTGGCGCTGCTTGGCCCCTCGGGCTGCGGTAAAACCACCCTGTTGCGGATCATCGCCGGTCTGGAAACACCGGATCAGGGCAACATCGTGTTCCATGGCGAAGACGTCTCCGGCCATGACGTGCGTGATCGCAACGTTGGTTTTGTGTTCCAGCACTACGCCTTGTTCCGCCACATGACGGTGTTCGATAACGTCGCCTTCGGCCTGCGCATGAAGCCGAAAAACCAGCGCCCGAGCGAAAGTCGTATCGCGGAGAAAGTCCACGAATTGCTGAACATGGTGCAGCTGGACTGGCTGTCGGATCGCTACCCGGAACAACTTTCCGGCGGCCAGCGTCAGCGTATTGCCCTGGCTCGCGCCTTGGCCGTGGAACCGAAAGTCCTGCTGCTCGACGAACCCTTCGGTGCTTTGGACGCCAAGGTCCGTAAAGAGCTGCGTCGCTGGCTGGCGCGGCTCCACGAGGACATCAACCTGACTTCCGTATTCGTGACGCACGACCAGGAAGAAGCGATGGAAGTCGCCGACCGGATCGTGGTGATGAACAAGGGTGTGATCGAGCAGATCGGCTCACCGGGCGATGTTTATGAAAACCCGGCCAGCGATTTTGTTTATCACTTCCTCGGGGATTCCAACCGCCTGCATCTGGGGGAGGACAATCACGTGCTGTTCCGTCCGCACGAGGTGTCGCTGTCGCGCCATGAACTGGAAGATCACCACGCCGCGCAGGTGCGCGACATTCGTCCGCTGGGTGCAACGACTCGGGTGACGTTGAAGGTCGAAGGTCAGAGCGAATTGATCGAGGCGGAAGTGGTGAAGGATCACGACAGCCTGATCGGGCTGGAGAAGGGTGAAACCTTGTTCTTCAAGCCCAAGGTCTGGCAAAAACTGGCCAATATTTAAAACAAAAGCATCGCGAGCAGGCTCTCTCCCACAGGGTTCTATGTGCGCCATAGATCTAAGGTGGGAGCGAGCCTGCTCGCGATGGCGTCTTATGCCGCAGCGCGATTCGGATTGATCCGCACCCCTCCCGCCCGCGCCTCGATCTGGTCTTTGAGGTCATGCCGCAACCCCAGCAAAAACATTAACTCCACCACCACAAACAACGGCCCGACAATCAACCCGCTCACATCATCAACAAACGCCGGCTTACGCCCTTCGTAGTAATGCCCGATAAACTGAATCACCCAGCCCGCCACAAACATCCCGATACCGCTCGACAGCCAGACCAGCGTGCTTTGTTGCGCCAGCGTCTGCCCCGCCCAAACGGACAGGCCAAGTAATACGCTCATCAGCACCCCGAGCCGCAACTCCAGGCGCAGGTAAAACCACGCTGAAGCGAGCGACACCAGCACTGCCGGTGACAGCCAGCCGCCAGCCCATTGCGGCCGCGACAGCAATACCGCGACGGCCACCATAATCAATGGAATACCGATAAAGTGGCTGGCGATATTGCGCGGATCACGGTGGTAGGTGGCGTATTGACTGAGATGGTCAACGAGGCTTTTCATTGTTATTCCTCCTGTAGGGTGATTGATCATGCCCCGGGTTCACATTTGGCTCTGTCGGGCAGGCGACAATCTCTAGGAGATTCCATGGATATGCAGGCCTGGCGTTCGCGCCTGATGACGGGGCAGTGGTTCAGTCATCTACCTGTTCCCTTACAGGATAGTCTGCTGGCGGCGGCCAGGCTGCGGCGCTTGTCGTCGGGGCAATTACTGTTCAAACGCGGGGATCCGCCGTGCGGCTTGTATGCGGTGCTCGAAGGTTCGGTACGCATCGGTGCGGTCAATGAGCAGGGCAAAGAAGCGCTGCTGAGCCTGGTGGAGCCACCGCACTGGTTCGGTGAAATCTGCCTGGTCGACGGCCGGCCACGTACTCACGATGCCTTCGCCGTAGGCCAGTGCGTCCTGTTGCATGTACCGCAGCTGGCGCTGCTGAAACTGCTCGACGAACAACCGGTGTATTGGCGGCAACTGGCGTTGCTGATGAGCCACAAACTGCGCCTGACCTTCATCAACCTCGAACAATTGAGCCTGATGCCCGCCCCGGCGCGTCTCGCCCATCGCTTGCTGATGATTGCCGAGGGGTACGGCGAAATCGAACCCCCGCGCCGGGTTCTGCAACTGCCGCAGGAACAGTTGGCTTCGATGCTGTCGTTATCACGCCAGACGACCAATCAGATTCTCAAGGACCTGCAGGGGCAGGGGATTTTGAATCTCAAGTACGGCGAAATCGAAATTGTCGACGCCGAGCGGTTGCGCGCATTGACGATTTTTTGAAACGCAACGTTATGGGTGGGTTTTGCCTGCGAAGGCGTCTAGCCTGTGACGACGATAATCGAGGTGTGCCATGCGTGTACTGCTAGTAGAAGACGAACCGGAGACCGCCAAAGTCCTGGCCAACGGCCTGAATGAGGCGAGCTATTCGGTGGATGTAGCGCTCAACGGCATGGACGGCCGGCGCTTTATCGAGACCGGCGAATACGAGCTGATCATCCTTGATGTGATGCTGCCAGGACTCAACGGCTGGCAGTTGCAGCAGCAGATTCGCAAGCTCGGCAACACGCCGGTGCTGTTCCTCACCACCAAGGATGGCATCGAGGATCGGTTGCGCGGGCTCGAACTGCATGAGGATGATTATTTGCTCAAGCCGTTTACCGTGAGTGAACTGGTGGCGCGGGTGCGCAAGTTGATGCGGCGGGATCGGGGGCGGTGATATGCCGCAAGCTTGGTTAAAAAATGAGCTGGACTTCAACTTAGAACTGCACTAAATACAATGCATATCCACAGTTTGTGGAATTTTGCACGGTATACGATGCAGGTTGGCAAATGGAAAACCTTGGTGAACTGATCCGCTCGCTCCGAAAAGAGCAAAAGCTTTCCCAGCAGGCGCTGGCAAAACAGTACGGCATGAGCCGCTCCACGATTTCAGGAATTGAAAACAACACCCTTGCTGAAATCGGCCTGCGCAAAGTTGAGGCGATCCTCAACGGTTTCGGGTACGAGCTCACTGCCGTGCCTCGTCGGTCGAAGCGTCCAACGCTGGACTCGCTGAAAAAGGCCAACTTCCATGAATGAGCCGCAAGAAAAGGACCGGCTTCACATCAGTGTGTCCGCAACCGCAGTCGGCACCTTGGGTCGTGGTCAGTCTCGCAGCGATTCAGTTTTTACCTACGTCGAAAATGCAGGGGAACAAAACTCGGTTTCGTTGACCATGCCGGCTCGCCTCGAAAGTTATGCGTGGGAGCAAGGTGTACCGCCTATTTTCGAAATGAACCTGCCCGAAGGGGTGCTGCGCGAGGAATTGGTTCGGCGTTTCAGCAAAGCGGTCAGGGGCTTTGATGATTTCGCGATGTTATCGATTGTCGGCCCGCATCAGCTTGGGCGAGTGGGCATTGCAAACGCGCAGGATGCAAACGATCTTCCACCTGAAACCAGCCTATCTGACCTTCTGATTCATGACGGTGCTCAAGGCTTGTTTGAGGATCTGTTGCACACCTATGGCCAGTACTCCGGTGTTTCCGGTGTACAACCCAAGGTGTTGGTCCGTGACAGCGCGACAACCGTCGACCGGCTGACTCATCGAGGCGCGACGCACCTGGTCAAATCCTTTCGTGCCGAGGAATACCCTGAACTCGCAGCCAACGAGTATTTCTGCATGCGAGCAGCCCTGCATTCAGGGCTTGAAGTGCCGAAGTTCGAGCTCAGCGAGCATGGCAAATTCCTGGTGGTTGAACGCTTCGATCTGAATGAGCAAGGTTATTTGGGATTCGAGGATTTCTGCGTACTCAATGCCTGGCCCTCAAAGGCCAAATACGATGGCTCATACGAAGGTGCCGCGAGGCAGATTAAAGCATTCGTATCTCCACCCTTGCTCAATCAGGCGCTTGAGTCTTTTTTCAAGATCGTTGCGCTCTCGTCAGCCTTGAAGAATGGCGACGCTCACCTTAAAAACTTCGGCGTGCTGTACGAGCATTGCGGCATGGATGCACAAATCAGCCTCGCTCCGGCCTATGACATCGTCACCACTTCGGTTTACATAAAGTCCGACAGCATGGCGTTGCTGTTGGGCGGTTCAAAAGCATGGCCCAAGCACAAAGTGCTGATGCGATTTGGCCGTTCGGCCTGCAACCTCACGGAGGGCCGTTGTAATGAGCTGTTGCAGCAGGTCGCCCACGGGATGGAGGTGGCAATGACCGAGATGGCGGCTTACATAAAAGACAGCAGCGTCTTTACGGCAGTTGGCGAAGCGATGATGGAGCAATGGGCATCAGGCATCGCGCGCAGTCTCGTGAAAAGTTGATCAGCGCAACCCATCCCGAAACTGCCCCGGCGTCATCCCGGTCCAGCGTTTGAACGCGCGGCTGAAGCTGCTGGTATCGGCAAATCCCAACAAGTAACTGACTTCACTCAACGAGCATTGCGGATCCCGCAGGTGCAGCAGCGCCAGGTTTTCGCGGCTTTCATTGAGCAACGTATCGAACCGACAACCTTCGTCCGCCAAGTGCCGTTGCAGGCTGCGCAAGCTCAGGTGCAGGGCCTTGGCGATGAGTTCGGCACTGGGTTCGCCTTCAGGCAATTGCTCTTCGATGGCGTCACGGACTTTGCGCTCCCAGGTCAGCGGTTTCAGTTGCGCCAGGGTGCGTTTGAGCACGGTTTCATTGTGCTCGGCGAGTTCCGGATTGGCGTCATCCAGGTGGCTGTCGAAATCCACCAGAGAAAACTCCACGCGGTCTTCGTTGGCCGAAAAGTACACCGGTGAGCGGAAAACTTTGTGCCATTGGTGCGCGTCGGCCGGTTCCGGTCGACGCAGGTACACCGCCAGCGGTGCATAGTCGCGACCGAGGCGATTGCGGCAAGTGCGCACGTAGATCGCGGTAAAGGCGTCGATGGCTTCGAACGCTGGCGCCGGGTTGCCGGCCGGGATTTTCAGATGAAAGCGGTAGCGATCCTCGGCGCGGGTCAGCTCCAGTTCCAGGGCATCGCTGACCACCTGGTGATACCGCACGATGCGCTCGAAAACCTCGCGCAAGCTGCCGCTGGCCACCAGCGCATAACCGAGCGCATGAAAGGTGGTAGGGCTGACAAAACGTGACACGCGCAGGCCAATCGCCGGATCGCCACTGACCTGCACGGCGATTTCCCACAGCCGCGTGGTGCCGGACAACGGGTAACGGGCGTTCGGGTCGTCCATCAATTGCGGATCAAGCCCCGCCTGATGGCAAAGCGCGCTGCTGTCGAGGCCCAGGGCATCGAGTTGCTTGCGCAGGGCGCGGGTCCAGCTGGCGAGGGAGGTCGGTTCAGTCATGCTGATTGGCGCTTCCGGTCAACAGGTTGGCGTTCTCGGCTACCACCTTGCCAAGGGTCGCAAGGCAGGATGCGAACATCAATAACCAGAGGATGGAAGCATGCATGGTACTTCTGCAAGTCCCCAGCGACTGAATGCAGCGCAGCGATCAGCACATATTCGTGAAGTGGTGCTGGCCAAGGGCGTCGAGTTGCGTAAGCGCTACCCGATTTTCAACCATCAAGACGCGCTCGGCGCAGGGATTCTGGCCTTCGCCCTGGCCGGGATGATCGGGTCGGCGGCGCTCTATATGGCCGGGCACATGGCCTGGTGGGTGTGCTTGTTGCTCAACGCTTTTTTCGCCTCGTTGACCCACGAACTGGAACACGACCTGATTCACAGCATGTACTTTCGCAAACAGCGCGTGCCGCACAATCTGATGATGGCGCTGGTGTGGCTGGCGCGTCCGAGCACGATCAATCCATGGATCCGCCGCCATTTGCACCTCAATCACCACAAGGTTTCGGGCACTGAAACCGACATGGAAGAACGCGCCATTACCAATGGCGAGCCTTGGGGGGTTGCGCGGTTGCTGATGGTCGGCGACAACATGATGTCGTCATTCATCCGCATGCTGCGGGCCAAAACCTGGGCTCACAAGTTCAGCATCGTCCAGCGCACATTGAAGGTCTACGCGCCGCTCGCGCTGGTGCATTGGGGCGCGTGGTACATGTTCCTCGGCTTCCATGCGGCCAACGGCATCGCGTCCCTGGCGGGCGCGCCGATCGAGTGGTCGGCGACCACCATGTCGGTGATGCAGGTGATCGACATCGCGGCGGTGGTGATCATCGGCCCGAACGTGTTGCGTACGTTCTGCCTGCACTTCATCAGTTCGAACATGCATTACTACGGCGATGTGGAACCGGGCAACGTGATGCAGCAGTGCCAGGTGCTTAACGCCTGGTGGCTGTGGCCGTTGCAGGCGTTCTGCTTCAACTTCGGCAGCAGCCACGGCATCCATCACTTTGTGGTGAAGGAACCGTTTTACATCCGTCAGATGACCGTGCCAGTGGCGCATAAGGTGATGCGTGAAATGGGCGTGCGGTTCAATGATTTCGGCACGTTTGGCCGGGCTAACCGGTTTGTTCGCAAAGACGTTGCACAACCTCGGGAGGTTCGTGCCGCTCAGGTGTGATGGATGCAACCGGACACTCAAAATCGAAACAAGCGATGGTCAATGCGCTCGTCATCAATCTGACCCAAAGAGGCGATACGTTAGAGCACGAGCAGGGAGGTTGGCGGTCAACGTTTCACTGAGCGTTATATGCGATTTGGGTCTAACAAAGTAATTAAATATTCCTTTATTAGATAACCGTTTCGAACAATCATCGCTTCACAGATTTTGAGTTTCCGGGGCCGTCTCCTTGGCAGGGTGCGGTCCCTTTTTTTATTCCCATTGCGCGGTCATAGGACTAATCGCTGATGTTTCTTAAGACCTGTTATTTCTGACAGTAGACGAGTGGAGGGGTAGCTCTACACTGAAAATGTGGGTCCCTTCTGGGCAATCAGAGCGGGTCAAGAAACGTTTTCAGGGAGAAATCGAATGAACTATTTTGCAGGCCACTACACGATGGACGGGCCAGTAACTCATTTGGTGATAAAGGACGATGAGCCGATCTCGGGGCACCTGGATTTAGAGGATGCCCATCGCGACATCAGTGATGGGAGGGTCCGTTATCGGTGCGGCAGCAGCCTTGAATTTATGACTGTGGATGATATTCATGAGGTCAAGGAGCAGTGGTCGCTCATGTTTAGTTTCAGACGCATGTCGCTTGTCGGGACATGCGAGCAGACCTGCAAGAACGGCGAAACCAACACCCGGAACGTGTTGTTTAAAAGAGACGAGCCCACTGCAAACGCGTGTTGAGTCTAGTTGACCCAGGATCTTTCCTTAGCGCATCAACCCGATGGTGATCGGGTTGAATATCTGCTGCTTGAAATCCCCTGCATATTCTTTATGGGCCTTAACAAATAGCTTCTTATTCCTTAACGAATATAACTCTCCTCCCTATACTCGACCAGGAACAGACACGCAGCAGGAGAGCTCCCCCATGCGCAACGAATCCATTCGCTACCTGATTGTGCCGGGCTGGCAAGGATCGCCTGACGATCATTGGCAAAGCCACTGGCAGAACAGCCTGCCAAACAGCACGCGGGTGGAGCAGGCGGACTGGCTGACACCTCGTCGTGAAGACTGGGTCGCGGCGCTGGCCGAAGCGATTGCCGCCGACAGCACGCCGGTGATCCTGATCGCGCATAGCTTGGGTTGCATCACCGTCGCCCATTGGGCCGCCACTGCACCCGTGCAGTTTCTTCGTCAGGTGCGCGGGGCCTTGCTGGTCGCGCCTGCAGACGTCGAGCGCCCGGCCTGTGCGCCGGCCTTGCGTAACTTCGCACCGATTCCAACCGACCTGTTGCCGTTCCCGAGCCAGATCGTCAGCTCCGATAACGACAGCGCCGTGAGTACGCCGCGAGCCCTTGAGTTGGCGCGCAATTGGGGTTCGGAAGCGGGGATTTTGTCGGGGGCCGGGCATATCAATGTGAAGTCCGGCCACCAGCGCTGGGAGCAGGGTTTTGCCTTCCTCTATCGCTTGCAGAACCGCATGGAACATCACGCCTTGCGACGCGCTTGAACCTTTTGTTTTTTGCTTTTGTTTTTTAAAACAGCGCCCCCCGTCTCCCGGCGGTTTTGGGCGGGAGTCTGCCATGAGTATTGAAGCCTTTGGTCAGCCATTGCTGACCTTTCCCGATGCAGAAAAAAGTCCCCTGAGCATCCGCGCCAAAGCGCTGGTGTTTGTCGATCCGCGCTCGCGCCAGTTGCGCCAGGAATTGGAGCAACTGGCGCCGCGTTCGATCTCGGTGTTGATTCGCGGTGAAACCGGCAGCGGCAAGGAATTGCTGGCGCGTCATATCCATCGCGCCAGTGATCGTGGCGGTTTGTTTGTTTCGGTCAATTGCGGGGCGATCAGTCCGACTTACGCCGATGCGGAGTTGTTCGGTTATGCCGCTGGCAGCTTCAGCGGTTCGGCCAGCAGCCGCGCCGGGTGGTTCGGTTCGGCCAATGGCGGCACGCTCTATCTGGATGAGATCGGTGATTTGCCGCTGCCGATTCAGATCAAACTGCTCGCCGCGCTGGAAAACCACGAAGTGACCCGTGTTGGCGCGCATCAACCGAGCCCGGTGGACGTGCGTCTGGTTGCCGCCACCAGCATTGATCTGGCCCAGGCCGTGGCCGCCGGGAAATTCCATGAGCGGCTTTATCACTACCTCAGTGAAGGGCATCTGGAGTTGCCGGCATTGCGTGACCGCGTGGGCGATATTCTGTCGCTGGCCGAGTATTTCCTCGGCATCTACAGCCATCGCCTCGAACTGCCGGTGCCGCTGATCAGTGAGGCCGCACAACTTGTGCTGGAACGGCACAGTTGGCCGGGAAACACCCGCGAGCTGGAAAACGTCATTCACTTTGCGTTGTTGGTCAGTACTGGCGACGAAATTCTGCCGGGGCATCTGAATTTGCCTGACACGGCCTTGCCGCTGGCGCAGATCGAACAGCAGGCGGCTCAACTGATCAAAAACGGCACGGCCACGGAACGCTCCGCGCTCAAGCAATTGTTGGAAAGTCTGACGCAAACCTTGTAGCAGCTGCCGAAGGCTGCGTTCGGCTGCGCAGCAGTCGCAAAATGGTTGACGCGTTTCTGATGAATAACCGTGTTGTTTGGGGACGACCGCTTCGCAGTCGAACGCAGCCTTCGGCAGCTGCTACATCGATCGCAGCGCCCGATTGAACAAAATGGAATATTAAAGTGAATAAAAGATATTGTTCGGGAATAAAAAATCCCGGTATTGTCCGCGTCACGTCAGCGATAGCACATCACTGGCACTTGTATTTAAAGCCGTCGTCGACGACGACCGTGATTTTCGATAAGGACACTGCATGAAAAAGGTACTGTTGTTCACCGCACTGGCGGCTGCCCTGACTGCGGGCCTGGCCCAGGCTGGCGAGAAACTGGTGGTTGCGGCGACCCCGATTCCACACGCCGAAATTCTCGAACTGATCAAACCAGCCCTCGCTAAAGATGGCGTGGATCTGGAAATCAAAGTGTTCACCGACTACGTTCAGCCAAACGTACAGGTTGACCAAAAGCGTCTGGACGCCAACTACTTCCAGACCCTGCCGTACCTGAAAAGCTTCAACGAAGGCAAAGGCACCAACCTGGTAACCGTGATTGGCGTGCACGTCGAACCGTTCGGCGGCTACTCGAAGAAAGTCAAAACCCTGGCTGAGCTCAAAGACGGCGCGACCATTGCCATCCCGAACGAAGGCAGCAATAGCGGCCGTGCCCTGATCCTGCTGCAGAAGGCAGGCCTGATTGAGTTGAAAGACCCGAAAAACGCGCTGGCTACCCCGAAAGACATCGCCAAGAACCCGCACAACTTCAAGTTCAAGGAACTGGAATCGGCCATGCTCCCGCGTGTGCTGGATCAAGTCGACCTGGACATGATCAACACCAACTACGCGCTGGAAGCGGGTCTGAACCCGGCTAAAGACGCGCTGATCATCGAAGGTGCAGATTCGCCTTACGTGAACTTCCTGGTGGCACGTCCGGACAACAAGGACAGCGTTGCCATCCAGAAACTGGCCAAGGCATTGACCAGTCCTGAAGTGAAAGCGTTCATCGAGAAGAAGTACAGCGGCGCGGTTCTGCCAGCGTTCTGATTCGACACAGCAGCAAAACCTTTCAAGGTTTCAAACGCCGACGGCTGATAAAGCGTCGGCGTTTTTGATCGTTCCCACGCTCTGCGTGGGAATGCCTCTCGGGACGCTCTGCGTCCAGTGACGCGGAGCGTCACGGGCTGCATTCCCACGCGGAGCGGTGGGAACGATCAACTCACTCAGGCCACCCCGGCCTTCAACGCCCTGCGCAACGCCACCAATAACTTCACGATGTCCTGCGGATCCAGTCGCTGCGGTACTTTTACGTCTGCCATTTTCTCTTCCCTGTGATGGATTGGCCGGGGGAGTCTGGCCAAAAGCTGTGCGTCCTTGGAGGTGCATTACGGAAAAAAGATCCCGTCTGCAGTGCAAAGAAAAGTAGTCGCCTTCCATTGCGACAGCAAATCCCCGGATAGTTTTTTGCGTGATATCAATATGCTTTAACGGTATTTAAATTCTTGTTTTTATACCTTTAAAGTCGGTGTCCGCCGGGCCGTTATCCACGACCCATGGACTGCGCCACCGCCGCTTACCGAGCGGCGTACAGGATGTTCAATGACTCTCGATTACGCATTTATCCTCAGTACCCTGCCGGCATTTCTCAAGGCCGTGGGCGTGACGCTGCAGGTCGGCTTTATCGCCATCGGTACATCGCTGCTGGTGGCGCTGCTCAACGCAACGATTCTGGTGTTTCGCACGCCTTACCTGCAGCGCTGCGTCGGCCTGTATGTAGAACTCGCGCGCAACACGCCGCTGCTGATTCAACTGTTCTTCGTCTACTTCGCTTTGCCGGCGCTGGGCATCAAGATTTCGGGTTTCGCGGCGGCGATCATCACCATGACCTTTCTCGGTGGCGCCTACCTCACAGAGGTGCTGCGCGCCGGCGTCGACGCCGTGCCCCTGGCACAACTTGAATCGGGTCGCTCCATCGGCCTGTCCCACGGGCAATTGCTGCGCTACGTGATCTTGCCGCAAGCCGGCATCCTCAGCCTGCCGTCGCTGTTTGCCAATTTCATTTTCCTGCTCAAGGAAACCACCGTGGTCTCGGCGGTGGCGGTGCCGGAAATTCTCTACACCACCAAAAGCTACATCGCGCTGTACTACAAAACCTACGAAATGCTCGCCGTGTTGACGCTGATTTGCGTGCTGCTGTTTTTGCCGCTCTCGCTGTTGCTCAGCCGTCTGGAAAGGAGGCTCCAGCATGGCCAGTTCGGGTCTTGAGTTGCTCTGGGTGTCGTTGCCGCAGTTGGGCAAGGGCGCAGCGCAAACCTTGTCGATCTCTATTCTGAGCATCGCCATCAGCACCGTCGGTGGCGTGCTGTACGGCGTGTTGCGCACGCTGAATTCAAAATGGCTGAACGCGATTTTGCGGGTGTACCTGGAATTGTTCCGGGCGATCCCGGTGCTGGTCTGGCTGTATTTGCTGTTCTTCGGCCTGCCAATTTTCTTTGGCCTGAGCCTTCCGGGTTTCTGGTGCGCGGTGCTGGTGTTGTCGCTGTGGGGCGCCAGCGAAGTCGGCGAAGTGGTGCGTGGCGCGTTGCATTCGTTGCCACGCGGGCAGCGTGAAGCGGGGCTGTCGATTGGCCTGAACGGGCCGCAACTCTACGGTTACGTGCTGTTGCCGCAGGCGTTGAAACGCATGACTCCGCCGACCCTCAACGTTTACACACGCATCATCAAAACCAGCTCCCTGGCGGTACTGATCGGTGTGGTGGACGTGATCAAGGTCGGCCAGCAAATCATCGAGCGCACTTACGAGTCGGTGCTGATCTACGGTGCGCTGTTCCTGTTTTTCTTTTTCATTTGCTACCCGCTCTCGGCCGCCTCGCGCGTGCTGGAGCGGCGCTGGACACACGCATGAGCGCATTGATTGAGTTCAAGGGTTTCAACAAGTTTTTCGGCGAGCAGCAAGTGTTGAACGGCATCGACTTGCAGGTGAACACCGGCGAAGTGATCGTCATTCTCGGCCCCAGCGGTTGCGGCAAAAGTACCTTGCTGCGATGCCTGAATGGCCTGGAAGTCGCCCACAGCGGCAGCTTGAATTTTGCTGGCCGCGAACTGCTGGACAAGGGCACCGACTGGCGCGAAGTCCGCCAGCAGATCGGCATGGTGTTCCAGAGTTATCATCTGTTTCCGCACATGAAGGTGCTCGACAACCTGCTGCTCGGCCCGCTGAAAGTGCAGAAGCGTGACCGCCGCGAAGCCCGTGACCAGGCCGAAGCCTTGCTGGCGCGGGTGGGCCTTTCGGACAAACGTGATGCGTTCCCGCGTCAGCTCTCCGGTGGCCAGCAGCAACGCATCGCCATCGTCCGTTCGCTGTGCATGAATCCGCAGGTCATGCTTTTCGATGAAGTCACCGCCGCCCTGGACCCGGAAATGGTCAAGGAGGTGCTGGAAGTCATACAGGGCCTGGCCCGCGAAGGCATGACCCTGTTGATCGTCACCCACGAAATGGCCTTCGCCCGCGCGGTGGCGGACCGCATCGTGTTCATGGATGGCGGGCGAATCATTGAGCAAAACCCTCCCGAGATTTTCTTTACGAACCCGCAAACCGCACGAGCGCAGCAGTTCCTGGAGAAGTTCTCCTACGTCGCCGCACTACCCCAAACGACTCAAATAAAGGAACTGGAACCGCTATGAAAACCGCCAAGACTTCACTGCTGCTACTCCCGCTGCTCGGCCTCGCGTTGCTGGCCGGCTGCAACAAAACCGAAGAGCCCGCCAAGCCTGCCGCGACCAGTGCGAGCTACCTGGAAAAAATCAAAGCCCGGGACAAATTGATCGTTGGCGTCTTCACCGATAAGCCACCGTTCGGTTTCGTCAATGAGGCCGGGCGCTACGTCGGTTTCGATACCGACATTGGCCGTCGATTCGCCAAGGACCTGCTGGGCGATGAAAACAAAATCGAGTTCGTCGCGGTGGAGCCGGCCAGCCGGATTCCGTTCCTGCAAAGTGACAAGGTCGATCTGATCCTGGCCAACATGACCGTCACCCCGGAGCGTAAGGAAGCAGTGGACTTCACCAACCCGAACCTCAAAGTCGCGGTGCAGGCGTTGGTACCACAGACCAGCACGGTGAAAAATCTCGATGACCTGGCCACGCGCACGACCATCGTCACCACGGGTACAACTGCAGATATCTGGCTGACCAAAAACCATCCGGACTGGAAACTGCTGAAATTCGAGAAGAACTCCGAATCACTGCAAGCCCTGGCCAATGGACGCGGTGATGCGTATGCGCAGGACAATCTGGTGCTGTTCAGCTGGGCCAAACAGAACCCTGGCTATCGTGTGCTGACCCAGACCTTGGGCGCCGAAGCACCGATTGCGCCAGCGGTGAAGAAGGGCAATATCGAGCTGCGTGACTGGGTGAATACCGAGTTGGCGAAGATGGGTGAGGAGAAATATCTGCTCAAGCTGTATGACCAATATGTGCGCAAGGAACTGAGCGAAGATACTAAGCCCGAGAGCGTGATTGTTGAGGGTGGGAAGTGGCAGGGGTGAATCACTGACTCATGCAGCGACTGCTCTGCCCCCATCGCGAGCAGGCTCGCTCCCACAGGGATTCTGTGAACGCCACAGGTCTAATGTGGGAGCGAGCCTGCTCGCGATGGCGATTTTTCAGGCGCTGAAAAGTCCAGCGAGTTGTCTACGGCGAGTGTTTCGATGGAAGCCGTTACGAATTTTTCTTCATAAGCCGGGTGTGCAAGGCTGGAACGCTGCTCTAAGCTCTCTGTCGTATTGCCCATAAAAAAGGCCAAGGAGTTTACATGGCAGTTCCCGGATTGAAAGTCATCCTGGCCTTGAGCGTCGTCACCCTGCTGACGGCGTGCGATGAAAAAGAACCCGTTCAGGAATACCTGCCACGGGTGTTCATTCAAGTCGTCCAACCGGCGGATTACGCCGCCGCAGTAACCCTCACCGGTGACATCCAGGCTCGGGTACAGACCGAGCTGTCGTTCCGCGTGGGCGGCAAGATCATTGAGCGTTCGGTCGATGTCGGTGACCGGGTGACGGCCAAGCAAGTGCTGGCCCGGCTCGATCCCAAGGACCTACAAACCAGTGTCGATTCGGCCCAGGCCCAAGTTGCCGCCCAACAGGCGTTGGTTAAACAGAATGCTGCGGCGTTCGTGCGCCAGCAAAAACTCCTGCCCAAGGGCTACACCAGCCAGAGCGAATATGACGCGGCCCAGGCGGCGTTGCGCAGCAGTCAGAGCGCCTTGAGCGCCGCTCAGGCGCAGTTGGCCAATGCCCGGGATCAACTGAGTTACACCGCACTGGTTGCCGATGCCCCAGGCATCATTACTGAACGTCAGGCCGAAGTCGGCCAAGTGGTGCAGGCGACGATGCCGGTGTTCAGCCTGGCCCGCGATGGCGATCGGGACGCTGTATTCAACGTCTATGAAGCGCTGCTGGCCGAGAAGCCCACGGACGACACCATTGTCCTCAGCCTGCTCGATAACCCCGAAATCAAAACCACTGGCAAAGTGCGCGAAGTGACCCCGGCGGTGTCCGCCCAGTCCGGCACCGTGCAGGTCAAGGTCGGCCTCGACAGCCTGCCACAGGGCATGCAGCTGGGTTCGGTGGTGAGCGCCACGGCCAAGGGCGCGGGCAAGTCGGCGGTCGAGTTGCCGTGGTCGGCCCTGACCAAAAATATCAGTGAGCCCGCCGTCTGGCTGGTCGATGACAAGGGTCAGGCCCAATTGCATAACGTCACGGTTGGCCGCTACCTGACAGGCAAGGTCATCATCAGCAAAGGACTAACAGGTGGGGAAAAAGTCGTGATCGCCGGGGGGCAGTTGCTGCACCCGGGTATGGAAGTCGAGATTGCTGAAAATACCTACAAGGATCTGGGCGGGGGAGCCAAGCCATGAAGCCGTTATGGGCATTGTCCATCGGGCTGGTGCTGAGCGCCTGCTCCAAAAACGAGCCACCGCCGGAACCGGTGCGTCCGGTGCTGTCGATCAAGGTCCAGGCTTTGAACGAAGAGGATCTGGGCCGGTTTGCCGGCAGCATCCAGGCGCGGTATGAAAGCAATACCGGCTTTCGCGTGGCCGGGCGGATCGCCAGCCGTAACGTCGATGTCGGGGCCGAGGTCGACAAGGGCACGCTGCTGGCCACCCTCGATCCTTCCGACCAGCAAAACCAATTGCGCTCAGCCCAGGGTGACCTGGCGAAAATCCAGGCGCAACTGATCAATGCCCAGGCCAACGCCCAGCGGCAACAGTCGTTGTTTGATCGCGGGGTCGGCGCACAGGCGCAACTGGACGATGCCCTGACTCAACTGAAAACCACCCAGGCTTCCCTTGATCAGGCCAAGGCGGCGGTCAATCAGAGCAAAGATCAACTCGCCTACACCGAATTGCGCTCCGACCATAAAGCCGTGGTCACCGCGTGGAATGCCGAGGCCGGCCAAGTGGTGACCGCCGGCCAGCAAGTGGTGACCCTGGCGCAACCGGACATCAAGGAAGCGGTGATCGACCTGCCCGATACCCTGGTCGATCAATTGCCCACAGATGTGGTGTTTCAGGTCGCTGCACAACTCGATCCGAACACCAACACCACCGCGACCATCCGCGAAATCGAACCCCAGGCACAGAGTGCCACGCGCACCCGCCGTGCGCGCCTGACCCTCGCTGAAACGCCCCCGGGCTTTCGTTTGGGCACCGCAATCAGCGTCACCCTGAGTTCGGCGATCAAGCCGCGCATCGAACTGCCCCTCACCGCGTTGCAGCAGGTCGACGGCACATCACGCATCTGGGTGATTGATCCAAAGACCAAAACCGTTGCACCCAGAGACGTCGAAGTCCTCAGCCGCACCGACAGCACCGTGGTGCTGGCCGGCGGGGTGAAGAACGGCGAGCGCGTGGTCAGTGCCGGCGTACACAGCCTCAAACCGGGGCAAACAGTGAAATTTGACGAGGACAGTCAATGAAAGGGCCTTTCAATCTCTCCGAATGGGCCCTCAAACATCAGTCGTTCGTCTGGTATCTGATGTTCGTCGCGTTGCTCATGGGGGTGTTCTCGTATTTCAACCTGGGGCGCGAAGAAGACCCTTCGTTCACCATCAAGACCATGGTGATCCAGAGCAAATGGCCGGGGGCGACTCAGGAGGAAACGCTCAAACAGATCACCGACCGCATCGAGAAAAAACTCGAAGAGCTCGATTCTCTCGACTACGTGAAAAGCTACACGCGGCCCGGCGAGTCGACGGTCTACGTGTACTTGCGTGACACCACCAATGCCAAAGACATCCCGGAAATCTGGTATCAGGTCCGCAAGAAGATCAACGACATTCGCGGCCAGTTCCCCCAAGGCATGCAAGGCCCCGGGTTCAACGACGAATTCGGTGACGTGTTCGGTTCGATCTACGCCTTCACTGCCGACGGCCTGACGATGCGTCAGTTGCGTGACTACGTGGAACAGGCCCGCGCCGAGATTCGCGGCGTGCCGGGGCTGGGCAAGATCGAGATGGTCGGCCAGCAGGACGAAGTGCTGTACCTGAATTTCTCCACGCGCAAACTCGCGGCGCTGGGCATTGATCAGCTTCAAGTGGTGCAGAGCCTGCAATCGCAGAACGCCGTGACTCCGGCGGGGGTGATCGAGGCTGGCCCGGAGCGGATTTCGGTGCGCACCTCAGGGCAGTTTGCCTCGGAGAAAGACCTCGCCGAGGTCAACCTCAAGCTCAACGACCGATTCTATCGTTTGGCCGACATTGCCGAAATCAGGCGCGGCTATGTCGATCCGGCAGCACCGGAATTTCGCTTCAACGGCAAACCGGCCATCGGCCTGGCGATTGCCATGCAGAAGGGCGGCAACGTCCAGGCATTTGGCAAGGCGTTGCATGAACGGATCGACCAACTGACCGCCGACCTGCCGGTGGGGGTCGGCGTGTACAACGTGTCCGATCAGGCGGTGGTGGTGGAGGAGGCCGTCGGCGGCTTTACCAGTGCGCTGTTCGAGGCGGTGATCATCGTGCTGGTGGTCAGCTTCATCAGCCTCGGTGTGCGCGCCGGGCTGGTGGTGGCGTGCTCCATCCCGCTGGTGCTGGCGATGGTCTTTGTGTTCATGGAGTACAGCGGCATCACCATGCAGCGGATCTCCCTTGGCGCACTGATTATTGCCCTGGGCCTGTTGGTGGACGACGCGATGATCACCGTGGAGATGATGGTCACGCGCCTTGAGATGGGCGAGACCAAGGAGCAGGCGGCCACGTTCGCCTACACCTCCACCGCGTTCCCCATGCTCACCGGTACGCTGGTGACGGTGGCAGGTTTTGTGCCGATCGGCCTGAACGCCAGCTCCGCCGGGGAGTACACCTTCACCCTGTTTGCGGTGATTGCCTGCGCGATGCTGGTGTCGTGGGTGGTGGCGGTGTTGTTTGCGCCGGTGATCGGTGTGCACATCCTCAGCACCAACGTAAAACCTCACACCGGCGAGCCCGGGCGCGTCGGCAAGGCTTTCAACGGCGGCTTGCTGTGGTGCATGCGCAATCGCTGGTGGGCCATCGGCATCACCGTGCTGTTATTCGCGTTGTCGGTGTTCGGCATGCGCTTTGTGCAGAACCAGTTCTTTCCGTCTTCGGATCGCCCGGAAATCCTGGTGGACCTGAACCTGCCACAAAACGCCTCGATCGACGAAACCCGCAAAGCAGTCGACCGCCTCGAAGCCGAGCTCAAGGATGATCCGGACATCGTGCGCTGGAGCACCTACATCGGCCAGGGCGCGATCCGTTTCTACCTGCCACTGGACCAGCAACTGCAGAATCCTTACTACGCGCAGTTGGTGATCGTCAGTAAAGGGGAATCCCGTGACGCCTTGAGCCAGCGGATCCGCGATATCCTGCGCAAGGACTTCGTCGGCATTGGCGGTTATGTCCAGGCCCTGGAAATGGGGCCTCCGGTGGGCCGTCCGATCCAGTACCGGGTCAGCGGAAAAGACATCGATCAGGTTCGCCGTCACGCCATCGACCTGGCCACCGAAATGGACAAGAACCCGCACATCGGCGAGATCATTTACGACTGGAACGAGCCGGGCAAAGTGCTCCGCATCGACATCGCCCAGGACAAGGCGCGACAACTGGGATTGTCTTCCGAGGACGTGGCTAACTTGATGAACGGCATCGTCAGCGGCGCGCCCGTGACCCAGGTCGATGACGATATCTACCTGATCAACGTGGTCGGCCGGGCGGTGGACTCGGAACGTGGCACACCGGAAACCCTGCAGAACTTGCAGATCGTCACGCCGAGCGGCACGTCGATTCCGCTGTTGGCGTTTGCCACGGTGCGTTACGAACTGGAGCAGCCGTTGGTGTGGCGTCGGGATCGTCTGCCGACCATCACCATCAAGGCCGCTGTGCGCGATGAAATCCAGCCGACTGACCTGGTGAAAATCCTCAAGCCGTCCATCGACGCCTTCGCCGCCACGTTGCCGGTGGGCTACAAGGTCGCCACGGGCGGTACGGTGGAGGAGAGCGGCAAGGCCCAGGGGCCGATTGCCCAGGTCGTGCCGTTGATGGTGTTTTTGATGGCCACCTTCCTGATGATCCAGTTGCACAGCGTGCAGAAGATGTTCCTGGTGGCCAGCGTCGCGCCGTTGGGCTTGATCGGCGTGGTGCTCGCGCTGGTGCCGACAGGCACGCCGATGGGTTTTGTGGCGATCCTCGGGATCCTGGCGTTGATCGGCATCATCATTCGTAACTCGGTGATTCTGGTGACCCAGATCGATGAGTACGAGAAGAAGGGCTATGCGCCGTGGGACGCGGTGGTACAGGCCACCGATCATCGACGCCGGCCTATCCTGCTGACGGCGGCGGCCGCGAGCCTGGGGATGATCCCGATTGCCCGGGAAGCATTCTGGGGACCGATGGCCTACGCGATGATTGGCGGGATCATCGTCGCGACGTTGCTGACGCTGCTGTTTTTGCCGGCGCTGTATGTGGCTTGGTACAAGATTCGCGAGCCGAAGAACGAGGCCCAGTAACAAATGATCGTTCCCACGCTCCGCGTGGGAATGCCTCTCGGGACGCTCCGCGTCCCTGGGATGTGACGCAGTGCGTCACTGGCTGAATTCCCACGCAGAGCGTGGGAACGATCAATCGGCGCGCCGCCAGACACTCGCCAACCAAGGCTGCTGCTCCCGCGGCAGCCCCGCTGGCCGATAGTAATGCTCCAACTCCACAAACCCCGCCTCGGTCAGCAGTTGCTGCCACGCCGCAAGGTCGTGATACGCCCCATACCGTGGCCCATTCCAGCCCTCCTGATTCTCCCCACGCGGATTGGAACTGAACAACACCCCACCCGGTTTCAGCGCCCAACGCAATTGCTTCAACACCCGTGGCAACTCCTGGCGCGGAATGTGAAACAACACCGCATTGGCAAAAATCCCGTCGAAGCGCTCGGTCGGCAAATCCAGTTTCAAAAAGTCCTGCTGCCAGACCTCGCAACCGCTGTCCTCACGCGCCATCTGCGCAAGCTTTTCCGACCCGTCGAGGCCGACAGCGGTATGACCCATGCGCTTGAAGGTTTGCAGATCGCGGCCGGGACCGCAGCCGAAGTCGAGAATGTCGAACGGTGCCTCGCCTTGAATATGCCGCAACAGGGCATCGATGTTCTGGCTGACATCGTGATCACGAGTGCCTTCGCGAAAATCTTCGGCCACCGAGTTGTAATGGCCCAGGGTGGTGGCGGTGATCTGGTGGAGGTCGTCGGGGGACTGTTTCATGGGTGGCTGCGCAGGCAATTGGGATTTGCCGAATATACGCCATGAGGACGGTGGCTGCTGCGCAGCCAATCGCCAGCAGGCTAGCTCCCACATTTAACCGCGTCGGACTCAAATGTTGTGTCCACTGAAGATCAATTGTAGGAGCGAGCCTGCTCGCGATGGCGGTGTAACTGACAACCAATAACTCAGCCCTGCTTCATCCCCAGACAATCAATGGAACGATCCACCATGGCTTTGGCAATCTCCAGCAAATGCCAGACCGAAAACACCATGGCGCGGTCCGCCCCTTTGAGGTGATCGCCACACTGATACGCCGTCACCGAAGCACAGCGCAGCAGATCGGCGACATAGAGCTGGGTGTCTTCAAAGCTCACGTCTTCGCTGACGTTGTAGAAGCGCAATTCATCGGGCGGTGAGGGTTGATCGCCAGTGAGGTAGAAATCAATGGCACGGTAGAGCGCTGATCGATCCCTGAGCGAGTCGTCAGTGGCAGTTTCGTTGGTGGAGGTTTCGGGAGGTGGATCGGGTACGGATTTCTTCATTGGTAAAACTCCTGACCGTTAGTTGGAGCCAACCGATATCGCGACTAAACGAACAGGGTGGCGGCTGCACACAGGTTAGTCGACCGGCCGTCAGGCAACACCGGCGCACCCAAGGGTGCCCTGCGCACAGCCACCATAAAATTCAGGTGATAAAAAACACCTGAGAAGAGGTGATGCTGTGCGCCCAACGATATCCGGGCGACTAAACCCGATCACTGATGAGCAGTGACGGACCGAGACTAGCCACCGAATTTGGCAGGCGCAAGCGAGCGGAATGATCTAGGAAATGTCCTGCAAATGAAAGGGAACGGACCTTCGGAAGCTCTGATTTTCCTGTACGAAAACTTACCCTTTCGCACGGAGATTGTCTTAATGCCAGTCAGTTAAGCCGCGCACCTGTAGCAGCTGGCGAAGCCTGCGTCCGGCTGCGAAGCAGTCGTGAAATCAGAGTTCGCGGTGTTTCAGGTAAACCTCGCAAGCAGGGTTTACGACTGCTTCGCAGCCGGACGCAGGCTTCGCCAGCTGCTACAAGATGTGTGTCGCGGCTGCCAACTCGATTAACGCTTATTCAATCCACGAGCCAACCGATCCCCGCCCAGCTGAATCACCGCCACCAACACCACCAGCAACACAATCACCGTCAACATGATCTGGCTGTCGAAGCGCTGATAACCATAGCGATAGGCAATGTCGCCCAATCCGCCGGCACCAATCGCCCCGGCCATGGCCGACGAGTTGATCATCGTCACCAGGGTAATCGTGAACCCCCCGACAATGCCCGGCAGCGCTTCTGGCAGCAGCACATGCCAGACAATGTGCCAACGCCGGCAGCCCATTGCTTGTGCGGCTTCGATCAAGCCGAAATCCACCTCGCGCAAACTGACTTCGGCAATCCGCGCAAAGAACGGCGTTGCAGCGATGGTCAGCGGCACGACGGCCGCCCAGACGCCATACGTGGTGCCGACGATGAGTCGGGTAAACGGAATCAGCGCCACCATCAAAATCAAAAACGGAATGGAGCGGAACAGGTTCACAAACGCGCCCAAGGCGCGGTTCAGGGTCGGTGCTTCGTAGATGCCACCCTTGGAACTGGTGACCAGAAACACCGCCAGCGGAATACCCGCCAACAGTGCAATCAATGACGACACGCCGACCATCAGGAAGGTGTCGATGAAGCCTTGCAGCAAGCGATCAAACCACATAACCCAGCACCTCCACCTGTTGCGCCCAATGGCTGGCGCGCTGGCATAACTCTTCGGCATCGAGTCGCGAGCCGGTGACCGCTAACAACAACTGCCCCAGCGCATGGCCCTGAATCCGTTCCACGCCCCCTTGCAGCAAACGCACGCGACCCCCGAGGGCGCTGAACAACGCGGCCAGGTCCGGCTCGTCAGTGGCGCTGCCGGTGAACTTCAAGCGCAACACCACAGCGGCGTCCACAGAGTACGGGTGTGGCTGCAAACGGCTTTGCAGTTCTGCCGGCAGGGCGTGTTGCAGCGGGGCGAGCAAGGTCTTGCTTACTTCATGCTGCGGGTTGCCGAAGACTTCCCACACCGGCCCTTGCTCGACGATTTTCCCGTGTTCGAGCACCACGACGCGGTCACAGATATCGCGGATCACCGCCATCTCGTGGGTGATCAAAACGATGGTCAGCCCCAGGCGCTGGTTGATCTCGCGCAGCAGGCCGAGGATCGACTGGGTGGTCTCCGGGTCCAGCGCCGAAGTGGCTTCGTCGCAGAGCAAAATCGCCGGGTCATGCACCAACGCGCGGGCGATGCCGACACGCTGTTTCTGCCCGCCGGACAACTGCGCCGGATAGGCCGTGTGCTTGCCTTGCAGGCCCACCAGTTCCAGCAGTTCACGCACCTTTTGCTCGCGTTGGTCCTTGGGCACACCGGCCACTTTCAGCGGAAGTTCGACGTTCTGCCACACCGTTTTGGCCGACATCAGGTTGAAGTGCTGGAAGATCATGCCGATCCGTCGGCGCAGCGCCACCAGGCGATCTTCATCGAACTCGCCGATGTCCACTTGATCGATCAGCACGCGGCCGGTGCTCGGTTGCTCCAGGCGGTTGATGGTGCGGATCAACGACGATTTGCCGGCACCGCTGCGGCCGATGATGCCGAATACTTCGCCGTGCTGGATCGCCAGGTCGATGCCCTGCAGTGCCGCCACCGGCCCTTGCTGGCCGTTGTAGGTTTTGCCCAGGCCGATGAAGCGCACATGGGCCCGATTGAGTTCCGGGTGCAGTTCGGTGTGTCGGGCGTTTTTGAGCTCTGGAATCTCCAGTCGCAGTTGAGTGGCGGCCGTCATTCTCAGCTTTCCCAACCGGCTTGATAGAGCTTGCCGTGGGCCTTGTCCAAGGCGGCACGAACGGCTGGCGAGTGCTGGTAAATGTCGACGAATTTGATCAGGCGCGGGTCGGTTTTACTCTTGGGCTGGATCACGAACTGGATCACGTATTCCTTGTGGTCGAGACCGTCGAACAGCAGGGCAGAGTTGGCATCGAAGGTCTTCGACAGTCGGATATAAGCCGGGTAGCCCTGGACCAGATCCGCATCGTCGTAGGCGCGCACCAGTTGTACGGCTTCAACCTGCAGGATCTTTATGTTCTTCGGGTTGGCGATGATGTCGTCTTCAGTTGCCTTGTAGCCGACGCCCGGTTTCAGCGTGATCAGGCCGGCCTTGGCCAGCAGTTGCAGACCGCGTCCGCTGTTGATCGGGTCATTGGCGATGGCCACGCTGGCGCCTTGCGGGAGCTCGTCGAAGCTTTTGTATTTTTTCGAGTAAAGGCCGACGTTGTTGATGATCCCCGGCGCGAACGGCACCAGGTCAAAACCGGAAGCGGCCTTGGCGTTTTCCAGGAACGGCACATGCTGGAAATAGTTCACGTCGATGTCGCCGGCAGCGAGGCTGACGTTGGGGGCGATCCAGTCGCTGAACTCCACCAGATCGACCTGCAGGCCTTGTTTTTTGGCTTCTTCGACGGCGGCTTCCAGGGGAATGGCGAAAGCGGCGGTGGTGCCGATTTTCAACGGCGCGTCGGCGGCGAATACCGCCGAACTGAACAGGCCGAGGGCCAGGGCCAGTGCTTTGACTGGTTGAGTGAGGTAGGTCTTGGTCATGATGAGGTTTCCAGTCATAAGTTTTTTTGGAACAACAGAGATCAACTGTGGGAGCTGGCCTGCCGGCGATAGCGGTGGGTCAGTTGAAGTTGTGGTTGCTGACACACCGCTATCGCCGGCAGGCCAGCTCCCACAGGGTTCAATGGCGGTAGTTAGAGCCGGTGTGTTGTTGAGGCAAATGCGCCTCGCCGTGAAAAAGCTTCTCCCGCAAGCTGCCGCTGTCATAAGCAGTCTTGTACGACCCTCGACGTTGCAACTCCGGGATCACCAAGTCGATGAAATCCACATAGCTTTCCGGCGTAACAATTCGCGTCAGGTTGAAGCCGTCCAGGCCGGTTTCGGCGATCCACGATTCCAGTTCATCCGCCACTTGCCCGGGCGAGCCGACCACGGTGATGTAGCGGCCACCGAGGGCGTGTTGTTCGAGCAATTTGCGGCGGGTCCAGTCGTTGTTTTGCAGGTTTTTGGTCGCCGACTGGATCGCGTTGCTCTTCACGTACTGGATCGGTTCGTCGATTTCGTATTCGGAAAAATCGATTCCGGTCGATGCCGAAAAATGCGCCACGCCGGCCTCGGCACTGGCATAGCTCAGGTATTCGGCGTGTTTGGCCCAGGCAAGCTCTTCGGCGGCGCCGACTATCACGTTCAGCCCCATGAACACCTTGATGTCCTCGGGGTTGCGCCCGGCCGCGACGGCGCTGGCGCGAACCTTATCCACCTGGATTTTGGTCGACGGTTTGTTCTGGCCGCTGATGAACACGCACTCGGCATGACGCCCGGCGAACAGCAAACCGCGATCCGAAGTACCCGCCTGGAACAACACCGGTGTACGTTGCGGTGACGGTTCGCACAGGTGATAACCCTCGACCTGATAGAACTCGCCCTTGTGCTCGACCTTGTGCACTTTTTCCGGTTGCGCGTAGATACGCTGCTCGCGGTCGTTGAGCACCGCGCCGTTTTCCCAGCTGCCTTCCCAGAGTTTGTAGAGCACCTCCAGGTATTCATCGGCCTGGTCGTAACGACGGTCGTGCTCGACCTGCTCGCTCAGGCCCATGGCCTTGGCGGCGCTGTCGAGGTAGCCGGTGACGATGTTCCAGCCGACCCGGCCTCGGCTCAGGTGATCGAGCGTCGACATGCGCCGGGCGAACAAGTACGGCGGTTCGTAAGTGAGGTTGGCGGTCAGGCCGAAACCGAGATTCCTGGTCACGGCGGCCATGGCCGACACCAGCAGCAACGGGTCGTTGACCGGGAGCTGGATCGACTCTTTCAGCGGTACGTCCACCGAGTTCTGGTAGACGTCGTACACACCAACGATGTCGGCGATGAACAGTCCATCGAACAGCCCGCGCTCCAGCAATTGCGCCAGTTCGGTCCAGTATTCGATGGTCTTGTACTGCGTGGAGTTGTCCCGTGGATGGGTCCACAGGCCATGGTTGATGTGCCCGATGCAGTTCATGTTGAAGGCGTTGAGCAGGATCTTCTTTTTGCCGTTGGCCATCAGATGGTCCCTCGTAACGGAGGGTTTTCATCGTTCAGGTAATAGTTGCCCACCGCGTGATATTTCCAGCGTACCGGGTCGTGCAAGGTGTGCACGCGCGCGTTGCGCCAGTGACGATCCAGACCATGCTCGATCAGGGTGGCTTGGCTGCCGGCCAGTTCGAACAACGTACTGCCGGCGGCGAGGGAGATTTCGGTGCTGATGGCTCGGGCTTCGGCGACGGCAATCGAGGCGGCGGCGACGGTTTCGGCGTTGGTGTCGGCTTGAGCCTTGTCGAGGCGTTCGCCGGAGCGTTCCAGCAGGGCTTCGGCGGCGTGCAGGCGAATGCTCAAGTGACCGAAACTCTTGATGGTCAGCGGGTCTTCAGTGGCTTTTGCATGGGTGGCATCGATCCATGGCCGGGTTTTGGTGCGCACGAAATGCAGCGCATCTTCATAAGCCGCACGGGCGATGCCGGTGTCGATGGCGGCGTGGAGGATCTGCGCCAGCGGGCCGACGGTGGTCGGGCGTTCGAAAGCGCTTTGGAACGGGATCACGTCCTCGGCTGCCACATACACGTCATCGAACACCACCGAGCCGCTGCCGGTGGTGCGCTGGCCAAAGCCGCTCCAATCGTCGATGACTGTCAGGCCCTTGCTGTCGTGCGGAACGAATGCCAGTTGCTGCACACCGTTTTCATCCACCACCGAGGTGGGGATGCGTTGTGCGTAAATCGCGCCGGTCGAGTAAAACTTGCGACCGTTGATGCGATAGCCATCACCGTCGCGCTTGAGACTGGTGACGCGGTCATGAGCGGTTTTGGTCCCGAGTTCGGCGAGCGCATTGCCGAAGCGCTGGCCGGCCAACACTTCGGCGTACAGGCGTTGTTTCTGCTCATGGCTGGCGTTTACACGCAGCACTTCAAGGGCATAAAAATGGTTCTGCGGGATTTGCCCGAGCGAGCCGTCAGCCTGGGCAATCAAGGCGATTACCTTGGCCAGTGTCACGTTGGACACACCGGCGCCGCCGTACTCCTTGGGTACGCTGATACCCCACAAGCCCGAGCGGGAAAACACTTCCAGTTCCGGGTGCGGCAAACGGCGTTCGCGGTCGCGCAGTGCGCTGTCGCGTTTGAAGTCGTCGGCCAGATCACTGGCGACGACCAGGGCTTGCTCGTCGCTGGTTATGACCGCGACGTGGTGGGAATAAGTCATGTGTTTCTCCAGAGATCTGGTCAAAAGGGTACTGGTCGTCAGATCCAGGAATGCCGCGCCGGTAGCGTGCCATTGAGGTGGTAGGTGCCGACCGCGTGATATTTCCAGCGCACCGGGTCGTGCAGCGTGTGCACGCGGGCGTTGCGCCAGTGGCGGTCGAGGTTGAATTCGGCGAGGGTGGCGCGGCTGCCGGCCAGTTCGAAGAGTTTTTCGCTGGCCAGCAGCGAGATCTCGGTGGTCAGCACTTTGGCTTCGGCCACGGCAATCGATGCGCGGGCCGCCGACTCGGCCGTTAGGGGCGCGGCGTTGACTTGATCAAGTACTTTCCCGGCTTTGCGCAACAGCGCTTCGGCGGCGTGCAGTTCGATTTTCAACTTGCCGATATCTGCGATCACGTACAGGTCATCGCTGGCGCGTTCGACCTTGGCGTCGATCCACGGACGCGCGCGGGTTTTCACGAACTCGATGGCGTCGTCGATCGCGCCCCGGGCGATTCCCGCGTCGATGGCCGCTTGAATCAGTTGTGACACGGCGCCCTGGAGATTCGGCTTCTGGTTGATCTTCCAGTTATCCACCACCAGCTCGGCGTCGACCCGCACGTTGTTGAGCAAAATGGTGCCGCTGGCGGTGGTGCGCTGACCGAAACCCGACCAGTCATCAACGATGCGCAGCCCCGGCGTACCGCGACGAACGAAGGCCAGTACTTGCTTGCCGTCATCGTTCAACGCTTTGACTGCGACCCAGTGGGCGAACAGCGCGCCCGTGGAGTAAAACTTCTGGCCATTGAGGACAAAACCGTCGCCATCGGCGGTGATGCGTGCCTTGAGTTCCAGGGTGTTTTTTGTACCGCGTTCGGGGCCCGCATTGCCGATGCGCCAGCCGTCGAGCACGCTTTTGAACAGCTGCTTTTTCTGCGCTTCCGTGGCGCTGCCCAGCACCAGGTTGAGAATGCCGAACTGGTTCTGCGGAATCTGTCCCAACGCCGGATCTGCCGCGGAAATGATCGCGAACACCTCGGCGAGTGTGACGAACGAAACCTGTGGGCCGCCGTATTCACGCGGGATGGCAATGCTGCCTAAACCGCTGCGGGTGAACTGTTCGATTTCCGACCAGGGCAACTTGCGCTGCCGGTCACGTTTGGCCGCGTGAAGACGGGCGACCTGCGCCAGTTCATGGGCGGCTTCAATGGCTTGAGCGTCGTTGCACAAAACCTGTGCGGGCAACAACAACGGGGCGACGTCCAGATCACTGTGGACGATTGCATCTGCCAGACTGGACATCAGTGCCGCTCCTTGGCTGCACGCAATGCCCTGGCGATCTGCACTGGGGTGATTGTGTTCCGGACCATACCTACCTCACATCTCATGGGATCGTCGCGTGGGTTGCGACGAATAAAAACAAGAATGTCCGGTGGTCCGGTGCATATACCCTAAGCGCGTATAAAAAATTAATAAACTAACTTTTAGGAATATACATAGAAGGGGTGACGTACACCCATTTGATGAGGTGACGCATACCCGTAGCAGCTGGCGAAGCCTGCGTCCGGCTG
>NZ_AKJS01000078.1 GCF_000282215.1 Pseudomonas sp. GM21
CCAGCCTGCTGGCGATGGGGCCGACACAAGCAACATCAGTGTCAGCTATGGCAACAGAATCACCTTGTCACCGGCCCCCTGGTTCACTTCCGCATACCGCTCCAGCCCTTCCGCCAACGGCGACTCAACCAAGCCCTCGGGCAATGGCAGCAACCCCTGATCAAAGAACTGGCCAAACTGATCGAGCATCGCCGCGCACGCTTGAACGCCATATAGCAGCGAGTTGATCCCCACCACCGAGCCACCCTTGCGATACAACGCCAGTGCCGGCAGTTGCACCATGCCGTCCACCGGCGCGGCGATGATGGCGATGCGGCCGAAGATCGCCAGTGCCGGGACCGAGGCCGGCAGCCAGAACCCGGTGGTGTCGAAGATCACGTCGGCGCCGCCGGCATACACCGCGTTTACCTGGACGCCCAATTCCTCGGGCTTATCCAGCTGCAACGTCTGATAACCCTGAGCTCGCAATTGTTGGACCTGCTCAGGTCGCCGTGCCGCCGCCAACACTTGGGCTCCGCGTACCTTGGCCAGCGCCAGCGCCGCACTGCCCACCGCCCCGCCGCCAATCACCAACAGACGCGTTTGCGCCGTCACCAGGCTGCGCTCCAACGCATCCCACGCCGTGGTATAGGGCACGCCGAGACTGGCGGCCTGGGCAAAACTCAAATGGGTCGGTTTAATCGCTACACCGTTGGCCGGCAGCTTGACGAATTGCGCGTGGGAGCCATCGGCAAAGAACCCCAACTCACGCCCGGTGCCCCAGACTTCCTGTCCGATCAACGCCTGCGGGCCTTCAACCACAAGACCGGCAAAATCCCGACCGGGGATGCGTGGCAACGTGGTGTAGGGAAAACGTCCCAGCACGTTCTTCACATCGCTGGGGTTGAGCCCGGCGGCCTTGATCTGCACCAGCACTTCATCGACGCCGGCAACCGGGGTGGGCACGTCAACGTAGCGCAAGGCCGAAAGGTCGCCGGTTTTGTCGAACTGCAATGCTTTCATGAGCGTTTCCATTGAGTAAATAAACGGTTCAGGAGGTCCAGCCAGCCACCAGTTGCCGGCCCATCGGCCACAACTGTTCGCCGGCCAGCATGCCGAGCAGCCCGACCAGCGCGATGGCCGGTGGTGCGGGGGAACGGAAATCCAGTGCGCCGTAGAGCAAACCGACGCCCAGACCGATGACCAGCGAAATGAGGTAGCTCATGGCGGACTCTGTGGGCAATTGAGGTAAGCCCAGAGTCTAGTGGGAGGTCGCGCCGGGTATCGGCCAAGTGCTTCGGCTTTTCGGCCAAGCCGTCTTTCAGCTTTGGGAAGGGCTCGCGGTGAACTGCGAAGGTGCGACGCCCAGTTCCCGGCGAAACATGTCACTGAAGCTGCTCGGCGTATAACCCAACTCGCGGGCGATCGCGCTGACCGGCACACCTTGAATCAACTCGGCCACCGCCGTCGCCAATTGCACCTGTCGCCGCCATTCGGCGAAGCCCATCCCCAGACCGTCCTTGAACAACCGCGCCAGGGTGCGCACGCTGGCACCGGCGTTTTCGGCGTGTTGTTCGAAGGGAATGTCCAGTGAAGGCGCGGCCATGACCGCCTGACAGAGGTTCATCAGGCGTCGGTCGGAATCATCCGGTAGCGGAATTTTCAGCTCGGAGCGCTTGGCACGTCGCAGTTCCAGCAATGCCAGGCCGACCAGCGCTTCGTAATACTCGGGCGCGCCGTCGTCGCCCTGCGCCACCAACCCGACAATCAACTCGCGCAGCAAACCGCCGACTTCGATGACCTGGACCCTGTCGTCCAGTGTCGCTGCCAGGGAGGGCCTCAGGTAGATATTGCGCATCTGCAAGTCCGAGACCACACGAATCCCATGCGGCACGCCCGGTGGCAGCCACACCGCCCGTTGCGGCGGCACCACCAGCGCCTCATGGGGCGTTTCGACCCACATCACCCCGCTCATCGCATACAGCAACTGGCCCCAGACATGCTCGTGCGGCTCGATAAACAGGCCGCGCGGATAGGTGCGCGCCAGCGGCTGCACGGGCACATCGGTGTCACTCAGGTCTGGAGGCGCGGCAAGGGCCATGGGGCAGCAATCATTGAGGTTTTCAGGCCTTGCATGGTAACCAGCCGGAGGCCTTGTCGCTACTGGTCGCCACCGCCTGACAATCCGAGTGAATTTTCCGTGACCCCGACGATCCCTCTATTACCACAGGGAGGAATACGGGCTTTATGAACAGCGCAAAACTTTTCGTCATTGATTACACCCTCCATGGTGTCCCCAAGTCGTTCATCATTCGCTTGGAGAAGATGGACAACGCGGAAGCCTGGCATTGGGCGAGCTGCGATGCCGGCGTGGGGAGGATTCCCCGATTCGGCCGAGAGAAGGTGCAAAAGACCAGCAAACCGATGGCGGAAAAGTTCGGCGTCGAAAATGTCACGTGGCGGCCGGCGAGTTAAGAAACAATACGATCGGTAGCAGCTGGCGCAGCCTGCGTCCGGCTGCGCAGCAGTCGTAAGTCCAGTACACACGGTTTTCCTGAATCACCGCATAGTCTGATTTTACGACTGCTGCGCAGCCGGACGCAGGCTGCGCCAGCTGCTACAAAGTGCGTGCCCATCAGGCTGCACTTGGTCGCGCTGCACTACTTGGCATCAGCACACTTGCAACCTTTGCTCGAGCATTCTTCGCCGTGTTCATGGTGCTTGGCGCAGGCTTCGCAGCAATAGTGTTTGCCGTGGCGCGCGATGGGATGCTCGCCCAGTTTGCACGAGCATTTTGGACAATCGCAGATACTGTCACTGCTGATCATGAGTCGGACTCCATGGGTGTGGTCGTCGGGGTGCCGCAAACGCGGCCCGTCTTACCAGTGTAGGAGTTTGTGTCAGGCCTGCCGCGTACTGCTGCGATACATAAACACCAGCGCCAACCCAAGGCACACCATCGCCACCATCCGGTTGTTCGACAAGTCGATGGCCGGGTTGCCCAGCCAGCCGAAATTGTCGATCAGCATGCCCATGCCCAGTTGCCCGACGATCACGGCCACGGTCGCCACCGCCGTCCCCACCCTTGGCACCGCGCCGACCATGACCATCATGTAGACCACGCCGAACAGCGCGCCACTGAGCTGCCATTTCGGCACGTCCAGCAAGCTCATGGCCTGCGCCGGCTCGAAAAACAGGATCAGCAGCCCGGTGACCACCGCCCCCACCACAAAGGTCAGCAAACTGCTGCGTAAAACACCGACCGTTTCGCCCAGACGGCCATTGATCGCTGCCTGCACACTCAACACTGCACCGGCCGCGACAATCACGGCCAACAAAATAATCAGATTCATCTTCAACCCCGAGCGATCAGAACAAGTGCCACGACAATCAGCAGCAGGGCCAGCCAACGTTCACCGTTGACCTTTTTACGGCTGGCGCCGAACCAGCCGAAGTGGTCGATCAGCACACTTTTGCCGACCTGCCCGCAGAGGATCGCAATCATGGTCATCGCAATACCGATGTGCGGCGTGGCCAGGGTCAGCACCACCACGTAGATCGGCCCGAGAAAGCCGCCGATCAACTGCCAGCGCGGCAACGTGTTCAACGCCGGGCCTTGTTGCGGGCCGCTGAACAACAGCAGCAAAAACAGGATCGCCGAGCCGACCCCGAATATGCTCAACGTCGCCCACAGATGCCCGACCTGAACCCCGAGCGGCCCGAGCAGACCGGCCTCCACGGAAAGGCCCATGCCAGCCAGGATGACCAGCGGTAGCAGCAATAGCCGCAGGCCTGGTTTGGTCGCGGGTGTGACCGCTGTGTCGATTGAAGACGCTTGCATTAAAGAAACCTGCCTGTAGGAACAATGGCCGACATTATCCGCTGGCGATGCTTTGCGATAAATGGGAGCATCCTGACAACACTTTTGCGCAACTCGCACAGCAGGACAGCCCATGCACGGCTTCAACGAACTCGGATTCAAGGCACTTCGACTGTTTGTCGCCGTACTCGACCACGGCAGTTTTTCCGAAGTGGCACGGCGCGAAGGTCTGGCGCCCTCTTCGATTTCCCGGCAGATCCAGTTGATGGAACAGGCCCTGAGCCAGCAATTGCTCTACCGCCACACCCGCGCAGTTACCCCAACCGAAGCCGGGCGCATGCTCGGTCATCATGCGCGACTGGTGCTGGTGCAATTGGAAGAAGCCGAGCAAGCCTTGCAGGAACAGCAAAGCGAGCCCAGCGGACTGGTGCGGATCAACGCCCCGGTGGTGTTCGGCCAACGGCATCTGACGCCGTGGCTGGGGCTATTGTGCGAGCGTTACCCCAAGTTGCAGCTGGATATCCAGCAAACCGACCACTACATCGACCCACTGCAAGAAGGCGCCGACCTGCTGTTTCGCATCGGGCCGCTGCACGACTCCAGCATGCAAGCGCGGATCCTCGCGCCGCACCGGTTTCAAGTCGCCGCCAGCCCGGCCTACCTCAAACGCTACGGCACGCCGCTACGTCCTCAAGACCTGGCGACGCATCAATGTCTGGCCTACAAAGGCGCGACCGGCCTGCAACGCTGGTTTTTCCGCAAGGATCAGCAAGACTGGACGCCCTGTTCGGTCAAAGGACCGATCACCGGCAACCACGCCGACACCCTGGTTCAAGCCGCCGAACAAGGTTTGGGGCTGGTGATGTTTCCGTCGTGGCTGATTGGTGAGGCGGTGCGCGAAGGCACGCTGGTGCCGGTGCTTGGCGACTTTCAGGTATCCAACAGCCTTGAACCGCAGCAGATCGCCGTGCTGTGGCCGGGCAGCCGACGCTTGTCGGTGAAAGTGCGTACGGTGATTGATTTCTTTGTCGAATGCTTTGGCGCAGTGCCGTATTGGGACAGGCCGTAGCGGCAGGTGATCCCTGTGGGAGCGAGCCTGCTCGCTCCCACAAAGGGTCCTGTGTGACCAGAAAGATTGTTTTTACAGCACCATTGCCGCCACCCAACCAAACGCCAGCAGCGGCAGGTTGTAGTGCAGGAAAGTCGGGACCACGGTGTCCCAGATGTGGTGATGCTGGCCGTCGATGTTCAAACCCGAGGTCGGGCCCAGGGTAGAGTCGGAGGCTGGCGAACCGGCGTCACCCAAGGCGCCGGCGGTGCCGACGATGCACACGATGGCCAGCGGGCTGAACCCCAACTGCACGCACAGCGGCACGAAAATCGCCGCCAGGATCGGCACGGTGGAGAAGGACGATCCAATACCCATGGTCACCAGCAACCCCACCAGCAACATCAACAATGCGCCGATGCCTTTGCTGTGGTTGATCCACGAGGCCGAGGACTCCACCAGGGTCTGCACCTGACCGGTGGCTTTCATCACTTCGGCAAAACCGGATGCGGCGATCATGATGAAACCGATCATCGCCATCATCTTCATGCCTTCGGTGAACAGGTCGTCGGTATCACGCCATTTCACGATGCCCGACACCGAAAAAATCAGGAATCCGACCAAGGCGCCGATGATCATCGAGTCCAGCAGCAACTGAATCATGAAGGCCGCCACGATGGCCACGCCAGCCACCATCAGGCTCAGCGGGTTGTACTGCACCGCGACCTGTTCGACTTGCTCGATTTTTTCCAGGTCGTAGACGCGTTTCTTGCGATAGCTGAAAAACGCCACTGCCAGACCGAACACCATGCCCAGCGCCGGGATGCCCATGGCGTGGGTGACGTTGATGCCGCTGATGTCCACGCCGCTGCGGGCAACGTTGGCCAGCAGAATCTCGTTGAGGAAGATGTTGCCGAACCCCACCGGCAGGAACATGTACGGGGTGATCAGACCGAACGTCATGACGCAGGCGATTAACCGGCGATCCAGTTGCAGCTTGGTCAGCACGTATAAAAGCGGCGGCACCAGCAACGGGATGAACGCGATATGTATCGGCAGAATGTTCTGCGAGGCGATGGCCACCGTGCCAAGCAAACCGATCAACAGCCACTTGACCTGACCGCCACCGCTGGCATGTTGCCGATCAACCATCGCCAACGCCTTGTCCGCCAGGGCATGGGCCATGCCGGACTTGGCAATCGCCACCGCGAACGCTCCGAGCAAGGCATAGGACAACGCCACCGTCGCCCCGCCGCCGAGCCCGCTGTTGAAGGCTTTAAGCGTGGCGTCGATGCCCAGGCCACCGGTCAGGCCGCCCACCAGCGCACCGATAATCAGCGCGATCACTACGTGCACGCGGGACAGACTGAGGATCAGCATGATGCCGACCGCAGCAATTACAGCATTAATCATCGTTACCTCTAGGCACGCGAAATGAGCTCAGCCGGCAGTCTGCGAAACACCGCCAGCGGATTGGAGAATAGGTTTTATTAGAGGGCGCGCACTGTGCCGCAGCATCATGGCCTTGTCAAAGCCAACGCGGACTCCGTAGCAGCTGCCGAAGGCTGCGCCAGCTGCTACACGTTGTGTTTCGTTTCTTATTTGAGCGCGCGGATAAAGAAAGCCGAATCACGGCCGCTACAGTGCAAAGTCTCAGATATTTATCGAATAAAGGACGTCTCCATGTCACTCAGACAACTTTCCATTCAATGGAAAATCACCCTGCTGGCCGGGCTTTGCCTGGCTGGCATCGTGACCCTGCTGGTAGGTCTTTCGCTGTATCGCATGGAGCACAGCTCCGCGATGGTGAAAGCCTCAAGCATGGAGATGCTCACCGAAGCCGCCCAGGCGCGGATCGAATCCCAGGGCGAAAACCAGGCGCTGCTGATTCGTCAGCAATTCATGGACGCCTATCAGTACGGACATGGCTTTTCGCGCCAGGTGTTGTTCCTGCGCGAGCAGGCGGAAAAGCGCTTTCTGGATGCCTTCGACCTGCGTGAAGACCTGACCCGTCAGGTCAAGTCTGCGCTGCAAGCCAACCCGGAACTGCTCGGCCTGTCGCTGGTATTCGAAGCCAATGCGCTGGACGGCAAGGACGAACTGTTCACCGGCCAGGCGGAGCTGGGCAGCAACGACAAGGGCCGTTTCGCGCTGTACTGGTCGCAGGCGACACCGGGCAAGGTCACGTCCATGGCGTTGCCGGAAAGTGACATGGCCGACACCCGCACCGGCCCGAGCGGTGAACCGGCCAACGCCTGGTTCACCTGCCCGCGCACCTCGCTCAAGCCGTGCGTGATCGAACCGTACTTCTATGTGATCGATGGCCAGAACGTGCTGATGACCAGCATCGTGTTCCCGCTGATGGTCAACGGCAAGGTCATCGCCTCGTTGTCGGTGGACCTCAACCTCAACAGCCTGCAAGCGATGAGCCAAAGCGCGAGCAAAAAGCTGTATGACGGCCAGACCCATGTCAGCATCCTCAGCCCGGCCGGGCTGCTTGCTGGCTACAGCGTCGACGCCAGTAAACTCAGCCAGCGCCTGGATGTTGTGGACACGGCCAACGGTGCCGAGCTGATCCGCATGCTCGCCAGCAGCAGCAACACCGAAAGCCTGCACAACGAACAACAAATGAAAGTGTTGGCACCGTTCCAGCCGATTCCCGGGGGAAAATCCTGGGGTGTGCTGCTCGACGTGCCGCAGAACGTCCTGGTCAGCCGGGCCGAGATGCTGAAAAAACAACTCGATGACAGCAACCGCAGCGGCACCCTGGTCGAACTCGGCCTCGGCGTGCTGGCCGCGTTGATCGGTCTGATGCTGGTGTGGCTGATGGCCCGCAGCGTGACCAGGCCGATCCTCGGCGTGGCGCAGATGCTCGAAGACATCGCCAGCGGCGAAGGTGACCTGACCCGGCGCCTGGCCTATGACAAAAAGGACGAGCTGGGCCAGTTGGCGGGCTGGTTCAACCGCTTCCTCGACAAGCTGCAACCGATCATCGCCGAGGTCAAACGCTCGGTGCAGGACGCGCGCAACACGGCGGATCAGTCATCCGCCATCGCCACCCAGACCAGCGCCGGCATGGAGCAGCAGTACCGTCAGGTCGATCAGGTGGCCACCGCGTCCCACGAAATGAGCGCCACCGCCCAGGATGTCGCTCGCAGTGCCGCGCAAGCGGCTCACGCGGCCAAGGATGCCGATCAGGCGACGCGTCGCGGGCTAACCGTGATCGACCAGACCACCACCAGCATCGACAACCTCGCCGCCGACATGAGCGCGGCCATGGTGCAAGTTGAAGGGCTGGCGGTGAACAGCGAGAAAATCGGTTCGGTACTGGAAGTGATCCGCGCCATTGCCGAACAGACCAACCTGCTCGCACTCAACGCCGCCATCGAAGCGGCCCGTGCCGGTGAAGCCGGACGCGGTTTTGCCGTGGTCGCCGATGAAGTGCGCAACCTGGCGCGCCGCACACAGGAGTCGGTCGAGGAAACCCGTCTGGTGATCGAGCAGTTGCAAAGTGGCACCCAGGACGTGGTCGGTTCGATGAACAACAGCCATCGGCAGGCTCAGGGCAGTGTCGAGCAGGTCAGCCAGGCCGTGACCGCGCTGCGCCAGATCGGCGATGCGGTGACGGTGATCAGTGACATGAACCTGCAGATTGCTTCAGCAGCGGAAGAACAGAGCGCGGTGGCCGAGGAGATCAACAACAACGTCGCGACGATTCGGGATGTGACGGAGTCGTTGTCGGGACAGGCGAACGAATCGGCGCGGGTCAGCCAGTCGCTGAACAGCCTGGCGAATCAGCAGCAGAGTCTGATGGATCAGTTCCGGGTCTGACCCCACACACTGATCGTTCCCACGCTCCGCGTGGGAACGATCATCGACGAGGTAACTCGATCACAACCTTCAACCCGCCCCACTCGCTCTCTTCCAACCGCAATACCCCACCCCACGTGTCGACGATGTCGCGCACAATCCCCAGCCCCAACCCATGCCCATCCGTCTGTTCATCCAGGCGCGTACCGCGGCTGAACACCTGGGCCCGCTGGTCTCGGGGGATCCCCGGGCCATCGTCTTCGACGCTCAACTCAAACCCGCCCGACGTCTCGACCACGCTCAAGCGAACCTCGGCATCCGCCCATTTACAGGCGTTGTCCAGCAGGTTGCCAAGCAGTTCAAGCAAGTCCTCGCGGTCCCACGGCAACTGCAAACCGGGCCGTGCGCGGTAGCTGAGCGCCAGGTGCTCGCCATGAATCATGTTCAGCGTCGCCAACAACCCCGGCAGTTCTTCATCACAATCAAACAACGCGCCCGGCAGCGCGTCGCCGGACAATCGGGCGCGGTTGAGTTCGCGATTGAGCCGTTGCTGGACCTGCTCCAGTTGCGCTTGAAGCACCTTGCGCAACTCGGGGTGAGCGTCGAGTTTTTCGCTGGACGCCAGGCTCAACAACACCGCCAGCGGGGTTTTCAACGCGTGGCCGAGGTCGCCCAAGGCATTGCGCGAACGCTTGAGGCTGTCTTCGGTGTGCGCGAGCAAATGGTTGATCTGCGCCACCAGCGGCTCAAGCTCGATCGGCACCTGATCATCCAGTTGCGAGCGCTGGCCTTGCTGTAACTGAGCGATCTGTTCGCGAGCCTTCTCCAGTGGACGCAAGGCACGCCGCACAGTGATCCGTTGCAGCAGCAATATCAGCAGCAGCCCGGCCAGTCCCAACCCCAGCCCCACTTGCTGCATGCGTTTGAAGCTTTCACGCACCGGGGTGTAGTCCTGCGCGACGCTGATGGAAATCGACTGGCCGAGGCGTCGATAGTCTGAACGCAACACCAGCAATTGCTGCCCTTCCGGCCCCAGTTGCAGGTTGCTGTGCAGGCCTGGATGTTCAAGCTTGGGCAGTTCCTGATCCCATAGCGAACGGGAGCGCCAATGGTGATCGTCGAAGTCGATGCGAAAGTAGTGCCCGGAAAACGGTCGCTGGTAAGCCGGCGACAGGTGCCGTTCCTCCAGCTGCAACCCTTGCGGCCCGCGCACCATGGCGACCAGCAGGTTTTCGCTGTCGTCGCGCAAACCGGCTTCGAGGTAGCGCTGCAAGCCCATTTCGAACAACCACAAGCTGGTTTGCGCCAGCACCAGGCCGACGACAACCATGACGCTGATCAGGCCCAGGCTCAAGCGACGCTGGATCGACTTCACTGACCGGCCCCGCCGAACAGGTAACCCTGACCGCGACGGGTTTCGATCACGCTGCGCCCCAGTTTGCGTCGCAGGTGGTTGACGTGAACTTCCAGCACGTTGGAATCGCGCTCGGTTTCTCCGTCGTAGAGGTGTTCGGCAAGGTGGCTTTTGGAGAGGATCTGTTCGGGGTGCAGCATGAAATAGCGCAGCAGGCGAAATTCGGCGGCGGTCAGCTGAATGTCGGCGCCGTCGCGGGTCACGCACTGACGACCTTCGTCCAGGTGCAGCCCGGCAGCCTTGAGTGTCGGTTGATTTGCCTGGCCGTGGGAGCGACGCAGCAGCGCCTGAACCCGCAGGTGCAACTCCTCCGGATGGAAAGGCTTGGTCAGGTAATCGTCGGCCCCGGCCTTGAGGCCTTCAATGCGCTCGGCCCAGGAACCGCGCGCGGTGAGGATCAGCACGGGCGTCATCAGGCCATCGGCGCGCCATTGCGCCAACACTTCAAGCCCCGGCAAACCGGGCAGGCCGAGGTCGAGGATGATCAGGTCATAGGGTTCGCTGCTGCCCTGGTACACCGCGTCGCGACCGTCGGCCAGCCAGTCCACGGCGTAACCCTGCCGGTTGAGGCCGGCCATCAGTTCGTCGGCCAGCGGCACGTGGTCTTCCACCAGCAACAATCGCATCGGTCAATCTTCCTTGTCTTTCAGTAAACGGCCCGTGGTGGCCTCGATGTCCAGCTCACGGACCACGCCTTCGGGGGTCAGCAGTTCGACTTCATAAATGTAGACGTCGTGCTTTTCTTCAAGCTCGGCTTCCAGCAGTTTGGCGCCGGGGTAGCGATCCAGCGCCTGTTGGAGCAGTTGCTCCAGCGGCAGGATTACTCCCTGTTGGCGCAGGCGCAGGGCTTCGTCCTGGTCCAGGTCGCGGGCCAGGACCGCCGAGCAAAACCCCAGAAGCACCCACGCCATGCGGAAAAATGAACGCACCTTCATTACGTATCCTGATGATCCTTGAGAACCTGGCCGCTGACAGCGTCTAATTTGTTCATGGGTGTCTCCGTCTTTCGTGTTGCTTACGGGTAGCACCTTAGCGATCTGATCTTAATTGAAACTGAATTGCCATCATTGGAACACCACAAAAACCCTGTGGGAGCCAGCCTGCTCGCGATAGCGGTGTGTCAGTCACCATAAATGTTGAATGTCAGACAGCTATCGCGAGCAGGCTCGCTCCCACAGTGGATTGGTGGTGTTGCCTGAACTGCTTATAATTCCCCGCTTGCCCAACATCGAGACCGGTATGACCGCTATCCACATCAAGTTCCCTTCCCTGACCCTCAAGGCCGGCCCGCGTGCTTTTGCGCGCATCCGTAAAGATGGCCTGAGCGCCGCCGACGTCGGCACGCTGCCGGGTGCCGCCGGCGGTCCGAAGGCCCTGGGGATTCAAGGTCTGGACCTGGCATTGTTTGGCGAATGGCTGTCGGCCGCACCGCGCGAGCGTTCACTGATTGGCGCCTCGGTCGGTTCCTGGCGCTTCGCCAGTGCCTGTCTGCCGGACGCCGCCGAAGGCATCCGGCGCCTCGGTCATTTGTACACCGAGCAGAACTTCGCCAAGGGCGTGACCATGGCGCAGATCAGCCAGAGTTCGCAGCGCATGCTCGATGAACTGCTGGACGGTCGCGATGCCTCGATCTTGAGCAACGCGCATTACCGACTGAACATCATGGTGGTCAAAAGTCACGGCCCGTTGGCCCACGACCATCGCGGCCGCCTCGGGCTGGCGCTGGGATCCGTGATCGCCGACAACCTGCGCGGGCGCGCACGGTTGTCGCGACATTTCGAGCGGCTGATCATCCACGACCCGCGTCTGGCACCGCCGGTCAATGCACTGAACGACTTCCCCTCGCGCTTCGTCGCGCTCAACACCGGTAACCTGCGCCAGGCGCTGCTGGCATCGGGCTCGATCCCGATGGTGATGGAAGGCGTGCGCGACCTGCCCGGCGCCGGTGCGGGAACGTTCCGCGATGGCGGTTTACTCGACTATCACCTCGACCTGCCCTACAGCGGCGACGACATCGTGCTGTATCCGCATTTCACCGACCGGGTGATTCCCGGCTGGTTCGACAAGACCCTGCCGTGGCGCCGAGCCTGCCCTGCGCGTTTGCAGGATGTTCTGCTGCTGGCGCCGTCGAAGGAGTATCTGGCGCGCTTGCCCTACGGCAAACTGCCGGACCGTAACGATTTCAAGCGCTTCATGGGGGACGCGCCGGCCCGGCAGAAATACTGGCGCGCCACCATGGATGAAAGCCGTCGCCTCGGTGACGAGTTCCTCGAACTGGCCGCCAATGGTCGCCTCGGCGAGCGCTTGCTGACCCTTTAGTCAGTGTTTCGCCCGCAGCTCTGGTAAACTCGCCACCTGCCCGCATCGCCGTGGCGATCGCCACCTGACAGAGCTGAAATCACCTGTGGAAATTTTCAAAGAGTTTACGTTCGAATCCGCCCACCGCCTGCCCCACGTACCGGAAGGCCACAAGTGCGGCCGCCTGCACGGGCACTCGTTCAAAGTGGCGATCCACTTGAGTGGTGAGCTCGACCCGCACACCGGCTGGATCCGCGACTTCTCGGAAATCAAGGCAATCTTCAAGCCGCTCTACGAGCGTCTGGACCACAACTACCTGAACGACATTCCCGGTCTGGAAAACCCGACCAGTGAAGTGCTGGCCAAATTCATCTGGAATGAATTGAAGCCCCTGCTGCCGGAACTCAGCGCGATCCGTATCCACGAGACGTGCACCAGCGGCTGCATCTATCACGGCGAGTAACCCGCCCGAATAGACAATGTCATCCCTGTGGGAGCGAGCCGGCTCCCACATTGGGAATGTGTTTCGTCAGTGAGCACTCGAACAGCCTTCAGGGGCTGTTTTTTATGCCTATGCTTTTTGTTTCCCGCCCCGCGCGCCCCTCAGGCTCGACTATAAATAACTACACCCCTCACCCTTGGCACGACCACTGCTCTCCCTAACGCGTCCTCCCCATTCGTAAGGAACGCCACATGACGCAGAACAACCCGGGCAACGACTACCCCCTCAGCGAAGTCCCGATGAATGCCCGCAAGGGGCTCGGCTCCACCGCGATGGTGCTGCTGGGTTTCACTTTCTTCACCGCCACCATGTTTGCCGGCGGCAAACTCGGTGTGGCGTTCGACTTTGCCGAGATGATGGCGGTGATCATCGTCGGCAATCTGCTGCTGGGGATCTACGCCGCCGCATTGGGTTTTATTGCGTTCAAGAGCGGACTCAACTCGGTGCTGATGGGCCGTTTCTGTTTTGGTGAAGTCGGCAGCAAGCTCAGCGACCTGATCCTCGGTTTTACCCAAATCGGCTGGTACGCCTGGGGCACGGCTACTGCCGCCGTGGTGTTGGGCAAGTATTTCGAGTTGAGCGAGGGCACGGTCCTCGGGCTGATGGTGCTGTTCGGGATGATATTTTGTGCGACCGCCTATGTCGGTTATCGCGGGCTGGAGATTCTCTCCTACATCGCTGTTCCGGCCATGATGGTGCTGCTGACGCTGTCGATGTGGGTGGCGACGGTCAAGGTCGGCGGGCTCGATGGTTTGCTCGCCGTCGTGCCGACGGGAACGATGGATTGGTCGACCGCCGTGACCCTGGTGTTCGGTACGTTTGTCAGCGGTGCGACCCAGGCCACCAACTGGACGCGCTTCTCACGCTCGGCAAAAGTTGCCGTGTTGGCGAGCCTGATCGGGTTCTTCTTCGGCAACGGCCTTATGGTGGTGATCGGCGCCTACGGGGCCATCGTCTATCAGCAACCGGACGTGGTCGAAGTGCTGCTGTTGCAAGGTTTCGCCATGGCCGCGATGGCGATGTTGCTGATCAACATCTGGAGCACCCAGGACAACACCATCTATAACTTCGCCGTCGCCGGCTGCAACCTGCTGCGCACCGGCCGACGCAAAACCGTGACCCTGGGCGGCGCACTCATCGGCACACTGCTGGCACTGCTGGGCATGTACGACATGCTGGTGCCGTACCTGATTCTGCTGGGCACGGTGATTCCGCCGATTGGTGGTGTGATCATGGCCGACTTTTTCTATCGCTATCGCGGTCACTACCCCAAGTTGGCCGACGCACGGTTGCCCGCCTTTAACTGGTCGGGTTTGACGGCCTATGCCGTCGGCACCGTGGCCGCTTTCAGTTCGCCGTGGGTCGCGCCGCTGGTAGGGATTGCCGCTGCCGCGCTAACGTATATGTTATTGACCGCCGTGCTCGGTGCCCGAACCGTCGCTGCACCCCAGCAAGATTTATAAAAGGATTCGCCTGATGCACATCATCAACGCCCGCCTGCGCAACCAAGAAGGCCTGCATGAGTTGCACCTGGAAAACGGCCTGATCCGTACCATCGCCCGACAGACCGAAGCCCCGACCCTGGGCCCTGAAGATCTGGATGCCGGCGGCAACCTGGTGGTGCCACCCTTTGTCGAGCCGCACATTCATCTCGACGCCACCCTGACCGCCGGTGAGCCGCGCTGGAACATGAGTGGCACGCTGTTCGAAGGCATCGAGTGCTGGGGCGAGCGCAAGGTGACGATTACCGAGGAAGACACCAAGACCCGCGCCAAGAAGACCATCCAGACCCTCGCCGCCCACGGCATCCAGCATGTGCGCACCCACGTCGACGTCACCGACCCGCAGCTCACCGCGCTCAAGGCGATGCTGGAGGTGCGCGAGGAAAGCCGTCACCTGATCGACCTGCAAATCGTCGCGTTCCCCCAGGAAGGCATCGAGTCGTACCGCAATGGCCGCGAGCTGATGGAAGAAGCGATCCGCATGGGCGCCGATGTGGTCGGTGGCATTCCGCACTTCGAGTACACCCGCGATCAGGGGGTGAGTTCAGTGAAGTTCCTGATGGACCTGGCCGAGCGCACCGGTTGCCTGGTGGACGTGCACTGCGACGAAACCGACGACCCGCATTCACGCTTCCTTGAAGTGCTGGCCGAAGAGGCCCGCAGCCGCGACATGGGTTCGCGGGTCACCGCCAGCCACACCACCGCGATGGGTTCTTACGACAACGCTTACTGCGCCAAACTCTTTCGCTTGCTCGGGCATTCGGGGATCAGTTTTGTCTCCTGCCCCACTGAAAGCATTCACCTGCAAGGGCGCTTCGACAACTTCCCGAAACGCCGTGGCGTGACTCGGGTCAACGAGTTGCTCGAAGCGGGGATGAACGTGTGTTTCGGCCAGGACTCGATCGTTGACCCGTGGTATCCGCTGGGCAACGGCAACATCCTGCGTGTGCTTGAAGCGGGTTTGCACATCTGCCACATGCTCGGTTACCGCAACCTGCAAAGCGCGCTGGACCTGGTGACGGACAACAGCGCCAAGGCGATGAACCTCGGCGAGCGTTATGGCCTGGAAGCGGGACGGCCAGCGAACTTGCTAGTGCTGTCGGCGGACAGTGACTATGAGGTGATTCGCAGCCAGGGCTTGCCGCTGTATTCGGTTCGCGAGGGCAAGTTACTGATGAAGCGGACGATGCCAGTGGTGGAATGGCCAAATCAGTTCTGAATTTTCGCTGACTTTCAGGGCCCCATCGCCAGCAGGCTGGCTCCCACATTGGATCGGTGTCGTTCACACATCCCCTGTGGGAGCCAGCCTGCTGGCGATAGCTTTCCTGAATTCAACCCATCAACCGAGCCGTGCCAAACAACTTGACCCGACTCAATTCCCCGTCCACTTCCTCCAGCAAAATCGGCGCCGTTCCGCCCGGCATCACCACTTTCACCTCACCCGCCGTGACCCAACCCACCCGCCACGCCGCACACGCCACCGCACTGGCGCTGGTGCCCGACGACGCGGTCGGCCCTTCCCCGCGTTCAAACACCCGCGCGATGACTTGCTGTGCAGATTCAAGCATCGCCCACTGCACATTCACCCCCGCCGGACACGGTTCGCCGGCGCCGGTCGGCATGGCATACGCAATGCGCATCAATCCTTCAGCCAACGGTGGTTCACGCATTTGCTCATTGCTCGGTAATGCAGCGACGCTCGCCACCAAGGTCACGCAATGCGGATTGCCGATCCGCACAAACTGGCTGCGGTCCCAGGCAGGCTCAAGCGCGGACAATGGTTGCACATGGCTGACGTCTCGCCCATTCAACTGCACGCTTTCAACCCCGTGCGCACCCACGGCTTGCGGTCCTAACGAAGGCTTGCCCAAATCCAGCCAGAATCCTTGCACGCCATCGACCTCCGCCGGTTTGACTGTCGTCTCCCCCGGCGAAACCGCATCCGTCTTGTCGTGATGAACCCGCAACAGGCACCCGGTTTCCTTCGGCATCAATCCTTGCTCGCTGAGCGACTGAGAAAAGATCGTCAGGCCATTGCCACTGCGTTCGGCGAATGTGCCGTCGGTGTTGACGATCAGCAGGTCATACGGCGGCGCCGATTGAAACGGCCCGACCAGCAAACCGTCGCTACGATGGTCCTTGCTGCCCGGTGGCTGAGTGCCGGGGACCCAACCACAAAACGCCTCGATGGCGGCTAGCGTCCAGTTTTCTCGGGTTTGTGCGGCAAGTTCGGCCTGTTCAGGCAAATTGATGCCGCTATCGCGCACGGCATCAGGCGCCACGACGATATAAATATTGCCCCGTGCATCGTAGATCTGCGTCATGTCGCCTCCTGTCTGAACAATCAATCTATCGACGATATCGCGAAACCGCGACGGGCTGTGCAAGGATGTGGACCTGTCTGACCGCGAACGGCTGCGGACACTGATGAACCCGCGGGATCAGTCAGTGTCCCTTGGGTACGCGACGTTTTTTGCCAAGGATTGATATGACCCATTTCCACACCCAAACCCCATTGATCCCCGGCCGCCTGGAGCAGATGTCCACCCGCGTCGCGTTTTTCATTGCCGGTCTGGGCATCGCCGCCTGGGCGCCGCTGGTGCCTTACGCCAAGGCGCGGGCCGGGCTGGGTGAAGGGACGCTTGGTTTGCTGTTGTTATGCCTGGGGGTGGGGTCGATTCTGGCGATGCCGTTGGCCGGGTTGCTGGCCGCGCGCTTCGGTTGCCGGCGCGTGACGGCGGGCGGGACGTTGCTGATCTGTGCGGCCTTGCCGTTGCTGGCGACGGTGTCGACCGTGCCGGCGCTGATCGCCACGCTGTTCATGTTTGGCGCCGGGCTGGGCACGGTGGACTCGACGGTCAACCTGCAAGCGGTAATCGTCGAACGGGCCAGCGGCAAGCACATGATGTCGGGGTTTCACGGGATGTTCAGCCTGGGCGGGATCGTCGGTGCGGCGGGTGTCAGCGGTTTGCTTGGGCTTGGAATGTCTCCGCTGGGCGCCATGTGGGGAGTGGTTGCGGTGCTGGTGCTGGCACTGCTGAAAGCGGCGCCGCACCTGTTGCCCTATGGCAGCGAAAGCGCCGGGCCAGCGTTTGCCTTGCCCCATGGCATCGTGCTGTTTATTGGAGGGATGTGCTTCATCGTGTTCCTGGCCGAAGGTGCCGCGCTGGACTGGAGCGCGGTGTTCCTGGCGCAGGAGCGCGGCATCGATACGGCGTATGCGGGGCTGGGGTATGCGGCCTTTGCGCTGACCATGACAGCCGGCCGCTTGACCGGTGACCGGATTGTCCGGCGTCTGGGTTCGACGCGGGTGATTGTGTTCGGCGGGCTGATAGCCTCCGCAGGCCTGGCATTAGCGACGTTCGCACCAGCCTGGGAGGCGGCGCTGGTGGGTTATGCGTTACTGGGCGCGGGCTGTTCGAACATCGTGCCGGTTCTGTATACCGCCGTCGGCAAACAGACGGTCATGCCCGAGCACATTGCCGTGCCGGCCATCACCACGCTGGGTTATGCGGGCATCCTCGCGGGACCTGCGTTGATCGGGTTTATCGCCCACGGCAGCAGTTTGAGTTTTGCCTTTGGCTTGATGGCGTTGCTGCTGGTGGCGGTGGCCATTGGCGGGAAGGTGTTGAGAGTCTGATATAGCTATCGCCAGCAGGCTGGCTCCCACATTGGTTTTGTGTCGTTCACAAATCCTGTGGGAGCCAGCCTGCTGGCGATGGGGTCACCTCGGTCTATCAGAACCCCACACTGGCCTGCACAAAGAACGTACGCGGCGCTCCCACATACATCCCCGAGTTGTTGTCGCTTGATCGGGTGAAGTACTGCTTGTCGAAGATGTTTTTCACCCCGGCGCCGAGCTTCAGGTTCGACAGCTGCGAACCGAAGTCATACCCGCCGCGCACGTTCCAGGTCATGTAGCCCGGAATGTCACCAAACTGGCCGTCCGCTGTACCTTCAGTGATGTAGTTGCCGTTGAAGCTGCCATCGGCGTTCACTCCCGTGCCCGGCGAACGCTGCTTGGACTGGGCATAGGCATCGAGGTTGTAGGTCCAGCGATTGATGTCGTAACGCAGCCCGGCGGTGGCCACCTGACGCGAATAGAACGGCAGGTCACGGCCCTTGAAGCCCGGAATATCGCCTTCATAGGTGGCACGGGTGTAGGTGAAACCGCTGTAGGCGGTCAGGCCGTCGAGCATCGGGTTAAGCGCCGACAGGTCGTAATGCACCGACGCCTCCAGCCCCTGGTGCTTGGTCGCGCCGAGGTTGGTCCAGCCCACGTCGTTGCTGATGTATTGCAGCTCGTCATCGAAGTCGATGTAGAACAGCGTCACTTCCCCGCCCCACGCCTCATTGTTATAGCGGGTGCCGACCTCGTAGGTCTTGGCTTTTTCCGGCTCCAGGCCATTGGCGGTGTTGTCACCGATGCCGCCCTGACCGAGCTGGAAATATTGCAGGCTGCCGAACGAGGTTTCGTAGTTGGCGAACAGCTTCCACTCTTCGGACAGGTGATACATCACGCTCAGGGCCGGCAGCGGTTCGTTGCTTTCGATGCTGCGCTTCTTCTCCGGCACGCGCTTGCCGGCGGTGTCGAGCACCGGGCGGTCATGCCAGTCGGTACTGATGTGTTCGAAGCGAATGCCCGGGGTCACAGTCCAGTTGCCGACATCGACTTTGTTGTCGAGGTACACCGCGTTGGCTTCGGTGCCGCCGGTACGGTCCTGGAATACGTGGCCGTCAGAGCTCGGGGTCAGCACCGGTTGATTGTTCACCAGCGCGACACGGCTCGACTCTTCGTGCATGGCTTCTTTGAGGTAGCGATAGCCGACGCTGACTTCTTGAGTGGTCGGGCCCGCTTCAAACACATGGGACACCCGTGGCTCGATGCCGAAGGTGTAATACGTGCGCGGGTAAGCACTGAGGGTTTTCTGGTCGCGAGCGGCGATGTTGCTGCCACGAAAACTGTCGGTGTAGTACGTCAGCACTTCGGCCTGTGTCCGGTCATCGATCTGCCTTGCCCAGCGGAACGACACGTCCTTGCGGCGGCCGGTGAAGTTGTCGTAGTCGCGCACGGACTGGAACGGATCAGCGTCGTACTGCTGTTGCGTCAGGCCGCCGGGCATGTCGGCGTTGGCGTCGTAGTAGTGAAAGTTGAGGCTGAAATAGTCGACATCGGTCGGTGCCCACTGGGTCTTGAGGAGCACATCGGAGATGTCGTTGCCGTTATTGCTTTCGCGGTACCCGTTGCCGTTCACCCCGGAATACAACAGCGCTACACCGATGCCGTTGTCTGCGGTGCCGCCGAGGAACGCGCTGTCGAGGTGTTTCCAGCCACCGTACTGCGAAGTTTCCAGGGTGGTGCCGATTTCCCCGGTGGCTTCTTGCGGGATTGCGCGCGTCACGAAGTTGATCACGCCACCAACGTTTTGTGGCCCGTAACGCACGGAACCGCCACCGCGTACCACGTCAATGCTGTCGAGGTTGCCCGAGGAAATCGGCGCCATCGACAGCTGCGGTTGACCATACGGCGCCACCGCGGCCGGCACGCCGTCGATCAATACCGTGGAGCGTGGCGACAGGCGCGAGGTCAGCCCGCGCACGCCGACGTTCAGGGAAATATCGCTGCCACCGGTGCCGTTGGCGTCCTGCACTTGCACGCCGGGGACGCGCTTGAGCACTTCGCCAACGTTCATCGCCGCTTGCTCGACCATCGCTTCGCGGCGAACCACCGTCCGCGCGCCGGGATGGTTCTGCACCAAGGCCACGTCGGCATCGCCGAGCCAGTCGCCGACCACTTTGATATCGGTCGCGTCCAGCTCCAACGGCCCGTTCGTAGCCGCCGTCGGCACGGGCGTCAACGTGACCGAGCCTTGATCGATCTGGTACTGCAGACCGCTGCCTTGCAGCAACTGGCGCAAGGCCTGTTCCGGCGAGATGTCGCCGTCGACAGCCGGGGCTTGCTTGCCGGCGACCAGTTCAGGATTGAAAAAAACCTGCAACGACGTTTGCTGGCCCAACTGGCTCAGGGCCTGGCCCAACGGCTGCGCCGGAATATGGATGCCAGCGGCGGCGAACGCCTGGGGCAGCGCAGCATTGATCGCCAAGGCGAGCGTCAGTGGTAACCAATGGGATTTTTTGTTGTTGGCAGAGGTGTTTTTCACGTCGAACAGTATCCTGTAAATCGCAAGCGCATGCGTTTGTTAATGCAAACCAGTTGCAGATGGACAGGAAGACGATGAACTCGAAAAAAACCTGAATTTATTTTGAAATTATTTCCTGACTGCCGTCATCGAGGGTGCGCACGGCCACCGGCAGGATGCTCGGCAAGGCCTTGAGCAATGCGTCGGTGTTATCGGAATTGAACACACTGGTCAGCCGCAGATTGCCGACGGTGTCGTTGTCGACGGTGAGGGGTTTCTCGCGATAACGCGACACTTCGGCAGCCACCTCGCTGAGGCTGGCGTTGTTGAACACCAGTTTGCCGCTGCGCCACGCGGTCAGCTCGGCCGGGTTGACCGCATAAGCCGCCGCGACAACCCCTTGGGCATCGATTTGAGTACCGAGGCCGGCAGTCAGGCTGATGACATCGGCGCCCTGTCCCTGAACCTTGACCGTGCCCTGCTCCACCGCCACCCGGGTTTGCAAAGGGTCGCGGCGCACATCGAAGCGCGTGCCGGTGACCGTCACCTGGCCGTTGCCCGCTTCGACCACGAACGGTCGGCTGGTGTCGTGCTCGACGCTGAACATCGCTTCGCCCTCAGTCAGCTCGATGCCACGCCGGTCTTTATCAAAACGCACCTGAATACGGCTACGGCTGTTCATGTCCATCAACGAACCGTCCGGCAAGACCACATGGCGACGTTCACCCAACGCCGTGGAATATTCAGCGGTAAAAGGTTCCGGGTGATGCAAACCACTGAACAACCCCACGCCCAGCGCCACGGCCACCACACTGGCCGCCACCGCATACCGCAGCCACGGTTGACGCGTGCGGCGAGCCGGCGCGGTTTCACACATGGCTTGCAGACGCTCGACCGGCACCAGGTCAGCCGCCATCCACAAGCCCTGAAGCATTTCGAATTCGTCTTGATGTTGCGGATGTTCGTGCAGCCAGGCCTCGAAGCGCCGATACTCCACAACGTCCACGGCCGGCTCCTGCAAACGCACGAACCATCGCGCCGCATCATCGCGAACCGTTGTTTGCCCGCACGCACAATCACGAGTATCCATCATGGAAGTTCCTGCTTGGCTGGGGGTGAGAAGGCGCGGCCGATCATGCTTGCGATCCGTCGAGGCGGTCACGCAGATGCCGCAAGGTGCGGATCATATACTTTTCCACCATGTTCTTGGACAAACCCAGGCGTTCGGCGATTTCAGCCTGGGTCAGGCCTTCGATTTTTTGCCACACAAATACTTTGCGGCAATTGACCGGCAACTCGGTGAGCGCCCGTTCGATGCAATCAGCCAACTGGATCGCCTGCATGTACTGCTCCGGGTCGCCGGACGACGACACACTCAGATCAATCGCCTCCGACTCCATGGCGCCCCGCCGATCCTCACGCCGATAACCGTCCACCGCGATGTTGCGCGCGGTCTGGTGCAGATACGCCCGAGGTTGTTCCACCGCCGCCGAATTCGACTCAAGCACCCGCACAAAGGTGTCGTGGGCCAGGTCCTCGGCCTGCTGACGATTTCTCAGGCGACGGGTCCAGGTGCCAACCAACTCTTCGTAATAGTCGAAAAAGCCATGTCTGCGGGGCAGCTTGGGGGTCATTGCGGTGTGCTGTGGAGACGGGGCGTGAATAGTAATGCTTCCTATTAACCGGAAGCAATGGATTCAACGTCGCCAGGGCCGCCGTTAGTCAGCCAAGCCAACGGCCCCCGTTGCAGGGGCCGTTTTGATTCATCCAATCAGTGCGCGATGCACACCGATTTCAGCTCGGTGTACGCCTCGATCACTGCGCGACCGAACTCACGGCCCATGCCCGATTGCTTGACGCCACCAAACGGCATCGCCGGGTCGAGCAGCACGTGAGCGTTGACCCACACCGTACCGGCCTCGATGCGCGGCACCAGGTTCATGGCTTTGCCCAGGTCATTGGTCCACAGGCTGGCGGCCAGGCCGTAGCGGTTGTCGTTGGCCAGCGCGATCACAGCGTCTTCGTCATCGAACGGCATCACGCCCAGCACCGGGCCGAACACTTCTTCACGGGCCACGGCCATGCTGTGGTCGATGTCGGCCAGAATGGTCGGCTGCACGTAGAAGCCCTCGCCTTCCACCAACTCACCGCCCGACACCACACGCGCGCCTTCGCGGCGAGCCAGTTCGATGTGCTTGAGCACGCTTTGCTGTTGCTTGCGTGACACCAGCGGGTTGATCGCGGCATTGCAGTTCATCCCGGCACCGATTGGCATGGCGGAGACCGCAGCGGCGAGTGCTTCGACGAATTGATCGTGGATCGAGCGATGCACATAGAAGCGCGAAGCCGCCGCGCAGACCTGGCCGTTGTTCAGCAGGCCGCCGAGGATCGCACCTTGAACGGCTTTTTCGATGTCAGCATCGGCGAGCACGATCATCGGGTTTTTGCCGCCCAGTTCCAGCGAGAAGCGCGTCATGTTTTCCATGCACGCCACGCCGACACTTTTGCCCACGGCAGTGGAGCCGGTGAACGACACTTTGCTTACCAACGGGTGCGCTGTCAGCACGCCACCGACCGAGGCGCCGCCACCGGTGACGACGTTAAACACGCCAGCCGGAATGCCCGCTTCCAGCGCCAGCTCAGCCAGACGCATGGCGGTCAGCGGGGTTTCCATCGCCGGTTTGATGATCACGGTGCAGCCGGTGGCCAGTGCCGGCATCAGTTTCCAGGCAGCGATCAGCAGCGGGAAATTCCACGGCACAATCCCGACCACCACGCCCACCGGCTCACGCTTGGTGAAGGCGGTGAACTTGGCGCCCGGCGGCAGCGGGATCGACACGTCGAAGGTCTGGCCTTCGATCTTGGTCGCCCAGCCGGACATGTAGCGCATGAATTCCACGGTGGCGTTCAAGTCCAGAGCGCGGGCCATGTTGATCGACTTGCCCTGGCTCAGGGTTTCCAGCTGCGCCAGTTCTTCGGCGTGCGCCTCAACCAGTGCAGTGAAGTTCAGCAGAATGCGTTCGCGGTCGGCCGGACGCAAACCGGACCACACACCGGATTTGAACGCGGCATGGGACGACTGCACGGCGCGCTCGACCACGTCCAGCGGCGCGTCCAGGGTTTCGCAAAGGGTTTGCCCGGTGGCCGGGTTGACCACGGAAATGGTCGGACCATCCGCCAACACCCATTGACCATCGATAAAGCAGCCATGGCGGCGCTCAAGGAAGGCAGCAACCTGCGGCAGAATTTCAACGTTGCTCATAATTCACCTGTCATTCAAACGTGGGGTTCAACCTGGAAGTCCGGCTGATTAGCGTTGTTCTTTGAGATAGCAAACGACCGCTTGGCGGTCATCGGCGGAGGCCAGCCCCATGTAGGGCATGTAGGTCCCGGGCACATAGGCCTGGGGTTGGGTGATCAGTTGGCTGATGGTTTCAGCTTGCCAGGTCACGTCTTTGCTGCGCATCGCCTGGGAGTAGCTGAAGCCTTCGAGCGAGCCGGACTTGCGCCCGACCACGCCCGCAAGGCTCGGCCCCATCATGCCGGCCATGTCTTTGCTCACCGAGTGACACACCCCGCATTCATTGGCGAACACCTGGGCGCCGTGGCCCTGGTCCGGTGTGCATTCGGCGGCGACTACGGTTTGTGCCAGCGCCAAGGTCAGCAAACCAAAGAGGGAGAACTTCTGTGAAGTGAACATAAGCAGGCGACCTTGAGAATCCGTGAAGGGAAGCAACAGCAGGGTTGAGACGGATTGTCAGCGGTCAGTGATGCGCAGGTTTTGCCCTGCGTGCCAGTCGTGTTGGCTGGGCTGCCAAACCGGACATTTTGGCAAGCACAGGCAACTCTTTGGCAACCACACAAAAGGGCGAAAAAGTTCCGGGCCTTAGTATCGAGAAAGACCTCAACCCTGTGGTCATGAACAAGAATGGATGCCACACCATGCTCAAGTCCCCCTTGCTTCGTCTCTCGACGCTCGCGCTGCTGATCAGTGCCGCCCAGGCCAATGCCTACGAACTCTATGCCAATGACGACACTCACCTGAACGCCACGCTGGAAGCGGTCTTCGGCATGTTCCACAGCCAGGAAAACTACGCGTTGTCCGGCCGTCTCGACGAAGGTTCCTCGTCGTGGCGCGAGGGTTACATCAAATACGGCCTGAGCTTCGACACAGGCCTGGCCGGCTTCGGCACCGCTTACGGCGCCGGCAATATGCTCAGCTCCGGCACTTGGGGCGACGGCGATGCCGCCGGTTTCACCGACGGTACGGAACGCACCACCAAGTTCGAAGACGCTTACCTGGGCTGGCGCTCGGGCAAGCTGTTTGAAGCGATGGGTGAGGACGGTGTCGACCTGTCCTTCGGTCGCCAGAACATCGTGGTCGGCGACGGTTTCCTGATCGATGGCGATGCGCTGAACCTGGGCAAAGGCCTGGCCGACGGCGAGTTCAATCGTGGCGGCGCCTACTACCTCGCCGCCCGTAAAGCCTTCGACGAAACCGCCGTGTTGCGCCTCGGTGGCAAGCAAGGCTGGCGCAGCGACCTGATGTGGCTGAAGTCGGATAACCGCGCCCAGGCCAAAACCGAAATGTACGTCGGCACCCTGGAACACGTCGCCGACGCCGGCACAGTCGGTCTGACCTACATCGACACCAACGAGGTCGACGAGCAGTACGCCTCACCGTTGCAGCTTGAACGCGATGGCATGAAGACCTACAGCTTGCGCGCCACGGGCAACGCCGGGGTGAAAGACCTGTTCCTGTCCGGTGAATACGCCAAAGAAGATAAACCGAACACCAGCAGCGAAGACGCCTGGTACCTGGAAGCCGGCTGGACCTTCTCCGAGTCGATCTGGACACCTTATGTCGGCTACCGCTACAGCCGTTTCTCGGAAAATTACGACACGTTGTTCTACGGCTTCAGTCGCGGTTATGGCACCTGGTTCCAGGGTGAAGTCGCCGGTAACTACGCCGGCCCGTTCAACACCAACTCACGTATCCAGAACGTCTCGCTGAAAGTCTCGCCACTGGAAAACCTCAATGTCGGCGTGTTGTATTTCAACTTCGACACCATCGACCGCAACCTGGGCAACACCGATGGCCAAGAGGTTGACTTGTACGCCGAATGGCACGTCAACGATCACCTGACCATCATGCCGCTGCTCGGTCTGTACAGCCCGGACAAGAGCGCCGCCCAGGGTGGCACCCAGTTAGGCAACAACGACAACAACCTCTACAGCCAAGTGGTGTTTGCCACCACGTTCTAAGTCCGTAAGCCGACGCAGCCCCTGTAGCAGCTGGCGAAGCCTGCGTCCGGCTGCGAAGCAGTCGTAAAACCTGAATACGCGGTCTTCCTGATTTACCGCGTGTACTGATTTCACGACTGCTTCGCAGCCGGACGCAGGCTTCGCCAGCTGCTACAGGGACCCGGTTGAGGCGTCTTCTGCCTTCAACGGAAACGGAGTTTCCAATGCATTCAAAATCTCTGTCGATTCAGAGCAAGATCGCCCTGCTCGCCGGTCTCTGCCTGCTGTTGGTGGTGAGCTTGCTGATGGGGTTGTCGCTGTATCAAACCCATCAAAGCAGCCAACAAGTCGCCCAAGCCAGCAGCGACATGCTCGCCAACGCCGCCAAGGAACACATGCAAGCGCTGGGCACCGTGCAGGCGATGCAGGTGCAACGCACCTTCATGCAGACTCACGAATACGGCCAAGGGTTGTCGCGGTATTTGCTTTACCTGCGCCAGCTGCAACAGCAGGGTCATCTGACCCGCCCGCAATTGCGCCAAGAGCTGAGCACCCAGCTTCACCAGGCCCTGATCGACAAGCCCGACCTGCTCGGGCTTTATGTCATTTTCGAACCCGACGCCCTCGATGGTGCCGACAGCGGTTTCGCTAACCAGGCAGCCATGGGCAGCAACGAGACCGGCCGCTTTTCCCTGTACTGGGTGCAAAGCAAACCCGGCGAACTGCAAGCAGTGATCGGCGACGAAGCACTGCTCGCCAACACCTCCCCCGGCCCCAGCGGCGCGCCGTACAACGCCTTCTACACCTGCGCTCGCGATACCCGGCAAGCTTGCGTGCTGGAGCCCTATTTCGATGAGGCCTCGGGCAGTCGAAAACTGGTGACCAGCATCGCGTTCCCGTTGATGGACAACGGCAAAGTCATCGCCGTGGTCGGCCTCGACATCAACCTCGCCGCCCTGCAACACAACAGCGAAACCAGCGCCCATCAGCTGTTCGATGGCCATGGGCAGATCAGCATCGTCAGCCCGCGCGGGGTGATCTCCGCTAACAGCCAGGACGTTAGCCGCCTCGGGCAGGCACTGGAAAATGCTGCGGTCATGGACGCCTTGCGCCAGGGCCAAGCGAAGGTGTTTGTCGATCAGCAGCAGATCAACGTCCTCGAACCACTGGCACCGATTGCCGGTTCTGCACCGTGGGGCGTACTGGTCGGCGTGCCGCAAGACGTGCTGCTGGCACCGGTGACCACGCTGCAAAACGAACTCAATGCACAAGGGGTTAAAAGCACCGCGCTAGAGTTGCTATTGGGTGGTGGCTCGGCCCTGCTCGGGTTGATGCTGATCTGGTACGCGGCATTTCGCATTACCCGGCCGCTGCAAATGCTCACGCGGGTGATGGAGGATATTTCACTAGGCGAAGGCGATTTGACCCGACGCCTGGCGGTGCAGTCGCGGGATGAAATCGGCCAATTGGCGACCGCGTTCAACCGTTTTGTCGAGCGCATTCATCATTCGATCCGCGAAGTGTCTTCAGCGGCGCTCGGCGTCAACGAAGGTGCCAAGCGCGTGTTGCTCGCCTCCAATTCGTCGATGAGCAACTTCGGCGAACAATCGACCCGCACCCACAGCGTCGCCGCCGCGATCAACCAACTGGGCGCCGCCGCCCAGGAAATCGCGCATAACGCTTGCGATGCTTCACAACAGGCTACGGCCGCGCGGCAACAAGCGGAGGATGGTCGCCAAGTGGTGGAGCGCACGATCCAGGTGATGAACGAACTGTCCGGCAAAATCAGCACCTCGTGCGCCAACATCGAAGTGCTCAACGGCAAAACCGTCAACATCGGGCACATCCTCGAAGTGATCAAGGGCATCTCGCAGCAGACCAACCTGCTGGCGCTCAACGCCGCCATCGAAGCCGCCCGCGCCGGTGAAGCAGGCCGTGGGTTTGCAGTGGTCGCCGATGAAGTACGCAGCCTCGCCGGACGCACGCAAACGTCGGCGGCGGAGATTCAGCAGATGATCGAAGAACTGCAAATCGGCGCGCGCGAATCGGTGACCACCATGACCGAAAGCCAGCAACACAGCGAAGAAAGCGTGAGCATAGCCAATCTGGCCGGTAAACGCCTAAGCAGCGTGACCCAGCGGATTGGCGAGATCGACAACGTGAATCAGTCGGTGGCTGCGGCAACTGAAGAGCAGACGTCGGTGGTTGAGGCGTTGAATGTCGACATCACCGAGATCAACACCCTGAATCAGCAGGGGGTGGAGAATCTGCAATCGACGTTGCGGGCTTGTACTGAGCTGGAGCGGCAGGCGGATCGGTTGAATCGGCTTGTCGGTAGTTTTCGGATCTGAAACTAGTGTTGCTTGAAATTCCGCTTTCGCGAGCAGGCTCGCTCCCACAGTTTGACCGGGTTGTCTGGACGAACGCGGTCCAATGTGGGAGTGAGCCTGCTCGCGATGAACGATGACGCGGTGCTTCGGTATTACTTCGGCACCTCAACGTTATCCAGCATCCGGTTCGCCGCCAGTTCCGCGAGCATGATGATCTGCTGGATCGCCATGGCCGTATGCCGATGCGGCCCTTCCAGATACCCCGCAAAATCACTGGCCATGACAGTGGCCTGGGCCAGGACTCACAGGTGTGGGCCAAGAGGTCTTCGTCCCGGATATCCGGTGCGAGCATGAACATCGTGCTGGGCTTGCGGGTAGCCGGGGATTTGATGACGCCGGGGTTTAGGTAATGATCGAGGGCGCGCTCGGCGGCGTCGTGGAGTTTTTTTGAATCGAGTGATTCGTAGGGGGATGCCGGATCTGTGTCTGGCGGATTTGGCGTTACTTTGAACATATTCATTCGTTCCTGAATGGGCAGCCACGCCTCGCTACTAATACGAGGGGTGGCGGCTGTACGCAGGTTAGTAGACCGGGGAACGAAGGCAAAGCCGGCGCGTCCGAGGACGCCCTGCGCACAGCCACCATCAGATACAGGCATTGGAATACCTGTTTGACAGACACTTGTGCAGCCTTCAAACCCTCGGGCTACTAAACCCGATCACTGGGAATCAGTGACGGGAATCAAGTTACCGAGGGCATCCAAAGCGCACAAGCCGGCGGATTCTGGCGTAGTCGTAGGTAATGGCGCAAGGCGTTGTAGCTTTCAGGAAGCATCCTTAAACACCTTTAAACATGTGCTCGAATTTGAGACCGCCATCGCGGTGCTTCAGCAATGCGCACCCGCATGCTCAAGCCGATGAAACAACCGGTTGAAATACACCAGGCTATCCCTCTCCGCGCGCACACCGACATTCGACAACTCAACGAACATCACCGAATGCGACCCGACTTCCTTGCACTCGGTGATCCGCCCTTCCAGCTGCACCAGTGCATCGCGCAGCAACGGCACGCCGGTGTCGCCTTCGTCCCACAGGTCCCAGGCAAAACGTTCGGCCATCGACACTTTGGTCATGCCGGCGAAGTGGCGGGCCAGGTCTTCTTGTTCGCCGCACAGAACGTTCACGCACAGATGGCCGTTGGTGCGGAACACATCGTGGGTGGCGCTGTTGCGGTTTACACAGACCAGCACGGTGGGTGGCGAGTCGGTGACCGAGCACACGGCGCTGGCGGTGATGCCGCATTGTCCGCCGGGGCCGTTGGTGGTGATGATGTTCACCGCGGCAGGCAGCTGCGCCATGGCGTTGCGAAAGTCGATTTGCTGCTGGCTCAGGTCGGCCATTTCGATGCCCCTTCCTTCAGGAGGACCGTCGTTGCGCGGCCCTTGGTGATGGAACAAGACTAAGGCCCGGCGCGGCGCGCAGCCATTCTGACGATCCCCATGCCGAGGTGGGCTTTCCGCTAGTCGACTAGGTGGTTTCTTTATCGTCAGGGCCCTTCGCAGTGGGTATCCTGCATTGAGGCGCCACCAAAGGCGCAAGTCCGCCGCAGCGTGCACGCGTGCGATAACAATAAATAGAATTTCTCGTGGCAGTCCCTGATGGAAACGCGCAAACCGATTGTTTATATCGTTGATGACGACAAAGACCTGCGCACCTCGCTCGCCTGGTTGCTGGAGTCGGTCAGTGTGCAGGCGCAATGCTTTGCCGGTGCTGAAGAGTTCCTGAGCCAGTACGACCCCAAGCAGCCGGCGTGTCTGGTGCTGGACGTGCGCATGCCGGAAACCAGCGGCTTTCAGTTGCAGGAAATCCTCAACCAGCGCGGCAGCACCCTGCCGACGATTTTCGTCTCGGCCCATGGCGACATTCCGATGTCGGTGACGGCGATGAAGAACGGTGCGCTGGATTTCGTCGAGAAGCCCTACAACCCACAGCAGATGATCGACCGCATTCAGGCCGCGCTGAAGACCGCCGTGCATGCCCAGGCCGATCAGCAGCAACGCCAGAACCTGCAAGGCAAGCTCGCGCTGCTGACCAGCCGGGAACGGGAAGTGTTGATGCTGGTGATCGATGGCAAGGCCAGCAAGGTCATTGCTCGCGAGCTGAACATCAGCGTGAAAACCGTTGATGTGCACCGGACCAAGATCAAGGAAAAGATGGGCGTGAGCAGCATTGCCATGCTGGTGCGCGAGGTGTTGCATTTGCCGGTGGATGAGCCGGCGCGGCACTGAACCTTAATCTTCGGCGGTCATCAGGCCGCCTTCGCGAGCAGGCTCGCTCCCACACTGGAACTGTGTACGCAGGACTAATGTGGGAGCGAGCCTGCTCGCGAAGAACGATGACTCGGTCAGTGGCTATAGCGCTTGCGGTACTCACCCGGCGACACGCCGAAGCGTGATTTGAACGCCGAGGAAAAGTAGCTGGAATCCGAGAACCCCCAGGCGTAGCACAGGGCCGAGAGCTTCTGCTCGACGTCGCAGCGGCGCAGGTTTTCGGCGCAGAAGTCCAGGCGACGATGCTTGATGTATTGCGCCACCACCAGGCCACGCTTGGAAAACATCCGGTACAGACCGCGCACCGACATGCCCACCTCTCGGGCAATCAGCTCGGGGCACAGCTCTTCGTCACTGATGTGCTCGTCGATGTAGGCGATGGTTTTGCGAAATTGCCGCTCGTGGGCATCCACCCCGGCATCGCGCGCGCTGATCCCCGGCAACAACAGACTGACCAAGGCGTCGAGCACGGCTTCGCTTTCCTGCATCTCCAGCCCTTCCTGACGCTGGGTCTCCAGCACCATGTGGTTGGCGAGGGTGGCCAACGGTGTGCTGGCCGCAATGCGCGTGGCGCAGTTGACGGCGTTGAAGTGCGAACCGCGCTGTACCACCTGACGCGGCAGGATCAGCGACAACTGGCGGGAATCTTCGTTATAGGTCATGTCACTGGGACGGCAGGCGTCGATCAGCGCGATGTCACCACAGCCCAGCTGGGCGCGGTTGTCGCCCTGTTCGAGTTGCGAACTGCCGCGCAGTTGAAACACCGCGTAGTAGTGGCCGTCGCTGCTGGTGCTGACGTCTTTGCTGGTGCGATACAGATGCACATGGGCCATGTCGACCACACTGAGGTTGATCGCGCCGTTGCGAAATTCTGCCAGTTCACCGTAAAAATTCGCGTCCAATGCGCGGGCATCGAAGCGCCCACAGGCCTGATTGACCTGGCTTAACCAACTTTCGAATGCAGTGTTGCGCACCGTCGAAGTAGTACTCATGACCGCAGGGCCTCACGTCAGTTTTATTGTTATTTTTCGACCGCTTCGCCGAGCGGTTCGATGAATAGCGGGTAGTGACCGTCGCCTCCTTAGACGGTCGTGGGGCGCCGATTTAATCGACTCCCACGCAATGTTTCCAGGGGTTTTACCAGTTAAAGGTCCAATACCAGACGAGCGGAAAGCGCTCGCGAAACGCAGGCGCAAATTTGCTTGTTGCCCGCCTTCTCTTTGTTCGACAAACAGTTGTCGCGGTGTTCCGGAACCCCGTCCAGTACGTCGACGATGCAGGTGCCGCAGATGCCTTCACGGCATTCAGTGTCGATGTCGCAGCCGTGGGCCTGTAGCACGTCGACCAGACTGGTATTGGCCGGGACCTGAAGCACCACGCCGGAGCTGGACAGTTCCACTTCAAAACCACCACTCGGGCCAGCATTGGCGGCGGGATCGGCCTGGAAATGCTCCAGGTGAATCGCGTCTTCACTGCGGCTGCGGGCGGCCACTTCGACCACTTTGTTCATGAACGGCGCGGGACCGCAGGTGTAGACGTGGGCGGCGCTGCCGGCCTGATCCAGGCTTTGGGTCAATGCCGCGTCCATGTCAGCCGGCTCGACACCGTAATGGAACTGCACATGATCGGCAAAGGTCGTCGCCAACAGTTCGGAAAAAGCCGCGTACTCCGGCGAACGAGCGAAGTAATGCAAGCGATACGGCTGGCCACTTTCCGCCAGTCGATAGGCCATGCTCAGCAGCGGCGTGACGCCGATGCCGGCGGCGAACAGCACATGTTCGCTGGCGCTCGGGTCGAGGCGAAACAGGTTGCGCGGGGCACCCATCTCCAGCTCCATGCCCTCTTCCACCTGCTCATGCAGTGCCAGCGAACCACCGCGCGACTGCGCTTCTTTCTTCACCGCCACCAGATAGGCGCGGCGATCCTGCGGCGGACTGCACAGCGAATACTGGCGGGTCACGCCGGTCGGCCCGGTCAGGTCGACATGCGCTCCCGGTTCATAACTGTCGAGCGGCTGACCGTCACTGCGCACGAGGCGAAAGGAACGGATATCCAGCGCTTCGTCGACGATCCTTTCGATCCTCACTTTCATCATTGCATCACCTGAAATACGGTTGATTTTGTTAAATGAGCAGCCTGTAGCAGCTGTCGAGCAGCGCGAGGCTGCGTTCGGCTGCGTAGCAGCCGTCAATCCTGAATACGCGGTCCTCCTGGAGGACCGCAGTGTCTGATTTCACGACTGCTTTGCATTCGAACGCAGCCTCGCGCTGCTCGACAGCTGCTACATGAGCTGCGTTGAACGCTTTTTTTCAGCGCATGAACAACCCGCCGTTGATGTCCCAGCACGCGCCCGTCACCGAGGCGGCGTGTTCGGCGATCAGCAGCAACACGCTGTCGGCGATGTACTCCGGGGCGCCGAGGGTGCCGGCCGGGATCATCTTCAGAATCAGCTCCAGACGCTCCGGGGCCACGGTTTCGCGCACGATCGGCAAGTCCAGCGGACCCGGCGAGATGCTGTTGACCGTCACGCCTTGCGGCGCCAGTTCACGGGCGAAGACCTTGGTCAGCGTCGCCACGCCGCCCTTGGCCGCCGCGTAGTGCGCGCCGGTGGCCGTGCCGCCGTTCTGGCCGGCGAGCGAGGCGATGTTGACGATGCGACCAAAGCCGCGCTCGGCAAAGTGCGCGCCGAACACCTGGCAGGCGACGAACGTGCCGCGCAGGTTGATCGCCATCGACTCGTCGAACTCCTCGGGCGTGATGTCCATCAGCGCCGCCACTTTCGATTGGCCGGCATTGTTCACCAGAATGTCGGTACCGCCCCAACGCTCGGCGAGCAGGTCGCGGGCCCGGACAAAATCGGCCTTGTTACGCACATCCAGCTCGATGGCGACGGCAGTCGCGCCGCTGCCATCGAGTTCCGCCGCCAACTGTTGCACGCCATCGAGGCGCACATCAGCGAGAGCGACGCGATAGCCCGCCGCGTGCAAGCGACGGGCGATGCATTCGCCGAGACCACGCGAAGCGCCGGTTACAAGAGCTACTCGGTTCATGGTGGTGGCCCTCACAGCAGGAAGCCGAGCGCGTTCAGGCAGTCGGTGGAGTTGATCAGGCGCACAACCTTGCGTTCCAGCTTCGCCACACCGTCGACAAAGCGAATGCGGTGGTTGAGGTCGGCCACGAATGGCGTGTGCACGCCGCGCTTGTAGGCATATAGCACTTGCGCGGAATTGACTTCAACGAGGTCGCCGGCAGCTTCCACCAGACTGAAACGCGAGACCGTGCGGACGGTTTTTGCCGCGTCCACCGCCGACGGCGCGAAGCCGGCGGACAGGCGTTCAATGCGCAAGTCACGCATGCGCGCATCGTCGTAGGCGTAGTTGAGCGTGGCTTCAAAGTCTTCGGTGTCCGGGTCGATCGGCACGATGTACTTGCCGTTCTCGCTCCACAAGGTCGCCCATTCGGCATAGTTCTTGTGGTCGAGCAGTTCGGCTTCGCGCCAGATGAATTCGATGGCCTGAGCCAACGGACCGGAAAAACCGTTCAGGGTGTCTTGATTGCTCATTGGCTCATCATCCTCTTCCACATGTCATAGGCACCGCGCATGCCGCCCTCGTCGGTGGCGTGGGACACCTTGTCGCCGTTCTCGGCGGTGATTTCGCGATTAAGGCCGCGATTGACCAGGATTGGCGCGTCGACGCCGGCGTACGAGCCGCGCTGCACACGGTCCCACGCCTCGGCATCATCCGGGGTGCCGAAACCGAACGGGCCCTGGAAGTGTTCGTGAACGCGCATGCGTTCGCGGTTGGCGATTTCCGGGCCGCCGTCCATGCCGAGGGCGACATGGCGGATCTCGGTTTCGGTGACCGAGACCGGGCGCAGCACGCGGAAGAACGACATCGACATCGCCACGTTCGGGAACAGGTTCAGGTTGAACCCGGCGCCGTGCAGCGAACGTACGATGCGGCGCACTTGATCCGCCGGCATGGTTTTCGACAGTTCTTCGGTGACGTGGGCGAAGCGCTCTTGCAGCTGTTCAGTGCCGTCGTCGTGATCGAGATCGACGTGCTCCGGCACCATCACCATCACGCTGTGGCCATTGCCCAGGGAGTGGGTGACCGCTTGTTCGTCGGTCATGAACGAGAGCATTTCCGAGGTTTCTTCATCCACCGACGACATGAACGACTTGTGCACGATCGGGAAGTGATAACCGTCGGTGGTGTTTTCCAGCTGGATCTTCCAGTTGCCCTTGAAGCTGAACTTGTGCTCGCCCTGGGTCTTGATCGGGTAACCGGCGCCCTGCTTCATGAACAGGTCCATCCAGTGCTTGGCACCGCCGAGGAAGTCTTCCAGCGGTTCAATCTCGTCGTTGTAGCTGGCGAAGACCATGCCGGCGTAGCTTTCCACGCGCAGGCTGGTCAGCGGCAATTCAGACTTTTCCAGAATGCCTTCGTAGCCGTCCGGGTATGGCAGCGCACGCAGTTTGCCGTCCAGGCCATACGACCAGCTGTGGTACGGGCAGGTGAAACCGGTGGCGTTGCCTTTGTGCTTCTCGCACACGGTGGCGCCACGGTGGCGGCAGCGGTTTTCCAGGACGTTGATGTTGTTCTTCTTGTCGCGAACAACGATCACCGGACGACGGCCGATGGTGGCGGTCTTGAAGTCGCCGCTATTGCGCACTTCGCTTTCGTGGGCCACCCACACCCAGGTGCGGTAGAAAATCTTGTCCAGCTCGGCTTCGAACAGGGCTGGATCGTTGTACAGCGAGACGTCGACGCGGTCGTGACTGACCAGTTCGTCGGGGCTTTTCGATGATGCGATCAGCCGGTATTCATGAGTGCTCATGCGGTTCTCCTCATGGCTTTTTATGACTTGTTTTTAGGGGTAGGCCGTTCACCGGCCATGCTCTGTTGCAGCTGCGCACCAAAGGCGCAAACCAATTCGTCCTGATCTTTACGGCCGACAATCTGCAGGCCGACCTTCAGCCCGCCGCAATCCAGTTCCACCGGCACCGTCAGCGCCGGATGGCCGCTGAGGTTGAAAGGGCGTACCAGCGGGGTCATGCCGGCCACGGCTTTGCTCGCGCTGCGGGCTTCGATCAGCGTTGGCGGCAGGCTCGGCATCGTCGGCAACAGCAGCACGGCGAACTGCTCCAGCGCCGCGTCCACTTGCTGACTGAAGCGCTCGCGGACTTTCTCCGCTTGCGCCAGGTCGGCGGCGCTGGTGCGGCTGGCGGCCAGCAGGCGTTGCTCGACATCCGCACCGATCAAGCCTTTGCCGGTGAGGTGGCCGAACGCCGCCCAGTTTTCAAAATTGATCACGGTCAAACCGGCAGCGAACGCCGCTTCAAATTCGCTCAGGCGTAGAGTGCTGCGACGCCAGCCGGCGCGGTCGGCGGCAGCGCCGAGGCTCGCTTGCAAATGCGGATCGCAGTCGACTTCGAGGAAGCCGACAGAGGCATTGCTTGACGGCAAACCTTGAACCTGAAAACCAGGGCAGATCACTTGCATCGCGGCGATCAGGTCCGCCATGTCGGCGGCGAACGGTCCGACGCAATCGAGGCTGGACTCCGCCGGATGCGCACCGACCCGGCTGACGCGGCCGTAAGTCGGTTTCAACCCGGCAATGCCGCAGCACGCCGCCGGCACCCGCACCGAGCCACCGGTGTCAGTGCCAATGGCGATGTCCGCCAAACCGCCCGCAACTGCAGCGGCCGAACCGCTGGAGGAACCGCCCGGAACGCGATCCGGCGCTTGCGGGTTGATCGGTGTGCCGGTCCAGTCGTTGATGCCGGTAACGCCAAACGCCAACTCGTGCATGTTGGTCTTGCCAACTATCTGCCAGCCAGCGTCGAGGATTGCGTCAACGACATCGGCGTTGCGGGTAGCCGGCGCCGCATCGGCAAACGCGCGGCTGCCGGAACGGGTCGCATGCCCGGCAATGTCGATGGAGTCTTTGATCGCGACCCGTTTGCCGCTGCCACCGATCAAGAATTCGCTGATAAACGTGCTCATGCGCCCAACCCCGTGTTGAACAAGCGTTGCGTGCGGAAATGCTCGATCAGCCAGACGCCGTCGACACAGCGGAAATCGATGTTCAGGCGAGTGCCAAACAGTTCGCTGTGGCCATCGGCGTAGGTGGAAATCTGCTGCATGATCCACTGCCCCTGGGCCTTGCTGCCGTCGACCGTGATCGACTCGCTGGTGAGGAAATGCAGGTTCAGGCGAAAGTGCTCCGAGGGCGGCAAGTAGCCGCCAACAAACGCCGCCACCGCATCACGTCCGTGATGCTGGCCGAAGGTCTGTGCAGTCTGAGTGCCGATACCTTCCCAGATGGCATCGACGCAGAACAGCTCAGCCAATTCGCGGACATAAGTCGGCGCCCTCGGCACATCACACAGGTCCATGTAGCGCGCCATCAAGCGGCGCACCTGGCTCTCCCCTTCCAGCGTTTCAAGCCGCTGCAGCAAGGCCTCGTTCATGGCTTAAACCTTGGCTGCATCAGGAATGGTCAGTGGGCGACCGATACGCGCTTCGACCTTGGCGTAGCGCCACAGGCTGTATTCGTTCACCGGCGTGGTGCGGAACAGGTTGCAGGCGTCGATCACCGATTGGTGGCAGTCGACGTCGGCCATGATGTAAACGGTCCACGGCGAAGTGGTGGACGGGCCGACCATCAGGCGGTCATCGTCCATCGCGCCGAGCACGGTGATGCCGGGCATGGCACCGAGCGAGCCCATCATCTGGCTGAAGCCTTTCCACACGCTCAGGCCTTCGCCGGTCGGCAGGTCGAAAAAGTTCTGGGTGATGCCGATGCAGAAGACGACGCGCAATGGCTCTTGAGTGGTCTGGGTCATGGGGTTTGATCCTTGAAAGAGTGGGTTCAGATGTAGCCAGGGAATGGCGGTACGCCGAGGAACACCGAACCGGCGCCGTCGTACAGGCCTTCGCTGAGGAATGCGTGCTGGGTGACCACCAGCGAATCGCGCAGGTAGCGTTGCAGCGGGTGGCGCAGGTAGATCGCGGTGGTGCCGGCGAGGCTGTAAGCGCTCTGCACCACGGCCGCACCGGCCTGGGACACGTGAATCGCAGACAGACGCAACAGGCTGGTTTGCTCAGGCGTGACCGGGTTGCCGGCCAGGATCGAGTTCCACACCTGCTCGGTCGCGTTGTAGAAGAAGCCACGGGCGGCGGCCAGTTGCGCTTCGGCCTTGGCGATTTCGATGCGCACGTAAGCGCGGTCGGCCATTTTCGGTGCGCCGGTAATGCCGCTGCCGGCGGCCATGCGGCTCACTTCATCAAGCGCAGCGCGAGCCAGACCGAGGTTGACCACGGCCAGCACTTGCGCGGCGTAGGCAATCGACGGGTAGCGGAACAGCGGCTCATCGATGGTCGCGGCACCGCCACGGATGAACGTCCAGCGCTCTTCGACGTGTTTGTCGGTGACGCGCAGGTCGTGGCTGCCAGTGCCTTTGAGGCCGACCACGTCCCAGTTTTCAATAATGTCGACCTGATCCGCGCGGAACACGGCGGTACGAGGCTTGCCACCGGCCGCGCCGATGCCGACACCGAGCAGGTCCGCACCTTTGCAGCCGCTGGCGAATTTCCAGGTGCCGTTGACCTGCCAGCCACCATCGACCGCTTCAGCAGGCTGCAACGGGAACAGGCCACCGGCGAATACCAGATCAGGGCTGTCGGCGTAAATTTCAGCCAGGGTTTCTGGCGGCAAAGCGGCGAGGTAAACGCCGGCACTGCCGAAGCTGGCAACCCAACCGGCGGAACCGTCGGCTTCGGAGATACGTTCGATCATCTGCAGGAATAGCGCTGGCGCCAGTGCATCACCACCGAAGCATTTCGGCGTGGCGGCGCGGTAGATGCCCACCTGCTTGAAGCGTTCGATCATGTCCCGTGGCACGTGGGACCCGGCGTCGAATTCTTCGCGACGTTGGCGCACTTCATCCAGCACCCGCTGAAATTCCTGGCTATGGACGCTGGTGTCGTCGACGCTTGGCAGAGGGTCTTTCTGCGCGGTAGCTGAACGCAGCATGGGCGTGTTCTCCGTTGAATTGTTATTAGACGGAGCCTGCCTCGGGGCGGGACGACCGTTGATGGGTTCAGTGTAAAAACCGTATCCGCTCGCCACTATTGGGGCGTGTAGCCCCCCGACTAAAGAAAACCCCTAGCCCGCCCCCGGTTACCTCTGAGCGCATCGCCAGGCGCAAGCCGGTATAAAACGCCATACTTCGACTTCATCTGTAGTCGACCCCTCTGCCGCCAAGGGCTGCGCGATGTATCTGCCAAAACCGAACGACTTCTACGCCCTGATCGAAGCCATGCCGTTGTGCATCATTCTTCACGACGCCCACAGCAAAGAAATCCTGTGGGCCAACGCCGCCGCCCTGACGGCGCTGGGCTTTACCCTGGAAGAACTGACGCCGCTCAAGGCCCCGGACATGACCCGCAATGCGCCGCAGTACCGACGCTCGGTCGGCCTGCGTTGGCTGGAAGGCGCGGCGCGCACCGGCCAGCGCGCCATCGAGTGGTGTTATCGCTCCAAGCAAGGCGTGGAAATCCTCTCGGAAGCGGTGGCGACACTGGTGCACCTGGACGGTCGCGATGTATTGATGGTGCAGTTCCGCGACATCTCCAAAGAAGACAAGGTCAAGCGCGACCTCAAGCGCTTCGAAAGCCGCCTCAAAGCCTTTATGCAGGACCTGGCCGAAGGCGTTGCGGTGCTCGGGCCCCAGGGCGATATCCGCTTTATCAGCTCATCCGCCGCGCAACTGCTCAACAGCGAAGATCAGCCGCTGATTGGCGAAAACTTCCTCGACTGGTGCGACGAAACTTCACGCCTGCGCCTGCTGCAACAGATGTCCTGCGAGCAGCCAGAACACGCACCGTTCAGCGTGCACTACCACCTGCAACGGCGTGACGGTGAATGGCGCTGGCACCATGCGACGTGCCGCTACATCGAGATTGAAGACGACCTGGTCGGCTACTTACTGCTGTTCCGCGATGTCACCGAACAGGTGCGCGCCGAAAAAGCCCGACGGGTCAGCGAGCAAAAACTGGAATACCTGGCCCGCTACAACGCCATGGGCGAAATGGCCGTGGCCATTGCCCATGAGCTGAGTCAGCCGCTGGCGGCCACGCGTAATTTCATTGAAGGCGCGGTGATTCGTTTGGGCAAGGATCAGGGCACTGATCAAGGCGTGGCCTGGGGTTTACAGAACGCTGTGCGGCAAATCGAGCACGCGTCGGTGATTATCAAAAGCGTGCGTGAATACGTGGTCAAGCTGGAGCAATCCGAAGAGCTGATCGACCTCAACGAGCTGCTGCGTGAAACCCGATACTTCATCAGCCTGCGGGCCGACCCGAGCCGGATCGAGGTCGAGATCATCACCAGCCCCGAACCGTTGCTGATCAGTTGCGAGAAAGTACTGATTGGCCAGGTCATCCTCAACCTGGCGTTTAATGCCATCGAAGAGATGGCCGATTTACCGCCAGATCGACGTGTGCTGCGTATACACGCGAGCCGTGATGATCAGGTTGCCTTGGTGCGGGTTGAAGATCGCGGACGCGGTATTCAGGCGCTGGAGCAGGACAAACTGTTCGACGGGTTTTTCTCGTCCAAGGTCAGCGGCAACGGCATCGGCCTGGCGCTGTGCAAAAACATCATCGGCCGCCATCGCGGGGATATCTGGGCGCAGAACCTGGAGCCTTGTGGGGCTGTTTTTACCTTCTCTCTTCCTCTCGCAAATCCCGTCTGACGCTCGAAGTCCTCCGATTCTTTAGACGACACAAAACCTATGTTGAGGATCAGTTGGCCAGGTACAACAAACAATCTTGGGATTGCTTAAGTCTTAAAGGAAGCGGAGCAAGGGCTAATGTGTACGGGATTTGCTCGTAACCATGCGCAATGATAGAATCGCCCCGTCATCTACGCTCCAGGCCGTCCGGTTCGCTGAATCCAACACGTTGGACACCGATCTGGCAAGTGTGGTCCCAGTAGCTAGGAAAGCTCCGAAACAAGTGTTTCAGTGCAGTGATCCTTTCTATTGACGCAGCGGGTGGAAGATTGCGATAGGTGCATAAAAGCGGAAATCAATTAATTGGTTTCCGCTTTTTTTTGCTAGTAATAATCGTTCATGAACATGTTCAAATGTGTCGTTTTCGTCACATCCTTCCACTCGCAATGGCAATTGGGGAACGAGCCTTTGATTGATGGGTGTTTTCCCGGACCTCGCGTGACGTTGAAGTGCCGCTGAATATCAGCAACTCTTCGACCAAATCGAAATGTGAAATTCAGTTCGCAAGAGAGCGCGTGCGGAGCTCCGGTGGCAGGAAGACTGTGATGCTCTGTACCATATTCGAAGTGTTTGTCATCATCGTCGATGAAGTAGCGCGTCGAGTAGCTAGACTTGCGCCTAGGTTTTCGCCGTTGCTTAAGCAGTACAAACAACGCCTTGGTCTCTTCAACGAAGGTCGGAGCTTGGGTGCGTAAACGCACGAGCTCAACCAAATCACGCCACTCCGTGGCATCGAAATTTCGTTCCGGCAACAATGACGCCTGCTGATTTTGACCGTTCAATACTTCAATGCAAAACGCTGAGAATGTGCTGAGCAGGCTATTAACCTTCTGGACCAGATAGCTCTCGGCATTTTCTACTCGAGACGGTATTCCCACACGATGTATAAAGAGCGCTGTGCGGGTAAATTCCAGGCATGCGCCGCAACGGTCATCTCCTATCACAAGCAGCGCATCACTCGTGCTGGATTTACTGTGAAAATAGCGTTCTAGGTTTGGCTCCCGGTTGAGATCAGGCGCTCCCAAGTCCAAGGTCAAAATCCCTCCTGGAAAATTCGAAGGCGCAGTGATCTTATTACGAAGCTTCACGAACTCACGTCGCAGAAATTCATTCGCTGTGGCTAGTCCGATAAACACTCTCATCGTTGTTTGAAAAGCTTCGCAAGCACAGACACAGGAATGGTGATCTTCTCCAGATCCTCTGCATCCAGCTTGCTCAGGATATTCAACAAAGCGATTGCGTCATTTGGCACAGGGGCGATGTCTGAAAGTGCGGTTTCCTGTGCTGGCTCAGAATCAGCTTCAAATTCGTAGTTGACGTCTGGTGGCACCAAGCCAATTTTTGCTCGATGAACCGGATGCGTAATCACTTTATAGCTAGCGGCATCGGACGTTCGCTCCACAAAAGATTTCAGGGTCTCCTTACCCAGCACTGCCCGGTAATCCACCTGTTGATTAGCAAGGATTGCAGGTAGGTTGCTTAACAATAGCGGCCGTTGATTGGCAACCCAGTATTCTCGGGTAACGCCCAGCAGAGTTGTTACAAACGGTGTGAGTTCCATGTCTTCTTCCTTAAAAAATCAGTCGTCCAAGATACAGCCGATTACCCGGGAGTTGCACCCCATTCAGGTCGCCTGTACTCCAAAACCAAGAAACCGCAACGCCTTAGCATGGGACCATGGATAGGCTGCACGTGTCGGATCAGCCCGATGCGCGCTGCCGCTGGTAACCGATCCGGCATCCTTCTGCAAAACTTCTATTAAAAAACACCACGTCACCTCGCTCACCCAGAAGTGTTTCAAGCGGACAAGGGTGCAGCCGCGCCCGCAAAACACACTGAATAATGTCGGACGTTTCATCTATTTTTTTGAAATCTTTCACGAGTTTAACTGTGCATGTTTAAAGACACTCGGTGTTACGCCCCGAAGGCTACAAGACCTTGCGCCGTTACCTACGGTTCAGACAGAATCCGCCGGCTTGTACGCCTGTGGTCCGGGCCTTATCGTTGCCCTGTCACTGAATATCAGTGATCGGGTTTGGTAGCCCGGTTTCGTATCACGGCGTATTGCGTCACCTTTTATGGTGGTCATGCGTGGGGTCCTTTCGAGGGCGCCGGGAACTGATACGACCGGTCTACCAACCCGCGTATGGCCGCCACCTTTCGTTTGGTAGCGAGTGTGATGGCTCCTTTCAAATAAACTCGTATCAGGAGTTTGATTATGTTCAAAGTGACACCCAACCCACCGGACACCGATCCGGCCTCCCCATCCGAATCCATCGATTCAAAAAAACTCCACGACGACGCCGAGCGCGCGCTCAATTTCTATCTCAACCCGGCGGCGCTCATGAACAACACCCCTCGTAAACCCAGCACCATTTTTATGATTGCCCCAGACGTCGACCATGAAACCTTGCTGGTTCAAACCTGTGAAAACCTGGCATCAGCCAGTGTCATGGCCAGCAACGTGGCGGCGTTGGTAGAGGGCACCCATCGAAGTACCGTGCTGGCGCTGCAGCAGGTCATCATGCTGGGGGAGCTGGCGGTGAATCGAATGCTGGATAACTTCGTTCCACCAAGGTAATCAGCGCAAGACGTTGGCGGTGGAGCTTGCTCCTTCGCCAACGGTTGAACGGTAAATTTTTCTCCTCCACGGTCAGCGGCAACGGTATCAGCCTGGCACTGTGCAAAAACTTCATCGGCCGCCATCGCGGGGATATCCGGGCGCAAAACCTGGAACCTTGTGGTGCTGTGTTCAGCTTCTCCCTTCCCCCCGAAAATCCCACCTGACAGTCCCCCACTGACCTGTAGCAGCTGCCGAAGGCTCGGGCCGCGTTCGGACGTCCGGCTGCGCAGCAGTCGTAAACCCTGCTGACACGGTCCTTCTGACACACCGCGCGTACTGGTTTTACGTCTGCTTCGCAGCGGACGCAGCCTTCGGCAGCTGCTACCTGAGCGCGTTCTCCGAGGTTGATCGATCGGGTTTTGAATTGCGCTTTGCAGTGTTTCAGCCCATCTCCCACGACTGGCACAGACACACAAACACTTGGCAGCCACAGCAATTCTCTGCGTTTCCCGGCGAGGCAGAATCGAACTGTAAAAATCTGCCCAAGCACCCGCGATCTGCGTGAATAACAATTCAGGGAGTTCCCCTAATGCGAACCAACAGGATCAACGTACAGTCAGCGCTAGGTCTGAGCCTGCTTGTACTCGGCTTGAACAGCGCCCGTGCGGACCTGCCGGCTGACACCATCGGCCAGACCGTTTTGGCCTTTCCACCGGAAGCCCATCGGGCGTATATCGTCGACGTCGAATTCGATAGTTTCGTGGTGGGCCGTGTCACCGTGGTCGACCCCGACAACAAACGCATCCTTGGCATGATGCCGACCGGTTTTGCCGCGCCGTCAACGCTGAGCCGCGATAAAAAGACCCTCTACAGCGCCGACATTTACTACTCGCGTGGCACTCGCGGCACGGTTACCGATGTGCTGACCGCGTGGGACACCTCTACTCTGGCGCCGGCCTGGGAAGTCGTGATTCCACCCAAGCGTGCCGAGTCGCTGACCCAACGCTATGGCTTGAATACCAGTGGCGATGACCGCTTCGTCTACGTTTACAACTTCACGCCGTCGACCTCGGTGACCGTGGTCGACACGCAAGCCAAGTCCGTCGCCGCCGAACTGGCGATTCCGGGTTGCGTGCTCAACTACCCGATCGGCAACCGCCGCTTCGCCTCGCTGTGTGGCGATGGCAGCTTGCAGGTGATCACCCTGAACGACCAGGGCCAGGAAACTGCGCGCAGCCGCACGCCGTTCTTCGACCCGAACGCCGAGAAGCTCGTAGAGCGCGCGGTGAACGTCGGCGATACCTACTACTTCACCACCACGACCGGCACCGTTCGTGCGGTGGATTTCTCTGGCGATGCGCCGAAGATCCTGCCGTCGTGGTCGTTGACCACCGACGAGGAAAAGAAAGCCGGCTGGGCACCGGGTGGCTGGCAGTTGATGGCCGTGGCGCCGAAGCTCGACCGCTTGTACGTGCTGATGCACGACGGGCATGAAGCGATGAAGTGGGAAGACCCGAGCCCGCTGATCTGGGCGTACGACCTCAAGACCCACAAGAAAGTGGCGACACTGGAAGCGCCGGCGCCGGTGTGGAGCCTGCAAGCGACGAGCGACGACAAACCGCTGTTGCTGGGCGCCGATGTCGAGGGCGGCTTGCAGATTTTCGATCTGAAAACCAACAAGCACACGGGCAGCATGCCGAAAGTCGCCAAAACCGCGACTCAGGTCATGAGCCACTAAACGAGGTTCGGCCATGCACTTAGATCCGATCTTCATCATCGCCAGCGCCCTCACCATTGCGGTGTTGCTGGCCAGTGCCGCGACGCACAAGGTGCGCGCGCCGGCACGGTTTGCCAAGCAATTGGCGGACTACCAACTGTTGCCTGACGTATTGGTGCGCCCGGTCGCTCGTGTGATTCCAGTGGTAGAGCTGGTGATCGCGTTTGCGCTGCTGGTGCCGGTCAGCCGGTATTGGGCAGCCTTGACGGCGGCCAGCCTGATCGCGCTCTACGCCGCAGCCATTGGCATCAACCTGTGGCGCGGTCGTCGCGACATCGACTGCGGCTGTGCCGGCCCGGACCAGGCGCAACCGCTGCGTCCGGTCCTGCTGTTGCGTAACAGCGTGCTGGTGGGCGTGGCGCTGTTGGCCAGCGTGCTGCCGATGGCCCGCGACCTGGTTTTTTTTGATGGCTTCGTCACCGTTGCCGCCAGCGCCGTTGCGCTGCTTTTGTACGCCGCAGCCGATGGCTTGCTGGCGAACTCCCCTCTTCTGCTCAAACTGATTGGTAGGTGATCAATGGAAGGCTTAATCGTTTCCAACGTGTTGCTCTGGATTCTGCTCGCGGCCGTGGCGTTTGCCGTCATGGGCCTGGTACGTCAGATTGGTGTTTTGCATGGTCGCCTGGCTCCGGCCGGGGCGCTGATGATGGACAAAGGCGTGGCGGTCAACGAAGCCGCACCGCAAGTCACCGCATCCGACCGTAACGGTCGCCCGGTGAACTTCGGTTATGCCGGCGAAAAGAACCAGCTGCTGTTCTTCCTCTCGCCGACCTGCCCGATCTGCAAATCGCTGTTGCCGGCGATCAAGTCCATCGCCAAGGAACAGGCTGATCGCCTGGACGTGGTGTTCATCAGCGACGGCGACATGGACGCCCAACAAAAGCTGATCCGCGAACACAAACTCGAAGACGCCACCTACGTGGTCGGGCCGGAAGTCGGCATGACCTACCAGATCGGCAAGCTGCCCTACGCCGCGCTGATCGACAAAACCGGCACCTTGCGCGCCAAAGGCCTGGTCAATTCCCGCGAGCACCTGGACAGCCTGTTCGAAGTCGAGCACCTGAAAAAGGCCACGTTGCAGGAATACCTCAACAGCCAGCCGCATGCACATGACCACAGCCACGGCCATAGCCACTGATTAAGGCAGGGAGACTTTTATGAAACTGCTGGATCTGTTGTTCGAGCGCTCGACCCGTCGAGTGGCCGACACCACCTCACGCCGCAAACTGCTGTCGCGCATGGGTTCCTTGATGGTCGCCGGTGCCGCTTTGCCGCTGCTGTTGCCACTGGACCGCACCAGCAAAGCCCTGGCCGCGGACAACCCGAAGGCCGGTGACCCGGGTGATCCGAACACCTGCGACTACTGGCGCTACTGCTCCATCGACGGCTTTCTGTGCAGCTGCTGCGGCGGGTCGGTGACGTCGTGCCCACCGGGCACCGAAAGTTCGCAAGTCACCTGGATCGGCACTTGCCGCAACCCGGCCGACGGCAAGGACTACATCATTTCCTATAACGACTGCTGCGGTAAGCAAAGCTGTGCCCAGTGCGCCTGCACCCGTAACGACAGTGAAGAACCGGCTTATCGCCCGTTCAACAACAACGATGTGAATTGGTGCCTGGCCGCCAAATCGCACATCTATCACTGCACCGTTTCGGTTATCCGAGGCGTCGCCATTTAACGCGCATTGCCGCCGGTTGCTCATGCAATCGGCGGATTTTTTTTGCCCCAAACGCGATCCCCGTAGCAGCTGGCGAAGCCTGCGTCCGGCTGCAAAGCAGTCGTAAAACCAGTACACGCGGTGTATCAGAAAGACCGTGTAAGCCGGGTTTACGACTGCTGCGCAGCCGGACGCAGGCTTCGCCAGCTGCTACACACAGCGTGTTTTTACCGTGGAGGTGCTTGTCATGCGTAGGTTGCTATTGCTCGGCCTGGTTTGCGTCTTTGCCGCCCCGCTCGCCTATGCCCGGGCCATTCCCGACCCGGCGCAGCGGCATGCGCCGGGCAATGAAGAACTGCAAAAACCCATCGATCAGGCCGGTTACAGCGTTGGCGTGAATTACCAGCTGCAATGCGCCGGCTGCCATCTGGGCAACGGCATGGGCTCGGCCGCCAATGACACGCCCCGGCTCACCGGGTTTGTCGGTAACTTCCTCAAGGTCCCTGGCGGTCGCGAATTTCTGGTGCGTGTGCCCGGCATGTCGCAATCGGCGCTGAACAACGCGCAGCTGGCTGACCTGCTTAACTGGTTGATACGCAAAGACGGCCTGGCGGGTAAAAGCACCCCTGTCGATTACCAGCCTTACAGCGCTGAAGAAGTGGCTGAATTGCGACACGTGACTATGCTCAATTTGCCGGGTACCCGGGCAGCGTTGATCAAGGCAATGCGTGCACAAGGCATCGCGATTGAAGATGGCATGAGTGACTGATCAGACAAGCGCCGCAAGGGGACACCACTGCAAATACGTGTCATTTTCAACATTATCTACATTTTTTTTCGCGGTCGGACCTCAGACGGCTACCAATCTTCTAGACTCACCGAAACAGGGGGAACCACGCTCCACGCGTTTTTCCATACGCTGATAAAAAACAAGGAAAAAATACCTTGAAAGCTTCGATCATCATCGTTGCGGGCAGCGTGCTGTTTTCAATGGCGGCTTCAGCCACCGGGGTTATTCCGGTCTTCGACCTGGATTTCACAAGGTCAGCGGATCAAACGCTGAAAAAACTCAACATCACTGACGGTTGCATTGTTGATGCTCCGGACCCCGTCTCGTTCACTTATTGCCGGGAAGGCTCGACAACGCTCTGGAAGTATCAGGTGCTGGAACTGCAACAACAGCCAGCGATCCACACGGCTACACCGCAGTCCCAGATGGGCCATGGACAAATCAGCGTTGTGGAACTCAATAGCCCGGCCTGTGCTGACGAAACCGAGCATCATGCAAAACCTGCCATTTCCTGCATGGCCGTACTCAGTCTGCTCGCGCTGTTTCTGCTGATGGGTTTGCGATACACCTACACGGTCGTCCGCCAACACCAAAGCAAACGTTCGGCGTCTTCGATTCCTCCATGGCAGCCAACGACCGAGCATGTGCCTGAACACCATGCCATGGCAAAGGCGTTGGGCGCGTTTTTTGGCGCCGCTGTGATGATGATGGTGTATTGCAGCGTCTGCGTTTTTTAATCCCGACTTTCCACTGAACATGCAAGTTTCCGGTTTTTTTAGCGCACTTATGTGTCCGGTCGACCGCTGCATTTCATCGGCTAGAGTTTGAAGCGTGATGGCGAGTGGATATCTGCGCGAAGGTGATTATGCTTCATCTATCCCAGCACACCTGCGAGGCCGCCCGCTGCGTCCCTGATTCGTGCAATTTGCAATCCGATGGCATCAGCCCCATGGCCTGGGTGCGGCAACTGATGAGAGGTACTCCGGCCTATAACAAGAGCAAAACGGAGAACACTCATGGCCGTAATCGACAGTACAACCACGGGTAGCACGCCCAAACGCGGGATCACCAAGGAAGAGCGCAAGGTCATTTTCGCCTCGTCCCTGGGCACCGTATTCGAATGGTACGACTTCTACCTTTACGGCTCCCTGGCCGCCATCATCGCCAAGCACTTCTTCGCGGGCGTCAACGAGACCACGGCGTTCATCTTCGCCCTGCTCGCCTTCGCCGCAGGCTTCGCCGTACGGCCGTTCGGCGCCATCGTATTTGGCCGGTTGGGCGACATGATCGGGCGCAAGCACACCTTCCTCATCACCATTGTCATCATGGGTATTTCCACCGCCATCGTCGGCTTTCTACCCGGCTATGCCACCATCGGCGTGGCGGCACCGGTCATCCTGATCAGCCTGCGCCTGCTGCAAGGCCTGGCCCTGGGAGGTGAATACGGCGGCGCGGCGACGTACGTGGCCGAACACGCCCCACCCGGCAAGCGTGGTTACTTCACCTCGTGGATCCAGACCACCGCGACCCTCGGTCTGTTTATGTCGCTGTTGGTGATTCTTGCCTGCCGCACCTTGCTCGGCACCGAAGCGTTCGAGGCGTGGGGCTGGCGGATTCCGTTCCTGCTGTCGATCCTGTTGCTGATCGTCTCGGTGTACATCCGCCTGCAACTCAGCGAGTCGCCGGTGTTCAAGAAAATGAAGGAAGAAGGCAAGGCGTCCAAGGCACCGCTGACCGAATCCTTCGCCCGCTGGGACAACCTGAAAATCGTGATCATGGCGTTGCTTGGCGGTACGGCGGGTCAGGCCGTGGTCTGGTACACCGGGCAGTTTTATGCGCTGTTTTTCCTCCTGCAAATGCTCAAGATCGACGCGCAAACCGCCAACCTGTTGATTGCCGGTTCGCTGCTGATCGGCACGCCATTCTTCGTCATCTTCGGCAGCCTGTCTGACCGCATTGGCCGCAAGGGCATCATCATGGCCGGCTGCATCCTCGCGGCGCTGACCTACTTCCCGATCTTCCATGCGTTGACCCAGTACGGTAACCCCGACGTGTTCGTGGCACAGGAGAAAAACCCGGTCACCGTAATCGCCGATCCGGCCCAGTGCTCGTTCCAGTTCGACCCGGTGGGCAAGGCCCGATTCACCAGCTCCTGCGACCTGGCCAAGAGCGTGCTGGCGAAGAAAGCGATTCCTTACAAAAACGAGAAGGCCGAACCGGGCACCGTCGCGCAGGTTCGCATCGGTGACAAAGTGATCCAGAGCTTCGAGGGCACCAGCCTGCCGGCCGCTGAATTCAAGACCACCAACGACGCCTTCGTCGCCACCCTCGGCACCGCCCTCAAGGAGGCCGGCTACCCCGAGAAGGCCGACCCGGCGAAGACCAACTACCCGATGGTGTTGCTGTTGCTGACCATCCTGGTGATCTACGTGACCATGGTCTACGGCCCCATCGCCGCGTGGCTGGTGGAACTGTTCCCGGCGCGCATCCGCTACACCTCGATGTCGCTGCCGTATCACATCGGCAATGGCTGGTTCGGCGGGTTCCTGCCGACAGTGGCCTTCGCCATGGTCGCGGCCACGGGGGATATCTATTACGGGCTGTGGTACCCGATCGTGATCGCGGTGATGACGGCGATTCTTGGCACGTTCTTCCTGCCGGAAACCAAGGATCGGCAGATCGCCTGAGACGGACAGCGGCCCTCTCCTGCCGAGGGAGAGGGCGGTGTTGAACACCGCAATCCCTGTGGGAGCGAGCCTGCTCGCGATGGCGGATTGTCAGGCAGCGCAAGTGTTGACTGTGCCACCGCCATCGCGAGCAGGCTCGCTCCCACAGGTTTTGCGTCTTGACTAATCGGCATTAGGGAGAGGGCATGCCTGTTTTATTTGACCAGCCGGGTTTCCTTGGACGGCCGGTAGCCGAAATACGAGCTATAGCATTTGCTGAAATGGCTCGGTGAAACAAAACCGCAGGCCACCAGCACGTCCACCTGGGACAATTCGGTATGCTGCAGGAGTCGACGCGCCTCGGTGATTCGCAGTTCCAGGTAATAGCGTTGTGGCGTGGTGCCCAGTTGTTCCTTGAACAGGCGTTCGAGCTGCCGACGTGAACGGCCGGCGTAGACCGCCAGTTGCTCCAGCTCCAGCGGTTCTTCAAGGTTGGCGTGCATCAGCTTGACCACCTCGCGCAATGGCGCGCTGACACAGATGTTTTCCGCCGGTTTGATGCGCCGGTAGCGTGACTCTTCAAACGCCAGGATGTCCTCGATCCCCTCGACGAGGGCTTTACCGTGCAGTTCTTTGATCCAGTCCAGTGCCATGTGAAAGGCCCCCGAAGGACTGGACGCGGTGAGCCGGTCGCGGTCAATCACATAGGGCTCGCTGGTGACATGCGCCGCTTTGGAAACCTCCGCCAGTGCGGGACGATGCTCCGGGTGAATGGCGCATCGATAGCCATCCAGCACGCCAGCGCTGCCCAAAAACCACGCGCCATTCCACAGTCCGGCCAGGGTGACGCCCCGCTCTGCCGCCGTTCTCAACAGGTGGATGAACTCATCGGCGGCCTTCAGCTCTGTGCGATAGCCGCCACACACGACCAACAGGTCCAGTTGCTGAATCGCCAACGTATCGAACCGTGCATCCGGCCGGATTACCAGGCCCAGGTCACTGACCACCTCGCCGTCGTTCAAGCCCAACGTTCGGGAAGCGAACAAACCGGGTCGCAGCAGATTTGCGGTAACAATCGTGTCCAGTGCCTGCGTGAATGCAGGCAGCGAGAAGTGCTCCAGCAGCAAAAAACCCGTGCGCGTTACCGGCGCAGGCTTGTCAGCAGGCTCGTTTAAATAGCGGAGGTTTTTACCCTTCATCCCACCGCTGAATTGCCGTCGTTCGATCAATGTCCGACCCACTCGATTACGTTAACTACAAAAGCCAAAACCAGCGGGTTCATTATGCGTCAGATCAGGCGCGCCGGACGCTGGCCGACGCCAAGTTGTTTATTTTTGGATTAACCTTGGTCAACGATCATTTAGGCACGCAGCAACAGGAATCTGGCAGGATTTCACAAGAAGCCATTTGTTGGCTGTTGCACAGTGTGGTGTGCTGTCACCGGTTTCCAAGGAACTCAGAAATGTTCACGTCCATTGCCTCGTTAAAAAGAAAACCTCTCGCCCGACTCGCGCTGGCCATCACCCTGGGCACCTTCGGTTTGCCAGGCTGGATGTCCACCGCACAGGCCCATGGCGGGGCCGCCGAAATGGTGCCTTTGCAGTCGACCCTTGAGGAATTCGGGGCCACGGTCAAATGGGACAGTTACGCCAACCTGTTCGTCATTGCCAAGGACGGGGTTTACCTCAAGGTCAAACCGGACAGCAAAGTCGCCATGCTCAATGGCAAGCCCATGCAGCTGGCGGTCCCGGTGGTGTTCAAACACAAAACCGCCTACATGCCCAAGGACTTCATCAATCAGGTGTTCCAGTCCGGCCTGGACAAAACCTTCGTCGTCGAAACCCGCCCTAACCCGCTCAACCCGTTGAGCGCGGACGAAATCAAGGCGGCGGTGGATGTCGTCAAGCAGTCTGAACACTACCAACCCGGTTTTCGATTCACCGAAGTCTCGGTCAATGCGCCGCCCAAGGATCAGGTCTGGAATTTCGCCTTGACCGGTCAGAACGTCACCCAGCCGCGCCAGGCCAACATCGTGGTGCTGGATGGCAAGCATGTGATTGAAGCCCTGGTCGATCTCGACACCAAGGCGCTCAAGTCCTGGAAACCGGTCGAAGGTGCGCATGGCATGCTGCTGCTGGACGATTTCGCCACCGTGCAATCGGCCGTGGAAACCAGCTCCGAGTATGCGCAGGCCCTGGCCAAGCGCGGCATCACCGATGTAAAAAAGGTGGTGGCCACGCCGCTGACCGTCGGCTACTTCGACGGCAAGGACGGACTGGCGCAGGACAAACGGCTGCTGAAAATCGTCAGTTACCTCAATACCGGTGACGGCAACTACTGGGCGCACCCGATCGAGGGCCTGGTGGCGATTGTCGACCTTGAGCAAAAGAAGCTGATCAAGATCGAAGACGCAGCCCTGATCCCGGTGCCGATGAAGCCGACGCCGTATGACGGCCGTGACCGCAAGGGCGTGCAGGTCAAGCCGCTGGAAATCATCGAGCCGGAGGGGAAAAACTACACCATCACCGGCAACAGCATTCACTGGCAGAACTGGGACTTCCATGTTCGCCTCGATTCGCGGGTCGGCCCGATCCTGTCCACCGTCACCTATGACGACAAGGGCAAGAAACGCAAAATCATGTACGAAGGCTCGCTGGGCGGGATGATCGTGCCTTACGGCGACCCGGATGCCGGCTGGTACTTCAAGGCTTACCTGGATTCAGGCGAATACGGCATGGGCACCCTGACGTCGCCGATTGCCCGCGGCAAAGACGCCCCGGAAAACGCCGTGCTGCTCGACGCCACGATTGCCGACTACACCGGCGCGCCGACGTCGATTCCTCGTGCCATGGCGGTGTTCGAACGCTACGCCGGCCCGGAATACAAACACCAGGAAATGGGCCAGCCCAACCTCAGCACCGAGCGCCGTGAGCTCGTGGTGCGGTGGATCAGCACCGTCGGCAACTACGACTACATCGTCGATTGGGTCTTCCAGCAAAACGGCACCATCGGCATCGATGCCGGCGCCACCGGTATCGAAGCGGTCAAGGGCGTGCAGTCCAAAACCATGCACGAAGCCACGGCCAAGGAAGACACGCGCTACGGCACCCTGCTGGACCACAACATCGTCGGCACCACGCACCAGCACATCTACAACTTCCGCCTGGACATGGACGTGGACGGTGAAACCAACTCGCTGGTTGAAGTGAACCCGGTTGTACTGCCGAACGACCGAGGCGGCCCGCGTACCAGCACGATGCAGACCGAGCACAACGTGGTCACCACCGAGCAGCAGGGCGCACAGAAATTCGACCCTTCGACCGTTCGCCTTTTGACCAACTTCAGCAAGGAAAACAAAGTCGGCAACCCGGTTTCCTATCAGCTGATTCCGTATGCCGGCGGCACGCATCCGGTGGCCAAGGGCGCGAACTTCGGCAAGGATGAATGGCTCTTTCACCGCCTCAGCTTCATGGACAAGCAGCTGTGGGTGACGCGCTATAACCCGGAAGAAAAGTACCCGGAAGGCAAATTCCCGAACCGTTCGGACAAAGACACCGGGCTTGGGCAGTTCACTGCGGATAACCAGTCGATTGAAAATGCCGACGACGTGGTCTGGCTGACCACCGGCACCACGCACATCGCGCGCGCCGAGGAGTGGCCGATCATGCCGACCGAATGGGTGCATGTGCTGTTGAAGCCGTGGAATTTCTTTGATGAAACACCGACGTTGAACCTCAGCGTCACGCAATAACCACACAAAACCTGCGGAAGAACCTGTGGGAGCGAGCCTGCTCGCGATGGCGGAGTGTCAGACAACATCAATTTATCTGACCCACCGCCATCGCGAGCAGGCTCGCTCCCACAGTAGTGAATTACGGTGTATTCAGGGGATGATCAGGCGCGAGTCTTTCGGTATTCACCGGGGGAAATGCCGAACCGCGATTTGAACGCGGTGGAGAAGTAGCTCGAATCGGAGAAACCCCAGGAGTAACCCAGCACCGACAGCTTCTCTTCGGTGTGCGATTGGCGCAGGGATTGGGCGCACAGATCCAGTCGGCGATTCTTGATGTATTTCGCCACCACCAACCCCTTCTTGGCAAAGATCCGGTACAGCCCCCGCACCGACATGCCGACTTCCCGCGCCAGCCATTCCGGGCACAGGTCCTCTGAACGAATGTTTTCGTCGATGCATTCCAGCGTTTTGCGAAAGATGCGCTCGTGCAAATCGTTGCCGTCTTCGGTTTGACTGATGGCCGGGCGCAGCAGGCTGACAATCGCTTCCAGCGTCGCCTCGCTTTCCGGCAGGCTGAGGGTATCTTGCTGCGCAGCGTCGAGAATCAAACGGTGAGAGAGCATCGCCATCGGCGACGTCGCGGCGATGCGGTGACCGCACCTCACCTGGTTGAAGCGCAAGGATTGCTCAATCAGCGGCGAGGGCAGAATCAGCGACAACTGCCGGGAGTTTTCACTGTAGGTAAATTCACTGGGGCGCGAGGCGTCGATCAGGGTGATGTCGCCGGCGCGGAGCAACACTTTGTTGTCGTCCTGGGCCATGCCCGCCGTGCCGTCGAGCTGGAACACCGCAAAGTATTTGCCGCCCTCGCCCGCCGCGACTTGCGCAGGCGTTCGGTACAGCCGCGCCTGGCAAGCGTCGACAAAACTCAGTTTCAGCGCACCGCTGCGGTGTTCCCGGATCTGCCCGGAAAACCCGGCACCCAGGGTTTGCCCATTGAAGGCGCCACAAATCTGGTTGATCTGATGGATCCACTGATCAAATCCATCACGGCGCTGTGCAGTTGCAGAAATCATGTCAGGCCTCACGCAGGCTTGTTTTTATTGTCTACGCCAATCCTCATGTTTTCCCTAACCACCTTGCTCCCACTGCAATGACGGGCTACTTCAGCCCGCCAAACCGTCGATAGAAACTTTCACCCACGTCCGGCAACGGGCCATCGGCGGTTTCCAGTGCACTGTTCAACCATTCCTCGGCTTTGGCGTAGATCAACCGGTAAATGTTGCGGCACAACTGGCGCGCGGCCCGACCTTCCCAATCGCCAGGCAGTAACTCGTCCGGCAGTTGCGGGTCGCGCAGCAGCAATTTGCGGTATTCATGAATAAGCAGGACCCGTGCCAGGAAGCAGTCGCACGGTTGCAGGTTCTCCTGCTCGCGAAGCGCTTGCCAGAGCGGTCGGAACAGCTGGATGAACTCGCTGTAATGGGTCGCCAGTTCTTCGATGTTCCAGCTTTCCTTCACCTGCAGGCGCAGCGCCTTGGACGCCAGGACGTCCTGCGCCGTGGTTTCGAAAACGATGGTCTCTTCCTGGGCGCCGAGGTCGAGCAAGGTCGCGTTGAGATCGCTGCGGTCGATGCGCGGGCACGCCAGCACCGCCGGCGAAATCGCACCAAAACCTTGCCATTCCAGTTCTTCGCGCACTTGTTTGCGCTTGTCCTGCGTCAGCTGCGTGAGCATCACCAGGCACCAGGAACCGTCCCACGCAGGCACAGTGGAGCTGTAAACGCGCTTGAATGCCTTGTCGAAACGCCGCCGACCGGTGCCCGTCAGGCTGTAATAGCTGCGACGCCCGACTTTCTCGGCGGTCAGCCAGCCTTCCTTGGTCAGGCGGAAGATCGACGTGCGGATCAGCCGCTCGTTGATGCCGATGGGCTCGAGCAATTGAATCAGGCTGCCCAGCCAGACTGTCCCGCCATGGGGTTCGATGGCGTCGCCATACAGCGTAATGATCAAGGAGCTGGCGCGGATCGGCGTCTGCTCCTGGAAGCGGGTAATCAGTTGGTTCAAAGGTGTCAGGGACGACATGGGCGTACCGGGCTGGAAAAAGAAAAGGAATATACCGGTTTCATACGACTCACAAGTACCCGTGTAGCAGCTGCCGAAGGCTGCGTCCGGCTGCGAAGCAGTCGTAGATCCTGAGCATGCGGTGTTTCAGAAAAATCGTATCGGCCCGATGGCGACTGCTTCGCAGCCGGACGCAGCCTTCGGCAGCTGCTACAGGGGCCACATCGTTCACTGGGTGCTGCCTTTGGGGCGAAAGCCGCTGTCACTGATGCGTGGTCGGTCGGGTTCCGGCTCGGTCAGCGGTTCGCACACTTGCATCTGTTCCAGGCAACGCTTGGCCAGTTGCTGATACTCGCGGGTCCCCGCCTGTTTCCACGACACTTCTTCATCGCTGAGACCGCGCTTGATGCTGGCCGGCGCGCCCATGACCAGTGACTGTTCGGGGCATTCGAAACCGGCCTTGACGAACGCCGCCGCCGACACGAACGAGCGCGGGCCAATGCGTGCGTTGTCCATCACCACGGCATTCATGCCCACCAACGCGTCGGCACCGATCCGGCAACCGTGCAACACCGCACCATGCCCGATGTGGCCATTGCGCTCGATCACCGTGTCACTGTCCGGGAAACCGTGCATCACGCAGGTGTCCTGCAGGTTTGCGCCCTCCTCCAGCACGATCCGCCCGAAGTCCCCGCGCAAACTCGCCAGCGGCCCCACGTAACAATGCGGGCCGACGATCACGTCGCCGATCAGCACCGCGGACGGATGAACATAAGCAGTGGGATCAACCACCGGGGTCAAGCCATCGAGGCTGTAGCAGGTCATGGGACATTCCTTCAAGCGCGGTGCCGGGCGTATTCGCAAAGCGATGCCGATAGTGACTCATTTTGTATCACATCACTTTTGCCAGCACAAAGACTAAAACTCCGTATCACTTAAACACGCCCTCAATGAATGTCGGTTGAACCCGTCTATATTTGCCGTATCGCCCAATAAAACCGGCAATTGCCCGCTAGTCTGCCTACTCTGAACGCGAACCTACAGCCGCTTACCATTCGTCATTAAGACACATTTAATGCAACACACTATTGTATTTGCGTATCACGTTATAGGTATACTCCGGCAAAACCGGCCTACCGCGCCGATCCAATAATGAGCCGGCATTGCAGCCGAGCACCCACCGTGAGGGCATCTGCCATGCCTCTAACCCTTGCTGTCGAGATCATCGAGCCGGGCGTCCGCCTGATTACCCTGCAACGCCCGCAGGCGCTGAATGCCCTGACCACCGAGCTGCTCGGTGAGCTGGCCGATGAACTGAACGCCGCACAAGCCGATCCCGAGACCCGTGTCGTGGTCCTGACTGGCAGCCGCAAAGCCTTTGCAGCCGGTGCCGACATCAAGGAAATGGCCGAGCGCAATCTGGTCGGCATCCTCGACGACCCGCGCCAGGCGTCGTGGCAAACCATCACCCGCTTCAACAAACCGCTGATCGCCGCCGTCAACGGCTTCGCCCTCGGCGGTGGCTGCGAACTGGCGATGCACGCCGACATCATTGTTGCCGGTGAAGAGGCTCGTTTTGGTCAGCCGGAAATCAATCTCGGGATCATGCCCGGCGCTGGCGGCACCCAACGCCTGCTGCGTGCCGTCGGTAAATCCATGGCTATGCAAATGGTCCTGACCGGTGAGCCGATCGACGCCCGCCAGGCGCAACGCGCCGGCCTGGTCAGCGAAGTGACCCAGCCGGAATTCACCGTCGAACGCGCCTTGCAGATCGCCCGCAGCATTGCCGACAAAGCACCGCTTGCGGTTCGTCTGGCCAAGGAAGCACTGCTCAAGGCCATGGACACCGACCTCGCCAGCGGCCTGCGTTTCGAGCGCCACGCCTTCACCGTGCTGGCCGGCACCCGCGACCGCGATGAAGGCATCCGAGCCTTCCAGGAAAAACGCACGCCGACCTTCACTGGCCAGTAATCACCCGCCCTTTAATAAAAAAGCGAACGACCTCCCAGAGAGCGCCATGACCATGAATTTCGAACATATCCTGTTTTCCATCGAAGCCGGTGTCGCCCTGCTCAGCCTCAATCGTCCGGATCAGCTCAACAGCTTCAACGCGCAGATGCACGGTGAAGTGAAGGAAGCCCTGAAACAGGTCCGGCTGAACCCGGACGTGCGAGTGTTGCTGCTGACCGGTGAAGGTCGCGGCTTCTGCGCCGGGCAAGACCTCAGCGACCGCAATGTGGCGCCAGGGAGCGCCGTGCCGGACCTGGGCGAGTCCATCGAGAAGTTCTACAACCCACTGATCCGCCAATTGCGCGACCTGCCGCTGCCGGTGATCTGCGCGGTCAACGGCGTGGCCGCCGGCGCTGGCGCCAACATTCCGCTGGCCTGCGACCTGGTGCTGGCAGCGCGTTCAGCGAGCTTCATTCAAGCCTTCTGCAAAATCGGCCTGATCCCCGATTCCGGTGGCACCTGGACCTTGCCGCGCCTGGTCGGCATGGCCCGCGCCAAGGCATTGGCATTGCTCGGCAACCGTTTGACCGCTGAACAAGCCGAGCAATGGGGCTTGATCTATCGCTGCGTGGAAGACGCCGAACTGCGCGATGAAGCGCTGAAACTCGCCCGACACCTGGCCACACAACCGACCTACGGCCTGGCACTGATCAAGCGCAGCCTGAACGCCAGCCTGAGCAACACCTTTGACGAACAGTTGGAACTGGAAAAAGACCTGCAACGCCTGGCCGGGCGCAGCGAGGATTACCGTGAAGGCGTCGGCGCCTTCATGGAAAAACGCAGCCCAAGCTTCAAGGGGCGCTGAGTCATGACCGCACTGAACATTAATGCGCGCATCGCGGTGATCGGCGCCGGGGCCATGGGCGCCGGGATTGCGCAGGTCGCGGCACAGGCCGGGCACACCGTGCTGCTGCTGGACAACCGCCCCGGCGCGGCGGCGCAAGCCATCGAAGGCATTGGTCGACAACTGGGCAAACGTGTCGACAACGGCAAACTTTCGGCAGAATCACGCTCGGCCACCCTCGCCCGTTTGGTGGCGGTGGAAGCCATCGAAGCGCTGGCCGATTGCGCGCTGGTCATCGAAGCCATCGTCGAGAACCTTGAGGTCAAGCGCGCCCTCTTCCGCCAACTGGAAGAGATCTGCGGTGAGCGCTGCATTCTGGCCAGCAACACCTCGTCGCTGTCGATCACCAGCATCGCCGCGCAACTGAATCACCCGCAACGCGTGCTCGGCCTGCACTTCTTCAACCCGGCGCCGGTCATGGCGCTGGTGGAAATCGTCTCGGGCCTGGCCAGCGATCCGGCCTTGGCCGCCTGCCTGTACGACACCGCCAAGGCCTGGGGCAAAAAACCGGTGCACACCCGTTCGACACCGGGTTTCATCGTCAACCGCGTGGCTCGGCCGTATTACGCCGAGAGCTTGCGCCTGCTTCAGGAAGGCGCTGCGGACTGCCCGACCCTGGATGCGCTGATGCGCGATGCCGGTGGCTTTGCGATGGGCGCTTTCGAACTGACCGATTTGATCGGTCATGACGTGAACTATGCCGTGACCTGTTCGGTGTTCGACGCCTATTACGGCGACACACGCTTCTTGCCTTCGTTGATCCAGAAAGAACTGGTGGACGCCGGGCGTCTGGGACGCAAAAGCGGCCATGGCTTCTATAGCTACGCCGAAGGTGCCGTGCGGCCGCAACCGATCACCTTCAACAGCGAACAACCCGTTGAAACCTGTGTGATCGAAGGTGATCTCGGGATCGCCAACGCGTTGATCCCACGCTTGCGTGAATACCAGATGGAAGTCATTCAGCGCGACGGCCAGGGCCTGCTGCGAGTCGGTGACACGGTATTGGCGCTGAGCGACGGGCGCACGGCCTGTCAGCGCGCCAAGGAAGACGGGGTGCGCAATCTGATCCTGCTCGACCTCGCATTCGATTACAGCAAGGCCAGCCGCATCGCCATCAGCTACGCGGCCGGCATCGAGCCCTCCGCGCTCGAACAGGGTGTCGCGCTGCTGCAGCGGGCCGGCTTCACCGTCAGCGTACTCAGCGACAGCCCGGCCCTCGCCGTGTTGCGCACCGTTGCCATGCTCGCCAACGAAGCCGCCGACGCCGTGCTGCAAGGCGTGGCCTCGGCTGCCGACATCGATCTGGCCATGCGCGCCGGGGTCAACTATCCCCAAGGTCCACTGGCCTGGGCGGATGCCATCGGCCTTGAGCATGTGCTCAAGGTGCTGGAAAACCTGCAAGCCAGTTACGGCGAAGAACGCTATCGGCCGTCGCTGCTGTTGCGCCAACGCGTCGCCGAAGGGAGAACTTTTCATGACTAATCACGAAGCGCTGAGCATGGCCAGCGACTGCGCACAATCGCTGTTCAACCGCGACACCGCCAGTCAGGCGATGGGCATGCGCCTGCTCTCGGCGGCCCCCGGCAGCGCCTGCGTCGGCATGAGCGTGCGCGCCGACATGATCCAGGGCCACGGCACCTGCCACGGCGGCTACCTGTTTGCTCTCGCCGACTCGGCGTTTGCCTTTGCCTGCAACAGCTACAACGAAGCCACGGTGGCCATCGGTTGCAGCATCGACTACATCGCCCCGGCACACCTGGGCGACACCTTGACCGCCGATTGCACCGAGCAAAGCCGCTCCGGGCGCACCGGCAACTACGACGTTCGTATCGAAAACCAACTGGGCCGGCTGATTGCGCTGTTCCATGGCAAATCCTACAAAGTGCGCGGCGCAGTACTGCCGCAGGAGAACCCGAATGAATGACGCCTTGATCATCGACGCGGTGCGGACCCCGATCGGTCGCTATGCCGGTGCCTTGAGCAGCGTGCGCGCCGACGACCTCGGCGCGGTGCCGCTGCGCGAATTGCTGCGCCGCCACCCACAGGTCGACTGGACGTCCGTTGATGATGTGATCTACGGCTGCGCCAACCAGGCCGGCGAAGACAACCGCAACGTCGCCCGCATGTCGGCGCTGCTGGCAGGCTTGCCAGTCAGCGTGCCCGGCACCACGCTCAACCGTTTGTGCGGTTCCGGGCTCGACGCCATCGGCACCGCAGCGCGAGCGATTCGCTGTGGCGAGGCCGGGCTGATGCTGGTCGGCGGCGTCGAATCGATGTCCCGTGCGCCACTGGTGATGGGCAAGGCCGAGCAGGCGTTTTCCCGTGACGCGCAGATCTACGACACCACCATTGGCTGGCGTTTCGTCAATCCGCTGATGAAGAAAACTTTCGGCATCGACTCCATGCCGGAAACCGCCGAGAACGTCGCTGAGCAGTTCAACATTTCCCGTGCCGACCAAGACGCCTTCGCCCTGCGCAGCCAGCAACGCGCCGGCGCGGCCCAGGCCAGCGGGCGCTTGGCCAAAGAAATCGTCGCGGTAGAAATTCCCCAGCGCAAAGGCCCGGCCAAAGTCGTCGAACACGATGAGCACCCGCGCGGCGACACCACGCTGGAGCAATTGCAAAAACTCGGCACACCGTTCCGCGAAGGCGGCAGCATCACTGCCGGCAACGCCTCCGGGGTCAACGACGGCGCCTGCGCGCTGCTGCTGGCCAGCCCGGAAGTTGCCAAACGCCACGGCCTGAAGGCTCGCGGCCGGGTGGTCGCCATGGCCACCGCCGGTGTCGAGCCGCGCATCATGGGCATCGGCCCGGTGCCGGCAACGCGCAAAGTGCTGGAACTGGCCAACCTGAGCCTGGCCGACATGGACGTGATCGAACTCAACGAAGCCTTCGCCGCACAAGGTCTGGCGGTGCTGCGCGAGTTGGGCCTGGGCGATACCGACCCTCGCGTCAACCCGAACGGCGGCGCGATTGCCCTGGGTCATCCGCTGGGCATGAGTGGCGCGCGACTGGTGACCACCGCCCTGCATGAGCTTGAGGAACGGAATGGCCGCTATGCCCTGTGCACCATGTGCATCGGCGTTGGCCAAGGCATCGCGCTGATCATCGAGCGCTTATCCGACTAAAGAATCGCGATTCCCAAGGAGCCGAGAGGTATCCTTGGGGCATGCACTCAAGCCCTGCCATGGCGGGGTCGGAACACAACAATAATTCGAGTGAAGTTATGAACATGCCAATTGCCAAAGCCGTGCTTGATCCCGTGCTGGACCCGCTGGAAACCGCCAGCATCGACGAATTGCGTCAACACCAGCTGGATCGACTGCGCTGGAGCCTGAACCACGCCTACAACAATGTGCCGCTGTACCGTCAGCGCTTCGATGCCCTGGGCGTGCACCCGGACGACATCAAATCGCTGGAAGACCTGGCAAAGTTTCCGTTCACCACCAAAAACGACCTGCGCGATAACTACCCCTACGGCATGTTTGCCGTGCCGATGAACGAAGTCGTGCGCCTGCACGCCTCCAGCGGCACCACCGGCAAACCGACTGTCGTCGGCTACACCCAGAACGACATCGATACCTGGGCCAACGTCGTTGCCCGTTCGATTCGCGCAGCCGGCGGTCGTCGTGGCGACAAGGTGCATATTTCCTATGGCTACGGCCTGTTCACCGGCGGCCTCGGCGCCCACTACGGTGCTGAACGCCTGGGTTGCACGGTGATTCCGATGTCCGGTGGCCAAACCGAGAAACAGGTGCAACTGATCAAGGATTTCCAGCCGGACATCATCATGGTCACGCCGTCCTACATGCTCAACATCGCCGATGAAATCGAGCGCCAGGGCATCGACCCGCACAAACTGGCCCTGCGCCTGGGCATCTTTGGCGCCGAGCCGTGGACCGGCGAACTGCGCAGCGCCATCGAGAACCGCCTGGGCATCACCGCGCTAGACATCTACGGCCTGTCGGAAATCATGGGCCCGGGCGTCGCCATGGAATGCGCCGAAACCAAGGACGGGCCGACGATCTGGGAAGACCACTTCTACCCGGAAATCATCGACCCGATCACCGGCGAAGTGCTGCCGGACGGGCAGATGGGCGAACTGGTGTTCACCTCCCTGAGCAAAGAAGCCTTGCCGATGATCCGCTACCGCACCCGCGACCTGACGCGCCTGCTGCCAGGCACCGCGCGGCCGATGCGTCGGATCGACAAAATCACCGGGCGCAGCGATGACATGCTGATCATCCGTGGGGTCAATGTGTTCCCGACGCAGATCGAGGAGCAGGTGCTGAAAATAAAACAGCTTTCAGAATCCTATGAGATCCATCTGTATCGCAATGGCAACCTGGACAGTGTGGATGTGCATGTGGAGCTCAAGGCTGAACATCAACACCTGAGCGATGAACAGCAAAAGGCTGTTTGTGGCGAGTTGAGTCGGCATATCAAGACGTATATCGGGATCAGTTCGCGGATTGTTTTGCAGCCAATGCATTCGATCAAGCGCTCTGAGGGCAAGGCTTGTCACGTGATGGACAAACGCCCGAAAGCATGACTGCTGCACCTTTATGACCCCGCTTATGCGGGGTTTTTTTGTCTGATCGCACGCCTTTCTGTGGGAGCGAGCCTGCTCGCGAAGACGGCCTGACAGCCAACCTCACTTCTACGGATGTACCCGGTTCCTGTAGGAGCTGGCTTGCCAGCGAAGACGGCCTGGCAGCCGACCATTTTCTCACTGGTGTACATATCCATTTCTGCGGTTACGGCGGCTGACGGTTTCGCTCTTACAGCGACTCACTTTTCCAAACGCCGAAAAGTAAGCAAAAGGCTTTGCCCCTCCATTCGGTGCCTCGCCCAGGCTCGGCATGCCCTCACTCCGGCATTGCTCCGGGGGCCCGCCGCCAT
>NZ_AKJS01000079.1 GCF_000282215.1 Pseudomonas sp. GM21
GAGCCGGCTCCGGGCGGCGTTCCGACGATAGCGGTCTGACAGTCAACGATGATGTTGAGTGTGCAGGCCCCATCGTCGGAACGCCGCCCGGAGCCGGCTCGCTCCCACAGTTTTACGGGGTGTGCCTCCGGAGATTGCCAGCCAGACCCTCGCCAGCGACACCTCCAATGAAAAACAGTCTGATCATTACCCCGCTTTAGACACACACCGTTCGCCAACCCCGCGCGTCACCATCCGCTCCCGCACCACGTCGTATACCCAGTGGTAGATGTAGGTGTACGGCAGGAAAAACAGCAGCACGCCAATATCGAGCAGGAATGCTTCCCAGAAGCTGATCTTCAGCCACCAGGCAATCAGTGGCACACCGAGCGCGACCAGACCACCCTCAAACAGCAACGCATGGACCATCCGGACCCACGCGGTGCGAGCAATCTCGTAGCGCTTGAGCACGCGGTCGAACAGGCCGTTGAACACCACGTTCCAGGCCAGGGCCAGCGCCGCGATTGCCATGGTGACGACGCCCATGTCGAGCATCGGTTTGTCCATGATCCACGCCAGCAACGGGGTACAGATCAGGACGGCCAACAGTTCGAAGCCAACGGCCTGGAAAATACGTTCAGTGATGGATTTGTTGACGCTCATGGCCAGACTCCTCTGAGTGACGGTGGTTGCCATGATCCCTCACCACACCGATACTTCATAACCAATAACCATCGATCAAGGCGATAGTTCATGGCGTCTCACGAAGTGTTACTGGCGTTTGTCGAGGCCGCGACCCAAGGTTCGTTTTCCGCAGCGGCACGCAAATTGGGGCGTAGCCAATCGACCATCAGCGCGGCGGTGGCCAGCCTGGAAATCGATTTGAACCTGGTCCTGTTCGACCGTAGCAGCCGCAAGCCGAGCCTGACCCCGGCCGGGCATGTGATGCTGCAACGGGCTGAAGAAATTCTGGCCGCCACCAGCCGGCTGGAAATCACCGCCAGCCAGCTGTCACAAGGCGTCGAGCCAAAACTGACGGTGGCGATTTCCGACACCTATCAATCCGACCGGTTCGAAGCCGCACTGAGTGCTTTCGAACAGCGCTATCCGGACCTGGAACTCGAATGCCTGATTGCCGAATGCGATGACTTGATTTCGCTGGTGCAACGCGGTCGGGCGCAGGTGGCGTTCGCTGAAATGCAAGACAGCTATCCACCGGATCTGGTCAGTTCGACCGTCGACGAACGCACGGAAATCGCGCTGTTCGTCTCCCGCACGCATCCATTGACGGCGCTCGCTCATGTCGATCAGGACGTGCTGCAACAGCACCGTGAACTGCGTCTGGCAACCATCGTCAATCCGTATGAAAGTCGGGCAAAAGGACGCGTCTGGTCGGCACCGAGCTATTTGATGCTGCTGGAAATGGCCGAGGGCGGATTTGGCTGGGCGCCGTTGCCGCGGTGGTTGGTGGCGCGGTTTGGCCAAGGTTCGTTGCAGGAACTTCAAGTGCGCGGCTGGCCGAAACCGGTGTATGTCGATGCGCTATGGTCGCGCCAGTATCCACCGGGGCCGGCGGGGAGCTGGCTGCTGAGCAAGATGTTGGAATAAAGGTCCTTCGGCCCTTATCGCGAGCAGGCTCACTCCCACAATTGACCGAGTTGTTCAGACAGATGCGGTCTAATGTGGGAGCGAGCCTGCTCGCGATGAGGTCCGCAAACTCACATCACTCCAAAGCCTTGATCCTCGCTTCAAGAAACCGCCGCTCCGGCACTTGCTGCGTCAGCTCCAGCGCCCGCTCATACGCTGCCCGCGCCTCGCCCACCCGCCCTAGCTGCCGACAAAACTCCGCCCGCGCCGAGTGGGCCAAGTGATAATCCTGCAACTCACCCCGATCCAAAATCGCCTCAACCAACGTCAGCCCCGCTAACGGCCCGTCCCTGCGGGAGATCGCCGCCGCGCGATTCAACTCGATCACCGGCGAAGGCACTGCCGCCAGCAACACGTCATACAAACCGACAATCTCCTGCCAGTCCGTTTCCGCCGCCGAGGGCGCTTCGGCATGCACCGCCGCAATCGCCGCTTGCAGGCCATACGGCCCGATCTGCCCGGTGGTCAGCGCCGCTTCCACCAGCGCACAGCCTTCGGCAATCATCCCGGCGTCCCACAACGCACGGTCCTGCTCGTCCAGCACAATCAATTCACCGTCAGCCGACGTCCGGGCCAGGCGTCGCGACTCGTGCAGCAGCATCAACGCCAGCAGCCCTATCACCTCCGACTCCGGCAACAAGTCCATCAATAACCGCCCCAGCCGAATCGCCTCGCGCGTCAGATCCTCACGCGTCACTTCAGCCCCGATGGACGCCGAATATCCTTCGTTGAACACCAGGTAAATCACCCGCAACACGCTGTCGAGGCGCTCGGGCAATTCCGCCAGTGTCGGCACTTGATAAGGGATTTTCGCATCACGAATTTTCGCCTTCGCCCGCACGATGCGCTGAGCGATGGTAGCGGGAGCCGAGAGAAACGCCCGGGCGATTTCTTCCGTAGTCAGGTCGCAGACTTCGCGCAAGGTCAGCGGTACTTGGGCATCCGCTGCGAGTGCCGGGTGACAGCAGGTGAAGATCAGGCGCAGGCGATCGTCTTCCACGTCTTCTTCACTCCAGTCGGCCTGCTCCAGCGCCTCGGCCTGCGCAATCAGCAGCGGCCGGGACGCGGCAAATCGCGCACGCCGACGCAATACATCAATCGCCTTGAAGCGCCCGGTGGACACCAGCCAGGTGCGCGGATTAGCGGGCACGCCGTCACGCTGCCAGCGTTCGACGGCAACGAAAAAGGCCTCGTGCAGGGCCTCTTCCGCGAGGTCGAAATCGCCAAGCAAACGAATCAGCGTCGCCAGAATCCGCCGCGAGTCTTCGCGGTAAACCTGCTCGACCCGGGCTTGCACCGAGACGACAGGCATCAGGTCGGCATGCCTTCGCTGATCCGTGCTGCCTCGATCAACCGACTGCTGGATAACTCGAATTCGGCAGCCGTTCTTTCAGCGCTCATGCAGCCTCCTTTTTGATCATTGTTATTCAAGCATTCAACTGTCGAACGGGACGCACCTCGACACAGCCGACCCGGGCCGCCGGAATATTCCCGGCGACCTGGAGCGCTTCATTGAGGTCCCTGGCATCGATCAGGTAGAAGCCGGCCAATTGCTCCTTGGTTTCGGCGAACGGGCCGTCGGTGATCGACATCTTGCCGTTGCGCATGCGCACCGTGGTGGCGGTCTGCACCGACTCCAGCGCCTCGGCCGCGAGCATGCGGCCGCCACTCTGGATCGACTCGGCGTAGGCCATGCACTCGGCGTCGTTCGGGCTTTCGGGCAGCGAGTGCAAGGTGTGCTCGTTGCTGTAGACCAGGCATAGGTATTTCATATGGCTCTCCTGAATCGAACGAATCAACTATGGCTGCAGATCGAGGCGTTGGCGAAATTCCCGACGAATCGGCCTGACCATCAGGGCTGCAAACCGAACAGAGCCGCGCCGCTCTGCATGTCGAACGGGGCCGACCAGTGTTCGTGGACAATGCGCCATTGCCCGGCATCGCGACGGTAGCAAGCGGTCACGCGCATCCAGCAGGCCTGGGTTTCGCCCTGCTCGTTGGTGCCACCGCAATGGGCCAGCCAATGGGCGAAAGCGACGTGCTCATCCGCCACGATGTTCATATGATCGAAGTCGAACTTATGCGGACCCTGGCACATCTCCATGCACTCCAGCCAATGCGCGCGGTAGGCGGTCTTGCCCCGGAATTGCAAGGCCTTGACCGCGTCGTAGGAGACGATGTCGTCGGCATACAGGGCCATGATTTTGTCCACATTCTTAGAGATGACTGCGTCACGATAAGTGTCGATCAGGGTCTGGATTTCGGTTGTAGCGCTCATGGGGGTTCTCCGTGGTTTTTGTTGTGAAGACACCTCTTAGTCGTTCGGCAAAAAACCAAATCGACAGCCGAAATAAAAAATAATCCAGCGGCGCAAACTCGCTAGAATCCGAGGCTCATTCGTGTTGGAAAAAGGACACTCCAGTGACAACCCGACTCGTGCCTTACGAAAGCCTGAACGTGCGCCAGCGCCAGCAGGTCGAGGCCATCGAAGTGCACAAAGAACAGATAAAATTCAGCGGCGACATTCACGGAGCGTTGCACTCCCTTTTGTCCAAACCCGGCCCCGGCGTCAAAGGATTTACGCTGCTGGTCGAAGACGTTCCCGTGGCCTTCCTGCTGCTCAAGCGCCCGCCCGTGCTACCGGCCTGGGCCGATGAACACAGCGCCACCCTGCATGCGCTGCAAGTCGATCAACGCGCTCAAGGCAAAGGCTATGGCAAAGCCTGCCTGCAAGCGCTGCCCGAGGTGGCGCGCCAGGCGTTTCCGGAAATAAAGGGGCTGGAGTTGTCGGTGGATGCGGACAACGAGCCGGCCATCGCGCTGTATGCAAAGTTCGGCTGGGTCGACAGGGGGGAAGCGTATAAGGGGCGGATTGGTTATGAGCGACGGATGGGGTTGGTTTTTTGAGGTGTGAGGATGCGTAGATAACAGCCTGTCAGAGTAATAGACAGTAGTCGAGCAGCTGCTTCTCGATACTTTGGCGCTGGCCGATGACCAACGCGACCACCACAAGCTTTTCGCTCGGGAACACCTCATACAGAACCCGCTGCCCCAAAGGCAGATACTCACGAAAATGGGTAACCCCCAAAGACGCCGCCTCCTGACAAACACCGTAAACAAGCGCCTGGCTGGCCAGCGCCGTAACGATTTGCATGACCAGCTGATCGACCATCTCTGCCGCTTTTTTGCGACCGCATTGTTGCGTCAGATAGTGCTCAAGTGAAACAACTCCATGCTCCGCTGCCGTCGCGAACTCTACCCTGTAGTTTTCAGGCATCGTTATCGTCTTGCATTAATTGACGTCGCTGGGCCAGTCTGGCCAAGAGTGTGTCGCCGGAAATCAGCTTGCCCTGCTCTTTGTCGCGGGAGGCAAACGAGAGCAGCTTGATCAGCGCAATGGCCTCGTCACGACGCTTACGCTCCTCATAGGATTCAATCACATAAGCCGGTACACCATTTTGCGTGACAAGCATGGGTTCGGAGAGATCCAGCGCTGCCGCATTCTTTTTTACAAAGCTGATGGTTTCAACTCGCATCACTCATTCCTCTGTCGCCAACCGTGCAGGCTGGCCAATACAACACGGTCTGAATTTAGGCTATAAAAAAACTTATCTCAAGCAATCATTTACCCCATCACAAATCCAACACCATCTCATGCCACGCCATCCCGCCATGGTCCGAGGCCGACGGCTTGATGTAGGCAAAGCCAAACCCGGCGTACAACGGGATATGCCGCTCCTTGCACATCAGGTGAATGCTGACCTTGCCCGATGCACGCATGCGCTCTATAAACTCGCCCATCAATCGCTTCGCCAGCCCCTGCCCCTGATAGTCCGGGTGCACCACCACCGACATGATCACCACGTGTGGGCCCGCCGGGTCGTGGCCGATCAGTTCCTTGAACGCTTCGTCCGACATTTCCACCTGAAACGCCGCACCGGAGTTGATGAAACCGGCTACCACGCCGTCAACTTCAGCCACGATGAAACCCTCGGGCCACGTGGCGATGCGGGTGGCGATTTTTTCCCGGGTGGCGGCTTCGTCGCCTTCATAGGCAACGGTTTCGATGACGTAGCAGCGGTCCAGGTCAGCAGGCGTGACGTGACGGATGACGGTGTTCATGGCAGGTCGCAATCAGATGGAATAGGCCGAGGATCATAAATCAGCCTCCACACGACATCGAGAGACGAATCATCGAGCCGTCTCCCGATGCAGGTGTTCAGCCTTTGATCGGCAGCCAGATTTCCAGCTTGCCGGTGTTGAGCTTCGGGTTGAAGTCTTCGCTGTAGCGTTCGAATTCCGGGGCGTCCGCCGCCTCTTTACCGGACTGCGGCAGCCAGGTTTTCCAGATGTATTGAAAGGTTGCGGGCAGCTGGTCCAGCGATCCCTTGTGCTCGAATACTGCGTAACGCTGAGGTTGAACCTCGACCCAACGGTACTTCTCTGGCAAGTCGTCGAGTTTGTCGATCTCGACACCGGCGATGTATTCAAACCCGCCTTTGCCATCCGGATTGCAGCAGATGCCGTAGGTGACTTCGCCTTTTTGCCCGGGAATCTTGCCAATCTCAGGAATGAATTTCTCCCAAAGGTCGGGGATCGCCTTGGTCGTCTGCGCAGTAAATCGGCCACCAAACCCTGCAATGAGCAAGAAGTGCCCGTGTTCGAAGCGTGGCTCGTCCGGTTTTACGCCTGTTTGCTCATCCATGACTCAACTCCTGAGCTTAAAAATGGGTTCGGCTGGAAGTATAGAAGCCAAACCCGATTCGCCTAGCTACAGCGCGTGCAACTGTTCGACGGCCGCTGCGCCAACAAACTCGTTGTAACCCGATAGAATCACGTAGACCGCGAAATAGCAGAAGATCGCCGCCGATGCCATATAGGAATAACGCAGCAGTTTGTCGCCGAGCAACTTGCCGCCGTGGCTCGCGGCAAAGCACAAACCCGCGCTCCAGAGCAGACCGGCGCAGAGGAATCCACCGAGAAACAGCGCCGAACTGAGGGCACCCCCGCCGCCAGAACGGGCGATCAACGTGCCGCCCACCGCCGCGAACCACAAAATGGCGCTGGGCGAGGACATGGCCAGGAAAATCCCGCGGAAAAACTCCTTGCGATGGGAGTTCTGCCCCACCTCGTCGGCTTGCGCCAATACCGCTTCGTGGTGAATCGCCGAATAGATCATCTTCGCCGCGAAATACACCAGTAACGCCGAACCGCCAATCCACAGGACCCAACGTACGGTTTCGTATTGCAGCAAAACGGTCATGCCCGCCAGCGCCAGCACCGCATAGATCAGGTCGCCGACACAGGTGCCCAATCCCAGCGCAAAGCCTTGGAAATAGCCGCGTTGCATGGCCAGGGTGATCATCGCGATATTGGCCACGCCGATATCCAGGCACAACGAAAGGCTCAGCAAGAAGCCGCTGCTAAATTCCATCACCCGATTTCCTTCGGAAAAAATTATTTACACACTGGCTGGACAGTTTGCCACGACTGCCCTTACATTCCGCAACAGGCCACCGCAGTGGCCAACGTCGCTCGGACGGTTCCGGGCGCTTACGTTATCCGAGGCAACAATGGCCGAACAAGGTTCGCCGCGCCGCTTTGCGCGCATAGATCGACTCCCCCCTTACGTTTTCAATATCACTGCCGAGCTGAAGATGGCCGCCCGTCGTCGTGGCGAAGACATCATCGACTTGAGCATGGGCAACCCTGACGGCCCGACCCCGCCGCACATCGTCGAAAAACTGGTGACCGTCGCTCAGCGCGAAGACACCCACGGCTACTCGACCTCCAAAGGTATTCCGCGTCTGCGCCGGGCGATTTCCAATTGGTACAAGGATCGCTACGAGGTCGACATCGACCCGGAAACCGAAGCCATTGTCACCATCGGTTCCAAGGAAGGCCTGGCGCACTTGATGCTGGCCACTTTGGATCAAGGCGACACCGTGCTGGTGCCAAACCCGAGTTATCCGATTCACATCTACGGTGCCGTGATTGCCGGCGCCCAGGTGCGTTCGGTGCCGCTGATTCCGGGGGTGGATTTCTTCGCCGAACTGGAACGGGCGATTCGCGGCTCGATCCCGAAACCGAAAATGATGATTCTCGGCTTCCCGTCCAACCCCACCGCGCAGTGCGTGGAGCTGGATTTCTTCGAGCGCGTGATCGCCCTCGCCAAACAGTACGACGTACTGGTGGTGCACGATCTGGCTTACGCCGACATCGTCTACGACGGCTGGAAAGCCCCGTCGATCATGCAGGTGCCGGGGGCCAAGGACATTGCGGTGGAGTTTTTCACCCTGTCCAAGAGTTACAACATGGCGGGCTGGCGGATCGGCTTCATGGTCGGCAACCCGGAACTGGTCAACGCCCTGGCGCGGATCAAGAGTTACCACGACTACGGCACCTTCACCCCGCTGCAGGTCGCGGCGATTGCGGCACTGGAAGGCGATCAGCAATGCGTCAAGGACATCGCCGAGCAGTATCGGCAGCGGCGCAACGTGCTGGTCAAAGGCCTGCATGAACTGGGCTGGATGGTCGAAAATCCGAAGGCGTCGATGTACGTCTGGGCCAAGATCCCCGAGGCTTATGCGCACCTGGGCTCACTGGAGTTCGCCAAGAAACTGCTGGCCGAGGCCAAGGTCTGCGTCTCGCCGGGCGTGGGCTTTGGTGAGTACGGGGATGATCATGTGCGCTTCGCGCTGATTGAAAACCAGGACCGGATTCGTCAGGCCGTGCGCGGGATTCGCGGAATGTTCAGGGCGGATGGGTTGGTCGCCAAAACCAATACCTGAGTTATTAAGCAGTCACAAAAAAACCGCAGCAATGCGGTTTTTTTGTGCCTGATCGTTCCCACGCTCTGCGTGGGAATGCCGCCATGGACGCTCTGCGTCCACTGTAACGCGGAGCGTCACGGGATACATTCCCACGCAGAGCGTGGGAACGATCAGTGTGGTGGTGTTGCTTAAACGAACATCGACAGCAGCAGAATAAAGCCCAGCGCAACCACGGACAGGATGGTTTCCATCGCGGTCCAGGTCTTGAAGGTTTCCGCCACGGTCATGTTGAAGTACTGCTTCACCAGCCAGAAACCCGCGTCGTTGACGTGAGACAGGACCAACGAACCGGCACCGGTGGCCAACACCAGCAGTTCACGGTTCACGCCTGGAATCATCCCAACCACTGGCACCACAATGCCCGCGCCGGTAATGGTCGCCACGGTGGCCGAACCGGTTGCCACGCGAATCACCGCCGCCACCAGCCACGCCAACAGAATCGGCGAGATCTGTGCGTTCACCGCCATGTGGCCGATCACGTCACCCACACCGCTGGTCACCAGCATCTGCTTGAAGCCACCACCGGCACCAATGATCAGAATGATCGCGGCAGTCGGCGCAAGGCTCGCATCGAGCCATTTCAGAATGGTTTTCGAATCAACGCCCTGACGGTGACCGAAGGTGTACAGCGACAGCAACAGCGCCAACAGCAGCGCTGCGATCGGGTGACCGATCAGGTCCATGAAGGCGCGTACAAAATTGCCTTCAGGCAGCACCACGTCGGCAAAGGTCTTGAGCAACATCAGGAGCACCGGCAGCAGCACAGTGATCAGCGTGATATTGAAGCTTGGCAGGGTTGCCGTTTCAGGCTCGTGCGCCAGTTGATCCACCAGTTCCTGATTAGGGTGACCGGGGATGTACTTGGCAATGAACGTACCGAAGATCGGACCGGCAATAATGGCCGTTGGCAGCGCAACAATCAGCCCATACAGAATGGTTTTACCGATGTCGGCACCGAAGATGCCGATGGCCAGCAACGGACCCGGGTGCGGCGGAACCAGACCGTGCACGGCAGACAAACCGGCCAGCAGCGGGATACCGATCTTGATGATCGACACGCCGGTGCGGCGCGCCACGATGAACACCAGCGGAATCAGCAGTACAAAGCCGATTTCGAAGAACAGCGGGATGCCGACCAGGAAGGCCGCGAACATCATCGCCCACTGCACTTTATCTTTACCGAACGCGCGAATCAGGGTCTGGGCAATCTGGTCCGCCCCACCCGACTCGGCCATCATTTTGCCGAGCATGGTGCCCAGCGCCAGGATGATCCCGACAAAACCGAGCACCCCACCGAAGCCGTCCTGGAACGCCTTGATGATGGTGCCGACTGGCATGCCGGAGGTCAGCCCGAGAAAGGCTGCCGCAATGATCAGGGCTATAAACGGGTGGAACTTGAACTTGGTGATCAGAACGATAAGCCCGATCACCGTGACCACTGCATCGAGCAGCAGGAACGTCTCGTGGGACATGCCAAACATTAGGGGTGTCTCCTGGTTGTTGTTGTTATTAAAGCGGGTAATTCGAAAGCCATCAGGACAGCGCTGTCTTTTTCGGGAAAATTCATCCCGCGTGTTTGAGGCCGTGAGCCTGCCACCAGATATGCGCCCGTGCTGCCAGTTGCTCGACGCTGAAGGTCGAGGCATCCAGCGCCAGGGTCAACGGCTCGCCAACAGGGGATTCGAGTGTGGCGAACTGGCTGTCGATCAGGGTCGAAGGCATAAAGTGCCCCGGCCGATGCGACACACGCTCGGCGGCGACTTCGGGAGTCAGTTCAAGGAAAACGAAACCCAGGCCCGGCAAGGCGCTGCGCAACACTTCGCGATAGCTGTGTTTGAGGGCCGAGCAGGTCAGCACCGGGCGTTCGCCCTTGGCGTCGATGCGGCGCAATTCGTCGCACAGGCTGTCGAGCCAGCCGGCACGGTCTTGGTCGTTCAGAGGGATACCCGCGCTCATCTTTTCGATATTGGCGGCAGGGTGAAAAGAATCGCCTTCAATGGCAGTGGCGCCGCTGAGCTGGCACAAGGCCTCGCTGACGCATGTCTTGCCGCAACCGGCAACGCCCATGATGACCAGGGCGGTGATGGGATTATTCATGTAACACCTCAGCGCGCAGACAGCGCTACCTTTGCCAGCTATGACACTCGATCAAAAGTAGAAGTTGCCGACGCCTTCTTGTCATTTTTGTGGGTTGCAGCATGTTCGCTCCCAATGCCGAAAAGCGAGGTTCAGGCAAAACTCGCTTACACATTTGCAGCTGCTTCGGGACAGCGCTACCTTAGTGCCTTGAATTTTGTTTGGCAAGCCGCCCGATGACCTCTTCTAAAAACGATAAAAATACACGCACCACTGGCCGCCCGACGTTGAACGAAGTTGCACGCCTGGCCGGTGTCAGCCCGATCACCGCCTCTCGCGCCCTGCGCGGTGTCAGTACCGTGGCCACGGAACTAGTGGAAAAAGTCCAGAAAGCCGCGCTCGAACTCAACTATGTGGTCAACCCCGCCGCCCGCGCGTTGGCCTCGGCGCAGAGCCATTCAGTAGTGGTGCTGGTGCCATCGCTGTCCAACTTGTTGTTCATCGATACGCTGGAAGCCATTCATCAGGTGCTTCGCCCCAAGGGCTTCGAAGTGCTGATCGGCAACTTCCACTACTCACGCGATGAAGAAGAAAACCTGCTGCGTAACTACATGGCGTATCAGCCTAGGGGTTTGCTGCTGACCGGTTTCGACCGCACGGAAAGCTCGCGGCGGATGATCGAAGCCAGCAACATCCCCTGTGTGTACATGATGGAACTGGACAGCGCGGCAGGTGTGAATTGCGTGGGTTTCTCGCAATTGGCCGCCGGCGAAACAGCGGCCGAACATTTACTGTCACGCGGTCGCAAGCGCCTGGCCTACATCGGCGCGCAACTGGACCAGCGCACGTTGCTGCGTGGCGAAGGGTTCCGCAAAGCCCTGCAAAAGGCCGGTTTGTATGACCCGGACCTTGAAGTGCTGACCCCACGTGCCTCCTCCGTCGGACTGGGCGGTGAGTTGTTTGTGCAGCTGCTTGCCAGTCACCCCGATGTCGATGCGATCTTTTTCGGCAACGACGACCTGGCCCAGGGTGCGCTGCTCGAAGCCATGCGCTGCGGGATAAAGATCCCGGGACAAGTCGCCATCCTCGGCTTCAACGACCTGCCGGCCTCGGCCCACATGGTGCCGCGCCTGAGCAGCATCAGCACCCCGCGCGAGGCGATTGGCCGGCGGTCGGCGGAGTTGATGTTGACGTTGCTGGCCGGCAACTCAGTGGCCAAACCGGTTCAGGACATGGGGTTTGAGTTGAAAATCCGGGAAAGCACCTGAGTGCTCCTTCCCGCACCGTCAAGCAGCGCATCGCCCATGCCGTGGGTTTTCAACTAACCTTGATAGTGTTCCTCATCCAGCTTGATAACGCTGAAAGTCTGTTAGATTCCTGAAGCGTCGAATCGCTAACGGAGTAGCTCAATGACCCATGCACTGAAAATTCTCGGTAAAGCGTCGTCCATCAACGTCAGAAAGGTCCTGTGGACCTGTGAGGAACTGGACGTTCCCTACGAGCGCGAGGACTGGGGCAGCGGTTATGCGTCCACCCACACGCCGGAGTTTCTCAGGCTCAACCCCAATGCGCAGGTGCCAGTGATCATTGATGACGCCGGCGTGTTGTGGGAGTCCAATACCATCTGCCGCTACCTGGCCGGCAAACACCAGAACACTGAGCTGCTGCCGCACGAACCGGTAGCGCGTGCACGGGTCGAACAATGGATGGATTGGCAAGCCACCGAACTCAATCCCTCCTGGAGCTACGCGTTTACCGCATTGGTGCGCAAGGACCCGGAGTTTCAGGACGAACATCGGATTGCTGTCGGAATACGCGGCTGGAACCAGAAAATGGCCATCCTCGAACATCAACTCGCGACCACCAAAGCCTATGTCGCCGGGGCTCATTTCACCCTCGCCGACATTGTCGTCGGGTTGTCCGTCAACCGCTGGCTTATGACACCCATGGAGCGGCCGGACTTCCCCGCCATCGACGAGTATTTCCAACGGCTGGCACAACGCCCGGGCTTCCTGAAACACGGCTGTAACGGCCTGGCATGAGTGCGCGGCGGTTAAACCGCCGCCGACACACTACAAGCTTGCACTCACCTTGCTGGCCACCTCCCCCGGTACCCAAGCCTTCCACACTTGCGGCTGCTCCCGCAGAAACGCCTGAGCCACCTCACGCGGTGGCAGACGTTTTTCGCTCATCTGCCCCAACGTCCGGTTCAGCAGATCGATCGGTAAGTCGACCTTTTCAAAGAACGCCACCAGGTCCGGGTACTGCGCCTTGAACGGTGCCGACACGCCAATGGCCAGGCTGGCCGGCATCGAGCGCGTGCCCTTGGGGTTCGGGTTATTCGCATCGGCCAGGGTTTTCCAGGCTTGCGCGTCGAACGGCGGCTCTTCCAGCTTCACCAGTTTGAAACGACCCAGCAGCGGCGTCGGCGACCAGTAATAGAACAGCACCGGTTTGCCACGGCGGATCGATGAGGCGACCTCGGCATCCAGTGCCGCGCCGGAGCCGGTGCGGAAATTGACGTAGCTGGCGGTCAAATCGTAAGCCTTGAGTTTCTGACTGTTGACGATCTCCGACGTCCAGCCGGTCGGGCTGTTGAGGAAGCGGCCACGGCTCGGGTCTTCCGGGTCGCGAAACACGTCCTTGTACTTCGCCAGATCAGCGACGGACTTCAACTCCGGTGCCAGCGGTTTGATACCTCGTTCCGGGTCGCCCTTGATCACGTATTCCGGCACCCACCACCCTTCGGTGGCGCCTTTGACCGTGTCGCCCAAACCGAACACCTTGCCCTCGGCAGACGCCTTGACCCACGCCGGACTGCGCCCGGCCCACTCTTCGCCGATCACCTGAATGTCGTTTTTGGCCAGTGCTGCTTCGAGGCTGACGGTGCTACCCGGCAACGTATCGGTCGGGTAGCCATAGCCCTTTTCGACAATCAGTCGCAGGATTTCGGTGATCAGGCTACCGCTCTCCCACGTGATGTCGCCGAAGTGAATGGGGGCGACTTTTTCCGCCGCCGGAACCTGGCTGGCCACCAGGCTGAGCGCCAGCAGCGAACTGCCTAGCAGGGTTTTGATCGATCTCATGCGGACCTCCGGGTCAAGAGTTGGCTGGCGCTGTGTTGGGCGCACAGCGCGTGGGAGCGGGTCATGTAAACGCTGACCGAACGCTGGGAGATGCCCAGTTCGGCGGCAATTTGCGGGTAGGTCAGGCCGTCGACGCGCGACAGCAGGAAGGTCGCCCGGACCTTGCCCGGCAGGCGTTCAAGGGTGCGGTCCAGAAGGTTCAGAGTTTGCGAGAACTGCAGCAATTCTTCAGGTGATGGCGCACCAGGCAGGTCCGCCAGTTGTAAGCGTTCGAGGTGCTGACGCTCCAGACTATCGCGGCGCCAGAGTTCATAAACCCGCCGACGGGCGATGGTGGTGAGCAACGCGCGCGGCTCACGAATGGGTGTCAGGTTCGGGCAGTCGAGCAATTGCACGAAGGTGTCGGCGGCAATGTCCTCGACAGGTGCGCCGGCGCCGAGATGTCGACGCAAGCTCGCGCAAAGCCAGGGGTAATGGGCGCGGAACAATCCGCCCACGTGGTTGCGATGGGACAGGTCGGCGCCGGACATAGAGGCTCCAAGGGTTAGGGGTCGCTGAATGTCCGGTGATCCGGTGGCGCGATCCTAACAAGGAGCCTTATTCTTTAATAATATTTAAAAAGCATTTTTATATTCGATCTGGAAATTTCAACGTAGACGGCCGTATCCCAGGACTTGCGCTTCTTGTTCGTAGTCGAGGACGAGCTGATAGTCGATTTCGCGGGCAGGCAGCACCTCTTTTATTCCGAGGATTTGCGCGACTTTTGGGAGTTCGCTCAACGTCTGATTCATCACCTGCCGCAGGTGCTCAGCCTGTTCAACCGAAGTCCCGGCGGCTGAGATGTACGGCAAAGTCGGACTGAGCGCGCTGCGGGCAACGACGCGCAGGCCGGCGACTTCTTCGCGGGCATGGTGCGCCAGATAAGCAAAGGTCACGCTGTCGATAGCCGCCAGATCCGCTTGATCTTCACGCAGCCAGCGCAGGCTTTCGCGGTGGCTGCCGCTGATGGCGACACTGGCAAAGAACTGTCCGTCGCGGTGCAGCGGCGCAAGTCGATGGCGCAGCAGGTTCATGCCGCTGTTGGAATCTTCGTCATTGATCACGCCACGGCTGTCGCGAAAGTCGGGCAAGGTCTGCCTGGGATCATCGGCGCGACTCAACAGCAGGCTGCAATGGCTACCACCGCTGCTGTCAGGCAGTTCATAACGAGGCCGCCCGATCACCCGGACCTGACCGCGCAATGCCGTCATCAGCGGGTAACCGCAGGTTTGGGTCAGCAGCAGTTGCGGGGACAGCCAGAGGTCCGTCAGTGACAGCTCTGTGGCATCAAAGCGACTGCTGCCGAGCCGTTCAAGAATGCGCGTCAGCCAGCGCTCGTTGGCGTGACGGATCGGCTCTGGGTCGACGTACATCAGCAGTTCGGCAAGGTGTTGGGTCATCAAGTATCTTCCAGACAACTAATTCCCCTGTGGGAGCGAGCTTGCTCCGGGCGGCGTTCCGACGATGAGGGCGTATCAGTCGACATTGATGTTGAATGCCAGGCCGCCATCGCGAGCAGGCTCGCTCCCACAGGGGATTGGGGGGTGATCCAAAAAAATCAGTGAAACGGATGCTGCGGGCTGTCGATGGCTTTGATCCCGTGCTCACGCCACAACTGGCCATACCCCCGCACCAGAAATCCGCCACTGCGCGCAATCCATTGCTCGCGACGCGCCTGGTAAGCACGCGGCAAGTCGTACCAGGCCAGCCCCGGCAAATCATGATGCACGAGGTGAAAGTTGAGGTTCAGGAACAGCCAGCGCCACGGCCAGGCCGCTTCGTTGATCACGGTACGTTGCTCGGGAGAAGCGTGGGGACGATGTTCATAGTAGGAGCGAATCATCGCAATCGACAGCGCCGGCACGCTGATCAGCAACAGGTAATGCCCTACCGGCAGCACACTGTAGCGGGCGATAAATGTCAGCATCAGCAAGGTCAGTGCGCCATGGGGCAGCCACATCAGCCACGCCTGTCGCTGGCCGGCTTTCAATCGCAGCCCTTCTTCCCGGGCCAGCGCCAGCAACGCCAGCGGTGCGCCGAGAACAAAACGACCCAGGACCGTTTTGTTCAACCAGTGCAGGCCCTGCTCGAACAGCGAACGGCCCTGCCACTGGTCGGCGCTCAGGTAGCGGCTTTCCGGGTCGCGACCGGGAAGGGTCAGGTCTTCGTCGCGGTGATGCAACAGATGGCTGTCGCGATACAGGGTGTAGGGATACCAGACAGCGAACGGTGCATAGCCAAGGACTTTGTTAAGCCATGTCCAGCGGGTCGGATGGCCGTGCAACAATTCGTGTTGTACCGACAACCACAGCACCAACAAGGGAATCAGCAACACCGTGCTCCACCACAGCCCCAATCGGTCACTCGCCAGGACCAGGCTGAACCAGCCTCCGTAAACGCCGATCAACAACAACCAGGTCGGCCATTCGGTGCGGGCAGTCAGGCGTTGACGCAGGGTTTCGATGTCTTCTTGGTGGGCGCTATCAAAGTAATGGGGCATGGCGTTGCTCAGATCGGGAACCAGTTCCCTTCTGTGCAATAGCCCTGGAAAATCTTGCAGATGATTTGCTTATATCGTTAGACGTGCAGCAGGAGCCCGATTGCCGGGCTCCCTTGGCGCGGGATCAATGACCGAACACATCCACCTTCTTGGCCTTCTTGTCCGCGCGCTTTTCGATGGCGGTTTTCGCCGGCTTTTTCTTCGCTGCTTTCTTCGAATCCATACCTTTGGACATGATGCGTACTCCACTCACACGGGATGTGAGATCAGGTATACACCTATCCCCGCGCGCGCGTTCTTTTATAATCGCCCGCTTTGCACACTGACAGTCCAGACCCATGCCCGACACCCGGTACACCTTGCTCGACGAGCCGTTATGGCCATTGATGAACAAATTTTATCGCGCTCACCAATCGCCGATGAAGGCCGTGCGCGACGCTCGGTTATGGGTCGCGCGGCGCGATGAGATTGTGGCAGCGCTGTGTTTGCGGCCGGTGGCGGGCGGGCATTGGCTGACGGGGTTGTTTGTCGATCCGGCCTGTCGTGAACAAGGGGTGGCTGGCGCGTTGATCGCGGCGGCAGTCAAGGACCTCGACCTACCGGTGTGGTTGTTTTGCCATCCGGATTTACGTGGTTTTTATGAACGGCGCGGCTTCGCCTTCGATCCGCAGATGCCTTACGCCATGGTCGAACGCTTGAGCCGCTATGCGCGTAGCAAGCCGATGATTGCGATGGGGTTGGAGCCGGGCCAGTAACGCCCTCAAGACCTGTAAAGATCCCCTGTGGGAGCGAGCCTGCTCGCGATAGCGGTGTGTCAGACACAACTTTGCTGACTGACACACCGCTATCGCGAGCAGGCT
>NZ_AKJS01000080.1 GCF_000282215.1 Pseudomonas sp. GM21
CCGAACGCAGGCTTCGCCAGCTGCTACAGGGTTCACCGTTTTGCAGATTGTTTCATCTCACACCCGCAAGAGGTCCCATGCCCAACCGCCCGCCTCTCGACGCTGTCACCGCCCGTTGGATTCCGTGGGTCGTCGCCATCGCTTTTTTCATGCAATCGCTCGACGGCACCATCCTCAACACCGCCCTGCCGGCCATGGCCCGGGACCTGGCGGAAGACCCTTTGCGCATGCAGGGTGTGATCATTGCCTACATGCTCACCGTCGCCTTGCTGATCCCCGCCTCCGGCTGGATCGCCGACCGTTTCGGCACCAAGAAAATCTTCTTCAGCGCAATCTTGCTATTCAGTCTCGGCTCGTTGCTCTGCGCCTTGTCCAGCAGCCTGAGCATGCTCAATGGCGCCCGAGTGATTCAGGGCCTGGGCGGCGCGTTGATGTTGCCGGTCGGGCGCCTCGTGGTGCTGCGCGCCTACCCGCGCTCGGAACTGGTGCGGATCATGGGGTTCATCACCATTCCCGGCCTGCTCGGACCGTTGATCGGCCCGACCATGGGCGGCTGGATGGTGCAATACCTGACCTGGCACTGGATCTTCCTGATCAACCTGCCCGTCGGGTTGGTCGGCTGCTATGCCGTGTGGAAATTTATCCCGGACCTGCGCGGTTCCGAACGCACCCGTTTCGATAGCCTGGGATTCGTGCTGTTCGGCGCCGCAATGATTCTGATCACCATCGCCATGGAAGGCCTGGGCGAAATGCATCTGCCCCACTTGCGAGTGATGTTGCTGCTGTTCGCTGGCATGGCCTGTCTCGCGGCGTACTGGTTGCGCGCCGGGCATATCGACAATCCGCTATTCGCCCCATCGCTGTTCAAGACCCGGACCTTTGCCGTCGGCATTCTCGGCAACCTGTTCGCCCGCCTCGGCAGCGGCGCACTGCCCTTCCTCGTGCCATTGCTACTGCAAGTGGCGCTGGGTTATTCGCCGTCACAGGCCGGGATGAGCATGCTGCCGCTGGCCGCAGCGGCGATGATCGCCAAGTGGGTGGCGCGACCGCTGATCGAGCGTCTGGGCTATCGCATCGTGCTGACCGGCAATACCCTGGCGCTGGGCATCATGCTGGCGAGCATGGGCCTGGTCAGCGAACAGACGCCGTACTGGCTGCTGCTGTGTCTGCTGGCGATTCTCGGGGCAATCAACTCGCTGCAATTTACGGCGATGAACACCGTGACCCTGATCGACCTCGACGACGCCAGCGCCAGCAGCGGCAACAGCCTGTTGTCGGTGGTGGCGCAATTGTCCCTGAGCCTGGGGGTTGCGTGTGCCGGTGCATTGCTCGGCGGCTTTACCGCAGAGATCGGAAACGATGGTGTGCAGACGGTGCTGGGCGCGTTCCAACTGACCTTCGTCACCGTTGGCATCATGGCAATGCTCGCCGCAGCCATCTTCTCGCAGCTCTCACCAACGGATGGCCGACGGACGGTCACCCGCGAGCACGATATAGAACACTGACTTGTAGCAGCTGCCGAGGCACGAGGCTGCGTTGGGCTGCGAAGCGGCCCCCGATAGCGGTCCTGCGGACACGCAACGCAGCCTCGTGCCTCGGCAGCTGCTACAGGCTATTCGTCCAGAATTTGCAGGTAGAGAGGGCCAGACTGGTACACTGCGCGACATTTTGTTTTGCAGGCCAGTCCCGTGACCACCATCGCCACCGCTTTTAATACTTTGCCGCTGTCCGCCGCCATGCTGGCTAACCTCGACTCCCTCGGTTATGCCCAGATGACGCCGATCCAGGCGCAAAGCTTGCCGGTGATCCTCAAGGGGATGGACCTGATCGCCCAGGCCAAGACCGGCAGCGGCAAGACCGCCGCCTTCGGTATCGGCCTGCTGAACCCGATCAATCCGCGCTACTTCGGTTGCCAGGCGCTGATCCTCTGCCCGACCCGCGAGCTGGCGGATCAGGTCGCCAAGGAAATCCGTCGTCTGGCCCGTGCCGAAGACAACATCAAGGTTCTGACCCTGTGCGGTGGCGTCTCCCTCGGCCCGCAGATCGCTTCGCTGGAACATGGCGCGCACATCATCGTCGGCACGCCGGGGCGCATTCAGCAGCACCTGCGCAAAGGTTCGCTGGTACTGCACGGTCTCAACACGCTGATTCTCGACGAAGCTGACCGCATGCTCGACATGGGTTTCTACGATTCCATCGAAGAAATCATCATGCAGGCCCCGGAACGCCGCCAGACACTGCTGTTCTCGGCCACGTACCCGGTAGGCATCAAGCAGCTTGCATCAAAATTCATGCGCAACCCGCAGCAAGTGAAGGCTGAGGCGTTCCACGACGACTCACAGATCGAACAGCGCTTCTACGAGATCTCCCCGGAAGAGCGCATGAGCGTCGTGACCAAGGTCCTCGGCCACTTCCGCCCGGCATCCTGCGTGGCCTTCTGCTACACCAAGCAGCAGGTTCAGGAAACCGTCGACCACCTGACCGCCAAAGGCATCTCCGCCGTCGGTCTGCATGGCGATCTGGAACAGCGTGATCGTGACCAGGTGCTGGCAATGTTCGCCAACCGCAGTACTTCGGTACTGGTGGCCACCGACGTCGCTGCTCGCGGTCTGGACATCGACTCGCTGGATATGGTGATCAACGTCGAACTGGCCCGTGATTCGGAAATCCACATTCACCGTGTCGGCCGTACCGGTCGCGCCGGTGAGAAAGGCCTCGCGATCAGCCTGGTTGCACCGCCCGAAGCGCAACGCGCCCAAGCCATCGAACATCTGCAGCAATCGCCGTTGACCTGGGATCTGGTGGACAACCTCACCAGCCAGGGTGGCGGTCCGTTGCTGCCGCAGATGAGCACCCTGTGCATCGGTGCCGGCCGTAAAGACAAGGTTCGTCCGGGTGACATTCTGGGCGCACTGACTGGCGATGCCGGTATTCCGGGCGCCCAGGTAGGCAAGATCGCGATTTTCGACTTCCAGGCTTTTGTGGCCGTTGAACGCGGGATCGCCAAGCAAGCCTTGCAGCGCCTGAATGACGGCAAGATCAAAGGCCGTTCGCTGCGCGTTCGCATCCTGTAAGAACGCCGCGGCCCCCCTGTGGGAGCTGGCCTGCCAGCGATGGCATCGACTCGGTCTGACTGGTAAACCGCGTCGATGCCATCGCCGGCAGGCCAGCTCCCACATTTGATTGCATTCCAGATCAGCTCTTGTGTGAGGACACCGTTTTGCGCTCTACCGAAGTCGTGATCATTGGCGCTGGCGCCGCAGGGTTGATGTGTGCGCTGACCGCCGCCGGGCGTGGGCGCAAGGTGATGTTGCTCGACCATGCGAACAAGGCCGGCAAGAAAATCCTGATGTCGGGCGGTGGCCGCTGCAATTTCACCAATATGTACACCGAACCGGGCAATTTCCTCTCGCAGAACGAACACTTCTGCAAATCCGCACTGGCGCGCTACACCCAGTGGGATTTCATCGGCATGGTCGCCAAACACGGCGTGCCGTACCACGAGAAAAAGCTCGGGCAGTTGTTCTGCGATAACAAATCCAGCGACATCCTCGAAATGCTGCTCAACGAGTGCGATCAGGTCGGCGTGAGCCTGCACCTGGACACCTCGATCCAGACCATCGAAAAACTCGAAAGCGGTTTCCTGCTGGACACCACGATGGGCCAGATCACCTGTGAGTCATTGGTGATCGCCACGGGCGGCCTGTCGATTCCGACCTTGGGTGCCACCGGTTTCGGTTATCAGGTCGCCAAACAGTTCGGTCATGAACTGTTGCCAACCCGCGCTGGCCTGGTGCCGTTCACCATTACCGATCAGCTGAAAGAACTTTGCACCGAGCTGTCCGGCACGTCGGTGGATTGCCTGGTGAGCTGCAACGATCAGAGTTTCCGCGAGAACATCCTGTTCACTCACCGCGGCCTCAGCGGCCCGGCGATTTTGCAGATTTCTTCGTTCTGGGAATCCGGCGACACGGTCGAGATCAACCTGATGCCGGACCACGACGTGCATGAGTGGCTGCAACAGCAGCAGGCCGAACGTCCGAACAGCGAGCTGAAAACCCTGCTGGGGGAAATCTTCACCAAGAAGATGGCCAACTTGCTGGCGGACAACTGGTTCGTGTCCAAACCGATGAAGCAGTACACCCACGCCGAAATCGCCGACATCGCCGAAAAACTGGCGAGCTGGAAAGTGGTGCCGGCCGGTACCGAAGGCTACCGCACTGCCGAAGTCACCTTGGGCGGCGTCAACACCAACGAAGTGTCGTCCAAAACCATGGAGTCGCTGAAAAGCCCGGGGTTGTACTTCATCGGCGAAGTGCTCGACGTCACCGGACACCTCGGTGGTTTCAACTTCCAGTGGGCCTGGGCCTCAGGCTACGCCGCCGCGCAATTCGTCTGATACAACCCCAACACACTGTGGGAGCGAGCCTGCTCGCGAAGAGGTCGGAACATCTAGCATCGATGTTGAATGTAAGACCGCTTTCGCGAGCAGGCTCGCTCCCACAGTGGTTATGCGTGAAGCTTAAAGGAACAGATTTTGCTGTCAGATGTGATCGGCGCCATTGCGTCGGCGTCATTACTGGCTCAATTTAGCGTCATTGCCTCGGAAGGCCTTCGCACTTCATGTCATCGACTCCTCTCAGTCAGTCTCTGCGTCGCCTTTGGGCGCTGGATAAATTCAGCTACAGCGTGCGGGTGTTCATTGCCCTGACCGGCAGCATGGCGGTCTGTTGGTATCAGGATGAAATGGGGCTGCTGATCCCGTTGTTCCTGGGGATCATCGCCAGCGCCCTGGCCGAAACCGACGACAGTTGGCAGGGCCGCCTCAACGCGCTCGCCGTGACGCTGGTGTGTTTCAGCGTCGCAGCCTTCTCCGTCGAACTGCTCTTCCCCTACCCTTATATCTTCGTCATCGCCCTGGCCGTGGCCAGCTTTTGCCTGACCATGCTCGGCGCCCTCGGCGAGCGCTATGGCGCCATTGCCTCGGCGACACTGATTCTGTCGGTCTACACCATGATCGGCGTGGACCAGCGCGGCGGCGCGGTCACCGATTTCTGGCATGAACCGGTGCTGCTGGTGGCCGGTGCGGCCTGGTACGGTTTGCTGTCGGTGCTGTGGCAGGCGATGTTTTCCAACCAGCCGGTGCAGCAGAGCCTGGCGCGATTGTTCCGCGAATTGGGTTACTACCTGAAACTGAAATCGTCGCTGTTCGAGCCGATCCGGCAGATGGACGTGGAAGCACGTCGCCTGGAATTGGCCCAACAGAACGGGCGTGTGGTGGCGGCCCTGAACGCCGCCAAGGAAATCATTCTGCACCGGGTCGGCAATGGTCGGCCGGGATCGAAAGTCAGTCGCTACCTGAAACTGTACTTCCTCGCTCAGGACATCCACGAGCGCGCCAGTTCCTCGCATTACCCCTATAACGCACTCGCCGAGGCGTTTTTCCACAGCGACGTGCTGTTCCGCTGTCAGCGCCTGCTGCGTCAGCAAGGCAAGGCCTGCCGTGCCCTGGCCGAATCGATCCAGATGCGTCAGCCGTTCGTCTATGACGCAGGCTTTGCCGAAGCCCTGAGCGACCTGCACGCCTCCATCGAACACCTGCGCATCCAGAGCAACCCGGCCTGGCGCGGGCTGTTGCGTTCGCTGCGAGCGCTGGCGGCCAACCTCGCCACACTCGACCATTTGCTCAGCGATGCCAGCAACCCGGAAGCCCTGGCCGATGCCACCGACAGTAGCCTGCTCGACCGTTCGCCACGCAGCCTCAAAGATGTGTGGGTTCGTTTGCGCACGCAACTGACGCCGACGTCGCTGCTGTTCCGCCATGCACTACGTTTGCCCCTGGCGTTGAGCATCGGCTACGGCATGGTGCATTTGATTCACCCGTCGCAAGGCTACTGGATCATCCTCACCACGCTGTTCGTTTGCCAGCCAAACTACGGCGCCACCCGACGCAAACTCGGCCAACGGATCATCGGCACCGCAATCGGCCTGACGATGGCCTGGGCGTTGTTCGATCTGTTCCCCAATCCGCTGATCCAGTCGTGCTTCGCGATTGCCGCCGGCGTGGTGTTCTTTATCAACAGGACCACGCGCTACACCTTGGCCACGGCAGCGATTACCTTGATGGTGCTGTTCTGCTTCAATCAGGTCGGGGACGGTTATGGGCTGTTCCTGCCGCGACTGCTCGATACCTTGCTCGGCAGCCTGATCGCCGGGCTCGCGGTGTTCCTGTTCCTGCCGGACTGGCAGGGCCGACGCCTGAACAAAGTGCTGGCCAATACCCTGACCTGCAACAGCATCTACCTGCGTCAAATCATGCAGCAATACGCCGCCGGCAAAAGCGACGACCTGGCTTATCGCCTGGCTCGACGCAATGCACACAACGCCGACGCAGCGCTGTCGACGACGCTGGCCAACATGCTCATGGAACCCGGGCATTTCCGGAAAGAAGCGGATGTCGGCTTTCGTTTTCTGGTGCTGTCGCATACGTTGCTCAGCTATTTGTCGGGTCTCGGAGCACATCGCGAAACCCCGCTACCAGCGGATGTGCGTGAGCATTTGATTGAGGGTGCCGGCGTGAGCCTGGCGGCGAGCATCGACGAAATCGCTCAGGGCCTGGCGAGCAAACAGCCGATTGCGATTCAGAGTGACGAGGAAGAGGCGCTGGCCAATTCGCTTGAGCAGATGCCCGATGAGATCGATGAAGGGCAGCGACTGGTGCAGACGCAGTTGGCGTTGATTTGTCGGCAGTTGGGGCCGCTGCGGACCTTGGCGGCGCATTTGATTAAAGACACCAGCGAGACTTGAGATTTGCGGGGGGGCCGGCCTCTTCGCGAGCAGGCTCGCTCCCACAGGGGATTTGTGTCACGCCATAGATCAATGTGGGAGCGGGCTTGCTCGCGAAGGGGCCATAAGCCACATCTCACATCCCATGCTGCTTCATCAACCGCGCATAACTGCCATCCGCCTTCATCTCGGCAATTTCACGGTCAAAACCGGCGACGATCTTTTCGTGTTGCGGGTTCTTCAAGCTGACCAATATGTGCAGGCTGTTCTCGCTCAACGGTGTTGGCAAAAACTCCACGGCATTGCGTACCTTGGATGATTCGCGCGCCAAGTGATAACGGGCGACGTATTCATCCTCCAGCGTCAACTTGACCCGATCCGCCGCCACCATGCGTACCGCCATGGAAAAGTTATGCACCGGGACTTTCTGCAGTGACCCGTCGTCATCAAACTCCGGCGAATAAGCGTAGCCACGCACGATCGCAATCGGAAAAGTGTGCAGTTGTTGCAAATTTTTGTATTCGATAGGCGAGTCCTTGCGTTTCAGAAAGCGCACGCGATTCAGCAAATACTCGTCGGAGAACTGGCCTAACCTGGTGCGATCATCCGTGTACCAGGCGTTGACCAGCACGTCATAGCGCCCCTCGCCCACGCCCATCAGGGCTCGCGCCCAAGGCACCTGTTCAAAATCACTGGCATAACCGGCCCGGGCCAGCGCGGTACTGACGATGTCCGTCGCCAAGCCGCCGTTGACCAGCGTGGCGTCGGTAAAGGGTGGCCAGGCATCGGCAACCAGACGCAGCTTTTCCGCCGCCGCACCCTGGGTGAGCAACAGCAACAGCAACACAATCAAAGCAGAAGCTTGATGCAATCGCGGCATGCTAGAAAATCCTTAGCGGGCGGGTTACCCGATGTGTTTTTCAGCCCAAACTCCAAGACCCATATACCGGCAGCCAGGTACTCAACATAGCTCATTGAAGCCACAACACAGCGCCTCATTGCAGGTTACACAAAGAAGACAACGCCGCCCGAAATGAATGATGGCATTTTGGCCTTTGTGACAGATTTTCCTGCCATCAAGACAACCGTCCTCAGGACGCTTAGTATCGGAGCGACGATGTTCAAGGAGTGTGAAAATGACAATTGACTGGATTTGCAAACACCACAGCGACCTGGGTAAGGAACAGCTGTACGCCATTCTGCAATTGCGCGCCGAGGTGTTCGTCGTCGAACAGAAATGCGTGTATCAAGACATTGATGGCCAGGATCTGGAAGGTGACACCTGCCATTTGATGGCCTGGGACGAGAATCGGCTGGTGGGTTATCTACGATTGCTCGACCCTCAGACGCAAGGGGGCGATGTGGTGATTGGCCGGGTGATTGTTGCCCCGGCGGCACGTGGTATCGGAATTGGGCATGAGCTGATGGCGCAGGCTTTGAAGCAGGCTGAGAAGCAATGGCCGGACATACCGGTTTATCTGTCGGCCCAGGCGCATTTGCAGGGGTATTACGGGCGGTACGGGTTTGTGGTGGCGGGTGAGGAATACGTTGAGGATGGTATTCCTCATATCGGGATGCGTCGGCCACAATGATCGTTCCCACGCTCCGCGTGGGAATGCCTCAATGGACGCTCTGCGTCCGCTCTTGGGACGCGGAGCGTCCCGGGCTGCATTCCCACGCAGAGCGTGGGAACGATCGTCCGCAAGAATCAGGGGTACTCCAACACCGCTTTTATCTGCCGCAAATTCCGCTCGATCCACCCCCGATCAATCGCTCCCCACTCACGAATCCGATAGCACCCGGCATGATTGCGCGCGCCCTCTTCCTGCTCGAACTCGCAAACAATATCCAGATCCGCCAACGCCGCAATTGTGTCCTGCGCCGTGCGCCGGGGCATTCCGGTCACGTCGGTCAAGGCCGGGACGCTGCTCGCCTGCCCACTGTCGATCAGGTACGCCACGTACAATCGGCGATAGAAACTGCTCTTGGTCTTGCTGACTTCCATTCAAAGACTCCCGGCTGTTGATCCGTTATTGCATGTCCCGCCAGGTCAGGTACACCCGCAGGTCAAACTCCACCTGGTGATAGCCCGGCAGCATGTGTTCGCAAAGTTTGTAGAACGCCTTGTTGTGATCGGACTCTTTGAAGTGTGCCAGCTCATGCACCACGATCATTTTCAGAAACTCGCAAGGCGCTTCCTTGAACAGCGAAGCCACACGGATTTCTTTCTTGGCCTTGAGCTTGCCGCCCTGCACCCGCGAGATCGTTGTGTGCAAGCCCAGGGCGCGATGAGTGAGGTCCAGACGGTTGTCGAACAGTACTTTGTCGATGGCCGGGGCGTTACGCAGGTATTCCTGCTTAAGGTCCAGCGCATAGGTGTACAGCGCCTTGTCGCTCTGTACGCCGTGCTTTTGCGGGTAACGCTTGCTCAGGTACTCGCCCAGCCGATCGTCGGCGATCAGCTGGCGCACTTGATCCTGCAATGCAGCAGGATAGGCCTGGAGGTATTTCAACGCGGTCATTGGGGCAGCAACACGAATCACGAAAAGGTCGCCAGTGTAGCGAATTCAGCCCTTCAGTGCGCTCCAGCCGAACGGCGGCACACAGTCGCCGACGTCCACTGCCATCATCGGCCGTGCCACCAGAGAACCTTGCACGTACTCACAGCCATTGGCTTGCAGCCATTGGTACTGAGCAACGGTTTCCACCCCTTCGGCGATTACCCGGATTCCGTATCCCTTGCACAGGTCGATCACATTGCGCACCAACGCGGCGTCGCGCGAGGATTCAGGCAGGCGGGCGATCAAATGCCGGTCGAACTTGAGCGTGTCCAGTTCCAGATCGCGCAGATGAGAGAGGGAACAAGGCCCGGAACCAAAGTCGTCCAGTGCCACCAGCACTCCAAGATTGCGCAGCAACCGCAGGGTCTTTCGGGTTTCTTCGGGGTTTTGCATCAGCGCTTCTTCCGTCACCTCGACTTCCAGATGACGAGGCTCCAGCCCATGGCGCTCCAGTACCTGACGCAATTCGCTGACCAGATTGGGCATGCCGAACTGGGTACTGCTCAAACTGATACCTAGCACCAGGTCCTCGGAAAACGAAGTTTCCCAAGTCTTTCGCTGCCCAATCGCGTGATGGTAAATCCAGCTGCCCAGTCGACTGATCAGCCGCGCCTCTTCGAGCAATGGCAAAAACAGCCCTGGCGGGACATCGCCGACGCTCGGGTGCTGCCAGCGCAGCAACGCCTCGAACCCACGGATCTGCCCAGTGGCGATGGATACCTGGGGTTGATACACCAAATTGAAATCACGGTTTTCGATGGCCGTGCGCACACTTTCTTCGAGCATGAGCCGCGATCGCGCCCGGCCATTCATTTCATGATCGTAAAAACGGTACTGCTGACGGCCCGCACGCTTGGCTTCGTACATGGCAATGTCGGAGGCCCGCAACAAACCGTCGAGGCTGGCCCCGCCATCCGGATACGTCGCAATACCGATGCTGGCGCCCAAGGAGATTTCCAGACCATCAATCTGCTGACAGACCGATACCCGCTCGATGAGTTTTTCAGCAATCTTCGCCGCCTGCTCGGGAAACTCCAGGTCCAGGAGCACCGTAAACTCGTCGCCGCCCATGCGCGCCAGAAGATCGAGGGGGCGCAGACAGGCCTTCAACTGCTCGGACACCCAGCGCAGCACGCGATCTCCGGCATCGTGGCCGAGGGAGTCATTGACCCGTTTGAAGCCGTCGAGGTCCAGGTACAGCAGCACCCAGGTACTGTCGGCGCGTTCGCCGCGCAGCAACAGGTTTTCCACGGTCTGGTTGAAACCCCGGCGATTGAGCAGCCCGGTCAACGGGTCGGTAACCGCCTGGAACTCCAGTTGCTGATGCAGGTGACGCACCACCGACATGTCCAAAACCGTCACCACCATGGCGTGCTGTTCAGCGGGCAATGGTGCGCACGACAGCGCCACTGGCACTTGTTGGCCGGGGGCGGTACGCAAGAACGCGTCATGCAGGCGCAAGGTTTCGCCACGCTTGTAACCGTTGTACATCTCGGAATCCGCCCAGACCGGAATATGCGGTTTTTGCAGGAAATCCACAAACGCTTTGCCCTGCAACTCCTGCACCGTGGCATTGAGCAGCCGCGACATGGCCGGGTTGGCAAAACGGATCACTCCGTCCTCACTCACCACCAGAATGCCTTCAGCCGCGTTCTCCAGCACCGAGGCATTAAACGCGCGCGCGGCTTCCAGGTCGTGGCTCAGGCGCTGCAACGAACGGCGATTGCGCTGATGCTCCAGCAGGGCCTGAACTTTGGGTTTGAGAATTTGCGGGTCGAACGGTTTGAACAGGTAATCCACCGCACCGCTGGCGTACCCCTTGATCACGGCGCCCTGAGACTGTTCGTTGGTCGTCAGGAAAATGATCGGCGTGAGACGCGTTCGCTGGCTGCCGCGCATCAGGCGCGCGACTTCAAAACCGTCCATGCCCGGCATTTGCACATCGAGCAAAACCAGGTCGACATCGTGTTTGAGCAACAGACCGAGCGCTTCAAAGCCGGAGGCTGCGGTCATGACCTGCCAGTCCTGGCGCTGAAGCAACGCGCGCATGCTGATCAGGTTTTCAGGGTAATCATCGACGATTAAAAGGATCGAACCGCCTTCGGTTGGCGTGGGTTGCGCGCATTCCATGCTGCTTCTCTTGTTCGGGGACGTCAGGCCGGTTTCTTGTGAAAACCGGACAAATACTGTGGCATCACTTTAGACCGCGATCCGCATAAGCAGAAGCTATCAGAGCCCCACCACTTAACCAACGCGTTAATTTGCCGACTAACGGTCGGTCCTGCAAGCCCCGAAAACCGGGCGAGATGGCATTTCGACAGGATGTTGACGTCAATCATTTGCCATTCAGGCATTAACAAAGTGGCCTGCAACGCTTATAAAGACCGCCCTCCAAGGCGCGTACTAGAGCTTCTGGTACGTGCGTGCAGTAAAAATTTGTGGAAGCTTTGTCTATGATCGATCTCGCAACCTGGAACCTCAGCGTTCCTGTTGGCAATCCGCCGTACACCGTCGAAACCGCCAAACTGGTGGATGGCTTCAAGGACCAATACTTCCATTCCGACACCGGGACTTTGTTCTTCTGGGCTCCGGTTACGGGTTCGCGCACCGCAAATGCCATCTACCCTCGCACCGAACTTCGCGAAACCTACAGCAATGGCACCCTGAAAAACTGGTACCACCCGGACGCCGACAATTTCCTTCGCGCGACCCTGGCGGTGAATCAAGTGCCCAGCTCAGGGAAAATCGTCATCGGCCAGATCCACGCCTATGAAAGCCAGAAGCCTATGGTGAAGGTTGAATACCAGTACAAGACCAGTACCTCGACCGGCAACATCGTCGCCAAAGTGCGCATGCGCCCGGATGACGACGAAGGTCGGGTGATTACCATTGCCACGGGCGTGAAGCTGGATCAGGAGTTTTCCTACCTCATCCACCTGAGCCCCGGCGGTGCATTGGGCATCAGCGCGGCGGGGTATCAGTGGGACACCGACATCAGCGCGACCTGGCGTGATAAACCGCTGTACTTCAAGGCGGGGGTTTATGTGCAGGACAACACCGGGTACACCAGCGAGGGTGGGAAGGTGACGTTCAGCAAGCTGGATATTGATCACGATAAGTAGTCCCCCCCAAAAACCTCATCCCCTGTAGCAGCTGTCGAGCAGCGCGAGGCTGCGTCCGAGGATGAAATCCTCGCAAGCTCGGTGAGTCCGGTCTACCTGCATGCGTTGCCGGATTACGACCGCTTCGCAGTCGGACGCAGCCTCGCGCTGCTCGACAACTGCTACAAAAAAACATTTGAGCGTCCGAAATACTCGTAGGACGTCTCCGACCGTGGCGAGGGAGCTGGCTCCCGCTGGGCTACGAAGCAGCCCCATGCTCAGCCTCCGATTTCTTCAGACACGCCATATCGCCCAGTTTATTGCGACTGCGTCGTAAACCAAGTCCAAGCTGCCTAACCAAATGGCCGGATGGGCGTCCTACAGCCCAGTTGCGGCTGCCAGAATCGCTGCCTAGAGTTGGCTTGTCGCTGACATCGTTGGCGATAGGGTTTCGCAGCCCTAGCGAGTTAGATCCACAATCGTCAAAATACGGCGCGGCAGCTTTGCCTGTGCTCTGTTTTTATGGCGGCTGTGCGTGGGAGACCATCAGGTCTGCCGGGTCTTAACTCCTCGGTCTGCGAACCCGCGCGCAGTTGCCACCCTATTGTTTCGCAGCAAACGGTGGCAAATTCTTTTCTGGAGTTAAGGATTTTCCATGAGCAATCAACAACCGCCACGCCGCTTTACTCCTATGTCCCAGTTCGCCACCGACTATCCCGTCCTTCTCATCGACAGCGACGCCCCGCTACGCGAACTCCACAACTGCGTCAGCGAACGCCTCAATGCCGTCCTCAAATACCTGAACCTGATGGCCTGCACCAGCCTGCCCGACTACGCCGAGAACGACATCAACACCGTCACCAACATCGCCCGGATCTTGATCCAGGATGTAAGCGATGTGTTTCGAGTGATTGAACAGCGCGGCTTTGATCAACCGAAAGCTCAGTAGACGAATTACAGGTAATAAAAACCCGCAGTGATGCGGGTTTTTATTACAAGTATCCTACTTCATCGCGCTGTTGGTGTTAGCTGTGGACAAACAGCTTTTCGATACCGCCGACTTCAATCATTTTTTTGTCATCAGTCCCAACCAAAGTTAATGCCAGCACGCCACCAACGCACGAATCAAAAAGGCCTTGGACTACCTCGCCACTAGCCAGCGTCACATCAACTCGTTCATTACTATTCAGCAACTCTAATCGCTTCGGAATAGAAAGCTGAATATTACTGCCTCCAAACTTGCTATTTTCCATGGCTATACTCTCCGTAAAATAAATGGCAAAAAAAGAAAAAATGGGACAGAAAAAAATGGGACAGACCTATTTATCTATTCACCCCCATTTTTTCTGGTTGCGTGGGTAACATTAATGGTTAATCGTCATTTAATCACCTGATAGAAATGACAGTTTTCAATACATTTTTGGATCTTGGTTAACCTTAGCGTTCAACTCCCCCTTCAAATACCGCTAATACATCCCTTCCAGCGAGATCGGCTTGGTCTTCGAAGCATTACCCGCCGTAACAAACTGCTCATAACGCGCGATACACACATCACGCATCGCCGTCACAGTCGCGCCGAAGAACTTACGCGGATCAAACTCGCCAGGATTGGTCGCCATCAACCGACGCATCGCGCTGGTGGAGGTTCAAGCTCAGGTCGGTGTCGATGTTGACCGTGCGCACCCAGTGCTAGTGGGTGATCGCGCCCGACCGAAAATCAAATACTCCCCTTGCCAACAGGTTTACGCCTCAGCCCTGACGCAACAGTGTCATTGCGCGCCGCCACCCGCCCCGAATCCCATTCACGCTGCATATCCGCAAACAGCTCTCCATCAACACGACTCCGATTAGCCGCCAACGCTTGAGTCATCGCCTCGGCAATCCGCTCAATGATCAGGGCTGGCCTGTCCACTGCGCAGTGTTTTCGACCGAACTCAATCAATTGCTGACGATCCGGGTAGCTTTTCACTTTGTTCATCTTGATGGCCAAAGTACGGTCTACCAATGAGCGACCGGATTTGGGGTTGTAATTTTCGTAGATGGTCGTTGTCGTGACATCGAAGACCGGCGCCAATTGCACCGTTTCAAGCGCATCAGGATGAGTGTAAATCACCCCGAAATTTTTCAAGTGTGCGTCTCCGTTGCGCACCATGACCGACAGACAAACCGAAGAGTAAAAACGCTCCAGTTCACGTATCGGATCGCCATGTCGACAGACCTGGCCAATCACGGCGGCAAGGGTTTCGTAGCTTTGGGAATACTTGTAGTTGTCATGGGGATCCTTGTTGAGCCCCAACAGAACGGCCATGTCTTCAAACCCGAGCCGGCCGGAAGCGGTCAGATCGAATCGCTCCATCACAAACAGATCACCATTTTCTGACAACCAGAACGGTGGCGTTTCCAGCCCGGCAAGACGGGCCGCTTCCAGGCAGAGAAATTCGTTTTGAGCCAGGTGTGCGTACTCATCGGCGCCTGACTTAACAATCAGATCGGAGCTGAGCATGGTTTTTCGGTTACCGGTGAGCTTATCCAGATCGGGCACCAGCACCTTGGGCTGCACACCAGAAATACCCGACTCGAAGTAAGTATCGACGAGAAACTCGAAGACACCTTGCGAGGCATCCGCAGACAGGATGTCTTGCAACCCGACCTGAGCCGGAACGGACACGGGGGACTCTATCGGGTTCTGGTAGGTGAGGCGCCCGATTTGATTCCCTCCGATGACCGACAACAGGCGCATTTCATCCACCTGCATATGTTTGGCCATCCGGCGTTTGATCTGATCGGCCAGAAACCCTTCAGGCACATTCATATCGAAGATCGGATGCAGCACGTTGCTCACCGAGGGCGTCGGGTCATAGGGCATGACCAGTGAGACTTCCCTGGGTGCATCGGCGGATTGGTAGGCAAACGAAAACTGTGACCCCTTGGACAGCTCGCCCGAAAGGCCCTGAGGTGTCATGACGTTGAGCAGCTTGACCTTACTCATCGTGCTCTACCAGATCAGCAAGGGATTTGAGGTCAATTCGGTTATCAACAATTTCAAGCGCCATGCCCAGCGCTGACAGCACCCTGAACGCAGTGTAAAGCGCGACATTTTCACCGGCCTCAAGGTCGATGATGGTTTTACGGCTGCATTGTGCCCTGTGCGCCAGTATTGCCTGGCTATAGCCTTTGGCGCGTCGCAACTGGCGGACTCTTTCACCGAACACAGAGGGGTTATTAAGGAGCATAAATGTCACCTATATCGGACTTATTCAGCTTTAACTTTTATTATGTACACTATAAGTGACATTTCAAGCGCCTTACGTCACTCCACTTTGAGGTAAAGATTTCGCCCACAAAAAACCCGCCTCTCTCGGCGGGTTTCTTATCAACGCAGCTTAACGCGCAGGATCAATTCACCTTGGCGTTCAACTCACCCTTCAAATACCGCTGATACATCCCTTCCAGCGAGATCGGCTTGATCTTCGAAGCATTACCCGCCGTACCAAACTGGTTGTAACGGTCGATACACACATCACGCATCGCCGTCACGGTCGCACCGAAGAACTTACGCGGGTCGAACTCACTCGGGTTGGTGGCCATCAGGCGACGCATCGCGCCGGTCGAAGCCAAACGCAGGTCAGTATCAATGTTGACCTTACGCACGCCATGCTTGATGCCTTCAACAATCTCTTCAACCGGCACGCCGTAGGTTTCTTTGATGTCGCCGCCGTACTGGTTGATGATCGCCAGCCACTCTTGCGGAACCGAAGACGAACCGTGCATCACCAGGTGGGTGTTCGGGATGCGCTTGTGGATTTCTTTGATGCGGTCGATGGCCAGTACGTCGCCGGTAGGTGGCTTGGTGAACTTGTATGCGCCGTGGCTGGTGCCGATGGCGATGGCCAGGGCATCAACTTGTGTGCGTTTGACGAAGTCAGCGGCTTCTTCCGGGTCGGTCAGCATTTGGCTGTGGTCCAGAACGCCTTCGGCACCGATGCCATCTTCTTCACCGGCCATGCCGGTTTCCAGCGAACCCAGGCAGCCCAGCTCGCCTTCTACCGAAACGCCGCAGGCGTGAGCCATGGCCACGGTTTGTTGGGTAACACGGACGTTGTAGTCGTAGTCGGTCGGGGTCTTGCCGTCTTCGCCCAGGGAGCCGTCCATCATCACCGAGCTGAAGCCCAGCTGGATGGAGCGCTGGCAGACGTCAGGGCTGGTGCCGTGGTCCTGGTGCATGCACACCGGGATGTGCGGGAATTCTTCGATGGCCGCCAGGATCAGGTGACGCAGGAACGGGGCGCCGGCATATTTGCGAGCACCGGCCGAAGCCTGGACGATCACCGGGGAGTCAGTCTTGTCAGCGGCTTCCATGATGGCGCGCATCTGCTCAAGGTTGTTGACGTTGAAGGCTGGAACGCCGTAGCCGAACTCGGCTGCGTGGTCCAGCATCTGGCGCATGCTGATAAGTGCCATTGTGTGTGTCTCTCCCGGTTTGGGTCGTTAATCGTGCCAGCCTGCCGTAGCGGCGGCGGCTATTCAAGTTATTGCAGATCGGGGGTTAAGCCCGAGCTGCCATTCAATTCACATCAGACGACCGCTTCGCGGCCGAACGCAGCCTTCGGCAGCTGCTACAACTTACAACCGCGGCCAATCAAATCATTGGTGGCGACCCAGTACACCAGGCCTTCCTCACCTTTTACGTGAAACGCCAGCATGTCGTTGCTGTACAGCGAACCTTCGGCGCCCGGCTCAAGCTTCAGGCGATAGACCTGATCCGCACCACCGAGGCGAACTTCGACTTCCTTGCGGCTGTCGTCGGTGTAGCGCCACAGCACTTTGGCCTGGCTGTCGCAGGTCCAGGTGGTCCAGTTATCCACAGGGGCGGACGACTGGAACAGGTTCAACTGAGCGCAACCGGCCAGCAACGCCAGCGCCGTAACGGCGATAAAACCTTTCATCCATGTTCCTCGACTGACGGCGCACGCCGCCAGCCCTGAGTAATGAGTCAGACCCGTCAAGGACAGCCATGTTCCTTGGCGGGTGTCTGTGTCTCGTATTTATCCAGGCCATCCGGCCCGGAACGCTTGTTGATCACAGGATTGGTTTCCGCTTGCCAATCGGCCTGGTAGCAACCTTTTTCCTGGGTTTGCGGCGCAGGCTCCGGCGTGGCTTTCGGGTTACTCCCGCAAGCCGCCAGCAAGCCCGCTGCGATCAACAGCGTTAACGTCTTGACCATGTCAACACTCCTTTGCCTGGTCAAACGGGCGGCCTCAGGCCTTGGCCCGGCTTTCCAGGACTTCAACGGCTGGCAGCACTTTGCCTTCGACGAATTCGAGGAACGCGCCGCCACCGGTAGAAATGTAGGAGATCTGATCCGCAACGCCATATTTATCGATGGCCGCCAGGGTGTCGCCGCCGCCAGCGATGGAGAACGCCGAGCTTTCCGCGATGGCTTGGGCCAACACTTTGGTGCCGTTGCCGAACTGGTCAAATTCGAACACGCCTACCGGGCCGTTCCACAAAATGGTCTTGGACGACTTCAGCAACTCGGCGAAATTCGCTGCGGTCTGCGGGCCGATGTCCAGGATCATGTCGTCGGCAGCCACGTCAGCGATCAGCTTGACGGTAGCAGTGGCGCTTTCAGCGAACTCCTTGGCAACCACGACGTCAACTGGCAGCGGCACGCTGACCTTGGCGGCGATGGCGCGAGCGGTGTCCAGCAGGTCCGGTTCGTACAGGGACTTGCCAACCGGGTGACCGGCAGCGGCCAGGAAGGTGTTGGCGATGCCGCCGCCGACGATCAGCTGATTGCAGATCTGGCTCAGGCTGTTCAGAACGTCGAGCTTGGTCGAGACCTTGGAGCCGGCAACGATGGCGGCCATTGGCTGGGCCGGGGCGCCGAGGGCTTTGCCCAGAGCGTCCAGTTCAGCCGCCAGCAATGGGCCAGCGGCGGCAATTTTGGCGAACTTGGCCACGCCGTGGGTCGAACCCTCAGCGCGGTGAGCGGTGCCGAAGGCGTCCATCACAAACACGTCGCACAGGGCGGCGTATTGCTGGGCCAGTTCGTCAGCGTTCTTTTTCTCGCCTTTGTTAAAGCGCACGTTTTCGAACAGCACGATCTCGCCGGCTTTGACGTCGACGCCGCCCAGATAGTCAGCCACCAGCGGCACTTCACGACCCAGCGCCTTGCTCAGGTAGTCCGCGACAGGCTTGAGGCTGTTCTCGGCGGAAAATTCGCCTTCGGTCGGACGGCCAAGGTGCGAGCAGACCATCACGGCCGCGCCTTTCTCCAGGGCCAGCTTGATGGTCGGCAGCGAGGCCAGGATTCGCGCATCGCTGGTGACAACACCGTCCTTGACTGGAACGTTGAGGTCTTCGCGGATCAGTACGCGCTTACCTTGCAGATCGAGGTCGGACATCTTCAACACGGTCATGGGTCGCAATTCCTGAGTTACTGTTTTGGAGAAGCTGTTGGAGTAGCTGTTTGCAGATAGTGTTCTGCAACGTCCAGCATTCGGTTGGCAAACCCCCACTCGTTGTCGAACCAGGCCAGGATGTTCACCAGCCGAGGGCCGGAAACTCGAGTCTGACTGGCATCGACGATTGCCGAATGTGGGTCATGGTTAAAATCACAACTGGCGTGAGGCAACTCGGTATAGGCCAGCAAGCCTTTGAGCGGGCCAGTAGTGGCGGCCTCGCGCAGAATCCGGTTGACCTCGGTGGCGTCGGTGTCGCTGACGGTCTGCATCGTAATATCGAGGCAGGACACGTTCACCGTCGGCACGCGTACGGCTTTGGCCTGAATTCGCCCGGCAAGTTCCGGCAGCAAGCGTTCGATGCCCCGCGCCAGACCAGTGGACACCGGGATCACCGACTGGAAGGCCGAGCGCGTACGGCGTAGGTCTTCGTGGTGATAGGCGTCAATGACTGGCTGATCGTTCATCGCTGAGTGAATGGTGGTGATCGACACGTACTCCAGACCGATCGCCTGATCCAGCAGGCGCAACAACGGCACGCCGCAGTTGGTGGTGCAGGACGCGTTGGACACCAGCAGTTCGTCGCCGGTCAGGCAATCCTGGTTCACGCCGTAAACGATGGTGGCGTCGACATCCGCCTCGCTGGCCATCGGCTGGGAAAACAGCACACGCGGCGCGCCGGCGTCGAGGAATCGCTGGCCATCGGCACGTGTGTGATAAGCGCCGGAGCACTCCAGCACCAGATCGACGCCCAGCGACCCCCAATCGATGCCTTCGGGGGTGGCACTGCGCAGGACCTTCACGCAGTCGCCATTAATATGCAGACAATCGCCCTCAACCCGCACTTCACCGGGAAAACGCCCGTGAGTGGAGTCGAATCGTGTCAGGTATTCGATGCTGGCCATGTCAGCCAGATCGTTGATCGCGACAATTTCAAACCCGGCCTTTTCGCCTCGCTCAAACAACGCACGCAAGACGCAACGACCAATCCGGCCATAGCCGTTGAGTGCAACTTTGTAAGGACGCGGTTGAGGCATGGGGTTCTCGATTACCGTGGTGAATCTGTCATTGCAGCGTTGCCTGAACCACCGCTTTCGCGAGCAGGCTCGCTCCCACATGGGCAATGTAGAACCCTGTGGGAGCGAGCCTGCTCGCGAAGACGGCAGTCAGGACGACGCAACTTCTGGATCAGTCTTCCAACAGCTCTTCAGCCTGACCCAGGATGTTTTCCAGGGTGAAGCCGAACTCTTCGAACAAGGCTGGCGCTGGCGCCGACTCGCCGTAGGTGGTCATGCCGATCACGCGGCCTTCCAGGCCCACGTACTTGTACCAGTAGTCTGCGTGAGCAGCTTCGATGGCGATACGGGCGCTGACCTGCAACGGCAGAACTGCTTGCTTGTAACCGGCGTCCTGGGCATCGAACACGCTGGTGCAAGGCATCGACACAACGCGCACTTTGCGACCCTGTTCGGTCAGCTTGTCGTAAGCCTGAACCGCCAGACCCACTTCGGAACCGGTGGAGATCAGGATCAGGTCAGGCTCGCCGTCGCAATCCTTCAACACGTAACCGCCACGGGCGATGTCGGCGATTTGCAGCGCGTTGCGATCCTGGTGCTGCAGGTTCTGACGCGAGAAGATCAGCGCCGAAGGGCCGTCTTTACGCTCCAATGCGTACTTCCAGCACACCGCCGATTCAACGGCATCGGCTGGACGCCAGGTATCGAGGTTCGGCGTGCAGCGCAGGCTGGCCAGTTGCTCGATTGGCTGGTGTGTCGGGCCGTCTTCGCCCAGACCGATAGAGTCGTGGGTGTAGACGTGGATCACACGCTGCTTCATCAGGGCCGACATGCGTACCGCGTTGCGCGCGTATTCCATGAACATCAGGAAGGTCGCACCGTAAGGCACCAGACCGCCGTGCAGGGCAACGCCGTTCATGATTGCGGTCATGCCGAACTCGCGCACGCCGTAGTACATGTAGTTGCCGCTGGCGTCTTCGGCGGTGACGCCTTTGCAACCTTTCCACAGGGTCAGGTTGGAGCCGGCCAGGTCAGCCGAACCGCCGAGGAATTCAGGCAGCAATGGGCCGAATGCGTTCAGGGCATTCTGGCTGGCTTTGCGGCTAGCGATGGTTTCGCCCTTGGCGGCCACTTCGGCGATGTAGGCCGAGGCTTTTTCGCTGAAGTCAGCCGGCAGGTCACCGCTCAGACGACGTACCAATTCGTTGGCTTCGGCAGGGAACGCAGCGGAGTAAGCAGCGAAACGCTGATCCCACTCGGCTTCGACAGCCTTGCCTGCTTCCTTGGCGTCCCAATCGGCGTAGATATCAGCCGGGATTTCGAACGGACCGTGGGTCCACTTCAGTGCAGCGCGGGTCAAGGCGATTTCCGCGTCACCCAATGGGGCACCGTGGCAGTCTTCTTTACCTTGCTTGTTCGGCGAACCGAAACCGATGGTGGTCTTGCAGCAGATCAAGGTTGGCTGCGCGCTTTTGCGTGCGGTCTCGATCGCGGTCTTGATTTCTTCAGGGTCATGACCGTCAACGTTGCGAATCACCTGCCAGTTGTAGGCTTCGAAACGCTTTGGCGTGTCGTCGGTGAACCAGCCTTCGACTTCGCCGTCGATGGAGATGCCATTGTCATCGTAGAAGGCGATCAGCTTGCCCAGGCCCAAGGTACCGGCCAGGGAAGCAACTTCGTGGGAAATGCCTTCCATCATGCAGCCATCACCCAGGAACACGTAGGTGTGGTGATCAACGATGTTGTGACCCGGACGGTTGAACTGCGCCGCCATGACTTTTTCGGCAAGGGCAAAACCCACGGCGTTGGCCAGACCCTGGCCCAGTGGACCGGTGGTGGTTTCAACGCCCGGCGTGTAGCCGAGTTCCGGGTGGCCCGGGGTGCGGCTGTGCAGTTGGCGGAACTGCTTCAGGTCATCGATCGACAGGTCGTAGCCGGTCAGGTGCAGCAGCGAGTAGATCAACATCGAGCCGTGGCCGTTGGACAGCACGAAGCGGTCACGGTCGGCGAACGATGGATTGCTCGGGTTGTGCTTGAGGTAGTCACGCCAAAGTACTTCGGCGATATCCGCCATACCCATAGGGGCACCGGGATGGCCGCTGTTGGCTTTTTGCACGGCATCCATGCTGAGGGCACGAATGGCGTTGGCACGCTCACGACGGCTTGGCATCGCTGATCTCCTGGGGGCTTGAATAAAACGAAACGGAAAAAAGGCGAGCATTTTCCCTCACCGGGCCGCCTCGGGGCAATGACAGATAGTCATCTGGAGGCGTTTTTCCAATGGATTGCGGTGGTTTCGACTGATGAAACCTTTCCGCTATCCGTTTATTGACCGACGCTGACGACGAGAAGTGCCACCTATCGAGCAATATCAAAACTTTTTGATATTGCTCTTGCGGGGATTTCGGCCCGTCACTAGACTGCTGGCCTTATGAATCTACCCGCGCCTTCCATTCAACATGACGATTGCGACGAACTGGCGGCCCTCTGCAAGGCCGGCGGCGATCCTCTGCGTCTGAATGTATTGCGCGCACTGGCCAACGATTCGTTCGGTGTACTGGAACTGGCGCAGATCTTCGGCATCGGCCAATCCGGCATGAGTCATCACCTCAAGGTATTGGCCCAGGCCGGCCTGGTGGCGACCCGCCGTGAAGGCAATGCGATTTTCTACCGTCGCGCCCTGCCCCATACCGACCTGCTGGGTGGCAAGCTGCACACCGCCCTGCTGGAAGAAGTGGACAATCTGACCCTGCCCGCCGATGTGCGGTCGCGAATCGCTCAGGTGCATGGGCAGCGAGCAGCGGCCAGCCAGGACTTTTTCTCGCGGGTCGCGGAGAAATTTCGCGCCCAGCAAGATTTGATCGCCGGCCTGCCGCAGTACCGCGAAAGCGTGCTGGCCTTGCTCGACAAGTTGAGTTTCGGCAAAGGCGCCACGGCTATTGAAGTCGGCCCCGGTGACGGCGAGTTTCTGCCGGAACTGGCGCGCCGCTTCACTGAAGTCACCGCGCTGGACAACAGCCCGGCAATGCTCGAACTGGCCCGCCAGGTCTGTGAACGTGAAAAGCTGGCTAACGTCAGCCTGCAATTGGCCGATGCATTGAACGGTGTAAGCCTTCAAGCCGATTGCGTTGTACTGAACATGGTATTGCACCATTTCGCCGCACCGGCCGAAGCACTAAAACACATGGCCGACTTGCTGCAAACGGGTGGAAGCCTGCTCGTGACAGAGTTATGTAGCCACAACCAGAGTTGGGCCAGGGAGGCCTGCGGTGATCTCTGGTTGGGGTTTGAACAGGACGATTTGGCCCGTTGGGCCACCGCTGCGGGACTCGTTCCCGGGGAAAGCCTCTATGTAGGCTTACGTAATGGTTTCCAGATCCAGGTTCGCCACTTTCAGCGACCGACTGGCGACACTCACCATCGGTAAATTCAGGAAACATCGAGATGAGCGAATACTCCCTCTTCACCTCCGAGTCCGTGTCTGAAGGACATCCGGACAAAATCGCCGACCAGATTTCCGATGCGGTGCTGGACGCCATCATTGCTGAAGACAAGTTCGCCCGTGTAGCGGTCGAGACCCTGGTAAAAACCGGCGTTGCAATCATCGCCGGTGAAGTGACCACCTCGGCCTGGGTCGATCTGGAAGAGATCGTGCGTAACGTCATTCTGGACATCGGCTACGACAGCTCCGATGTCGGCTTCGACGGCGCCACTTGCGGTGTGATGAACATCATCGGCAAGCAGTCCCCTGACATCAACCAGGGTGTTGACCGTGCCAAACCGGAAGATCAGGGTGCCGGCGACCAGGGCCTGATGTTCGGTTACGCCAGCAATGAAACCGACGTGCTGATGCCAGCACCGATCACGTTCTCGCACCAGCTTGTGCAACGGCAAGCCGAAGCCCGTAAATCCGGCCTGCTGCCTTGGCTGCGCCCGGACGCCAAGTCGCAAGTGACTTGCCGTTACGAAGGCGGCAAGGTTGTCGGTATCGATGCCGTTGTATTGTCGACCCAGCACAACCCTGACGTGTCGTACAAAGACCTGCGCGAAGGCGTGATGGAGCTGATCGTCAAGCACGTACTGCCTGCCGAACTGCTGAGCAAGGACACCCAGTTCCACATCAACCCGACTGGCCAGTTCATCATCGGCGGCCCGGTTGGCGACTGCGGTCTGACCGGCCGCAAGATCATCGTCGACAGCTACGGCGGCATGGCCCGTCACGGCGGCGGCGCGTTCTCCGGTAAAGATCCATCGAAGGTTGACCGTTCGGCCGCCTATGCCGGTCGTTACGTGGCCAAGAACATCGTTGCCGCCGGCCTGGCCGAGCGCTGCGAGATCCAGGTTTCCTACGCGATCGGTGTTGCCCAGCCTACGTCGATCTCGTTGAACACCTTCGGCACCGGCAAAATCAGCGACGACAAAATCGTCAAACTGGTTCGCGAAATATTCGACCTGCGTCCATACGCAATCACCACCATGCTCAACCTGCTGCACCCGATGTACCAGGAAACCGCGGCGTACGGCCACTTCGGCCGCACCCCGGCCACCAAGACCGTGGGCGATGACACTTTCACCACGTTCACCTGGGAAAAAACCGACCGCGCCGACGACCTGCGTCTGGCTGCTGGCTTGTAAGACTTCCCCCGGCGGTACCCAAAGCCCTGCACGGTTCGCCGTGCGGGGCTTTTTATTGCGTTATTGCGCGAAATCCAACAAATCGCAGCCTCGTTTCACTCGACAGCTCCTACAGGGATCTGTGTAGCAGATGTCGAGTGAAACGAGGCTGCGAGCTTTTGATCTCCTCGCCTCGAAACACACCGAAAAACATCGTCGCTGCCAACATCCGAATGCGGACTAACCTTGAAAGCACTCCACCTGAGCAAGGACGCTCAAGATGCTTCTACGCCTGCTGTCCGCTGTTTTTCTGACCTTGTTTTGCCTGAGCTCCAACGCAACCGGCTGCCCCGACTGGCCACCCACCCGCGCACTGGACGAAATTGGCGCCCTGCAAAAACAAATCGACTTGTGGGACGACCACTATCACCGGGGCGGACGCTCACTGGTGGCCGACGAAATCTACGATCAGTCCCGCGCGCAATTGATCGAATGGCGCGAGTGCTTTGACGTGGGTCTGGCGCCTGACCCCATGCGCACCGCCAGTGGCCAGACAGCTCACCCCATCGCCCACACAGGCCTGGATAAACTCCGTGATAGCCAGGCCGTGGAAAACTGGCTGCGCGAGCGCAAGGACCTCTGGATACAACCCAAGGTCGATGGTGTGGCCGTGACTTTGATCTATCGCGACGGCCTGCTGCACCAGGTCATCAGCCGTGGCGACGGAGTGACCGGACAGGACTGGACCAACTCGGCACGATTGGTCCCCGACATTCCTCGGCAGCTGGCAAAACCCTTGGATTTACTGGTGCAAGGCGAACTCTATTGGCATCTGACTGACCACGTACAAGCCAAGGCCGGAAGCCTCAATGCCCGCTCCACGGTGGCCGGCCTGATGGCCCGCAAGACCCTCCCCCCTGAACACGCCACCGGCATCAGGCTGTTTGTCTGGGACTGGCCTCAAGGCCCGGCAAATATGCCCGAACGTATCGCGACGCTGGATGAACTGGGTTTCCCGAGCACGGCGCCCTACAGCCAACCGATCCAGACATTGGCCGATGCTCAACGCTGGCGCGATCACTGGTATCGCTCGCCCTTGCCGTTTGCCAGCGACGGTGTCGTCCTGCGCCAAAGTCAGCGCCCCTCGGCCGAACGCTGGCAGGCGAAATCACCCTACTGGGCCGTCGCCTGGAAATACCCCTTCGCTCAGGCACTGGCGCAGGTGCGAACAGTCGACTTCAAGGTCGGTCGCACCGGTCGGATCACACCAGTGCTGAACCTGAAACCGGTGATGCTCGATGACCGGCAGATCAAGCGCGTGAGTGTCAGCTCGCTGCGGCGCTGGGAGGAGCTGGACATCCGCCCCGGCGATCAGGTGTCCATCAGCCTCGCCGGACTGACCATTCCCAGGCTGGACAGGGTTGTACTTCGCAGCACCGATCGCCCTGAGTTGAATGTTCCGCTGGCAGCCGACTTCCATCTTTTGAGTTGTTGGAAGCCAACACCGGGGTGCGAAAGCCAATTCCTCGCGCGACTGACCTGGCTCAGTGGCAAGCAGGGGCTGGCCTTGCCTCATGTCGGCCCCGGTACTTGGGAGAAACTTTTAGAAACAGGCCGACTGAATGGCCTTCTGGATTGGTTGACCTTCGACGCTCAAGAGCTTGCTACCATTAACGGCTTCGGCGAACGCAGCAGTGCTCGTCTTTTAAACAGTTTCAACAGTGCTCGACAGCGACCTTTCAGTCGCTGGTTAAAAGCCTTGGGTTTACCTCCGACAGGGCAGGCGCAGCTTGCCGATTCATGGCAGGAGCTGGCGAACCGAAACACTGAACAATGGCAGGCTGAAGCCGGTATCGGCCCGGGACGTGCAGCGCAATTGAGCGCGTTTTTTCGCGACCCGCAGGTCCTGGCCTTGAGTGAAACATTGCGTGTCGCCGGAATTGACGGTTTCTAGGGACTGGCAATGCCCGGCGTCCCGGGAACCCCTAGGTGCCGATGCGCTCCAACGCCCATCGCCACACTGACCTGCTTGCTTTTGCACATGGAGCTTTTATGAAAATTCTTTCACCACTCGCCCTGCTGACCCTTTGCAGTGTGTTGGCCGCTCCGCTGATGGCGGATGAAGAAGCGCCGGGGCTGAGCGGTTGCGCTGCAAAAAAACAAGGCATCATCAATCAGATCGAACTGGCCAAGTCGCGCGACAACACCGACCAGTTAGCAGGCCTGGAAACCGCCCTGAGCGAAGTCACCACTCATTGCACCGATGCCTCACTGAAGAAAGAAAGGGAAAACAAAGTCCTCGACGCCAAGCATGAAGTCAGCAAGCGTCAGGCCGACCTCGACAGCGCCATGAAAAAAGGCGATCCCGAGAAGATCAACAAGCGCAAAGACAAACTCGCCCAGGCCCGCAAGGAGCTGCAGGATGCGCTCGACGAATTGGACAAGTAAGTCCCCGGCCGAGCATCTGAACTTTGCAGTGATCGTTCCCACGCTCTGCGTGGGCATGCAGCCCGTGACGCTCCGCGTCACTGGACGCGGAGCGTCCCTTGAGGCATTCCCACGCAGAGCATGGGAACGATCAACAAGCAAGAATCAATGATCCCGAAACTGTTTATGGCAAGCACTGCAGGCATCTTCGACTTTCTGCACCGCCGGCCCAAGGTTGCTGACCTTGTAAGGCTGAACCTGGCTGGCGATCACCAATTCACCGGTGGCGGCTTCAAGGTCGCGGGACATTTCCTGAAAACGTGCCTGTTGTTGCCAGACATTGTCCTTGGCACTGGTGTGATCTTCTTCGCGCACCTGTGGAAAATGTTTCCACGGTTCACGGGACAGCGCATCGAGTTTCACGGCGCCATCGGCGAATTTCTGGCCATCAAATGCAATGCGACCACGCAACATGCCGCCCAGGTCTTCGCCGGTATTGAGCATCTGCTTGAAGATCGCCTTGCGCTGACCCAGCGGCGAATTCGGGTCAACACCGCCGCAAGCGGACAGCATGAGGCACGCCAGCAATACAACAGAAAGTCTTTTGAAAGTCATGGTGGCTTCAGGTCACGGGAAACGGCGGCCAGTATCCTCGCGTCATCGACAAAGACCAATAGCCCTATTATCAATATGGGTTGTTTGAGCGCATGGAGCACTCAGGCGACCGACAGAGGAATTACTCCATGAACAGCCGTTTCAAGGCATGGCGTCACCACCTCGCGTGGACTCTTCCCATGGTGGCCGTACTCGCCGGCTGCACCGGCGGCGATAACAACAAGCCAAAAACCCACGCCCTGGCCACCTACTCCAGTGCCACTTGGGAAGCGCTGCCAACGGTGTCCGACAACGACCTGGTCGCCGGTTTCGGTTCGTGGCGCAGCGCCTGCAACCGACTCAAGGCCGACCCGGTCTGGGGCCCGACCTGCGCGGCTTCTGCCAACGTGCCGCAAACCGCCCCTGACATCCGCAATTTTCTGAAACAAAACCTGGATGTCTATGGCCTGCGCGCCGCCAATGACAACCCCAACGGCTTGATCACCGGTTATTACGAACCGGTCTACCCCGGCAGCCTGACCCAGACCGCGACGGCCAACATCCCGGTCTACGGCGTGCCCGAAGACATGATCATTGTCTCGCTCGACAGTGTCTATCCGGAACTCAAGGGCAAGCGCCTGCGCGGCCGGCTTGAAGGGCGGGTACTCAAGCCTTACGACGATGCGGCAACAATTGGAACCAAGGGTGTCAAGGCGCCGGTAGTTGCCTGGCTGACCGACCCGATGAACCTGCAATTCCTGCAAATCCAGGGTTCGGGGCGTATCCAGCTCGATGACGGTCGCCAACTGCGCATCGCTTACGCCGACCAGAACGGCCATCCGTATCGGCCTATCGGGCGCTGGCTGGTTGAGCAAGGCGAGCTGAAAAAAGAAGATGTCACCATGGGCGCGATCAGCACGTGGGCCAAGGCCAATCCGACGCGTATTCCCGAGCTGCTGGCCAGCAACCCTAGTTATGTGTTTTTCACCCGCAACCCGGACAGCAACGAAGGGCCTCGCGGTTCGTTGAATGTGCCGTTGACGGCGGGATATAGCGCGGCAGTGGACCGCAAGGTGATTCCGCTGGGTAGCCTGTTATGGCTGTCCACCACCAAACCGGACGGCACTGCGCTGGTTCGCCCGGTGGCGGCTCAAGATACCGGCGGAGCGATTGCCGGCGAGGTCCGCGCGGATTTGTTCTGGGGCACAGGTGAAGCGGCCGGGCAGTTGGCCGGGGATATGAAGCAGCAAGGGCAGATCTGGATGTTGTGGCCTAAAGGAGCCGCGTTGCCGCAGGTGCCTCAGGTGGCTGATGCGGCGAAGACCAATCCTTGAGTCCTGTAGCGACTGACAGATAGCTTTCGCGAGCAGGCTCGCTCCCACAGGGGATCTTCGGTGAATACAACATGCGTGACCGAACACAGTCCAGTGTGGGAGCGAGCCTGCTCGCGAAGGGGTAAAACCAATGAAGCTCTGTCAGACCGACACCACAAAGAAACTCACGATCAACCCCATCCCCACAAACCACACCAACGACCGCAAAATCGCCCAGTCCGCCAGGTAGCAAATGATGTACAGCAACCGGCTGGTGATGAATAACACCGACAGGACATTGATCGTCACCAGTTCGGCATTGCCGGCCAGGTGCGCGACGATCACCGCCGCAGCGAACGCCGGGGTCACTTCAAAACTGTTCAGTTGTGCTGCATGCGCACGCCTGCCCAAACCCTCCAGCGAATCGAGAAAATCCCGGGGATCATGGTTGTCTTTCAACCTGTACCCGCCACTGGCCTTGGCAACACCCGTGCAGATATACGGCAGGAAAATCGCGATCAAAATGCACCACAGGGCAACCGTCATAAAGCAGTCCTTTCTTTAGTTTCAGAGATTCGGGTTTCGGTTAAAACTTCATCACCAACATGCCAATCAACACCAGGCCACAAGCCAGAAGTCTTGGCCGACCGAACGGTTCTTTCAGGTAGCGCATGCCGAACAGCACCACCAGAATCACGCTGATTTCACGCAGCGCCGCAGCTTCGGCAATCGAGCCCAGCTGCATTGCCCACAGCACCAGAGCGTAACTGAACAACACGCAAAATCCGACCGCCAGCCCCAACCGCCATTGCTCCCGCCAGAACAGCATGAACGCCGGCCGTTTGCGCACCAGCGCCAATAATGGAAACGGCCAGGCACTGAGTAGTGTGACCCAAACCAGATAATCCAGCGGGTGCGACCAGCGCCTCAATGCCTGGCCATCGATGAAGGTATAACAACCGATGCACAGTCCGATCAGCGCCACCACCGGCAGCATCGACCACGGCAAGCGCGCACCCCCCCCACCCTGCCACAACAGGCAAAGCATGCCGAACGGAATCAGCAGAATCCCTAAAACCTGCTGATTGGTCAGCACTTCCCCGGCGAAGATCAGCGTCAGGGCCAGCACCACCAGCGGCGACAGTCCGCGCATCAACGGATAGACCAGCCCCAGATCACCGACCCGATAGGCCTGGATCAGCAGGTAGCGATAAAGCAATTCGAACGCCGCCGACGCCAGGATCCAGGGCCAGATTTCAATCGGCGGTACGCTCACAAATAGCAACATGACGGCGACAAACAGCATCGCCACGCTGTCCATGCAGGCCACCACCAGCAAGCGTTCCGCACTGAATTTGATCAGGGTATTCCACGCTGCGTGCAACAGCGCAGCGACTAACACCAGTGCTGTTGCAAGCACGGCAAACTCCTTTGTTTGTTTTTATTCCCTGCGCAAAGCGCCCAGATAATTGATTCGCCATAGGTCAGCAGCTGTTTATACTGCAAGCGACCACGCCGCACTCAGTTGCGCACAGACTAATTCCAATAATTTCTGTCCATGCCCGCTCTCACCGAGAACGGTCGTTGGCATGCGTATGCCTGATCACAGCGTCAAGACTACCGACAGAGACCTTGCGCATGCCACTCGCCTTGCTTGCCCTCGCTGTTGCCGCGTTCGGCATCGGCACCACTGAATTCGTCATCATGGGCCTGTTGCCCGATGTCGCTCGCGACCTCGCCGTCAGCATCCCGAACGCCGGTTTGTTGATCACCGGCTATGCCCTGGGCGTGGTGTTCGGTGCGCCGATCCTTGCGGTCGGCACCGCCAACATGCCGCGCAAGGCGACATTGCTGGGGATGACGATGATGTTCATCCTCGGCAATGTCTTGTGCGCCCTCGCGCCAAACTACGCCACCTTGATGGCTGCCCGCGTGGTCACTGCGTTGTGTCACGGTGCGTTCTTCGGCATCGGTTCAGTGGTCGCGGCGGGCCTGGTCGCACCGAATAAACGGGCACAAGCCATTGCAATGATGTTCACCGGCCTGACGCTGGCCAATGTACTGGGCGTGCCATTGGGCACCGCGCTTGGGCAGTACGCCGGCTGGCGCTCGACCTTCTGGGCGGTCTCGGTGATTGGTGTGATTGCCGCGATCGCGCAATGGCGCTGGTTGCCCAGACACATCGCCATGGACAAGGCCAACCTCGCCAGCGAGTTCAAGGTGCTGGGCAAGGTCAATGTGTTGTTGGCGCTAGGCATGAGTGTACTGGCTTCGACCAGTCTGTTCAGCGTGTTCACTTACATCGCGCCGATCCTGCAAGACATCACCGGCGTCAGCCCGCACGGCGTGACGATCATGCTGTTGCTCTTCGGCGTGGGTTTGACGGCAGGCAGCATGCTCGGCGGTCGACTGGCGGACAGTCGTTTACTGCCTTCACTGGTCGGCATGGCGCTGGCCGTGCTGGTGGTGCTGGCGACGTTCACGCAGACCAGTCACTCGGTGATTCCGGCGGCGATCACGCTGGTGCTGTGGGGGATTTTTGCTTTTGCCCTGTGCCCTATCCTGCAACTGTTGATCATCGACCAGGCGCACGAAGCGCCTAACCTCGGCTCCACGTTGAACCAGAGTGCGTTCAACCTTGGCAACGCGGCGGGTGCGTGGATTGGCGGACTGGTGGTTGCCAGCGGCGCCGACCTGGCGGACTTGCCATGGACGGGTGCGCTGGTCAGTGGCCTGACCGTGTTTACGGCGCTGTTCTTCATTTATCTGCAGCGGCGCGGTGCGGTTGCGGTCAATGTGCCCGGCTGATTGACTGCTTTGCTGCTGAAATAGTTATCGCGAGCAGGCTCACTCCACATGGACCGCGCCCCACCCGTAGGAGTGAGCCTGCTCGCGATGAAGTTGACGCGGTACCCCTGCCCTCACTCCTCTTTGCGCTTGTGTGGATCCGGTGCCTGATCCGCACTCTTCTTGGGCGGCCCACTCTCGCTGCGGATCTGCGCATGGCTGATCAGCGCGAAGATAAAACTGCCACCGACGATGTTCCCCACCAGCGTGGGACCTGCGAACACCAGCCAAAAATCCTTCCACGGCAACTCGCCGGCGAACACCAGGTACGAAACCTCAACCGATCCGACCACAATGTGAGTGAAATCTCCCAGCGCCATGAAATAGGTGATGAGGATGATGATCCACATCTTGGCGCTTTCCATGGACGGGATCATCCAGACCATGGTGGCGATCATCCAGCCGGAAATGATGCCTTTGGCGAACATTTTGCTCGCGTCGTTTTCCATAACCTTGCGCCCGATGTCGAGGAAGGCCAGATCGGTCTTGGTGTCGAAAATCGGCAAGTGCAGCATCACATATGCCACCAGCAAGGTGCCGCAGAGGTTGCCCACCAGCACTACCGACCACAGCCGCAAAAGCCGACCGAAGTTACCCAACGTAGGCTTGCTCATGATCGGCAGCACGGCGGTCAAGGTGTTTTCGGTGAAGAGTTGCTGGCGGGCCAGAATTACCGCGAGAAAACCTGCGCAGTAACCGAAACTGGCGATCACCTTAAAGCCTTCACCGTCAGGCAGTCGCGCGTTGAGCAGCCCCATGGCCATCAGCGACAAACCCATGGTCAGGCCGGCGGCTAGCGCCGACCACCACAGGGCGGCGACACTGCGCTCGAGTTCCTTATCGCCCTGGGTGCGGATGATTTCGTGCAGCACCGCCGCACGGGGTGGCTGGTTTTTGTCGACTTCGTGCCGTTCTTCAGCCGAGAGGTTCGGGGTCTTGCCGTCTTTTGGGGTGTCCATAGCGTTCCTGAACCGGTGGCGTGTCATGTAGGTACGACACGCGCGGTTCGGAGCTGTTCAGTGGTCAGTTAAATCATCATTGATAGTGAGGCCGCCGCCGATATCACTCGCTAGCCACATCATCCTGAAACTGATCTTTGACGTATCTGATTTCGGTACGGCCATGGGGCGCCGGCAAGCCGTCTTCGCCGAGGTTGACGAACACCATCTTTTCCACGGTGAGGATGCTTTTACGGGTGATCTTGTTGCGCACTTCGCAAGTCAGGGTGATCGACGTGCGACCAAACTCGGTGGCGGTGATGCCCAGCTCGATGATGTCGCCCTGACGCGAAGCGCTGACGAAGTTGATTTCGGAAATGTACTTGGTCACCACGCGCTGGTTGCCCAGCTGGACGATGGCATAGATCGCCGCTTCTTCATCGATCCAGCGCAACAAGCTGCCGCCGAACAGCGTGCCGTTAGGGTTGAGGTCTTCGGGTTTTACCCATTTGCGGGTGTGGAAATTCATGGGGGGCTCCGGGGTGTTTGATCGATTGCGGTAGGTGTGCCCCCAGCTTCAAGTTTCAAGCTACAAGCTGCAAGTGAAAATCGGTCCGCTTGCAACTTGTCGCTTGCGGCTTGCAACTTGAAGCTTAAAGACAGCTATAATCGCCACCGATTTAAAACGGCTACTACCGTTTTCCCGCCACCTGTCCGAGGGGCGCTGCAGCAGGTTCGACCTGTCAGGCTCGGATGGGGCGTTGCTTGGCTGTTCTCGGCCAGACACTAAACGCACAACGGCGCCCATTCGCATACATTACGAATGGAGGCTCATCATGAGCGCTGTTATCACGCCTGCAGATTTTAACGATTACAAAGTCGCCGACATGTCCCTGGCTGCCTGGGGCCGTCGCGAAACCATCATCGCCGAATCCGAAATGCCTGCCCTGATGGGTCTGCGCCGCAAATACGCCGGTGAGCAACCGCTCAAAGGCGCGAAAATCCTCGGCTGCATCCACATGACCATTCAGACTGCCGTGCTGATCGAAACCCTGGTTGCCCTGGGTGCCGAAGTACGTTGGTCGTCCTGCAACATTTTCTCGACTCAAGATCAGGCCGCAGCCGCTATCGCTGCTGCCGGCATCGCGGTTTTCGCCTGGAAAGGCGAGACTGAAGAAGAGTACGAGTGGTGCCTGGAGCAAACCATCCTGAAAGATGGCGCGCCTTGGGATGCCAACATGATCCTCGACGACGGCGGCGACCTGACCGAGCTGCTGCACAAGAAATACCCGGCGATCCTGGACCGCGTCCACGGCGTTACCGAAGAAACCACCACTGGCGTACACCGCCTGCTGGACATGCTGGCCAAGGGCGAGCTGAAAATCCCGGCCATCAACGTCAACGACTCGGTGACCAAGAGCAAGAACGACAACAAGTACGGCTGCCGTCACAGCCTGAACGACGCGATCAAGCGCGGCACCGACCACCTGCTGTCCGGCAAGCAAGCGCTGGTCATCGGTTACGGTGACGTGGGCAAGGGTTCGGCCCAGTCCCTGCGTCAGGAAGGCATGATCGTCAAGGTTTCCGAAGTTGACCCGATCTGCGCCATGCAAGCCTGCATGGACGGCTACGAGCTGGTTTCGCCGTTCATCGACGGTATCAACAACGGCACTGAAGCAAGCATCGACAAAGCGCTGCTGGGCAAGATCGACCTGATCGTGACCACCACCGGTAACGTCAACGTTTGCGACTCGAACATGCTCAAAGCCCTGAAAAAGCGCGCTGTTGTCTGCAACATCGGTCACTTCGACAACGAAATCGACACCGCTTTCATGCGCAAAAACTGGGCGTGGGAAGAAGTGAAGCCACAGGTTCACAAAATCCACCGTACCGGCCCGGGCGCTTTCGACGCTCAGAACGACGACTACCTGATCCTGCTGGCCGAAGGCCGTCTGGTTAACCTGGGCAACGCCACAGGCCACCCAAGCCGCATCATGGACGGTTCGTTCGCCAACCAGGTGCTGGCGCAGATCTTCCTGTTCGGCCAGAAGTACGCCGACCTGTCGCCAGCCCAGAAAGCCGAGCGCCTGACCGTTGAAGTACTGCCGAAGAAACTCGACGAAGAAGTGGCCCTGGAAATGGTCCGCGGTTTCGGCGGCGTTGTGACTCAACTGACCAAGACCCAGGCCGACTACATCGGCGTGACCGTCGAAGGTCCGTTCAAGCCGCACGCTTATCGGTACTGACAGCAGCTGCGAGCTACAAGCTTCAAGCGGCAAGTAAAAAGCAGTTCGTTTACTTGAAACTTGAGGCTTTCTGCTTGCTTCTTCATAGCAATTTCGCAGCCACAAGCTGCAAGCCGAAGCATGCCAAATGGGCACGACCCCCACTTGCAGCTTGAAGCTTGCAGCTTGCAGCTGGAGGCCCCCTCCATGTCCCAAGACCGTCGCTACAGCTTCGAGTTCTTCCCTACGAAGACCGACGCTGGGCATGAAAAACTGATCGCCACTGCCCGTCATCTGGCGACCTACAACCCTGACTTCTTCTCCTGCACCTACGGCGCTGGTGGTTCGACCCGTGATCGCACCCTCAACACCGTGTTGCAGCTCGAAAGCGAAGTGAAAGTCCCTTCCGCACCGCATATGTCTTGCGTGGGCGACAGCAAGGACGACTTGCGCGGTTTGCTGGCCCAGTACAAGGCCGCGGGCATCAAGCGTATCGTTGCCCTGCGCGGTGACCTGCCTTCGGGCATGGGCATGGCCAGCGGTGAAATGCGCCACGCCAACGACCTGGTCGAATTCATTCGTGAAGAGACCGGCGATCATTTCCACATCGAAGTCGCCGCTTACCCGGAAATGCACCCGCAAGCGCGAAATTTCGAAGACGACATCGCCAATTTCGTGCGCAAGGCCAAAGCCGGAGCCGACAGCGCGATCACCCAGTACTTCTTCAACGCCGACAGCTACTTCTACTTTGTCGAGCGTGTACGGGCGCTGGGCGTGACTATCCCGATCGTTCCGGGGATCATGCCGATCACCAACTACAGCAAACTGGCGCGCTTCTCTGACGCCTGCGGCGCGGAAATTCCACGCTGGATTCGCAAACAGCTGGAAGCGTACGGGGACGACACCCAAAGCATTCAAGGCTTTGGTGAGCAAGTCATCACCGAAATGTGCGAACGCCTGTTGCAAGGTGGTGCACCCGGCCTGCACTTCTACACACTGAACCAGGCTGAAGCGAGTCTGGCGGTGTGGAACAACCTGAAGTTGCCGCGCTGAAACAGTGCAAAATCATGAAAAGGCTCTGGCGAAATCCAGGGCCTTTTTTATGGGACGCACTTTGTGCCAGAGCTTCTGGATCGGGCTTCTGGCTCTTTATGATTTCTCGTCGTAATCTCAAGCCATGCCCTTGATTTCGCAATTTATGACAGTGCTGCTTTTTACTTGCCTGAGCTTTGCCGCTCGGGGCGAGAAGCTGCGCATTGTCACTGAGCCCTGGGCGCCCTACGTCTACGAGGAAAATGGCAAATCCATGGGGCTGGATTACGAAACCACAGCCATAGTCTTCAAACGCCTGGGGATCGAAGTGGACTGGCAGTTCCTGCCGTGGAAACGCTGTCTGTCGATGCTCGAAACCGGCCAGGCGGATGGTGCACTGGACATTTTCCACAGTGATGAGCGGGACGCGACCCTGCTCTATCCCGCCGAGCCACTCTCGGAAGTCGAATTCGTGATGTTCTACGCCAATGCCCGACCTCATCCTTTTCGCACCCTGGAGGATCTGAAAGGCCTGACCATCGGCACGTCGCCGGGCTATCTCTACAGTAAGGACTTCAGCGAATCGGCGCTGTTCACCCGTGAACCGGCGCCGACCCATGAAGCCAACTTCGGCAAGCTGGTACGCGGGCGAATCGACCTGTTGATCACGGATCGCCGGGTCGGCCAGCACTTGCTCGATCAACTGGGTATCCGCAACAAGATCACCGAAAACCCGACAGTCATCAGTCACCAGAGCCAGTTTCTGGCGGTCCGCAAAAATGCCGGCATGGATTTGCTGGTGCAACGTTTCGGTGCCGAGCTCAAGCGGTTCAAGCGCGAACCTGCCTATGCGGAGTTGAGCGCCCGTTACGGCGCGGGCCCCGTCGCCGCCATCAAAGTCACCACGGCGACTACGCCCCCTGTAAAAACCGTTGAGCAGCAGGAAAGCGGCGCGCAGTGATTGCTCTGTTATACTCCGGCCTTCCCGCCAGGCTCACGCCCGGACGCTCGGACTTGTTATAGGCATCTTGACCCCGCTACAGCGCAGCTCTTCAGCCCGCGCGAGCGCTCCAGACGAGCTTTCAAGGCCCAGCAGAACCGGACGGGATTGCGTTCCTCTTAAACGCCATTCGCGCCAGGCAAGACTCCCATTGGGCCAAGCCCTAACTAAAACAGGATTACTCATGTCCTTTGCTTCCCTCGGTCTCTCCGAGGCTTTAGTCCGCGCCATCGAGGCAGCGGGCTATACCGAGCCTACTCCGGTGCAACAGCGGGCCATTCCCGCCGTGTTGCAAGGTCGCGACCTGATGGTTGCGGCACAGACAGGTACTGGTAAAACCGGTGGCTTCGCCCTTCCGATTCTGGAACGGCTGTTCCCTAACGGTCACCCGGACAAATCCCAGCGTCATGGCCCGCGCCAACCGCGCGTTCTCGTCCTGACCCCGACTCGCGAGCTCGCGGCTCAAGTCCACGAGAGTTTCAAGGTCTATGCCCGTGACCTGAAGTTCGTCAGCGCGTGCATCTTCGGCGGCGTCGGCATGAACCCGCAGGTTCAGGCCATGTCCCGTGGTGTTGACGTGCTGGTGGCCTGCCCTGGCCGCCTGCTCGACCTCGCTGGCCAAGGCAGCGTCGATTTGTCCCACGTGGAAATCCTCGTGCTGGACGAAGCCGACCGCATGCTCGACATGGGCTTTGTCCATGACGTGAAGAAGGTCCTGGCCCGCCTGCCAGCCAAACGGCAGAACCTGCTGTTCTCGGCGACGTTCTCCAAGGACATCACCGACCTCGCCGGCAAATTGCTGCACAACCCGGAACGCATCGAAGTCACGCCACCGAACACCACGGTCGAGCGTATCGAGCAACGCGTATTCCGTCTGCCCGCCAACCACAAGCGTTCGCTGCTGGCCCACCTGATCACCGCGGGCGCCTGGGAACAGGTGCTGGTGTTCACCCGCACCAAGCACGGCGCCAACCGCCTGGCCGAGTACCTGGACAAACACGGCCTCAGCGCCGTCGCGATCCACGGCAACAAGAGCCAGAACGCTCGCACCAAAGCCCTGGCCGACTTCAAGGCCGGCGAAGTGCGCATCCTGGTCGCCACCGACATCGCCGCTCGCGGCCTGGACATCGATCAGTTGCCACACGTGGTCAACTTCGAATTGCCAAACGTCGACGAAGACTACGTTCACCGTATCGGCCGCACTGGCCGTGCCGGTCGTTCGGGCGAAGCGATCTCGCTGGTCGCGCCGGACGAAGAGAAGTTGCTGAAAAGCATCGAGCGCATGACCAAGCAGAAGATTGCCGACGGCAACCTGATGGGCTTCGACTCCAGTGCTGTAGAAGCCGAGAAGCCTGAAGTGCGCGAGCGTCCGGATGTGCGTAACCCGCGCAACCCACGTGGCCCGCGCGGCGACGGTCCGAACGGCACCGGCGGTGGCGGCGGTCGCAAGGACAAAGGCAAGGACAAGGGAGGCAAGGAAAAACCTGCCGCCACTGCCCGTGGCGATCGTCCGGCGCGTGAACACAAGCCACGCGAAGGCACCCCGGCTCGCGAGCAACAACGCCCGGCACCACGCGCTGCTGCTGACCGTGCTCCGGATGAGTTCCTGGACGACGATATCGATAACTTCGGTAACCGCGTTGACTACGTTCCTCAAGCCAAACCGGCTCAGGGTCGTGGTCGCCGTCCGGGTGCTCCGGCACAAGGCACAACCGCTGGCGCAGGTGCTCCGCGCACCGGCGGCAAGCCTCAAGGTCGCCAAAGCGGTCCGCGCAGCAGCGACGGCGCCACCACCGGCACGCCGCCGGCCAAGCGCAGTGGCCCACGCAGCGGTGCTCCACGTGACGGTCAGGCCCGTCGCGAAGAAGGCCGCAACCGCCGCCCTGCCCGGGACGATCAGCCACGTTCGGAACCGGCCGTGCAAAACCCGCGCAGCCCAGCGCCGAAGATCATTCACAAGGAGTCGAAAACCGATCGTTTCCCGACTCCTGAGCAACTTGATCAACTGCCAGGCCGTCCGCGAGGCGAAAAACCAGCGTTGCTGACCCGCAATCGCTAAGTTTTTCCAGCCATAAAAAATGCCCCTGATCTCACGGTCAGGGGCATTTTTTTGGACTGACGAATACCCCTGTGGGGCGGCGGTGCGACGATTCGACTTGCCCGCGATAGCGTCAGTCCATCAAACATTGATGTTGACTGACCCACCGCCATCGCGGGCAAGCCCGCTCCCACAGCGGTTCGGTGGTGTAGATAAAAATCTTGTTCAAAAAAAAACGCCCCCGATCATGAGATCGAGGGCGTTTTTTGTGTCAGGCGCGAAAGTTATTTCGCTTTCACACCTTCAAAGGTCACGTACATTTCAACCGCATCGGACGATGGGCCCAGGTCTTTCTGCTTGCCGAAATCGGAACGCTTGAGGTTGAAGGTGCCCTCGAAACCGGCACGGTAGCCGCCCCATGGATCTTTGCCTTCACCCAGGAAAGTAGCCTTGACCACGATTGGCTTGGTCACGCCAAGGATAGTCAGGTCACCCGCCACGTCGGCAGTGTCTTTGCCAGCGGCGTTTTTGCCGGTGGGTTTGACGCTGGTGGAAACAAACGTGGCTTTGCTCCCGTTGAGGAAGTCTTTGCTGGAGATGTGTTTGTCACGCTCCGCGTTGTTGGTAAAAACGCTCGCAGTATTTACGTTGAACTCGATCTTGCTGTCTTCCGGCTTGGCAGCATCAAAGCTGAACTTGCCGTCGATGTCCTTGAAAGTACCGGTGATGTAGCTGTAACCCAGGTGGCTGATCTTGAAGTCAACGAAGGCGTGCTGGCCTTCCTTGTCGACGACGTAGTCAGCCGCCATCACGTTGGCGGACAGCAGGGTCGAACCGATTGCCAGAGCAGCGAGTGTTTTTTTCAACATGCTTTCTATTCCTTTGGAGTCGAGGTTGAACATCAGGCTTTGCGCCCCAGCATTCGCGTCAGGGTCACATCGCGATCTATAAAGTGGTGTTTCAGTGCTGCCAACGCATGGAAGCCGGAAAAAATGACCAGCACCCACGCCAGGTACAAATGAATCACACCGGCGGTGTCTGCCTGATCCGGTAGTCCGGAAACCAGCGCAGGAACTTCAAACAGGCCAAACACCGGGATCCCGACGCCTTCTGCGGTGGAAATCAGGTAACCGGCAATCATCACAACGAACAAATTGAGATACAGAAACAAATGGCCGAATTTGGCGCCCAGGCGCGTCATGCGGCTATAGCTTTGCAGCGTAGGCGGCGGTGGGCTGATGAAGCGCCACAGCAACCGTAGAACCATGACAGCCAGCAGTACCAGACCAATGCTCTTGTGCAATTCCGGCGCTTCTTTGCGCCAAGTGCTGTAGTAATCGAGATCGATCATCCACAACCCCAATGCAAACAGACCGAAGACCGCCAGCGCCACGCCCCAGTGCATGAAGATGCTGACCCAGCCGTAGCGAGAGGTAGAGTTTCGTAGTTGCATTGCCAAGTCCCTGTAAGTGCTGGCCCAAGACTAACGAGTTATCTATCGAATTAAAGCCGAAAATTTTGCTTTGAAATATCGAGAAATACGATCAAGAGATTGAAATAGGTGTGTTAAGGAAAGATTAAAGACCACTGCGTGAGAAAAAATGCACTCCGACTAGAAAACACCTACTCCCCGGGCTTTATTCGATTCCCGCTACTGGTTTTCTTCAGGCATAAAAAAACGCGACATCTCTGCCGCGTTTTTTTAACCCCGACGCTTACTGCGCCTTGGTAACCGTTGTCGCTGTCGCAGCGGGTTTAGTCGCTGGTTTCTTCACCGGAGCCTTTTTGGCTTCGGTTTTGGCGGCAGGCTTCTTCGCCGGAGCTTTCGCCGGTGCCTTTTTGGCGGGCTCGGCTTTTACTGGCGTTGCAGGCTTCGGCGCTTCGACAGGTGCCGGTGCAGCTACCGGAGCTGGAGCCGGTGCGGGTGGAGTGACAGGCTCAGGTGCCTTGACCGGCTCTGCCTTCTTGGCGTCATCCGAACCACCGAACAGGTTGCTGAAGAAGTTACCTTTCTTCGCCGCCACCGCGCCGGCTGCCGCTGCGGTCGCCACTTTCGCCGGCTCAAACGACTTGCCCGCCGCCAAGTCTTCAACCTGACTGGCCGCACGCTGGCCGGTGCGCAATGCGCCTTCCAGGGTGCCTGGGTACAAGGTATCAGTGTGTTCGCCGGCAAAGGTTACACGCTGAATCGGTCGCTCCCACAGGCGCCAGTATTTGCTGATCTGGCCCGGACCGAAGGCCAGGTAAGCGCCGCCCATCGTAGGGTCGGTGCTGTAGCGGCGCAGTTCATAGCCGGTGAACGCACCACGCGCCTGCGGATAAAAGGCGTGCAGGCGAATCAGCACTTGATCGACGACTTGCTTGTCACCAAACGCCTGCATCACGCGTGCGTTGTCGCCAGCCAGGTTGATCACCACATTGGCGCCGCCCTTCGGTGCCGGCTCGATCCACAACATGCCAAGGCCGGTGTTACTGAAGATCTCGCCGGACATGCGCGCTTTGGGTTCCCACACCGGCGTCTTGAACTTCAGCATGATCTGGTCGTGCCAACCGTAGTTGGTGCCTTTGATGGCGTCCATATGCTTGGCATCCAGCGACGGGGTCATCTGGATCTTGCCCAGTGCGCGCAACGGCACGGCCAACACCACGTAGTCCGCTTGATAGCCGACGCTACCGACTTTGACGGTCACGCCGTCCTTGTCCTGAGTGATCGACGAGACAGGGGAGTTGGTCTTGATGGTTTTCAGCTGTTTGACGAAAGCGTCGGCCAGCATCGGGCTGCCGCCCACCAGTCGCGACGCGCGCAGATCACGATCGGAGGTGCCACGGTAAACACGGCTCTGTTGTGCGAAGTACAGCAATGACAGGCGCGAAGGTTCGTCATAGCGGGTACGAATCTGCTGATTCACCAACTGACGGGCCGTGGTTGGCAGGTTCAGACGATCGAGCCAATTGGCCACGTTGATCTGGTCCAGCGCGAACAGTGTGTTGTTGGCGGCCGGGTTCTGCGGGTCGTCAATCGAGCGCGCCAGATCATCCACGGTTTTTTCGTAGCGCTTGAGCGCTTCCGCGGTGGCTGGCTGCTTGGTCGCCAGATCGGCGGCGGTAATGTATTCACCGTCGATCAGGTAGCTCGGCGTGCGCACGAATTCAGGGGCTGGCGTGGTGCTCAGCTTGAAGGTCGACACGTACTTGTTCAGCACCGGCTGAGTCTTGTCGTTGCCGATCCACTCGCTGGTGGCCATGCCGGAGCGACCGCCCAGGCTCGACTTGGCTTCCAGAAGCGTGACCTGCCAGCCTTTGCTCTGCAGTTCGTAAGCTGCGGTCAGGCCAGACAGCCCGCCACCGACCACGATCACGGTTTTATCCTTGGCCAGCGCAGACACGCTGAACAGCCCCAACATCACCAGCGCACAGGCGCGCAGCCAACCGACAGACATTCAGCGAACTCCGGAAATACATGTGGAAAATACGGTTTTACGAGTCAGTCGACTCCAGGAACCGCGAAGGATACGTCAGGCTTCAGACGCCCGCCAGCAACGTCTATCGTCCTATACAAAGTAGCTCAATCGACACAATGGGTTGTCCCCACGCCACGCATTGCATAGGCTTGCGCGATTGTTTGCCCGCCTACGTCGCGGGTAGCCTCGAGGAGACAGAAAATGGGCCTGAATAAACAGTGGATGGAACGCGATCTCGCGGTGTTGTGGCATCCCTGCACCCAGATGAAAGACCACGAACAGCTGCCGCTGATCCCGATTAAACGCGGGGAAGGTGTGTGGCTGGAAGACTTCGAAGGCAAGCGCTACCTCGACGCTGTCAGCTCCTGGTGGGTCAACGTGTTTGGCCACGCCAACCCGCGCATCAATCAGCGCATCAAGGATCAGGTCGATCAACTGGAGCACGTGATCCTCGCCGGCTTCAGCCATCAACCGGTGATCGAGCTGTCCGAGCGACTGGTGAAGATGACTCCCGAAGGCCTGACCCGGTGCTTCTACGCCGATAACGGTTCGTCCTGCATCGAAGTCGCGCTGAAAATGAGCTTTCACTACTGGCTCAACCGCGGTGCGCCTGCCAAGAAGCGCTTTGTCACCCTGACCAACAGCTACCACGGCGAGACCATGGCGGCGATGTCGGTGGGCGACGTGCCGCTGTTCACCGAAACCTACAAGGCGCTGCTGCTGGACACCATCAAGGTGCCGAGCCCCGATTGCTACCTGCGCCCAGACGGCATGAGCTGGGAAGAGCACTCACGCAACATGTTCACCGCCATGGAACAGACCCTGGCAGAGAACCATGACAGCGTCGCGGCAGTGATCGTCGAGCCGCTGATCCAGGGCGCTGGCGGCATGCGCATGTACCACCCGGTTTACCTCAAACTGTTGCGTGAAGCCTGCGACCGCTATGGCGTGCACCTGATCCACGACGAAATTGCCGTCGGATTTGGCCGCACCGGCACGATGTTCGCCTGTGAACAGGCCGGCATCCGCCCGGACTTCCTCTGCCTGTCCAAGGCCCTGACCGGCGGTTACTTGCCGCTGGCGGCCTGCGTGACCACTGAAGACGTCTACAGCGCTTTCTACGACGACTACCCGACCCTGCGCGCCTTCCTGCATTCGCACAGCTACACCGGCAACCCGCTGGCGTGCGCCGCCGCACTGGCGACGCTGGATATCTTCGAAGAAGACAACGTCATCGAGAACAACAAGGCCCTCGCTCAGCGCATGGCCTCCTCCACCGCGCACCTGGCCGACCATCCGAACGTCTCGGAAGTGCGCCAGACCGGCATGGTGCTGGCCATCGAGATGGTCAAGGACAAGGCTACGAAAGAAGCCTACCCGTGGCAGGAACGTCGCGGGTTGAAGGTGTTCCAGCACGCACTGGAACGCGGTGCTTTACTTCGACCGTTGGGCAGCGTGGTGTATTTCCTGCCGCCGTACGTGATCACGCCGCAGCAGATCGACTTTCTGGCCGAAGTGGCCAGCGAAGGCATCGACATCGCGACGCGCGACAGCATCAGCGTGGCGGTGCCGAAAGACTTCCATCCCGGCTTCCGTGATCCGGGCTAACACTGATCGTTCCCACGCTCCGCGTGGGAACGCAGCCAGGGACGCTCTGCGTCCCAAAAAGCGGACGCGGAGCGTCCGGTGAGGCATTCCCACGCAGAGCGTGGGAACGATCGAATTCACTAGAGACCCAAGATGAGACTGTCCCGCTTCTTTATCGACGCCCCCCTGAGCACCGGCGAACACGAGTTGCCCGAAGCCCAGGCCCATTACATCAGCCGTGTGCTGCGCATGGCCGAGGGCGATGCCTTGCAGTTGTTCGACGGTTCGGGACACGAGTTTCGCGCCACGCTGGTGGAGGTTGGCAAGAAACGCGTCGTCGTGCAGATCGATGAAAGCTTCGCCGGGCAGGTTGAATCGCCGCTGGCGATCCATCTCGGCCAGGGCCTGTCCCGGGGGGAGCGCATGGACTGGGCGATTCAGAAAGCCACCGAACTGGGCGTCACTGAAATCACCCCGATCTTCAGCGACCGCTGTGAAGTCCGGCTGAAGGACGAGCGCGCCGACAAACGCCTGATGCACTGGCGCCAAGTGGCGATCAGTGCTTGCGAGCAATGTGGGCGGTCTCGGGTGCCGGTGATTCACCCGCCGCTGCTGCTGGTGGATTGGTTGAAGCAGACTGAAGCGCAGTTGAAGCTGGTGCTGCACCCGGTGGCGGAGCCGCTGGTGAGTCATGCGAAGCCGGGGACATTGGCGTTTCTGATTGGCCCGGAAGGTGGATTGTCCGATGCTGAAGTCGATCAGGCCAAGTCGGCTGGTTTTCATGCTGCCCGACTGGGTCCGCGGGTGTTGCGCACAGAGACTGCGCCGGTGGTGGCGTTAGCGGTCGCCCAACAGCTTTGGGGTGACTTCTAGGGCCTCATCGCGGGCAAGCCCGCTCCCACAGGGATTTTTGGTGATTCGCCGATTCAATGTGGGAGCGGGCTTGTCGGATCGCCGCACCGCCGCGATGGCCGCGACGCGGTCTTAAAGGACATAAAAGAAAATCGCCACAAAGTGCAGCAAGCTCCCGGCAATCACAAACAAATGCCAGATCCCGTGGGCATGCCGCAAACGATGATCCAGGGCAAAAAAGATAATGCCCACGGTGTACAAGATCCCGCCCGCCGCCAGCCACGCAAACCCCGCAGTGCCCAGCGTCGCGAGTAACGGTTTGACCGCCACCAGCACGATCCAGCCCATCACCGCGTAAATCACGATCGACAGAATCCGTGCTTCAGAGCGCGGCTTGATCTCTTGCAGGATGCCGATCAGCGCCAGCCCCCAGACAATCCCGAACAACGTCCATCCCCATGGCCCGCGCAGGGTCACCAGGCAGAACGGTGTGTAACTGCCGGCAATCAGCAGGTAGATCGAAAAGTGATCCACTTTCTGCATGATCGCTTTCTTGCGCCCGCGCACGCTGTGGTAAACGGTCGAGGCGCTGTACAGCACCATCAAGGTAAAACCGTAAATCGCCACGCTGACAATCTTCCACGGGCTGCCGTCCATGCTGGCGATCACCAGCATCCACACCACCCCGACTGTTGCCGCCACGGCCCCGACCAAATGCGTCCAGGCGTTCAATCGTTCCCCGTGATACATGCGTTGCTCACCTCAAAATTCACTGCAACATCGCGCAAACTGTAGAGGCTGTCGAGTGGAACGAGGTTGCGGTCAAAAATTCGCAGCCTCGTTTCACTCGACAGCTCCTACATAGCTCCCACAAAAAAGATCGCATGCGTGCACAATCGAGCCATTCGAATAAGAGTCCAGGCCATGCTGATCGATGAAGAATTGACCCTGAAAAAACTCGAGGTGTTCCTGGCCTTTATGCGCACCGGCAACCTTGCTCGCGCGGCCGCCGAGTTGCAGACCAGCAACGTCAGCGTGCATCGCGCCATCCATTCCCTGGAAAGCGCCCTGCGCTGCCCGCTGTTCAAACACGAGGGCCGTAACCTGACGCCGCTGGAAAGTGCGTATGTGCTCGAAGAACGGGCGCAGAAGCTGATTCAGGACGTGGTCGAAACCGTGCGCCTGACCCGCGAAGCTGCCGGCTTTTCCGCTGAACGCTTCAAGCTCGGCTCGCTGTACTCACTGACCGTGAAGACTGTGCCGCAGTTGATCATGGGCCTGAAAATCCGCCGCAGCGAACTCAACATCGACTTGATCCTCGGTTCGAACTTCGACCTTTTGTACAAGCTCAAGAACCTGGAAGTCGACGCGATCCTGGTGTCGCTGGACGAGAGCGTCAACGACCCGGACTGTGAGCAGATTGCGCTTTTTTCGGATGACATTTTTCTCGCCACGCCGGCTGACTCGAAGTTTGCCCAACGCGCCGAGGTCGATCTGGCCGAAGTGCGTGACGAGACGTTTATTACCCTGACGCAGGGCTTTGCCACGCACCAGGACGGTAATCGGGTGTTCAAGCAGGCGGGCTTCGAGCCGAAAGTGGCGATGCAGGTGAACGACATCTTCACCTTGCTGAGCATGGTCAGCTCGGGGGTAGGTTATGCGTTGCTGCCGGGGCGGATTGCGGCGGTGTATGAGAACCGGGTCAAGCTGATTCCGTTGCAGGAACGCTATCGGTTGCAGCAACACATTGGCGTGGTGTTCTTGAAGGCCAAGGAGCGCGATCCGAACTTGCTGGCGTTGTTGGCGGAGTGCCGGATGTACGCCAATCGCCAGCCCTGAAACCGTGTCACGGCCATCGCGAGCAGGCTCACTCCCACCTTGGAATGCAATTCCCTGCGGGAGCGAGCCTGCTCGCGATGGCGTCGGTACATTCAGAGTCGATGCTTCGGTTTAACCCACAATCCCGCGAACAATGAAGTACAACAACGAAGGCCCCAGCAAGCACCCAAGCCCGGTGTGGAAAGTCGCCGTCAACGCGCCATATGGCACCAACCGCCGATCCGTCGCCGCCAGCCCGGCCGTCACGCCGCTGACCGTCCCGGCCAACCCACCAAACACCATCGCCGAACGCGGGTTATCCAGGCCCATCCAGCGCGCCGCCATCGGCGTGCCGACCATCACCAGAATCGCCTTGATCAACCCGGTGGCAATCGACAACGCCATCACATCGGAACTGGCGCCAATCGCTGCCCCGGTCACTGGCCCGACGATGTAGGTCACCGCTCCCGCGCCGATGGTAGTCATGCTGATCGCATCACGATAACCAAACGCCCAAGCCATGCTCGCGCCGACAATGAACGGCAAAATGGTGCCCAGCAAAAGCGCAATCACACCAATCAACCCGGCCTTTTTCGCTTCGGTGGCCTGAACTTCGAATGCAGTGGCGACAATGGCAAAGTCGCGCAGCATTGCGCCGCCCATCAAACCAATGCCCGAGAACAATGTCAGGTCCGCAAGGCCTTTTTGCCCGCCGGTCATGGTTCCGCCAACCCACGCCAGGACCAGCCCGATAACAATGGCAATCGCCGAGCCGTGAATCCTCCCGAATGTCAGCCTCTTCGACAAGACAACCGACACCCACATGATTACGCCAACAAATGCGAACGCGGTGACCAGACTGTTCGTGGTCAGGCCTTTCTCGATGGATTCCCACATATCAACGACCTCCTACAGGTGTGCCGACCGGGGTAATGTCCACCGGTTCATCGGGCAAGGGTTCGCCTTTATGCGTCCGGCTGATCAAGGCGATGGTGCAGCCACAGAGCACCACCGAGCCGATCGCCGCGAGCACCGCCACTGGCCCGCCATGCAAGGCCGTCACCACGTTTTGTTGCGCGGCCATCGCGACCACTACCGGAATGTACATGGCGCCCCAGAAACCGACGCCCATCTCGCAGTCCTTGGTCATGCCGCCGCGCTTTTGCATCCACAACCGCGCGCAAATCAGCAGGATCATCGCGATCCCGACCCCGCCAACGTTGGATTTGACGCCCAGCAACATGCCAAGCGCATCGCCCATGATCACTCCCGCCAGCGTACAGATCGCCAACAGCGCCACACCGTAAATAATCATTGTTGTAGTCCTCAAAGTGCATCGTCGAATGTTGTTTTTGTTGTTCGAAGGCCTGAGTCGGGGTCTAGGGTTGGCGGCTTCCCTCCTCACGCAACAGCGCCTGCAAGGTGTCGAGCCGCGCACCGTCGAAAGCAATCACAGTGCCCTGCTCGAACACCCGGCGCGCCAGCCCGGTCAACACCGCACCGGGCGGAAGTTCGATCTGTAGACGTACGCCGCGCTCATAAGCGCTTTGTACCGTGCCACGCCAGTCAACGACGCGGCACATGTTGAACGCGAGGTCATCGCGCAAGGCGTCGACATTGATGATGGGCCGGGCGCGGCTGCCACTGAGGTAACCCAACGACGGCGTTTTCAGCGGCACCTTGGCAAAGGCTTCGGCCAGGGTTTTAGCCGGCGCATCCAGCAGCGGACAATGCGACGGCACACTGACCGCCAGCCGTTTGGCCAGACCTGCACCGCTACGTTTCGCCAGCACCGCCACCGCGTTCATCGCCCCGTCGCTGCCCGCAATCACTATCTGGTTATCGGCATTGATATTGGCCAGGTACACCGGCGTATCGACGCTGTGAACCTGCGCCAGCAAGCCTTCGACTGTGGACAACTCCAGGCCGATGATCGCGGTCATGCCGTAACCCTGTGGATAAGCCTGCTGCATCAACTCACCGCGCAGGCTGACCAGATGCAGCGCATCGCTGAAACTCAAGGCACCGGCCACCACCGCTGCCGGGTAAGCGCCGATGGACAATCCGGCCACGTAATCCGGCGCCATGGCTAATTGGCGTGATGCCGCCACGCCGGCGATCAACAGGCAAAGCTGAACCGCACGGGTCGACTTCAAGGCCTCGTCACCATCCAGCAACAACGCCTCTTCACCCAACACTTCACTCGCCTCGTTCACCGTCTCGCGCGGCAAACGCTGGAGCATGCCCGGCTGCTGCGCGCCCTGGCCGGGGAACACCAGCAAACTGCTCATGCGGCTTGCTCCTGCGGATTCCACGGATCGCTCACCAGACAGGCTTCGGTGGCATTCTTCAGCAATACACGCCGAGCAGAACCGGCCCATTCGCGCAGGGCCACAGCGCCAAACGGCGTCTGCAACTGCATGTCCACCGGGCACACAGCCGCATCGAGAATCTTCATCAGTGCGTGCGCCTGAGAACGCTCCAGCGCTTGCGGCGTGCGCAGAATCAAATCGAGATCACTGCCCTCGTGCAAGGCAACAAAGCCGCTGGCCAATTCAAACCCGGCACTGCCGCTGACACCCCACACCCAACCACACTCATCGAGTATCGGCCGCAGTTGATCGAGGGCACGCAAGGCCGGCAAATCCCGATCGATCGAGACGTGGCAAAGGTCTTCCGGTTTGACTCGGCGCTGAATGGCATCGGCCGGCATCAGCGTCGCAAAACGCTGTTCACGCAAACGCCCACGCACACCGACCGCGACCAGACCCGCAGCGCTCAGCGCACGCCGAACCACCACCGGCTGCCCCGCGCTTAGCGATTCGCTCACCCACGCAGGTGCATCCGCAGGCAACTGCTCCGGGGTCATCCCCCAGAGCAGATCGTGGGCCATAAGCGTGTTCACCACTGCGCTCTCAACAGTTGGCGCACCTTGCTCGAAGCGGCACGGTTGCTTGCACCCAAGCGACTGCTCAGATCGTGACCGTGGGCCGCCACATCGCCAATCGCCTGATTCAGGCATTCAGCCACCCGCGCCAGATCGGCTACCGTCGGCTGCTCAATCTGTTCCACCGACAGGGTTTCCCACAACAGACCGAGACTGGCGTAGCTGTCGATGTCATAGGCCATCGGCGGCACGCTGGCGGCCAGCGCTTCAAGTTCTTCAATGCTGCGCAAGGTCACCCGCGCCGCCGAAGCCTTGCCCATCGCATGCACCATCACTCCCGGATCTCGCAGGGCGATCAACCGATTGGCTTGATAACCATGAGCCAGAAATGCCCCCGACATCGCCTTGCCCACCAGCAAACCAATCACCGCATGACCGGCCAAACGGGCACGGGCATAACTGTCTGCGGCCCCGGCCAATGCCTGGTGAATGCCGAGGGCTTCTTCGCGTCGGCCATAAGCCTGACTCGGCACATCGACGATGGCGATCAAGGCGCGCTTGTGCGGTTTATCCACATCAGCGGCGATCGCGTCATCCACCGCTTTCGCCAAGCCCCAACCTTCCAGCAAACCGACTTCACCGTTACGCGCACGGACAAAACGGTTGTCCGGATCAGCCACCACTGCGATAAACCGGACAGGCTGATCACCCAGCACGCCATCGGCCACCTTCAATGAAGCCGGCAAACCTTCGACCAGCTTGGCCCCTGTGCTCAGGGCATTGAACCAGTTCAAACCTCTTAGCGAATAGGTGCTCATGAGCGCGCTCCCTGGTACAGATCGCGAACCGTCGCCGGTTCGATTTGTGGTGTGGCGTCCAGACGCGCCAACCGTTGCAGGAACAGACCCGCCTGACGGCTACGTTGTTGCGCGGGCAAACCTAGTTGCAGCAGTTCATTGACCTGCTGCTGAATCTGCGCGACTTCATCGGCGACATAACGATCCACCAATCCGCTGGCGAAACGCTGTTCGCCACCGGTCAGGCTCCAGATGAAAGGGCGGTCGCGGGAGTCGTATTCTTCAAGGCCCGCTTCCTGTTCGATGACTTGCGGGCCGTTCAGGCCAAGTCGCGCTTCCTGGGTCACCAGCAAATAGCTGCACAATCCGGCAGCAATCGACATCCCGCCAAAGCAGCCGACGCTGCCGGCCACCACACCAATTACCGGTTGGTATTGGCGCAGGTCGACAATCGCCGCGTGGATATCGGCAATCGCTGCCAGTCCGAGGTTGGCTTCCTGCAAACGCACGCCGCCGGTTTCCAGCAGCAGCACGGCGCGGGTTGGAATGCCGTTGCGGTTGTCTTCTGCGGCCAGTTCCAGCGCACCGGCAATCTTCGCCCCGCCGACTTCACCGAGGCTGCCACCTTGGAATGCGCCTTCGATAGCCGCGATCACCACCGGCAATCCACCGATGCTGCCCTTGGCGATCACCACGCCGTCATCGGCTTGCGGCACCACGCCCTGGCGCTCCAGCCACGGCGACATGACGCGTTGAAACGGGTCGAGCAATTCGCGGAAGGTGCCGGGGTCGAGCAAGGCTTTCGCTCGTTGCCGGGCGCCGAGTTCGATGAAGCTGTGTTTGTTAAGAAGTTGTGCGCTGTCAGTCATGGCTGATCTCCTCAAAGCCTTGTTCCAGACGCAAGCGCACCACGCCCGGTGTCGCGCCGAAATCGTGGATATCGATGGCCATCGCCGGCGGTGTCTGACCGTCGAACATCCGCGTGAACAGATGCTGCCAGCGCTGTTGCGCGCCATTGACCGAAGTCTGCACGTTGATGGTCAGCTTGCCGGCCTGACCTGGTTCGATCAGCACTTCCAGATCGCCGGAGCCGACACAACCCACCAGCGTGCGACCGCGTGGCGGCTGCCCGGCGGGGAATTCAAAGGATAAGGTTTCCATCAAAATACTCCCAGGATGAGCCCATCGCCCGACTCGATACGGTCAATAAACAGGCAGGTTGCGAGCAAGTCGGCAGCACCACCGGGCGAGGCATTCAACGCGATTAATTGTTCATCCAGTTCATGCAAACGGCGGCGACCGGCAAGGCTGGCGCTGCCGCCTGCATCGAGCACGGCCTGGGCGCCAAGTTGCATGGTGCGCAGGCCGTCTTCGCCGGCGCGGTAGAGCACGCAGGTGTCGGCCAGTCGGGTCATGATCGCCAGCAAGGCATCGAGCCGGGCGTTCTGCTCTCCGTGGCCGGCGGCGCGGCTGCGTTTGAGTTGCGGCAATGCCCGTTGCACCACAGAAGGAAAACCCAGCTGTGCTTCTTCACGGGCACCTCGGGCGCCGTAGCGCTGGGCGACTTGGGCGCCGTGGCTGAGGGGACGGGGTGCGTAACGGTCGTCGAGCAACGCCAGGCGTGCGGCGCGCAAGGTGATGGAACCGGCCGGCTCAAGCGCCGCGGCAGTGACCAACAGGCCCAAGGCCCAGATCGCCCCGCGATGGGTATTCACACCTCCCGTGGTGGCGAGCATCGCTTGCTCCCCTTCCCGGCCAATCCGCCCCACCGCTTCGCGCAGCGGCAAACCGATTTCGCCACATTCGATAGCGGCTTCGGCCATTTCCTTGAACGCGGACCAGAGTGACAACGCCGAAGCGTGCATCAACCCCAGGTGCAAATCGGTGTGGGCGCCGTTGCCACGACGGTCGACCAGCGCCGGTTTCGGCGACAGGTCCGCTTCGTCGATCAGCGCGTCCACCGCCAAATCGGCTAGCCGTTCCGCCAGGCTCAAGGTTGTGGGTTGCAGGTTGAGTGCGTGCATTACCAGCTCCTGAACTTGGCGGGCGGGTTGTAGAGGCCACCGGACCACTCGACCAGATCCGCCACGCTTTTCGCTGCGAGCAGTTCGCGGGTGGCGTCGGTGCGGCGGATGCCGAGGTCTTCGGGCAAGGCAATCAACCCTTCGCGGCGCATGCGTGCGGTGTCTTTCGGGTTGTGGCGCAGGCCAATGGCGGTCACCCCGGCGACGGCGGCAATCATCGCCTGGCGTTCTTCCAGCGAGCGCGCCTTGTACAAATAGGCGATACCTTCTTCGGTCAGCAGGTGGGTGACGTCGTCGCCGTAGACCATGATCGGCGCCAGCGGCATGCCGCTTTTCTTCGCCACGTCGATGGCGTCGAGGGTTTCGACGAAGGTCGGTTTGCCGCCCTCCTGGAAGGTCTCGACCATTTGCACCACGAGTTTTTTGCCGCGTTCGAGCAAGGCTTCAGGCGCATCGTCGTGGCGCATGTCGAGCCAGGCCGGCGTGCCGTGACGGCGACCGCGCGGGTCGTGGCCCATGTTCGGCGCACCACCAAATCCGGCGAGGCGTCCGCGGGTCACGGTGGAGGAATGACCGTCGCCGTCGACTTGCAGGGTCGCGCCGATGAACAGGTCCACTGCGTACTGTCCGGCCAGTTGGCAGAACATCCGGTTGGAACGCAGCGAGCCGTCGCGGCCGGTGAAGAACACGTCCGGCCGTGCGGCAATGTAGTTTTCCATACCCAGTTCGGTGCCGAAGCAATGCACGCTTTCGACCCAGCCGCTTTCAATCGCCGGGATCAAGGTCGGGTGCGGATTGAGCGTCCAGTTGCGGCAGATTTTGCCTTTGAGTCCGAGGGATTCACCGTAGGTCGGCAGGATCAATTCGATGGCGGCAGTGTTGAAACCGATGCCGTGATTCAGCGACTGAACGTTGTGTTTTTCGTAGATGCCACGGATGGCCATCATCGCCATCAGCACGTGTACGGGCTTGATGTGCCGTGGGTCGCGGGTGAACAGCGGTTCGATGTAGAACGGCTTGTCCGCCACCACCACAAAATCGACCCAGGATGCGGGGATGTCGACGCGCGGCAAGTCGCTGACATCGTCGACCAACTGGTTGACCTGGACGATGACGATGCCGTCACTGAACGCAGCCGGTTCGATCAAAGCTGGAGTGTCTTCAGTGCTGGGGCCGGTGTAGATGTTACCGGCGCGGTCAGCCATGAAACCGGCAGAAAGCACGACGTTGGGAATCAGGTCGACCACCAGTCGCGCATAGAGCTCGATGTAGGTGTGAATCGCGCCGATTTCCAGCAGGCCGTCTTCCAGCAACTGGCTGATACGCAGGCTTTGTGTGCCGGCAAAGGAGAAATCGAGCTTGCGGGCGATGCCGCGTTCGAACAGGTCCAGATGCTCGGCACGGCCGACGCTGGGCATGATCATATGCAGGTCATGCAGCTTGGCGGGATCAGCCTTGACCAGTGAGCGGGACAGGAAATCCGCCTGCTTCTGATTATTACCCTCCAGCACCACGCGGTCGCCGGGCAGGATAAGCGCCTCCAGCGCCGCGACTATTTTGTCGGTGTGCAGGACTACGCCATCGGCGAAATGCTTGACCAACGCCAGACGCCGCTGCTTTTCGCTGCGCCGGCGCGTCCATCGCGAGTCGGGGGATATTGTTGTTGTCATGACCACTCCACGGGTTCGCTTTCGTGGAAGTCACCTTAGGAGTGTTGGGTGGGGGCATCAATCAAGCTGAGCGGTGGATCGTTACGGTCAGGGTAATGGTTGGTTGGAGATATCTGTTGCCTGGACTGGCGCCTTCGCGAGCAAGCCCGCTCCCACATTGGATCGGCGTACACAGATCAAATGTGGGAGCGGGCTTGCTCGCGAAGGGGCCGGAAAAATCACCGCAGTTTCAACATTTCAACCCAGTCATCAGCTGCTGCACACGAACCAGCAACTGCTCAGCGCTTTCCAACAACTGCGCCAACAACGCCGGATCTTCATCCATGTAGCCCTCGTACTCCGCCAGGTTTCGTCGCTCATGGCACAGCGCGAATAACCGAACCTGCACTTTGCCAATATCAGCGGTATGAACCGGGCATTGAAACACCAGGTATCTCTTGTCTGAACGGTAACCACACAAGCGAAGAGCCGTCAGAGCCAAGGCATGGGCAGCGTTGTAAGCCAGGTCAAAACGGCTTGCGAAGGAAAGCGAAGACGTTTGCGCATCTTTCAATCGATCCACCGCGGAACGCATCAGTCCTTCGCATTCCTTGCGATCCGGCGGCTCGGCTTTCAGTCCACCGCTACGTATCAGGTTCTCCAGATTCTCGTTGCTGCCCATCCTTGGACTCCAAAGGGTTTCCCCCCATCAGGTTGATCTTGTCCTGCTGCGCCACCCGCACGACAAAGCTGTTTTCAGCCGCCAGTTTTGCGGCCCAGTCGTCGGGGGTGTAGAGCGTCGGGTTGAGGACGCGGCCCATCTGCTCTTCCAGAGGCATGAGCCGTTCCATCACGTCACTGTAGTGGAGGCTTTCGCCGATCAGCATGAGATCAATGTCACTGGATGCGTTTGCCGAATCCTTGGCGATGGAGCCGTACACAAATGCCCAGGTGATCTGTTCGGCAAAGGGTTGCAGCGCTTGGCGCAAAGGCTCGGCAATACCGAACGTCTTGCGGGCTATGCCCAACAGTTCGGCATAGATCGGGCATTGCGGATTGGCTTGATAGTGGGTCTGGTTGCCCTGACGGCTAAGGGTCAGCACGCCGGCCTGATGCAACCGATCCAGCTCGCGCATGAGGCTGCCTTTACCGACTTGAGCCCAGCGGGCGATCTCGTTGGCGTAAAAACTGCGGTCGGGTTTGCCGAACAACAAGCCCAGCACTTTTTGCTGAGTTGTCGTGAACAGGGCTTCGCTGAGGGAAAGGTTTTTCACAGTGGCAACCGATGAGTCCCAAAAAGGGAACGATAGGTCCCTTTTTGGGAATCTTCAACCTGGGCTGGTCGATTGAGGTTTTGTGTTTAAAAGTTTGTAAGCAGGAAGGGCGTGAGGCTACGCATTCTGGCCGCGATGCTTACAGCAATGCCGGAAGCCGCTGACTGGTGGGGTTTTGCGCTGGGCTTTATCGTTTGTGGGTCGCTGACAATTCAGCGACCGGGGCTGGAAACCCCATGAGTACGGGACGCAAAAGCGTCCTTCATAACGTATGCTTGCGCACCTTCAAAGTGTGCACTCCGTTATGGCGGCTGTGCGCGGAAGACCTTAGGGTCTGCCGGGCCGTACCCCGGGTTTCCAACCGCGTACAGCTGCCACCATTCGCTTGGAAACCGAATGGGTCAGCTTCACCCTTGTACGGAGAGTCACCATGTTTAAAGCTACTCCCAACCCCCCGGAAACCGACACCGGTTCCGCCCCATCCCTCGAAGCCGAAAAACTCAAGGAAGCCGCCGACCGCGCGTTCTCCTATTACTTCCCCCCTGCTCGCGACAAACCACCGGGACGCCGTAACAAATCCCAGCTCTTCACTGTCTGCCCCGACATCGACGCCGAAGCCCTGCTGGCCAACGCCTCTGAAGACATGCTGTCGATCAGCGCGATTGCTGCCGATCTGGCAGACGATGTGGAAGGCTCTCGCCGCTCGGTCGCCTTGGCGATCAGCCGAATGGCGGATGGCGTTCAGTTGTTGGTGGAGCGGGCGTTGGACCATTACGAGGCGTTGCAGATGCAGCTGCGGACTCAGGCCAAGGTTTAGCCGTTAGATTTTTGGTGAATTGAAGGTCGCCATCGCGAGCAGGCTCGCTCTCACCGTTGAGCTTCAGCGGACACAATGTGTGTAAACGACTGGGCTCTATGTGGGTGCGAATCTGCTTGTGATCGCGTAAGTAAAAACGTAGCCGGCTCAACATTCAGAGCCCCGTCCTACGACGCTCAAAGAACCGTCTTACATTTTTTCTTCGGCACGATTGTTAGTTTTCCGGTCACTCGCATCCGCCTCACAAATGAGGATGTGAACACCTCAGCGGCCGTCGAAGGAACAAAGGATGTTTAACCACAGCCATGTCGCACGCTTCAATCTGACCATTCAGGATATGGAGCACGACCTTCAAGTCCTACAGTTCAAAGGCAAGGAAGCGATCAGCACACCCTATGCCTTCGAAGTGGTTCTGGTCAGCGAGAGGCCGAACATTGATCGAGAAAGCCTGCTGCATAAACAAGCGTTTCTTTCCTTCAGCGCTGGCAACGGCATTCACGGTCAAATACATCGCGTTGCCAAAGGCGATGCCGGTAAGCGTCTGACTCGTTACAGCGTGACACTCGTTCCTCGGGTGGCTTATCTGGTTCATCGCATCAATCAACGTATTTTTCAGCAATTGACCGTCCCGCAGATCATTGCGCAGGTGCTGGAGGAGCACGGCATCAATCGTGATCTTCACCTGTTTCAGTTGGGTACCACCTACCCGAAACGTGAATACTGCGTGCAGTACAACGAGTCAGATTTGCACCTCATTCAACGCCTCTGCCAAGAGGAGGGTATTCATTACCACTTCAGGCACAGTCGCGAAAAACACTTGATGGTCTTTGGCGATGACCAAACAGTGTTCCCCAAACTTGACCGGCCAACGCCCTACAAGCAGGACAGCGGCATGGTGGCCGAGGGGCCGGTGATCAAGCATTTTCAAGACCGGCTCGAAGCACGGCCCAGTCGTACCACCCGCCGTGACTACGATTTTGAAAAGTCCCGCATTCTGCTGGAGTCTGACTACCAACCTGACGCCCATCTCGCACAGCCAGACCTGGAAGACTACGACTACCCTGGCCGTTTTATCTTGCGAGAGCGGGGAAAACTGCTGAGTAAGCGCGCGCTGGAGCGCCATCGTTCCGACTACCTGCTAGTGGAGGGCAATAGCGATCAGCCAATGTTGGTGTCGGGCCACTTTCTGCAAATGTCGGAACATCCATGCACTGAGTGGAACGATCTTTGGCTGCTGACAGAAGTTCGCCACGAATGTAAACAACCGCAGGTGCTTGAAGAAAACACCACCAGCGGCGCTTCAGGCCATGAGAATGAACTTGTTCAAGGTTATCGAAACCAGTTTGTCGCCGCGCCGTGGGATGTTTTCTACCGTCCGCCACACGATTACGAAAAGCCGCGAATGCAGGGCAATCAGACCGCCATGGTCACCGGCCCCAAAGGCGAAGAAATCCACTGCGACCAATATGGTCGGGTCAAGGTCCAGTTTTTCTGGGACCGCGAAGGTCACCACGACGGTAAAAGTAGTTGCTGGCTACGGGTGGCCTCCAATTGGGCTGGACAACACCCATGGCAGCATCACCATCCCGAGAGTGGGTATGGAAGTGCTGGTCAGTTTCCTCGAAGGTGACCCCGATCAACCGCTGATAAGTGCGTGTCTGGCCAACAGCGCCAACCCGGTGCCTTACAAACTGCCCGAACACAAAACCCGTAGCGTGTTTCGCTCACGCAGTTCGCCGCACAGCAGCGGATTCAACGAATTGCACCTGGAAGACCGCACCGGCCGGGAGTTGATCTACCTGCGCACCCAACGCGACATGGAGCAGAAGATCGAAAACGACAGCCGCTTGGAGGTCGGCAACGAGCGTAGGGAAACCATCAAAGGCAACAGCATCAGCGTACTCGAGGCCGAGGAGCATCGAACCATCACCGCCGACCGCAGAGTCCAGTTAAAGGCCAATGACTTCCTGCATGTCGCCCGCAACAGTCATACCAAAGTGGATCAAACGCTGGTGATCGAAGCAGGCCAGCAAGTCCACATCAAGGCCGGTGCGCATATTGTCCTGGATGCAGGGGCAAGCATCAGCCTGCGTGCAGGTGGCGAGCATTTCGTGGTCGGCCACGGCGGGATTTTCGGCAGTAGCGAATATCAGGTCGGCGGTGCTCCAATCGTAAGCTCAGCCGCCTCGATATCCCTGCCAGGGTCAATTGACACCTTGCTGACGCCACCGGAACTGCCCCCGATGATCGCGCCAAGCCAACGTGCGCTAATGGCAGCCAGCAGCGCGATGGGTTCGGATTTCTGTCCGATTTGCGAGGCTTGCCGCGACGGCGTCTGCCTGACGCAAGGAGTCGCCGCATGACTGACTCATTACTGCGTCAATGGATAACCGAGCAACGACGCAATGGCCATGCCCTGTGTATCGTTTTGGATTCGGAGAACGAGCGCGACATCCGCCAGTCCCTTTTGAAGAGCTGCCAATTCGACCAATTCCTGAGTGTATACGGCAAGACGCCGGTCGCTGAGCTGGCCGACGCCGGACCGTTCATCTTCACGTTCGATCATGCCGACGACAGACACATCGACGAATTGCTCACGCATCCGGAGCGTAACTGGGGCTGGTTCGCCAGCATTCAACAGGGCGACCTGCCCGCACTGGTCAAGCATTGGCAGGAGCGTCTGATTGTCGGCGTAGGCCCTAATCAATCGCTGTATCGCTTTCACGATAATCGGGTATTGGGCCGAGCACTTGCGCATCTACCTGTCGACGCCTATCCGGCCTATCTCGGGCCGGCGATCAGCGTGTGCCATTGGCAGGGGGCGCGTTGGGAAAGTACCGATAATCCAGCCCCCGGCACTTACCCGGTGCCGGATCAGCCGCTCTGGCACCAAGTCCCTTCAACCAATGAGCAGTCTGATCAGACTCGCATGACCAATGCCCATCGTTACCTGCTGGCGGAACATGTCCGGGCCTACGCCCAACTTGCCGAGCAACATGACCCCGATGCGTGGCTGCGCGACAGACTGGCGCAAGCAGCGGCATGGGGTTGGCTGGCGCCGGAGCAATTGGAGTTTCTGCTGACCCAGAGCTTGCAGGCGCCAGCCTATACACTGGCGCCGCACTGGCAGGTGCGGCCTGATGAAACCCCGCCCGAGCACTTCGAACGGGTGCATCAGGCAACGGCATTTTGGCAAGGAGAAGCCCCGCTATGAAACGTGCATTACTAACCGCAAGTCTGGGCTGTTGCCTCGCCTTCACCGCAGGCTGCGTCACCAGTCAGCCGAACACCTTCACCTTTACCGCCGATTTACCTCCCGACTTCGCGTATCAGGCCATTGCCGTGTATGTGCCAGCCAAAGGCGAAACCTGCACCGTGCCCGGTGGGCGCAATACCGAAGTCGGGTTCAACATGAAATGGCGTGAGAACTACCAGCCAAACGCTGAGATTGCCCTGCGTCGAACGGTCAGTGGGTGCCCGCTGATCATTAGCCGAATCAAGCTGGATATCAAATCGGCTTATGGCAAGGACTGGGGCGATCAAAGCGGAGACACAGCCGGAATTGCCATTCGCGATCAGTTGGAGGATCGCTACAAAGGCACCTTCAGCGAAGTTGGCGAAAGTGTCTTCTACGGCCAATGCCAATGGCTGTTCCGCACCGTAGGGACAAACCGACGCATTGTAAAACTCCTTGATTGCAAAAAAACCGATGCGCTGGGCGAACCGGGGCGGGGTCGTCCGTTTTCGGCGTACACCCTCGATCAGCTGCCGGGGAAAATCGTGAAAATGCACATCAAGTTGGCCGACGAGGAAAGGCCTGGCTGGGGAGACACTTGGGTCAAAGTTCCGAATGGCTGGAAACGCTGCATGGGCAAAGGCTATGAAGATCAACGTGCTTACTGCAACGGTAATTACAAAGACTTCAGCGGCTTTCTGATGCCCGACGGACGGCAATGCACCATTTACCCTGGCTGCACTGAATAAGGAATTCACGACATGACGTCATTGGAAAAAGATCTTAGATCGCCACTGAGCAGCCGCGTATTGGCATGCCCCGCACAGGGTCGATGGAGCAGTTTTCAACTGGTCGACGAATTCGGCTCTGGCGAACCCTACGCAGGGTTGGCCTACGTGGTAACCGATTCAGAAGGGAAAACCTACAGCGGCAGCCTGGATGTTACCGGCACAGGCAAGGTTACTAATCACTTTGCTGGACCGATTGCTCTCATCGTTGATCAAAAGTACCAAGGGTCAGAAGAGCTATATAAAGACTTACGAACAAGGCCCCATTACCCCCTAGAAATCACCGAACTCCAGGTACGCGCCGAGCAAACCCGCTTTCTGAATCAAAATTCGACCCGCACCCGAGACAACCCCGCACAAGCCTGCGCGGATCAATATTTTCAGGTCGAGGTGCGTCATCTGGTCAGGCATGTTTCGCATTTGCCCCCTGAGGTTTATCGCCATTACCCGCACAGTACCGGGCCGGCGAAAATCATGGGCACACATGGCGCGCTGGGCGTGGCGCTATTGCCGCTGCAGCACACCGTGCTGGAAGTGCGGCCGTTGCGGGCCTTGCGCCCCATGCTATCGACCGACCCCGAGTTCTGCGCGCTCAACCTGTATCAACTGGCGCTGATGGCCACCTTGAGCTATTGCCCCTTTGGCCAAAACCCCGATACGCAACCCGTTGAAACCGCCACAGTGAGTTTTCCTCTGCAACCCAGCGTGGGCAACTGGTTCGGGGACGCTCTGGCCAAGTTTGAAGAACTCGGGAAAGTCGATTCGACGCAAAAAATCGCTTACTACCCGCTGTACGAAGACGTGCCGTACTCCAAGCGACTGGAGCTAGTGCCCTTCGACACCAATCTCTATACGGCAAACGACCCGGAACTGGGTGAAGATCAGGAACACCCCGCCAAGATCCATTTCCTCGACGATAGGAAGCTGGGCGCGGAATCGACTGATACACAGGCCTTCATTACCCACCACGACGAACTGATTCTGATTTCGCTGCGTGGCACCTATGAAATTATCGCGGACGGCTTGCGCGATGCCGATGCGCTTCAAGTGCCATTTGAGGAAGGACTGGGACATGTGCATCGAGGGTTCTATAAGGCGGCAAAGAAAGCGGCTGTTTTTGCCACCGAATATCTGGACAGGTTTTATACCGGGCAAAAGCTACTAATCTGCGGCCACAGCCTGGGGGGCGCAGTGGCATTACTGCTCTCCGAAATGCTGCGCCGACGAGCAGGCTTCAACTACAACATCCAGCTCTACACCTACGGCGCCCCTCGCGCCGGCGATGCCAATTTCGTTACCGATGCCAAGGGTCTAGTGCATTACCGCATGGTCGCCCACAACGACCCGGTGCCAAGCGTGCCCGGCACCTGGATGAACACCAAGTCTGGTGTTTTCGGGACTGGGGTAGCGCTGACCTTCGTCAATGTGCCCGCCGGCCTTTCCGTATTTGTAGCCGGCATCACTAACTGGACAGGCGAACCTTACGACCACCACGGCACCTTGCGTCACGCGATGCCGGTGCAGTTCAGCCGCAAGGAAATATCCATGATCCTGTGGGAGCCCGGTTGCGACACCATTACCCAGCACGCCGCCTGCTCGGTGGCCATCCAGCAACAAAACGGCCTCCCTGATCGCCCTTCGTTGCTGACTCAACTCTTCAATGGCGCAAACCACTCGATGGTCGGCAGCTATATCCCTGTGTGCTGGGCAACGCTACGGCGCTGGCAGGAAGCGCAAACGTCGAAACGTTCCATCGTTACTGACCGGGAGTTTGAATGGATAGAAAACGCTCTGATGCGAATCTTCCAGCAGTTGCGCGATAAGCGTCGCGACCTGCGGGCGCGTCCCGACGCCTACGTACGCACTCACGAAAAGGCGATCGATGCCCTCAATCATGAGGTCGGAAAAATACAAGCTACTCGCGCTCGACTGGAGCCCCTTTGGCACCAGCGCATAAGCGAAAAGGATGTTTACGGCTCGCTATCAGCTCAACCTGAGTGGTTGGCAGAAAATCTGCCACGCTGGCTTGCCCACGCAGAAAATCGAGTCGCTGAACAGATGGCCATGGCGCCAAGCACCGGAAATGATGAGGCGCTATTGGCATCGATCTACGGACATACCATCGGGGCGCCGCATACCCTCGATATAGATTCGATCGTTTGAAAAAAATGCAACGGTCGACGAATGCTTGGTTTCCTGCGGTCCCCACACCCTCAAAGTTGAGCGGTTACCCGCCAGATTTGAAGCGGGGCCCAGTTTCGTAAGCCGCTTTGGCGGATGGCGTGCATTTGTTGGTGGAGCGGGCGTTGGACCATTACGAGGCGTTGCAGATGCAGATGCGCGCTCAGGCCAAGGTTTAGCCGTTAGATTTTTGGTGAATTGAAGGTCGCCTTCGCGAGCAGGCTCGCTCTCACATTGGATCGGCGGCGAACACAAAACCTGTGGGAGTGAGCTTGCTCGCGATGGGGCCGGTCAGACCAACCCGGCACTTACCAGTAACTCCTCCAGCGCCAGCAAGTCAGGCACTTTGGCCACTTGCTCCCCCACCTGCACCGCCGCTTGCTCCAGCGGGCACAACGGCACGTCGACATAACTCAACTGGCTATCGAGCTTGTACGACCGCGGAATCCCCTGCACCAGCAACGCAATGAACTTCAACTCTGTCCGCCCGCCCAGCGCATTGAGAATCACGATCCGCGCCCGCTCGCCGATCACGACTTTATTACCGCATGCCGATTCAAAACTCAGCAACGGAATTTGCCGGTCGCGCCACGTCACCAGCCCCAGATACCACGGCGGCGTATCCAGATCGAACGCCCCCGGCTGATAGTCGATCAGCTCCGCCACCGCGACGTTGGGCACGATCAGGTTGCGGTCGGCCAAGGGCAGTAGCAGGCCGGTGAGGTTGTTGGTGCGCTGGTAAAAATGGTCATCAAGCATGGGACTTGCTCCACAGGGCGATGCTTTCCAGCAGCACCGATTCCTGGTACGGCTTGCCGAGGTAATCGTTGACGCCGATGGCCATCGCGCGGTCGCGGTGTTTCTGCCCGGTGCGCGACGTGATCATGATGATCGGCAGGTGCTGCAAACGCTCGTCGGCGCGCACCTGGGTCGCGACTTCGAAGCCGTCCATGCGTGGCATCTCGATGTCCAGCAGCATCAGGTCCGGCAGGTGTTCTTCGAGCAGCAACATGGCGTCGACCCCGTCCTTGGCGGTCAGCACGTTCATGCCATGGCGTTCGAGCAAACGACTGGTGACCTTGCGCACCGTCACCGAGTCATCGACCACCATCACCAGCAAGGGTTTGTGAGGTTCGACTTCGCTGTCCTGGGTCAACACCTGCTGCGGCACAGGTGCCTGCATGGCGCGGATCGGCGCCAGCAAATCAAGAATGAGCACCACACGGCCATCGCCCAGAATCGTCGCGCCGGACAAGCCCTGCACCGCCGCAAACTGCGGGCCGAGGCTTTTCACCACGATCTCGCGGGTGCCGGCCATGGAATCGACTTGAACAGCAATTTGCCGCTCGTTGCATTGCACCAGCAATACCGGCAACGGCAGGCTTTGCCCCAGCAGTTTCGGGCGGGTGCTGGTTTTCAGAAGCTCGCCGAGGTAGCACAGTTCGTAGTCCTGCCCGGCGTAGTTGTACCGGGGAGGATCGAGTCGGTAATGCCCTTCCAGTTCATTGGGCAGCACACGGACGATGCCGTCGATGGTATTCAGCGGGATCGCATATTGATCTTCAAAGCACTGCACCATCAGCGCGCGGTTGACCGACACGGTGAACGGCAGGCGAATACGGAAATGCACACCCTTCCCGGGTACAGAGTCGATGATCATCGAGCCACCGAGCTGGCGAACTTCTTCATGGACCACGTCCATGCCGACGCCACGCCCGGAAATCTGGGTGATCTTCTCGGCCGTGGAAAACCCCGGTTGCAGGATGAACTGCAAGACGTCGCGATCACTGATCTCGGCATCGGCCGCCAGCAAGCCGCGCTTGATCGCCTTGCGTCGCACTGCATCCAGCGGTACGCCGGCACCGTCGTCGCGGATGTCGAAAATCATGTCACCGCCCTCGCGGGACAAGTCGAGTGTGATCCGCCCCTTGGCCGGTTTTCCGGCCGCGACTCGCACCTCCGCCGATTCCAGACCGTGGTCCACAGCGTTGCGCAGCATGTGTTCCAGCGGCGGCGCCATGCGTTCGAGCACGTTGCGGTCCATCTCGCCTTCAGCGTTGCCGACGATGAATTCCACGTCCTTGCCCAGTTCGCTGGAGACCTGACGAACGATGCGCTTCAAACGCGGCAGCATCCGCTCGAACGGCACCATGCGCGTGCGCATCAGGCCTTCCTGCAATTCGGTATTGATGCGGCCCTGCTGTTGCAGAAGGTTTTCCGCGTCCTGGTTGCGCCGGTCGAGGGTTTCCTTCAGGTCCAGCAAGTCAGAGGCCGACTCGAACAGCGCACGCGACAGTTGCTGCAATTGCGAGTGGCGGTCCATTTCCAGCGGGTCGAATTCTTCGTAGCCCTGGCGTTCGGCGTCGACTTGCTGGCGGCTGAGAATGCGCCCCTGGGTTTCGGTATCAAGCCGGCGCAATTGGTCGCGCATCCGCTCGATGGTGGTTTCCATCTCGCTCAGGGTGACCTGTGCATCGTTGACCTGCTGCTCGATACGGCCCCGGAAGATTGACGTCTCACCGGCCAGGTTGACCAGGTCGTCGAGCAGTTCCGCCGAGACCTTGACCATGTCGGCGCCCGCTTCGGCTTGCGGCACGGGCGTCTCGGGTTTGACGGCAACGGGCGCCACAATGGCCGGTTGCAGCACCGCCGGGTGACTGAAGTTCTTGATCGCGTCGATCAAGCGGTCGGCGGGCGGCAATGGTTGCCCGGCGCGGGTCGCATCGAGCATCTGCGCCAACCGGTCGTGACTGCTTTGCACCAACATGAACAACGCCGCGCTCGGTTGCAGCGCGCCCGCCGAGAGGCTTTCGTAAAGAAATTCAAGCTCATGGGCAAGGTCGCCAATCGGCGCGATTTCGACCATTCGCGCGCCGCCCTTGAGCGTGTGCAGGTCACGCAGCAGGGTTTCAATTTCCTGCCGGCTCGACGGTTCGGCCTGCCAGCGCACGAGCGCGGCACCCGAGTTTTCTATGATGTCGAAACCTTCCTCCAGGAAGATCTCCAGCAACTCGGGATCTTGCCCCGGCGAATCCTTGACCGACGCAGACTCCGCAACTTCGGCGGCGTTGGCGTTGCCCTGACGAAACTCGCGAATCGCCTCGATCAGCTCGCCCGGGTTCCCCAGCGATTGCTGATTCTGCAACTGCTCAAGAAACACCGCGAGCCGGTCATGGCTCTGTTGCAGCAACTGCGCCAGGGTTTCACTGTGGTTGTAACGGCGGTCCACCAAGCCTTCGTAAAGGCTTTCCAGTTCATGGGCGAGGTCGCCGACCGGCTGGACTTCGGCCATCCGCGCCCCACCCTTGAGGGTGTGCAAATCCCGCTGCAAGGACAACAGCGGCGCGGCGTTGTCCGGGTCGCTCAACCAGCGCTGCAGCGCCTGGCCGGCGCTTTCGAGGATATCCATCGCTTCTTCAAGGAAGATCGAAACGATTTCGTCATCCAGATCCACCTGGGTCGCCGCTTGCTCCAGTTCAGCGGTGGCGCTGCCCAGCTCGCGGATGCTCAGGGTACGGCTGCCATCGCTGCGAATCAGGCCCATGGCGGACGGATCCAGACTTTCGTCGAGCAAACCGCGCAAGGCCCGGATACGTTCCGGCTGCGGGCTGATTTCCTGGCCAGCGGCCAGTTCATCCAGCATGTTGATCAGCGCTTCGTGAGCCTGTTGCGCCTCATGAAAAAACCGCTCACTGACCGCCAGGCTGCTCTCTTCCACCGCGCCATACAGGTCGAGCAAGGCTTCGCAGAGTGCGTCCACCGGATGCAGGTCAGCGAGGTGCGCGCCTTCGCCGAGGGTGGTCAGCTCATCGAGCAGCGCGGTCAGCTCCTGACGCTCACCAGGATGCTGTTGCCAGCGCTGCAACAGGCTTTCGGCGTCCAGCAGGATGTCCATGCCCTGGGACAGAAAGTTGTTGATTAGCTGCGGATCGCGCTTGGTTCGCGGCGCGGTATTGGGCGTGCTCGACTGCTTTTGCAAATGTTCAGCGAGCAACGCCCGGGTTTGTTCGATCAATGGGCCGGCGCCGCGTATCTGCGCCAATGGATCCGTCTTGAGTTGTCGCAACCCGAGCCGGAACAACCCTTCGGCTTCCAGCAATAGTTCGACTTCGTCCAGATCCAGTGCAATCTGGTGCGCCTTGTACTCGCGGGCCAGTTGATCCAGTGCCGTTGCCAGTTCGGCAATCGGCAAGACGCCGGCCATCGAGGCACTGCCCTTGAGCGTGTGCAACGCCCGCTGCAACTCATCGCTGGCCTGAAGCGGCACATGCTCGGCGGCCTGATCGAGAAAGCGGTTGAGGCTGGCCAGATGGGTTTCAGCTTCTTTGCGGAAGATCTCCAGCAACAGCGGGTCAAGGGCCGCGACGTCCTGGGTATCTTCATCGCTGGCCGGCGCATCGCCCTTGGCAAGTGCATGTGCGCGCGCGGCCAATTGGTCGACATCATTTCGCTGACGCTGGGCATTGCCGGCGTATTCGGCTACCAGCTCCGGCAGCAGATTCAGTGCTTCGGTAAGCAGTTGTTGCACGGCGGCCCCAGGCGCGATGCTGTCCTCCAGCACACGGTTGAGCAGGTTCTCCACCGCCCAGGCCAGCTCGCCCAGCACCAGCGCCCGGACCATCCGGCCACTGCCTTTCAACGTGTGGAAGGCTCGGCGTACCTCACTCAAGGCCGACTTGTCATCCGGGTTGACCGCCCAGCGCGGCAAGTATTCCTGGAGAATATCCAGAACTTCATCGGTCTCTTCGAGAAAGACTTCGCGCAGCTCATCGTCAACCGGCTCTTCACCGGCGGGCGGCGGCAACAGACTGCCCGGGGTGTTCAGGGCGGGCGGGTTGACGGACGACACGGGGTTGGCCAGCACATCGGCCAGCGACTGTGCGATCTCGGGGTCATCGAGTTCCTGCATCTCCTGCATCACCCGGGCTTCACTCGGGCTGAGCACATCGTCGAGCATCGGCACTTGCAATTCGCTGGGGAAAAAACCGAGCGAGGCCAAACTCTTTTCGGCGACATCGAGCAGTTGTTCGCCCGGTGCTTCAGGATCATCGCCAAGGCGCTCCAGGTAATACTCGATGCTGGTCACGACGTCGGCCAGGCTGTCCAGCTCCTGCCAGTCGGGCTGGTCCGGCTCCACCAGCAAATGCTCGCGGATGAAGTGATTGCAGGTTTCGATCAGGCTCGCCGCACGGCTCAACGGGATCATCGACAAGGCACCGCGCACCTGGGTCAGCAAGGCCGGCAATGCCTGCAAATGCTGGCGATCCCAGTCGGCATCGATGTAGTCGACGATCATGTCCTTGGCTTGTTGCAGGCAGATACGCGCTTCGCGAATGACGATCTGGTGGATCTGCGTCAGATCGGTGGTCGGCAGGCGGCTTTCTTCCTGGCTCTCGGGCTCTACCGTGCCCATCATGCCGGACAGATTGGCTTCGACGTAGAGCAAGGCGCCCGCGACGTCCATGAGGATCGCGTCGTTGGGTTCGCGCTGGCCCTGAGCCAGGCTCAGCACCACCGCCAGTTGATCGATGATGACTTTGCGCGGCTGACCAAACCCCAGCACCGCCAGGGTGTCGGCGATTTGCCGCAGCGGCGCCAACAGGCTTTCGAGGTCCGAGGTGTGCTGACGGTCGCTGCGCACGAACAGGTCCAGGCGTTCCTTGACCCGCACCAGCTCTTCACAGAGCGCAGCCAGCACCGAGCGCATGGCATCGCGGTCGGGACCGGCCAGCCGTGCCCGTTCTTCATCGACCATCGCGCTGTCGGGCAACGCATCGTCCAGTGAGTAGCGATCTTTCATGGTCAGCATCTGCCCGGTGGGATGGTCGGCCTTGGCAATGTAGAACAGCAAACTCTTGAGCAGCTCCGGCGGTGCCGGTTGATTGATTGCGTGGATGCCTTGTTCGAGCAAACGCTTGAGTTCTTTGTCGGCGTCCTTGAACAGGCTGCGCAGCGCCGGGCTGTTGGCGATCACGTCTGTGCGCATGCCTTCGACCAGTGCCGAGGCGACTTGCCACAGCGGGCTCAGGGGCGCATCAGCGCATAACCCTTCAAGGCGTGAAAAAACCTTGGCCAGATAATTAAAATGGGTGTCGTCATCCTGTTCCCGCAGCAACCCGACCAGCGCCATTTGCAGCATCTGCCGCAATCTGCGCAGCACATTGGCAAAATCCGCAGGCTCCAGCAGGGCCAGCGATGCGTCGTCCAACGGCGGCAGCTCCACCAGTTGCGGACTGAACAGGCTGGTTTCCGAGAGCAGGGTGTCCCCCCGTGCACTGCGCAAGTCGTTGAGCAGCGGCAACACCACCAAGGGCAGGTCACGGCGCGCACCTTGCACCCGGTCGAGATAAATCGGCAGTTGTCCGAGGGCTTGCATCAACAGGTGCAGCGCCTCGTCACGATGGCTGACGCGGTTGTGCTGCAAGGCGCTCGCCAGTTGTTCCATCTCTTCGGCGAGCAGGGCCGCACCGTAGAATTCGACCATCTGCAAACTGCCGTGCACCTGATGGATGTAGGCCAGGCAATCGCTCAGGGCGTACAACGCCTGCGGGTCATCAAGCAGGGTTTCGATTGCTTGATGGGCCTGCTTCAGCGTTTCGGCAATCTCGCCTTTGACCCATTCGAGGGCCACATAGTCGTGCCGATCACCCATAACCACTCCAGTCCCTACACCAATCAAAAATCATATGCCTGTGGACGGTTCACGCTTTATCCGCCGCCTGTACCTTGGCGGCCGGCAAGGTGAAGCCGGACACCGAACGCCGCAGCTGACTGGCCATTTTCGCCAGGTTGCCGATGCTCTCGGCGGTGGCGGTGGAGCCGGACGAGGTCTGCGAGGTGATCTGTTGAATCACATTCATCGTCAGGGAAATCTGTCCGGCCGAAGAGGTCTGTTGCTGCGCTGCGTTGGAGATACTCTGGATCAACGCGGCGAGGGTCTTCGATACACCTTCGATTTCTTCCAGGGCCACACCGGCATCCTGCGCCAGCCGCGCACCACGCACCACTTCGGTGGTGGTCTGTTCCATGGAAATCACCGCTTCGTTGGTGTCGGTCTGGATCGCTCGCACCAGGGTTTCGATTTGCCGGGTCGCGGCGGACGAACGCTCGGCCAGGCGCTGGACTTCATCGGCCACCACCGCAAAACCGCGCCCGGCATCACCGGCCATCGACGCCTGGATGGCGGCGTTGAGCGCGAGAATGTTGGTCTGATCGGCGATGTCATCGATCAGGCTGACAATATCGCCGATTTCTTGCGAGGACTCACCCAGACGCTTGATGCGCTTGGCCGTGTCCTGAATCTGCTCGCGAATGTTGTCCATGCCGTGGATGGTGTTGTGCACCACCTCGTTGCCCTTGTTGGCAATTTCCACCGAGCGCTCCGCCACCGCCGAAGATTCAGCGGCATTGGCCGAGACCTGATCGATGGACTGGGCCATGTCGTTAATGGCCGTGGAGGCTTCGGAAATCTGCTGTGCCTGATGTTCTGAAGCCTGCGCAAGATGCATGGCGGTGGCCTGGGTTTCCTGCACGGCGGCAGCCACCTGGCCGGCGGTCAGGTTGATGGTCGCCACCAGGTCGCGCAATTGGTCCACGGAGTAGTTGATCGAGTCGGCAATGGTGCCGGTGAAGTCTTCGGTCACCGAAGCCGTGACGGTCAAGTCGCCGTCGGCCAGGTCTTCGATTTCGTCCAGAAGCCGCATGATCGCGTTCTGGTTACGTTCATTCTTCTCGGCGGTTTCCTGCAGCTGGCGGTTGGTTTCGCGAACCATCACCAGGCCGATCAGGATGATCGACATCAGTGCCAGCAGACCCAGCACGTAACCGCCGATGGTGTCGACATTGCGCCCGTCGGCGAGGTTTTCGAAACCGATGGCCAGGTGCGAGGCTTCGTCGAGCAGGGTTTGCGACAGGGTGAAAATGTTGGTGGCTGACTCACGGACCTTGAACAGTTCGGGCGAGGTTTCGAGGATTTCATCCACCGAGCCGGAGACGAATTCGAACAGTTCGGAAATCTCGCTCAACCGGGCGCGGGCATCCCGGTCTTCGACCTGGCTGATCCTCAGCGCCACGTTACCCTGAAGCATGCCGTTGAGAACCAGGCCAAAACGCGCGGCGTCACGACCGAAAGCATCGGCGGCCTGCTGCGAGTTTTCGTCGCCGGACAGCACCATATTCACCGCGCCCAAAATGCGCTCGGCCAGCAGCGATTGACGCTGGGCCACCGCAACCTGAGCAGCCGGAGCCCCACGTTGCAGAAGGATTTCGACGACTTTTTCGTACTCGACCTGCAACTGCGGCACGGTTTCGGCCAGGGTCGCGGCGACTTGATGCAGCGACAGCACGGTCTGCTCGCTGGTGAGGATCGCGTCGGTGTTTTTCAGCAAGCGCTCCCAATCGAGCTGCACGGCGCGCATTTCCGGGCGTACGGTGGACGGCGCTGGCGGCAGGCCAGTGGCCGGATCACCCTTCTTCAGGTAACCCCAACGCAGCGCAAAGTCATTGCGCGCATCGCTGAGCAATTTGAACGCAGCCGCTTTGCCGGCGGCGGCTTCGGTGGCATTTTTGGCGATGCGCTGGGACAGCACGCGCAGTTCACCGGCATGGCCGATGTACTGTTTGTCGTACGTGGCCTGGGTGTTGAGGTAAGCGAAATTGGCGAACAGCAGCATGATGAACACGATCAGCGCGATAAAAAGCGCGACGATCTGCGAGCGGCTGCGCGATCCTTCTGGCTTGCCTGTTTTTATTTTTATCATCGGTCCTCGCCTGTTAACCAACACCCTTTGATGCTTGCCGAAAACCCTGTGGGAGCGAGCCTGCTCGCGATTCAGGCGCCGCGGTGTCTCAGCAACACCGCGTTATCGTTCAATCGCGAGCAGGCTCGCTCCCACAAGGGTCCGGGTTTATAGCGCGACATGCATAAAGCTTTGCGACTGCGCCAACGCAAACGGGCTGAACACTTGCCAGGTCTGCTCACGCTGGAACCGGCCCTTGACGAACGCCGACATTGGCCCGGTCCAATGATCTACCGGTTCCAGGCTATCCTGGGCAAAGTGCTGCAAACCGAAGACTTCGTCGACCAGCAACCCGGCAAACACCTCGTCATGCTCCACCACCAACACCCGCCGCTGCTTGCGCGCCGCCGAGACTTCGTGGCCAAAAAAACCGTACAAGTCCATGATCGGCAGCAATCGCCCACGCAAGTTGGCCACCCCTTTGACCCAGGGTTTGACGCCCGGCAATTGGGTAAAACGCGGTTCATGCAGGACTTCGCTGACTTCGCCCATCGGCGCGACGTACCAATCCTCGCCCAAGCGAAAACCGATACCGCTCCAGCTGTCCTGCCGCGTCGGCTGCGACGGCAGATCCGCCGCCAGCAAGCGACAGCGCTGGTCGATTTGCAGCAGCAGTTCAAAAGCCGTCAACGACTCGCTCATGGCCGGGCGATCAACCGGCCAACACGTTGTTCAGGGTTTTGATCAGGGTTTCTTCATCGACCGGCTTGGTCAGGTAGTCCTTGGCGCCCTGGCGGGTGCCCCAGACCTTGTCGGTATCCTGATCCTTGGTGGTGATGATAATCACCGGGATGTGCCCGGTGTCCGGGTCTTTGGTCAGCTGGCGAGTCGCCTGAAAGCCGTTGAGACCGGGCATGACGATGTCCATCAGCACCGCGTCGGGTTTTTCCTGACGGGCCAGGGCCACGCCGTCGGCGCCGTTTTCGGCTTTCAACACTTCGTGACCGTGCTTTTCCAGCATGCCGGTCAGTTTGTACATTTCAGTCGGCGAATCATCGACGATCAGAATACGTGCCATGGTCTTCCCCATTCTTGTCGACGCCGGGCCCGCTGGCCGAGCGTCACTTTGCGTGTCCTACTGCGGCAAAACGGCGGCGAAGCCCGGAATGTGGGCCTGGATCGCGTTCAGCAGCTCTTCCTTGCTGAAAGGCTTGGTCAAAAACTGGTCGGAACCAACGATGCGCCCCTTGGCCTTGTCGAACAGCCCGTCCTTGGACGACAGCATAATCACTGGCGTGGACTTGAACGCACTGTTGTTCTTGATTAAAGCGCAGGTCTGATAGCCATCCAGACGCGGCATCATGATGTCGACAAAGATGATGCCGGGATGGTTATCGGCAATCTTGGCCAGCGCATCGAAACCGTCGATGGCCGTAATGACTTCACAACCCACATTCTTCAACAGCGTTTCGGCGGTGCGACGAATCGTCTTCGAATCGTCGATCACCATGACCTTCAAGGCGCTGGAATGCTGATCCATAAATGCTCTACCGTCGCCTTTGCGAAACAAATTGTCCGTTTAAGGGTAATCGCTGGCTCGAAACCCTTTACGATCAAGGGCCGGCACGGCATGGCAGCCTTTTTAGCACAGTCTCCAAATGCAATCTATCGGCCGGTCTTTGCGGTGGTTTTTCCTTGACCGGGAACACACTGAGCGCCACTCTGACGCCACTTTTTCATGTCCTTTCGGACCAGCCATTTTCGAGGAAAAACCCATGAGCGTTCGCGTCGGGATTGTCATGGATCCTATTGCCAATATTTCCTATAAAAAGGATAGCTCGCTGGCCATGCTGCTGGCTGCGCAGAAGCGCGGCTGGGAACTGTTCTATATGGAACAGCGCGATTTGTATCAGGGCGAAGGTGAAGCACGGGCGCGGATGCGGCCGCTGAAGGTGTTCGCCAACCCGGAAAAATGGTTCGAGCTGGGCGATGAAAGCGATGCGCTGTTGAGCGATCTGGACGTGATCCTGATGCGCAAGGATCCGCCGTTCGACATGGAATTCGTTTACTCCACCTACCTGTTGGAGCAAGCCGAGCGCGCCGGCGTGCTGGTGGTCAACAAGCCGCAAAGCCTGCGTGACTGCAACGAAAAGCTGTTCGCCACGCTGTTCCCGCAGTGCACGCCGCCGACCGTGGTCAGCCGTCGCGCCGATGTGCTGCGTGAATTCGCCGCCAAACACGGCGACGTCATCCTCAAGCCACTGGACGGCATGGGCGGCACTTCGATCTTCCGTCACCGTGCTGGCGACCCGAACCTGTCGGTGATTCTGGAAACCCTGACCGCGCTGGGCGCCCAGCAGATCATGGGCCAGGCGTACCTGCCGGCGATCAAGGATGGCGACAAGCGCATCCTGATGATCGATGGTGAGCCGGTGGATTACTGCCTGGCGCGCATTCCCGCCGCCGGTGAAACCCGTGGCAACCTCGCGGCCGGCGGCCGTGGCGAAGCCCGCCCACTGACCGACAAGGATCGCTGGATTGCCGCTCAAGTCGGCCCGACCCTGCGTGAGAAAGGCCTGTTGTTCGTGGGCCTGGACGTGATCGGCGAACACCTGACCGAAATCAACGTCACCAGCCCGACCTGCATTCGCGAAATCGACAATGCCTTTGGCACCGATATTGGCGGCCTGCTGATGGAGGTCATTGAGAAGAAGCTGCAAGCTTGAAGCTGCGTCTCTACAGCTTGTCGCTTGAAGCTTGCGGCTTGAAGCTAAAAACCAACATTGCGCTATCATGCCGAGCCCATAAAAACGCGATGTTGGTTTTTCTGCCATGACTCTCCCGTCCGATCTGCCCGCTGAACTCGCCCATCGTGGCGTGCGCCCGGCTGATCGTCTCGGTTTTACCCTGTTTCTGGCGGCGTTGATCCATTTAGCCTTGCTGTTGGGCGTCGGTTTTACGATGGTCGAACCCCAACAAATCAGCAAAACCCTGGAAATCACCCTCGCCACCTTCAAAAGCGAAAAGAAGCCCGAAAAAGCCGACTTCCTTGCCCAGGAAAATCAGCAGGGCAGCGGCACCCTGGATAAAAAGGCGATCCCCAAGACCACCGAGGTCGCGCCGTTCCAGGACAACAAGGTGCAAAAAGTCACGCCGCCGCCCGCTGCCAAGCCTGAAGTGCAGGAAGCGGCGCCCAAGGCTGCCGTGACCACCGTCGCACCCAAACCGAAAAAAGCCCCTGCCAAGAACGAAGAGGTCAAACCGCAAACCAAACCTGCGGTCGCTGCACCGACGTTCGACAGCTCCCAGTTGTCCAGCGACATCGCCAGCCTCGAAGCGGAACTGGCCAATGAACAACAGCTGTACGCCAAACGCCCGCGTATCCACCGCTTGAGCGCGGCCTCGACCATGCGCGACAAAGGTGCCTGGTATAAGGACGAATGGCGCAAGAAGGTCGAGCGCATTGGTAACCTCAACTACCCCGACGAAGCCCGACGCCAACAGATCTACGGCAATTTGCGGCTAATGGTTTCGATCAACCGCGACGGCTCGCTGTATGAAGTGCTGGTGCTGGAGTCGTCCGGGCAACCGCTGCTGGATCAGGCGGCGCAGCGGATCGTCAGGCTCGCGGCACCCTTTGCGCCGTTTACCGGCGATCTTTCGGACATCGACCGCCTGGAAATCATCCGCACGTGGAAGTTTGCCCGTGGGGACAGACTCTCCAGCAACTGACACCACCAATAATCCCCTGTGGGAGCGAGCCTGCTCGCGAATGCGGCATCACATCCAGCATCGAAGTGTCTGACAGACCGCAATCGCGAGCAGGCTCGCTCCCACAGTTAATCTGTATTGTTGCTGGCATTTGAGGCATTTCCTGTGCATCCCCAGCTTGTCAGTTCGCCCCTCCAACGCCACACTATCGCTCATGAAAAACGTCAGCCCCAGCTACCTCAAGCATCACTTCCTGATCGCCATGCCTCATATGGCCGACCCGAACTTTGCGCACACCTTGACCTACATCGTCGAGCACACGGCCAATGGTGCCATGGGGCTGGTGATCAACCGCCCGCAAGACCTGAGTCTGGCCGACATTCTTGAGCAACTGCGCCCGGACATCGAGCCGCCGGCGCTGTGCCAGCATGTGCCGATTTTCATGGGCGGCCCGGTGCAGACGGATCGTGGCTTTGTCCTGCACCCAACAGGTCAGACTTATCAGGCGACCGCTGATCTGGAAGGCGAACTGTCCTTGTCCACTTCTCAAGACGTGCTGTTCGCCATCGCCGACGGCGTGGGTCCGGCGAAAAGCCTGATCGCCTTGGGTTACGCTGGCTGGGAAGCCGGGCAGCTGGATGCCGAACTGGCCCAGAACGCCTGGCTGACCTGCCCGTACGACGCCGACATCCTGTTCAACACCAGCAGCGAACTGCGCCTGGAAGCGGCGGCCAAACATTTGGGCGTCAACCTCAGCCTGCTCACCAGCCAGGCGGGGCACGCCTGATGGCCCTGCGCCTGATTTTGGGTTTTGACTATGGCACCAAGCAGATCGGCGTAGCGGTCGGGCAGGTGATTACCGGCCAGGCCCGCGAGCTGTGCACTTTGAAGGCTCAGAACGGTGTTCCCGACTGGAATCAGGTCGAAGCCCTGATTAAAGAGTGGAAACCCGATGCGGTGGTGGTCGGCCTGCCCTTGAACATGGACGGCACCCCGAGCGACATGTGCCTGCGCGCGGAAAAGTTCGCCCGCCGCCTGAACGGCCGCTACAACCTGCCCTTCTATACCCACGATGAACGCCTGACCACGTTTGAAGCCAAGGGCGAGCGACGTGATCGGGGCGGGCAAAAAGGCAGTTACCGCGACAACCCGGTGGACGCCATCGCCGCCGCCCTGCTGCTGCAAGGCTGGCTCGACGAAAACAGCGCACTGTTCGAGTCCTGAAACAACGAATCCTCAAGAGCCGCTGCAAGCGACTCTTTATAGCGACAACCCGAGCCAACACACAAGCAACATCGGCTCGGGCCCAAGAAGGAGCTACCATGAGCCTGCCCAATCCCGCCGAACTGATCAGCCAGATGGCGATCCGGCTTGACGCCCACCTGGCCAAACGAGGCATCAGCGAACCGCGTTACATCGGTATTCGTACCGGCGGTGTCTGGGTCGCCCAGGCCTTGCTCGATGAAATGGGCAGCGACTCGCCGCTCGGCACCCTGGACGTGTCCTTCTATCGCGACGATTTCAGCCAGAGCGGTTTGCACCCACAGGTTCGCCCGTCTGCACTGCCGTTCGAAATCGAAGGCCAGCACCTGGTGCTGATCGACGACGTGCTCATGAGCGGCCGGACCATCCGCGCGGCGCTGAACGAACTTTTCGACTACGGCCGCCCGGCCAGCGTAACGCTGGTCTGCCTGCTGGACCTGGACGCCGGCGAGCTGCCGATTCGCCCGAACGTGGTGGGCGCGACGCTGTCGCTGGCCGCCCACGAGCGGGTGAAACTGTCCGGTCCCGAGCTCAAGCTTGAGTTGCAAGACCTCGCCCTTTAATCCGCCCTATTGAGAGTCCCCTCGCGATGACGCCTCTAGAAACCAAGCGCCCGCTGCAGCTCAATGATCAGGGCCAGCTGCGCCACTTCCTCTCGCTCGACGGTTTGCGCCGCGAGTTGCTGACGGAAATCCTCGACACTGCCGACTCGTTCCTCGAAGTCGGCGCCCGGGCCGTGAAAAAAGTCCCGTTGTTGCGCGGCAAGACCGTGTGCAACGTGTTCTTCGAAAACTCCACCCGCACCCGCACCACCTTCGAACTGGCGGCCCAGCGGCTGTCGGCGGACGTGATCACCCTGAACGTGTCGACCTCGTCGGCGAGCAAGGGCGAAACCCTGCTCGACACCCTGCGCAACCTCGAAGCCATGGCTGCCGACATGTTCGTCGTGCGCCACGGTGACTCCGGTGCCGCACACTTCATCGCCGAACATGTCTGCCCGCAAGTGGCAATCATCAACGGCGGCGACGGCCGTCACGCGCACCCGACGCAGGGTATGCTCGACATGCTCACCATCCGTCGACACAAGGGCGGTTTCGAAAACCTCTCGGTGGCCATCGTCGGCGACATCCTGCACTCGCGGGTGGCACGCTCGAACATGCTGGCGCTGAAAACCCTCGGTTGCCCGGACATCCGCGTGATCGCGCCGAAAACCCTGCTGCCCATCGGCATCGAGCAATACGGCGTGAAGGTCTACACCGACATGGCCGAAGGCCTGAAAGATGTGGACGTGGTGATCATGCTGCGCCTGCAACGCGAACGCATGGCCGGCGGCCTGCTGCCGAGCGAAGGCGAGTTCTACCGCCTGTTCGGCCTGACCACCGCCCGCCTGGCCGGGGCCAAGCCGGATTGCATCGTCATGCACCCGGGGCCGATCAACCGCGGGGTGGAGATTGAGTCGGCGGTGGCCGACGGCCCGCATTCGGTGATCCTCAACCAGGTCACCTACGGTATTGCGATTCGTATGGCCGTGCTGTCCATGGCCATGAGCGGGCAGACTGCGCAACGTCAATTCGAGCAAGGCCAATTCGAGCAGGAGAACGCCCAGTGAAGCTCAGTATCCTCGGCGCCCGCGTGATTGATCCAGCCACTGGTCTGGATAAAGTAACTGACATCCATATTGAAGCCTGCAAGATCATCGCCCTTGGCGCCGCTCCGGCCGGTTTCGTTGCAGTAGACACCATCGACGCCAAAGGCCTGGTGGCGGCCCCCGGCCTGGTTGACCTCAATGTCGCCCTGCGCGAGCCGGGCTACAGCCGCAAAGGCTCGATCAATAGCGAAACCCGCGCGGCGGCGGCCGGTGGCGTGACCAGCTTGTGCTGCCCACCGAAAACCAAACCGGTGCTGGACACCTCGGCCGTGGCCGAACTGATCCTCGACCGCGCTCGCGAAGCCGGCAACACCAAAGTCTTCCCGATTGGCGCCTTGAGCAAAGGCCTGGACGGCGAACAGCTTGCAGAGCTTGTTGCCTTGCGCGACGCTGGCTGCGTGGCCTTCGGCAACGGTCTGGAGAGCTTCCGCAACACCCGCACCTTGTGCCGGGCGCTGGAATACGCGGCGACGTTCGACCTGACAGTGATTTTCAACTCGCAAGACCACGACCTGGCCGAAGGTGGCCTGGCCCATGAAGGCCCGACCGCCAGTTTCCTCGGCTTGCCGGGCATTCCGGAAACCGCTGAAACCGTGGCCCTGGCCCGGGACCTGCTGCTGGTCGAGCAGAGCGGCGTGCGTGCGCACTTCAGCCAACTCACCAGTGCTCGCGGCGTGGCCCTGATCGCTCAGGCACAAGCGCGCGGGCTGCCGGTGACCGCCGATGTCGCCCTGTACCAGTTGATCCTGACCGATGAAGCCCTGATCGACTTCAGCAGCCTCTATCACGTACAGCCGCCATTGCGCACCCGCGCCGACCGCGACGGCCTGCGGGAAGCGGTGAAATCGGGCGTGGTCTCGGCCATTTCCAGCCATCACCAACCGCACGAGCGCGACGCCAAACTGGCACCGTTCGGCGCTACGGAGCCCGGCATCAGCAGCGTTGAATTGCTGCTGCCGCTGGCGATGACACTGGTGGAGGACGGCTTGCTGGACCTGCCGACGTTGCTGGCGCGTTTGAGTGCCGGGCCTGCCGAGGCGCTGCGTTTGCCGGCCGGCAAGCTGGCGGTGGGTGGACCGGCGGACATCGTGCTGTTCGACCCGGCGACGTCAACCGTGGCCGGTGAGAACTGGCGATCCAAGGGTGAGAACTGTCCGTTTATTGGGCATACCCTGCCGGGTGTAGTGCGTTACACCTTGGTGGATGGGCGGATTAGCCACCAGGCGTAACCCTGCACCGATCGTTCCCACGCTCTGCGTGGGAATGCAGAAAGGGACGCTCTGCGTCCCGAAAGCGGACGCGGAGCGTCCGCAGAGGCATTCCCACGCAGAGCGTGGGAACGATCATCAACGACTCTGGGCGTTACGCAGCGAAACCTGGTCATTCAGCGTCCAGAAGTCATACAGCACCCCGACAAAGAACAACCCGCCCGTCACCAGGTACAGCAACCCGCTGATCCACTTCCCCTGATACATCCGGTGGACGCCGAACACCCCGAGAAACGTCAGCAGAATCCACGCCACGTTGTACTCGATAGGCCCTGCGGTGAACCGAAAGTCAGCTTCGCGGTCCATTGCCGGGATCAGAAACAGGTCGATCAGCCAGCCAATCCCCAGCAAACCGAAGGTGAAGAACCAGATCGTCCCCGTCACCGGCTTGCCGTAATAGAAGCGGTGAGCGCCGGTAAATCCGAAAATCCACAGCAGATAACCAATCACTTTGCTGTGCGTATCTTGATGCGTGGCGGACTGCTGATAGCTGTTCATTAAGGACCTCGACTCACACGATAGATAAATATTCTTTAAATCTTTGTGACTTTTTTACCGGTTGCCGACGTATGGCAAATGCTTGTGTGACTCCTGCCAAAGCCTTATAGCACCTGACTTCTGTCCGACAATTGCGTCAATCTGCCGCTTGATTGGTTCCATTACCCCCCATGTTGAATCGACCAACGGCCTCGGAAGGGCAAAAAAAGCTGTTATAAAGTTGCGCGTTCATACATACGAGCCCTGCCTAATGCGTCCATTTTTCAAGACATGGCTAACCATTTGCCTTTTGATGCCACTGGCCGCCCACGCCACCAATCGTGAGCAACGTCTTCCAAACGTTAATGGTTACACCCCAAAATCCCATGTTTCTGCTCCTTCGAGCAAAAACAAACAAACTGCTAAAAAATCGATCCAGCTGAGCGACAACAGCAAACTTGTTCCGCCAATGGCGAGCAAGGAAAGCAGCAACGTGCTGAGTCGAGCCGTCAACGTCCTCGGTACTCCGTATCGTTGGGGTGGCAGCAGCCCAAGTAAAGGGTTCGACTGCAGTGGCCTGGTGAAATATGCGTTCAACGACGCTACGTTTGACCTGCCGCGCACCTCCAACGCCATGGCCAAAGGTCATGGCGAAGAAGTGGATCGCGAGGACCTGAAGCCGGGCGACCTGATTTTCTTCAAGCTCAAGAGCCGTCGAGTCAATCATGTTGCCATCTACCTGGGCAACGACCGCTTCATCCACGCACCACGCCGTGGCAAGTCGGTGAGCATCGATACGCTGAAAAAGCCGTACTGGGAAAAACACTACGTGGTTGCCAAGCGGGTTCTGCCTAAAGAACAGAATCAGATGCGCGTCGTTCAGCGCTGATTTGAAATCCCGGGCCTGACCCGGGACACTCCGCGTCCCAACAGCGGACGCAGAGCGTCCATTGAGGCATTTTCACGCAGCGCGTGGGAACGATCGACAGGCCTGAATTCCAATCCTCAGAAGTTATCCGGCGACCGCGCCTTCTCCCGCGCATGCTCGCGACTGATCAAGCCCTTGGTCACCAGCTCCTTCAAGCACATATCCAGCGTCTGCATCCCCAGACTCCCACCGGTCTGAATCGACGAGTACATCTGCGCAACCTTGTCTTCACGGATCAGGTTACGAATCGCCGATGTTCCGAGCATGATCTCGTGCGCCGCAATCCGCCCTCCTCCGATCTTCTTCACCAAAGTCTGCGACACCACCGCCAGTAACGACTCGGACAGCATCGACCGCACCATCGACTTCTCATCCCCCGGAAACACATCCACCACCCGGTCGATGGTTTTTGCAGCAGAGGTTGTGTGCAGCGTGCCAAACACCAGGTGCCCGGTCTCGGCGGCGGTCAGCGCCAGGCGAATGGTCTCCAGGTCACGCATCTCCCCCACCAGGATCACGTCCGGGTCTTCGCGCAGCGCCGAGCGCAAGGCGGTCGCAAAGCTGCGCGTATCGCGATGCACTTCGCGCTGGTTGATCAGGCATTTGCGCGATTCGTGGACGAACTCGATCGGGTCTTCGATGGTGAGGATGTGGTGATGGCGATGGTTGTTCAGGTAATCGATCATTGCCGCCAGGGTGGTGGACTTGCCGGAACCGGTCGGGCCGGTCACCAGCACCAGCCCGCGTGGCGCGTCGGTCATCTTGCGAAACACCTCGCCCATGCCGAGGTCCTCCATGCTCAGGACCTTCGATGGAATGGTGCGGAACACGGCGCCTGCGCCACGATTCTGGTTAAAGGCGTTAACCCTGAATCGCGCCACACCGGGCACTTCAAATGAGAAGTCGGTTTCCAGGTGTTTCTCGAAGTCCACCCGCTGGGTGTCGTTCATGATGTCGTAGATCAGCGCTTGCACCTGTTTGTGGTCCAGGGCCGGCACGTTGATGCGTCGCACATCGCCGTCGACGCGGATCATCGGGGGCAGCCCGGCGGACAAGTGCAGGTCGGATGCGCCCTGTTTAGCGCTGAATGCCAGCAGCTCAGTGATATCCATAGCGCCCCTCAATTCCAGTAGAATGCCGCCAACCTTCAGACCGCTGGCGCACATTGAATGTCCACGATAGCAGACAACATTGCTCAGGTAAGTTCACGCATCCGTGCCGCCGCCCTGGCAGCCCGGCGCGATGAGCACAGCGTTCAGTTGCTGGCCGTGAGCAAGACAAAACCCGCCAAGGCCCTGCGTGAAGCGTACGCCGCCGGCTTGCGCGACTTTGGCGAGAACTACCTGCAGGAGGCCTTGGGCAAACAGCTCGAATTGGCCGACCTGCCCTTGATCTGGCACTTCATCGGCCCCATTCAATCGAACAAGACTCGCGCTATCGCCGAGCACTTCGCTTGGGTGCATTCCGTGGATCGTTTGAAAATCGCACAACGCCTGTCCGAACAACGGCCAGCCGATTTGCCGCCACTGAACATCTGCATTCAGGTCAATGTCAGCGGTGAAGCCAGCAAATCCGGCTGCACCCCGGCCGACCTGCCGGCGCTGGCCAATGCCATCAGTGAATTGCCGCGCCTCACGTTGCGCGGGTTGATGGCGATCCCCGAGCCGACGGATGACCGCGCCGAACAGGATGCCGCATTTGCTGCCGTGCAAAGCCTGCAAGCCAGCCTGAACCTGCCGCTCGACACACTTTCCATGGGCATGAGCCATGACCTTGAGTCGGCTATTGCCCAAGGCGCCACTTGGGTCCGTATTGGTACGGCCTTGTTTGGCGCCCGTGATTACGGACAGCCTTGACCACTTTCTTTCTAAGGACCTGACATGAGCAAAACTCGTATTGCCTTTATCGGTGCCGGCAACATGGCCGCCAGCCTGATCGGCGGCCTGCGCGCCAAAGGTCTGGACGCTTCGCAAATCCGCGCCAGCGATCCGGGTGTTGAAACCCGCACCAAGGTGGCTGCCGAACACGGCATCGAAGTCTTCGCCGACAACGCCGACGCCATTCAAGACGCCGACGTCGTCGTATTGGCGGTCAAACCCCAGGCGATGAAAACCGTGTGCGAAGCGATTCGCCCGAGCCTCAAACCCCATCAACTGGTGGTGTCGATTGCCGCCGGCATTACCTGCGCCAGCATGAACAACTGGCTCGGCGCCCAGCCGATTGTGCGCTGCATGCCCAACACCCCGGCGCTGCTGCGTCAGGGCGTGAGCGGCCTGTTCGCCACAGCTCAAGTGACCGCTGATCAACGCCAGCAAGCTCAAGAGCTGCTGTCGGCCGTGGGTCTCGCACTGTGGCTGAACGAAGAGCAGCAACTGGACGCGGTCACCGCCGTTTCCGGCAGCGGCCCGGCCTATTTCTTCCTGCTGATTGAAGCCATGACCGCCGCCGGCGTGAAACTCGGCCTGCCAGCGGACATCGCCGCGCAACTGACCTTGCAAACAGCGTTGGGCGCCGCGCACATGGCGGTCGCCAGCGACGTCGATGCCGCCGAACTGCGTCGTCGTGTAACGTCGCCTGCGGGCACCACGGAAGCCGCGATCAAGTCGTTCCAGGCCGGAGGCTTCGAAGCCCTGGTCGAAACAGCACTCGGCGCCGCCGCGCATCGCTCGGCCGAGATGGCTGAGCAACTCGGTCGCTAATCAGCTCTTACAAAGGAATCAAAGATGCTCGGACTCAATGACGCTGCCATTTTCATCATTAAAACCCTTGGCAGCCTGTACCTGCTGATCGTACTGATGCGTTTTATCCTGCAACTGGTTCGGGCGAATTTTTACAACCCGCTCTGCCAGTTCATCGTCAAAGCCACACAACCACTGCTCAAGCCCCTGCGTCGGGTCATCCCAAGCATGTTCGGGCTGGACATGTCGTCGCTGGTGCTGGCGCTGATCGTGCAGATGGTGCTGATCGCCGTGATCCTGGCGCTCAAGGGCTTCATGGTCGATTGGTTGCTGTTGGTGCCGTGGGCTCTGATCGCGCTGTTCTCGCTGTTTTTGAACATTCTGTTCTACGCAATGATCATCAGCGTGATTCTGTCCTGGGTCGCCCCGGGCAGCCACAACCCGGGCGCCGAACTGGTCGGGCAGATTACTGAACCGGTACTCGCGCCGTTCCGCCGGATCATCCCGAACCTGGGCGGTCTCGATATTTCGCCGATCTTCGCGTTCATCGTGATCCAGTTGCTGCAGAGCTGGCTGATCCCGCGCCTTGCGCACTTCGCCTTCATGCCGCAAGGGCTGCTCGGCCTGATCTGATGAGTTACTTTCGCTGGGACGGTGACGACCTGATTCTGGAGTGTCACCTGCAACCGGCAGCCCGCAGCGATGATTTCTGCGGGCTGCACGGGGATCGCCTGAAGATCCGCCTGACCGCGCCGCCGGTTGAAGGCAAGGCCAATGCGTATCTGATGGCGTTTCTGGCCAAGGCCTTTGGGGTATCCAAGAGCCAGGTCAGTTTGATCAGCGGCGAGTTGAACCGGCAGAAACGGGTGCGGATTTGTTCGCCGAAGAAGCTGCCTGAATTACCCGGATTGACCCTACCTTGATCGTTCCCACGCTCCGCGTGGGAATGCAGCCTGTGACGCTCCGCGTCACTGCCGAAGCAGACGCGGAGCGTCAAATGAGGCATTCCCACGCAGAGCGTGGGAACGATCATGGGTAGTCGCTTGCTGCTAGGGGCAGCGGTCTTTAGACTTACGCCTCATTTCAACGAGAGCAGGGTCGATGCCAACTGCCTTTCCCCCCGATTCTGTTGGTCTGGTGACGCCGCAAGTGGCGCACTTCAGCGACCCCCTGGCCCTGGCCTGCGGGCGTTCGCTTCCAGCGTATGACCTGATCTATGAAACCTACGGCACGCTAAACGCCACGGCGAACAACGCCGTGCTGATTTGCCACGCACTGTCCGGTCATCATCACGCTGCCGGCTACCACAGCCCCGACGACCGCAAACCGGGTTGGTGGGACAGTTGCATCGGCCCCGGCAAACCGATCGACACCAACAAGTTCTTCGTGGTCAGCCTGAACAACCTCGGCGGTTGCAACGGCTCTACGGGCCCGAGCAGCACCAACCCGGACACCGGCAAGCCGTTCGGCGCCGACTTCCCGGTGCTGACCGTGGAAGACTGGGTGCACAGCCAGGCGCGCCTGGCGGACCGCATCGGCATCAGCCAATGGGCTGCCGTGATTGGCGGCAGCCTTGGTGGCATGCAAGCGATGCAATGGAGCATCACCTACCCGGAGCGCATCCGGCACTGCCTGGCCATCGCCTCGGCCCCCAAGTTGTCAGCGCAAAACATCGCCTTCAACGAAGTGGCACGCCAGGCGATCCTCACCGACCCCGAGTTCCACAGCGGTTCGTTCCAGGAAGCGGGTGTAATCCCCAAGCGCGGCTTGATGCTGGCGCGGATGGTCGGGCACATCACCTACCTGTCCGATGACTCCATGGGCGAGAAATTCGGCCGAGGCCTCATCAAAAGGGAAAAGCTCAACTACGACTTCCACAGCGTCGAATTTCAGGTCGAAAGCTACTTGCGTTATCAGGGCGAAGAGTTCTCCTTGCGCTTCGACGCCAATACTTATTTGCTGATGACCAAGGCGCTGGACTATTTCGACCCGGCAGCCAACTTCGACGATGACCTGGCAAAGACCTTCACCCACGTGAAAGCCAAGTTCTGCGTAATGTCGTTCACCACCGACTGGCGCTTCTCCCCTGCCCGTTCGCGGGAACTGGTGGACGCGTTGATGGCCGCCAAGAAAGACGTCTGCTACCTCGAGATCGATGCTCCGCAAGGCCACGATGCCTTCCTGATGCCGATCCCGCGTTACTTGCAGGCATTCAGCAGTTACATGAACCGCATTACGTTGTGAGAAAGCCATGAGAGCTGATCTGGAAATCATCCAGGAATGGATCCCCGCCGGCAGCCGCGTGCTCGACCTCGGCTGCGGTGATGGCGAACTGCTGACCTGGCTGCGCGACAACAAGCAAGTGACTGGCTATGGCCTGGAAAACGACCCGGACAACATCGCCGAATGCGTGGCCAAGGGCATCAACGTCATCGAGCAGGACCTGGACAAGGGCCTGGGCAATTTTGCCAGCAACAGCTTCGACGTCGTGGTCATGACCCAGGCGCTGCAAGCGGTGCATTACCCGGACAAGATCCTCGATGAAATGCTGCGGGTCGGCCGCCAGTGCATCATCACCTTTCCCAACTTCGGTCACTGGCGCTGCCGCTGGTACCTGGCGAGCAAGGGCCGGATGCCGGTTTCCGAGTTCCTGCCGTACACCTGGTACAACACGCCGAACATCCACTTCTGCACTTTTGCGGACTTTGAAGCCTTGTGCCTCAAACGTGAGGCCAAGGTCATTGATCGGCTGGCCGTGGATCAACAGCATCGGCACGGGTGGGCCAGCAAGCTATGGCCTAATCTGTTAGGCGAGATCGGTATTTATCGCGTCAGCAGCCCAGGACTTGCAGACCACAAGGTCGCGGTCTGACCCGCCCCACTCCGAGGAGAACGATCATGGTTCGTCTAGCGCTGTTTTTACTCACTGCCTGCCTGAGCGTCACCGCTTTTGCCGCTGACACGATCAATGCCAAGCGCGAGCAAACATTTGGTGATGTGACGGTGTACTACAACACCTTCAACTCAACGTTCCTGACACCGGACATCGCCAAATCCGTCGAGCAGGCGCGTAGCAAGAATCTGGGTATGATCAACGTTTCGGTGATCAAGGACGGCAAACCCCTGATGGCGCAGGTCAGCGGCACAGTCAAGGATCTGACCAGCCAAATCGTGCCGTTGAACTTCAGACAAATCACCGAAAAGGGCGCTATCTATTACATCGCTCAGTATCCGGTGCCCCAGACGGAAATCCGCACCTTCGACATCAAGGTGCAGATCGGCGACAAAATCAACACCATCAATTTCAACCAAGAGATTTTCCCCGGCGAATGATCAACTTTACACAGCTCGTACTGGCCAGCCACAACGCCGGCAAACTCAAAGAGCTCCAGGCGATGCTTGGCCACTCGGTGCAACTGCGCTCGATCGGCGAGTTCAGTCAGGTCGAGCCTGAAGAAACCGGCCTGTCGTTTGTCGAAAACGCCATTCTCAAGGCCCGCAATGCCGCGCGCATTTCCGGCTTGCCGGCGCTGGCTGACGACTCAGGGCTGGCGGTGGATTTCCTCGGTGGTGCGCCGGGCATCTATTCGGCTCGTTATGCGGATGGTCAGGGTGATGCGGCGAACAACGCCAAGCTGCTCGACGCGTTGAAAGACGTGCCAGAAGCCGAGCGCGGCGCGCAGTTCGTCTGCGTCCTGGCGCTGGTGCGTCACGCTGAAGATCCATTACCCATTCTCTGCGAAGGCCTGTGGCACGGGCGTATCCTGCCGGCCGCCAGTGGCGAGCACGGGTTTGGTTACGATCCGCTGTTCTGGGTACCGGAGCGCGATTGCTCCAGCGCAGAGCTGAGTCCGAGCGACAAGAACGTCATCAGTCACCGCGCCCGTGCAATGGAACTGCTGCGCCAGCGTCTGGGCCTGAAATGATCCACGACTCATCTGCGTCACCGCTGATATTCGGCGGCGACGCCCAATCGCCACGGGCGGCACTGCCCGTGTTGCCACCCCTGGCGCTGTACATCCACATCCCGTGGTGTGTGCGCAAATGCCCTTATTGCGACTTCAACTCCCACACCGCCAGCCCGGTGCTGCCGGAAGAAGAGTACGTCGACGCGCTGCTGGCAGACCTCGATCAGGATCTGCACGCGGTATATGGTCGTGAGCTGAGTTCGATTTTCTTTGGTGGCGGCACACCAAGCCTGTTCAGTGCCGAAGCCTTGGGCCGTTTGCTCAAAGGAGTCGAACAGCGCATTCCGTTTGCCAGCGACATCGAAATCACCCTGGAAGCCAATCCGGGGACGTTCGAACAAGAGAAGTTTGTCGCTTACCGCGCCCTGGGCATCAATCGCCTGTCGATCGGCATTCAGAGTTTTCAGGAAGAGAAGCTCAAGGCATTGGGCCGGATTCACAACGGTGACGAAGCGGTTCGTGCCGCCGGCATGGCGCGCAGGGCCGGGTTCGATAATTTCAACCTGGACTTGATGCATGGGTTGCCCGACCAGTCGCTGGACGATGCGCTGAGCGACCTGCGCCAGGCCATCGCCTTGAAGCCGACCCACCTGTCCTGGTATCAGCTGACGCTGGAGCCGAACACGGTGTTCTGGAACCAGCCGCCAACGCTGCCGGAAGACGACACGTTGTGGGACATTCAGGAAGCGGGTCAGGCGCTGCTCGCCGAACACGGTTACGCGCAATATGAAGTCTCGGCTTACGCCCAGCCTGGTCGTCCGGCGCGGCATAACCTCAATTACTGGAGCTTCGGCGACTTCATCGGCATTGGCGCCGGTGCACACGGCAAGCTCAGTCATCCTGACGGGCGCATCGTGCGCACCTGGAAGACCCGATTGCCCAAGGATTACCTCAACCCGGCGAAAAGCTTCAAGGCTGGCGAGAAAGCGCTGACCAACGATGAGATGCCGTTCGAGTTCCTGATGAACGCGCTGCGCCTGAACGATGGCGTCGAATCGCGGCTTTATCCGGAGCGCACCGGGATGCCCCTGGAAAGCCTCGCCGAACACCGCCGCGACGCCGAACAAAGTGGCTTGTTGCAGGTCGAACCGTCACGTCTGGCGGCCACCGAACGCGGACAGTTGTTTCTCAATGACTTGCTGCAAAAATTTCTGAGCTGATTTCAGCCCTAAGGGAAAACGAATGGATTTGATACTCGACCTGCTCGCCACGGTGTCCCGCTGGAGCCGCAGCAACTTATCGGAAATCGCCCTGGCCTTGGTGGGCTGTCTGCTGGTGCTGTTCGGTTCGGATTTCAAAGGCTGGGTCGAGCAGCGGCTGGGCAGCATTGCCGGCGCCTTGCGCGTCCCGCTGATGGCCCTGCTGTGCCTGATCGGCAGTGGCGCCGCGTTGATCTACGCCACACCGTGGATCGTCAAAGGCCTGGGCCAGTTCAACAACTACAGCCTGGCGCCGGTGTTGTTGGTGGTGCTGGTGCTCATTGGCGTCGTCGCCGACCGCCGCTGAGGGCTGGCGATCGTTCCCGCGCTCCGCGTGGGAATGCAGTTAGGGACGCTCCGCGTCCCAAGTGCGGACGCAGGGCGTCCAATGAGGCATTCCCACGCGTAGCGTGGGAACGATCAGTGGCCGGTTAGGACTGTTTTTCGAACTTCAGATCCCACACGCCATGCCCAAGTCGTTCGCCGCGGCGTTCGAACTTGGTGATCGGGCGCTCGGTCGGACGCGGGACGCACTTGCCGTCTTCGGCGAGGTTGCGATAGCCCGGGGCGACGTTCATCACTTCCAGCATGTACTCGGCGTACGGTTCCCAGTCGGTGGCCATGTGCAATACACCGCCGACCTTTAACTTGCTGCGCACCAGTTCAGCGAAAGATGCCTGAACGATACGACGCTTGTGGTGACGGCTCTTGTGCCACGGATCAGGGAAAAACAGCATCAGGCGATCAAGGCTGTTGTCAGCGATACAGCGATTGAGCACTTCAATCGCGTCGCAATCGTAGACCCGCAGGTTGGTCAGGCCCTGAGTCAGCACGCCATTGAGCAGCGCGCCAACACCTGGACGGTGAACTTCCACGCCAATGAAATCCTGTTCTGGCGAGGCCGCGGCCATTTCCAGCAGCGAATGGCCCATGCCGAAACCGATTTCCAGCGAGCGCGGCGCCGAACGGCCGAACACCTGATCGAAGTCCACCGGCGCATCGGCCAGCGGCAGCACGAACAGCGGCGTGCCCTGCTCCAGGCCTTTTTGCTGGCCTTCAGTCATGCGCCCGGCGCGCATCACGAAACTCTTGATGCGGCGGTGTTGGCGCTCTTCGCCTTCTTCCGTCTGGATTGGCGTGTCGTTTGATTCAGTCATCAATGGCTCTTACTTGATCAGACCATCCAGCGGCGAGGAGGCGCTGGCATAGAGTTTTTTCGGCATGCGGCCGGCGAGGTAAGCCAGGCGGCCCGCGACAATGGCGTGCTTCATGGCTTCAGCCATCATGATCGGCTGCTGGGCGTGGGCGATGGCCGAGTTCATCAGCACTGCGTCACAACCCAGCTCCATGGCGATGGTGGCGTCGGAAGCGGTACCGACACCGGCATCCACCAGCACCGGGATCTTGGCTTCTTCGAGGATGATCTGCAGGTTGTACGGGTTGCAGATCCCCAGGCCCGAACCGATCAGACCCGCCAGCGGCATGACCGCGATGCAGCCGATTTCCGCCAGTTGGCGAGCAATGATCGGGTCATCGCTGGTGTAGACCATCACATCAAAACCTTCCTTGACCAGCGATTCAGCGGCCTTGAGGGTTTCGATCACGTTGGGGAACAGGGTTTTCTGGTCCGCCAGCACTTCCAGCTTCACCAGGTTGTGACCATCGAGCAGCTCACGAGCCAGGCGACAGGTGCGCACGGCTTCGATAGCGTCGTAGCAACCGGCAGTGTTCGGCAGGAAGGTGTAGCGATCCGGCGACAGGAAATCCAGCAGGTTCGGTTCGCCCTGGTTCTGGCCCAGATTGGTGCGGCGCACGGCGAAGGTGACAATTTCGGCACCCGAGGCTTCGATGGCCAGGCGGGTTTCTTCCATGTCACGGTACTTGCCGGTGCCTACCAGCAAACGCGACTGGTAAGTACGACCGGCCAGGACGAAAGGCTTGTCGCTACGAACGATGCTCATGGGAAATCCTCTGTAGGAGTGAGGTTCTTGCAGAATTCTGTGCCCTTGCGGACTGCACGGCTAGCCGCCGCCGATGGCGTGGACGACTTCGACGGTGTCGCCGTCGTTCAGCGTGGTGTCGGCATGCTGACTGCGCGGGACGATATCCAGATTGAGCTCAACCGCCACCCGGCGTCCGGTCAGTTCCAGACGGGTCAGCAGGGCCGCAACGGTTTCACCGTTGGGCAGTTCAAGGGATTCGCCGTTCAACTGAATGCGCATACCGAATGCCGCCATCATTTTTAGGGGCTGGCATTCTAGCCCGATCATGACCTAAAGGTCAGCAACAAGCGTCAAGCGGTAAGCGGCAAGCGCCAGGCGGCAAGGCCCAGGCAAAGCCAGCCGATCAGGAATGCCAAACCACCAAAAGGTGTGACGATTCCGAGTTTGCTGACACCGGTCAGGGTCAGCAAGTACAGGCTGCCGGAGAACAGCAGGATACCAATGGCAAACGAGGCGCCTGCCCACGTGACCAGACGCCCTGGAATCTGCGTAGCCAGCAGCGCCACGCCCAACAATGCCAGGGTGTGCACCAGTTGGTAGGTGACGCCCGTGTGGAAAATCGCCAGGTACTCGGGGGTCAGGCGGTTTTTCAGGCCATGAGCGGCGAACGCGCCGAGGGCAACGCCGGTGAAACCGAAGAAAGCAGCCAGCATCAAAAAGCCACGCAGCATGAAAAACTCCAGTCAGACTCGATCAACAGGGTCTGTATAATGGCCCGCTCAACGGGTTCGGCCAAGCCATCTCTATGCTGCGTATATATTTGCGTCGATTCACAAAGGCCGTGCTCTGGTTCGCCGGTGGCAGCGTATTGCTGGTGCTGATCTTTCGCTTTGTGCCGCCGCCGGGAACAGCGTTGATGGTCGAGCGCAAGATCGAATCCTGGTTCGACGGCGAGCCGATTGATCTGCAGCGCACCTGGAAGCCGTGGGATGAAATCTCCGACGACCTGAAACTCGCTGTGATTGCGGGTGAAGATCAGAAATTCCCGGAGCACTGGGGTTTTGACTTCCACGCGATTCAGGCGGCACTGGCTCACAACGAACTGGGCGGATCGATTCGCGGTGCCAGCACACTGAGCCAGCAAGTCTCGAAGAATCTGTTCCTGTGGTCTGGCCGCAGTTGGTTGCGCAAAGGTCTGGAGGCCTGGTTTACCGCGCTGATCGAAGTGATCTGGCCTAAGCAGCGGATTCTTGAGGTGTATCTCAACAGCGTTGAGTGGGATGACGGGGTGTTTGGGGCAGAGGCTGCGGCACGGCATCACTTCGGTGTGAGTGCTAAAAGTCTGAGCCGTCAGCAATCGAGCTTGCTGGCCGCCGTCTTGCCCAACCCGCGAGTGTGGAGCGCGAGCCATCCGACCAACTACGTCGCACGACGGGCCGGGTGGATTCGGCGGCAGATGAGTCAGTTGGGTGGGGAAAGCTATCTGGTTGGCCTCAACGATTCGCGCCGGGCACCTTGGTCCCAGTAACACCGCAAATCCCCTGTGGGAGCGAGCCTGCTCGCGAAAGCGGTGTATCAGTCAACATTTATGCTGAATGACACACCGCTTTCGCGAGCAAGCCCGCTCCCACATTAGTTTTGTGGTGTTGCAGAAAACCGGGCACAAACAAAAACGCCCCGATCAATGATCGGGGCGTTTTTTATGCCGGTTCGCAGGTTATGCCGCGATCGACAACTTGAGCTTGTTCATCGCGCTCTTCTCAAGCTGACGGATACGCTCGGCCGACACGTTGTACTTCTGCGCCAGGTCGTGCAGCGTGGCTTTCTCTTCAGCCAACCAGCGCTGATAAAGGATGTCACGGCTGCGGTCGTCCAGCACTTCCAGTGCTTCGTGCAGGTTGTGGTTGGAGTTGTCGCTCCAGTCAGCATCTTCCAGTTGACGGGCCGGGTCGTACCGGTGGTCTTCCAGATAGTTGGCTGGCGACTGGAAAGCACTGTCGTCGTCCGCTTCCGCGGCCGGGTCGAAGGCCATGTCATGGCCGGTCAGGCGACTTTCCATCTCTCGCACTTCCCGCGGCTCTACGCCGAGGCTTTCCGCCACACGGTGGACTTCCTCGTTGTTCAACCACGCCAGACGCTTCTTCTGGCTGCGCAGGTTGAAGAACAACTTGCGCTGGGCCTTGGTGGTCGCGACTTTCACGATGCGCCAGTTGCGCAGGATGAACTCGTGGATTTCCGCCTTGATCCAGTGCACCGCGAACGAAACCAGACGCACACCCATTTCCGGGTTGAAGCGCTTGACCGCCTTCATCAGGCCGACGTTGCCTTCCTGGATCAGGTCAGCCTGAGCCAGACCGTAGCCGGAATAGCTACGGGCGATATGTACGACAAAACGCAGGTGGGCGAGCACCATCTGCCGAGCCGCCCCCAAATCCTGCTCATAATAGAGACTCTCGGCCAGTTCACGCTCCTGCTCCGGCGTCAGCAATGGAATGCTGTTCACGGTGTGCACATAGGCCTCCAGGTTCGCACCCGGGACCAGAGCATATGCAGGTTGCAAAGAATTGGTCATACGAAAAAACCTCCCACTTTTACAAACTCGTGCAGTTCAGCACTGCGAAAATTGACCGGAAACCGAAAAACAAGTTCCCATAAACGCTGAAAGGTCAATACGAGCAAAATGATGCTACTTAGGCGCAAGCTCCCTCAGGTGGCGTGCGACTGCAATCCATGCACCGATATACCCCAACAGCACCGCGCCAAGCAAGAGAGACAGACCGTCGGCAACTGGCACTCCGGCCAGCGCAAAATCACTGCCGTACAAACCGGCCAGTCCAACCACGGCGTCGTTCAGCCAGTTCAAGCCAAACGCCAATACACCCCAGGACAGCATCCCCGCACCAAAGCCATAAAGCGCGCCCATGTACAAAAAGGGCCTGCGCACATAGCTGTCAGTGCCGCCGACAAGTTTAATCACTTCTATCTCTGTGCGGCGGTTTTCAATATGAAGACGAATGGTATTGCCTATCACCAAAAGTAATGCAGAAACCAGCAGCACGGTCAGACCGAAGACAAAACGGTCGCCCAGCTTGAGGATGGCGGCCAGACGCTCGACCCAGACTAGATCAAGTTGCGCCTGTTGTACCTTCGGCAGCTCGGAAAGTTTTTGTCTTAATGCTTCAAGCGCGAGCTTGTCGACCTCCTTCGGGGTCACCAGAACCACGCCCGGCAACGGGTTTTCCGGCAATTCCTTGAGCGCATCGCCCAAACCGGACTGCTGCTGAAACTCCTCCAGCGCCTGGTCGCGACCGACATATTGCGCATCAGCGACGCCTGGCATGCCTTTGATCTGCTCGCGCAGCGACTCGCCTTCAGCAGGGCTGGCCTCCAATTGCAGGTACAGGGAAATTTGCGCCGCACGCTGCCAGGAGCCGCCCAGCCGCTCGACGTTGCTCAGCAAAAGTGACAGGCCCATCGGCAAACTCAGCGCAACGGCCATCACCATGCAGGTGAAAAAACTGCCGATGGGCTGCTTGCCTAGGCGACGCAAGCTGTCCAGCAGACTTGCGCGGTGGCTTTCAACCCAGGCGCGGAACAACGTGGCGAAGTCAGGGCCGTCGTCATCGTCGTGTTTTTTCTTCTGCGGTTGCGGATCGGCAGCTTTCGGGGCTACACGTTCGGAAACTTTGGGGCTGCGTGTCGCGCTCATTCGGCAGCCTCCCCGTCGCCAATCAATCGACCACGTTGCAGCGTCAGCATGCGGTGACGCATACGGGCGATCAGCGCCAGGTCGTGACTGGCGATCAGCACACTGGTGCCCAGGCGATTGATGTCTTCGAACACGCCCATGATTTCAGCGGCCAGACGCGGGTCGAGGTTACCGGTCGGTTCGTCCGCCAGCAGCAAGGCCGGCCGATGAACGATGGCGCGGGCGATGCCGACGCGCTGTTGCTGACCGGTGGACAAGTCACCCGGGTACAAATCGGTTTTGTCCGAAAGCGCCACGCGCTCAAGGGCCGAATCCACGCGTTTGACGATCTCGGCCTTCGACAGGCCAAGGATCTGCAAGGGTAGCGCAACGTTGTTGAACACCGTGCGATCGAACAACAACTGGTGATTCTGGAACACCACGCCGATCTGCCGGCGAAGATAAGGAATCTGCGCGCTGCTGATGGTTGCGAGGTCCTGGCCGGCCAACAGCAATTTGCCAGTGGTTGGACGCTCCATCGCCAGCAGCAGTCGCAACAAGGTGCTTTTACCTGCGCCGGAATGCCCGGTTACAAACAAGAATTCGCCCCGACGGACTCGAAAGCTCAGCTCATGCAAGCCGACGTGACCGTTCGGGTAGCGTTTACCGACCTGTTCGAAACGAATCATGAACGCTCCCGCTCGGCAAACAATGCCTGGACAAAGGGTTCTGCTTCAAAAGTACGCAAATCGTCGATGCCTTCACCGACGCCGATATAGCGAATCGGCAGGCCAAACTGCTTGGCCAGGGCGAAAATCACCCCACCCTTGGCGGTGCCGTCGAGCTTGGTCAGCGCCAGGCCAGTCAGTTCGACGGTCTGGTTGAATTGTTTGGCCTGGTTGATGGCGTTCTGGCCGGTGCCGGCATCGAGTACCAACAGCACTTCGTGCGGCGCGTCGGCATCGAGCTTGCCGATGACCCGGCGAACTTTTTTCAGCTCTTCCATCAAGTTGTCTTTGGTGTGCAGACGACCGGCGGTGTCGGCAATCAGTACATCGATGCCACGGGCCTTGGCCGCCTGAACGGCGTCAAAGATAACCGATGCCGAGTCGGCGCCGGTGTGCTGGGCGATGACCGGGATCTTGTTGCGCTCACCCCAGACCTGCAATTGCTCGACCGCTGCTGCGCGGAAGGTGTCACCGGCCGCGAGCATGACTTTCTTGCCTTCGAGTTGCAGCTTCTTCGCCAGTTTGCCGATGGTGGTGGTCTTGCCGGCGCCGTTGACGCCCACCACGAGAATCACGAAGGGCTTATTCTGCGAGGTGATTTTCAGCGGTTGCTCGACCGGCTTGAGCATGGCGGCCAGTTCGGCTTGCAGGGATTTGTACAGCGCATCGGCATCGGCCAGCTCTTTGCGCGCGACCTTTTGGGTCAGGCGCTGGATGATCACCGATGTGGCTTCGACACCAACGTCGGCGGTCAGCAGACGGGTTTCGAGGTCTTCAAGCAGTTCGTCATCGATGGCCTTTCTGCCCAGAAACAGGCTGGCCATGCCTTCACCGATGCTGGCGCTGGTCTTGGACAGGCCTTGCTTGAGGCGGGCGAAGAAACCGGCTTTGGATTCTTCTGTACGCGACGGTTCGACGGGCGTTTCGACGGATGCGACGACAGGTGCTGGTGCTTGCACAACCGGAGCAACCGGAGCAACCGGAGCAACCGGAGCAACCGGAGCAACCGGAGCAACCGGAGCAATGAAAGCAGGAACAACAGGTTCTGCAACAACCGGTTTAGGCTCGGCCACAACGACTGGCGCAGCAACCGGCTCAAGCTCAGCCACGACGACTGGCGCTACAACCGGTTCAGGCGCAGCCACCACGACTGGCGCTACAACCAGCTCAGGCGCAGCCACTGCAACTGGCGCTACAACCAGCTCAGGCGCAGCCACTGCAACTGGCGCTACAACCGGCTCAACCACAGGAACCTGAACGGGCTCAGGCACAAACGCGGCCGGAGCAGGAATCGGCGGCGTAATGTGCGGCGCCAATTCATCTTCAACGAGTGCCACTGGCTCTTCGGCCACCGGCAGCGTCAACCAAGGTTCGGCAATCGGTGTCAGTGAGGCCTTGGCAACGACTTCGGCGACAGGATCAGGCTCGACAACGGGTTGCAGCACCGGCTCGGCGATGGGCAACACAATTGGCGCGAGCTCTTCATCTATAACCGGCGCCGGCGTGGGCTCAGGAAGTGGCTGTGGCTGTTCGACGACGGGTTCCTGCGGCTTTTTGCGCAGCCATCCGAACAGGCTTTTCTTCTCGCCAGCCGCAGCTGGGGCTTTCTTGTCGTCGTTGGAACCAAACATGGAGGACGGCTATCTCACGGTAGCGACGCGCCAAAGGCGCCCCGGCAAATAAATATTCGATGCAGAACAGACTGCGATTGACCCAGCTTGTTCACGCGCAACATTTTGTCGAGGTGCAAATCGCAACTCAAAGGTCGACTAATTCGAAGGACTGGAACGGCATCGTCGGCGAAAACACAGAGTTTAGCTGTCAAACTCAAAGCGTGCGCCGCAAACCCAAACAACCTGCAGACCGATCAAAGGCCTGATAGGCGTGGCCGCCAGTAAAACGGACCGTTATCCTAGCACCCTCTCGCCCGCTGACGCTAAGACCAAGCGGGCAGCCCAACAGGTTTAAAAACGAATGAATGCTCTAGCCCGCCGCGCTGCAGGCCTGCTGCTCAGCACAGTTTGTCTGCCATTTTCAGCCTTCGCTGCCGACCCACAACCCACCCACGAATTCACTCTCGATAACGGCCTGAAGGTTATCGTGCGCGAAGACCATCGTGCGCCGGTGGTGGTTTCCCAGGTCTGGTACAAGGTCGGTTCCAGCTACGAAACACCGGGTCAGACCGGTCTTTCCCATGCCCTCGAACACATGATGTTCAAAGGCAGCGAGAAAGTCGGCCCCGGTGAAGCCTCGCTGATCCTGCGCGATCTCGGCGCCGAAGAGAACGCATTCACCAGCGACGACTTCACGGCTTACTATCAGGTGCTGGCCCGCGATCGTCTGGGTGTGGCCTTCGAACTGGAAGCAGACCGCATGGCCAGCCTGCGTTTGCCGGCTGACGAGTTCGCCCGCGAAATCGAAGTCATTAAAGAAGAACGTCGCCTGCGCACCGACGACAAGCCGATGTCCAAGGCCTACGAACGCTTCAAGGCGATGGCATACCCGGCCAGTGGTTACCACACGCCGACCATCGGCTGGATGGTCGACCTGGACCGCATGAAAGTCGAAGAGCTGCGCCACTGGTATCAATCCTGGTACGCGCCGAACAACGCCACGCTGGTGGTGGTCGGTGACGTCACCCCGGACGAGGTCAAAGCCTTGGCCCAGCGTTACTTCGGCCCCATCGCCAAACGCGATGTTCCCCCGGCGAAAATTCCGCTGGAACTGGCCGAACCTGGCGAACGCCTCATCACCCTGCATGTGCAAACCCAATTGCCGAGCCTGATGCTGGGCTTCAACGTGCCGAGCATCGCCACCTCCGAAGACAAACGCTCGGTAAACGCCTTGCGCCTGATCTCGGCCCTGCTCGACGGAGGTTACAGCGGTCGCATCCCGACGCAACTGGAACGTGGTGAAGAACTGGTGTCTGGCGGTTCGTCGAGCTATGACGCCTACACCCGCGGCGACAGCCTGTTCACCTTGTCGGCTTCACCCAACACCCAGAAAAACAAAACCATGGCCCAGGCTGAAGCCGGTCTGTGGAAGCTACTCGAACAGCTGAAATCCACCCCACCGTCCGCCGAAGAGCTGGAACGCGTGAGGGCTCAAGTGATTGCCGGCCTGGTCTTCCAGCGCGACTCGATCACCAGCCAGGCCACTTCCATCGGCCAACTGGAAACGGTCGGCCTGTCGTGGAAGCTGATGGACACTGAACTTGCCGACCTGCAAAGCGTAACGCCGCAAGACATCCAGAATGCCGCCAAGCTGTATTTCACCCGCGAACGTCTCAGCGTCGCCCATGTACTGCCACTGGAGACGACTCATGAGTGAGCGTAAAAAACCACGTCTGGCCTTGGTCGGCTTGATCGCTGTCGCACTGATCGGCTCTGCGACTTTCTACCTGTCCCGAAGCAGTGACTCCAAGGCCAGCGAAGCACTGGACAAAGCCAAGTCCAGCCAGAAGCTGCAATCGCTGGCAGAACTTGACGGCAAGGCACCGAGCCACCGCGCCCTTGACGTACAGACCTGGACCACCGCCGAAGGCGCCAAGGTGATGTTCGTCGAAGCCCGCGAACTGCCGATGTTCGACATGCGCCTGATCTTCGCCGCCGGCAGCAGCCAGGATGGCGAGGCAGCGGGCCTTGCCATGTTGACCAACGCGATGCTCAACGAAGGGGTGGCCGGCAAAGATGCCGGCGCCATCGCCGAAGGCTTCGAAGGCCTGGGTGCTGACTTTGGCAACGGTGCGTTCAAAGACATGGCGCTGGTTTCCTTGCGTAGCCTCAGCGCCGCGGACAAGCGTGAGCCGGCCCTGAAGTTGTTCTCTGAAGTCATTGGCAAACCAACCTTCCCGGCCGACTCCTTTGCACGCATCAAGAACCAGATGCTTGCCGGTTTCGAATACCAGAAGCAAAACCCCGGCAAACTGGCGAGCCTGGAGCTGATGAACCGTTTGTACGGCAATCACCCTTACGCGCATGCCAGTGACGGTACGGCGAAATCCGTCCCGGCGATCACCCAGGCTCAATTAAAGGCATTCCACGAGAAAGCCTATGCAGCTGGCAACGTGGTGATTGCACTGGTCGGTGACCTGTCCCGCGCCGAGGCCGAGGCGATTGCCGCGCAGGTCTCCAGCGCACTGCCAAAAGGCCCGGCACTGGCGAAGATCGCACCGCCGCAAGAACCCAAAGCCAGCGTCGGCCATATCGAGTTCCCGTCCAAGCAAACCAACCTGATGCTCGCGCAACTGGGCATCGACCGTGACGATCCAGACTACGCCGCCCTGTCCATGGGCAACCAGATCCTCGGCGGCGGTGGTTTCGGCACCCGCCTGATGAGCGAAGTGCGCGAGAAACGTGGCCTGGCATACGGCGTGTACTCGGGTTTCACCCCGATGCAGGCGCGCGGCCCGTTCATGATCAACCTGCAGACCCGCGCCGAAATGAGCGAAGGCACGCTGAAACTGGTGCAGGACGTGCTGGCCGACTACCTTAAAACCGGCCCGACACAAAAAGAACTCGATGACGCCAAGCGTGAACTGGCCGGCAGCTTCCCGCTATCCACTGCCAGCAACGCCGATATCGTCGGTCAGTTGGGCGCCATGGGCTTCTACAACCTGCCGCTGAGCTATCTGGATGATTTCATGCGCCAGTCCCAGAGCCTGACCGTCGAACAAGTCAAAACCGCACTGAACAAACACCTGAGCACGGATAAAATGGTCATCGTCAGCGCTGGCCCGACCGTGCCACAAAAGCCGTTACCGGCCCCATCTGATAAACCTGCCGAGCAGCCGCTCGGGGTTCCGGAGCATTAATGGCCACGCGTCCAAAAAAACCTGTTCACAACGTTCATAACGGCGTGAATCAACTGCGCATCATTGGCGGCGAATGGGGCAGCCGAAAGCTGAGCTTCCCGGATGCCCCGGGCTTGCGCCCGACACCAGACCGGGTGCGTGAAACCCTGTTCAACTGGCTCGCGCCTTATGTCGCGGGCGCCAAGGTGCTGGACCCGTTCGCCGGCAGCGGCGCACTGTTTCTGGAAGCCCTGTCCCGTGGCGCCGCCATGGGCCAGGCGCTGGACGCCAGCAACATCGCGGTCGCCAGCATCAAGGAACATCTGGGCACACTGCGCTGCACCACCGGCCAGATCCAGACCGCCGATGCCCTGCGCTACCTGGAAACCCAGACAGCCACTGCCTACGACCTGGTGTTCCTCGACCCGCCGTTCAACCAGAACCTGTTGCCGAGCGTCTGCACCCTGCTGGAAGAGCGTCAGTGGCTGGCCGACGAGGCCTGGATCTACACTGAAAGCGAAAACGCGCCGTCGTCACTCGGTTTGCCAGGCAACTGGCGGCTGCACCGGGAGCAGAAATCCGGGCGGGTTTACTATGCGTTGTGGCAACGCAACCCGCTGGAGAGCTGAAACCGTCATAGCCCCATGGTCTGAAACAACGAATCAAGTGCGATAAATAGTTACCGCCAACAGCCTCGTCCAAATCTCCACAGTGGTTTACGCAATCCCCGTAAACCACTGAGGATAGACACGGATGAATATCTCACGCAGAAGGCTGCTGCTCTTTTCCTGGTTAGTGCCCTTCACGGCACTGGCCGAACCCGTACAACCGACGCACGAATTCACGTTGAACAACGGACTGAAAGTTGTGGTGCGCGAGGACCATCGCGCGCCCGTGGTGACCTCGCAACTCTGGATCAAGGTCGGCTCCAGCGATGAACCGCCAGGGCAATCCGGACTGTCACATGCTCTGGAACACATGCTCTACAAAGGCAGCAGCAAGGTTTGCGCTGGCGAAGCTTCGGCCATACTGAACAAACTTGGCGCGTCAGCAAACGCCTTTACCAACAAGGATGTGACCACCTATCACCAGACTTTACAGCCCTATCAATTAGGCGTCGCTTTCGAGTTGATGGCCGACATGATGTCAACCGCCCTCCTGCGCGCCGAGGATTTCATTCCGGAACTGGCCGTCATTCAGGAAGAGCGCAGGTTGTACGAGGATGAGCCAAATGCGACCGCACAGGAACGTCTTACGAGCATCGCCTTACCTGCCAGCAGCTATGGCGCACCGGTCGTCGGCTGGATGCACGACTTGCAGCGCCTCAAAGTCGATGATCTGCATCATTGGTACCAGACCCGCTACGCACCCGCAAACGCCACGCTCATCATTGTCGGTGACGTCACACTGGAAAAGGTAAAGACCCTCGCGGAGCGTTACTTCGGCGGACTTCCCGCCAAGACCTTTGTCACCACAAGAAAGTCGCTGGAACTGGCTGAACCCGGAGAGCGAAAAATCATCCTGCACCAGGCGATACCTGCGCCTCGATTGATAATGTCGTTCAACGTCCCGAGCCTGACCACCGCCGAAAACCGTCGCACCGCGCACGCGTTGCGGCTACTCGACACTTTGCTGGCCGGCTCGAACAGCGGGCGTCTGACTAAACAGCTGCAATTCACCGACAGGCTGTTCTCCAGCACTTCGTCCAATTACAACCCGCTGTATCGCGGCGACAGTCTTTTCACCCTCAACGCCCAACTCAACGCACCAAGCACCGTCAGCCTTGATGAGGCACAAGCGCGGATCTGGGCGCTGCTCGACGAGCTCAAGGCCACACCGCCCGACAGCGTCGAACTGGAACGCGCCCGCACCCGACTGATCGCCCGGCAAATCTATGACCGCGATTCCATCACCAATCAGGGGTATCAACTCGGCGCGCTTGAGAGTATCGGGCAGTCCTGGCGACTGGTGGACGAAGATGCCAATGAACTGAAACAGGTGACCCCGGCAGACATTCAGCATGCCGCACAGACGTACCTGACCCGCCAACGCCTGAGCATCGCCCATGTCCTCGTGGAGAAAACCCATGAATAAGTTCACCTGGGTGACACTATGGTTATTAGCACTGGCCGGCCTCCAAGGCAGCCTGGCGTTCGCCGACGCCGAACCGCAGCAAACCTCTGTTGTTCAACCCCCACGCCTGCAATCCCTGGCAGAGCTGGACGAGCAGGCAAAAACCTCTCGCCCCCTGAAAATCAACGGATGGAAATCGCTGTTCGGCGGTAAGGTGTTGTTTATCCGCACCCCTGAGCTGCCGATGCTCGACCTGCATGTGAGTTTTCCTGCCGGCAGCACGCAAGATGGTGCGCATCCCGGCCTGGCGGCAGCAACGTTCAGCCTGCTCAATGAAGGCGTGCCGGGCAAGGACCTGCCAGCGATCCTGGAAACCTTTGATAGCCTCGGTGCAAAACTCGGTATGAGCATCGATCCGGACCGGGCCTCATTTTCCCTACGTACCCTGGCGGCCACAGAAAAGCGTGATCCGGCACTGTTGCTGTTTACCCAGATACTTGGCCAGCCCCTGCTGACCGACGAATCGTTGTCCAGCGTCAAAAAAGAACTGACCCATATCCTCAAGACCCAGCAGCAGGATCCCGCATCACAAATCACCCACGCCATGAATGAGCTGCTGATGCCGGGAAACCCGTACGCCCAACCGATTTACGGTACGGAAAAAAGTGTGGCCGCACTCTCCCGGGAACAGATCCAGGCGTTCCATCGACAAGCCTATACCGCGTCCAACGTATTAATCACATTGGTCGGGGACCTGACACTGGAACAAGCCCAAGCGATGAGTCTGCAAGTTTTCAACGCGCTGCCCGCCGGCTCCGAAATGGCAGGAGCGATGCCGATCTCGCGTCGACAGGGCGACACGAAGTCACGTCATATCGAGCACCCCCTGAGCCAGACGCACATCCAGCTGGGGCAGACGGGTGTGACACGACAGCATCCCGATTACTTGGCATTGACCGTGGCCCACATGATTTTCGGTGGGCAAAACCCATCTTCCCGACTGATGAAGGAGCTCAGAGAGAAGCGCGGGCTGACCTATGCCGTGCAATTGCAGTCGACCTTTTGGAAGGGCGGCAGCGCTGCCGTCATCAGCCTGAAAACCAGTCCACAGTTCAGCGAGGGCGCAGTGAAGCTGGTGCAGTCAATGTATCGCGAGTACTTGCAAACGGGTCCGACCCAGCAGGAACTCGACGACACCCTGCGCCAGCTGCGCATCAGCACCGCGTTGAACAGCGCCAGCAACGCCCAGATTCTTTCCCGACTGGTCGCTATCAACCAGAACGACTTGCCACTTGACCTGAACTTCTCAGTCGAGCAAGCCCAAGGGTTGACCGTTGCACAAATCAAAGGAGCCTTGAACAAACACTTCGATGCGAACCAATGGTCGGTCGTGACAGTAGGTCCGACCGTGGAGCAACGGCCTTTGCCTCTGCCTGCCAGTGAGGTGCCACAGAGCATGTGTCGCGCCGAGACGGGGTTTGTGGCAAGTTAGTTTCTTTAGAAACAGGTGGCAGGGCCAAACGTATCAGCCCTGTCACCGACAGTTTTACCCTTTAGAGAAACATCGTGCTCCAGTCCAGTGAACGCTTCACCCCGGCCTTTGGCCTGGGCAACCCGCACTTGCAAACCTTGTGGGGACCGCTATGGCGCAAAACCACACATATTGAACGCGAGCGTGAACGCTTGTGGCTCGATGACGGCGACTTTCTCGACCTCGACTGGCATGGCCCACACAGCGCGACGGCACCGTTGGTGCTGGTGCTGCACGGGCTGACGGGGTCGTCGAATTCACCTTATGTGGCCGGTGTGCAAAAGGCACTCGCCGCCCAAGGCTGGGCCAGTGTCGCGCTGAACTGGCGCGGCTGTTCGGGCGAGCCGAACCTGTTGGCACGCAGCTACCATTCCGGTGCCAGTGAAGACCTCGCCGAAGCCATCAGGCACCTGCGGGCCAAACGCCCGTTAGCGCCGCTGTACGTGGTGGGCTATTCCCTGGGTGGCAATATTTTGCTCAAGCACCTGGGCGAATCAGGCAGTGACAGTGGCGTGGCCGGTGCGGTGGCCGTATCGGTACCGTTTCGCCTCGACCACTGCGCCGATCGTATCGGCCTGGGTTTTTCCAGGGTCTACCAGGCGCATTTCATGCGAGAGATGCTCGCCTACATCAAGAACAAACAACGCCAGTTCCAGCATGACGGACGCGAAGAGGGCCTGGCGGCGTTGGCGGCGCTCGGTTCGCTGGAAAACATGCGCACCTTCTGGGATTTCGATGGCCGGGTCACGGCACCGTTAAATGGTTTTATCGATGCCGAGGATTACTATCGTCGCGCGTCGAGCCGTTATTTCCTGGGGGAGATTCGCACACCAACCCTGATCATTCAGGCGGCGGACGATCCCTTCGTCTTCCCCCACAGCCTGCCGCAAACCGACGAACTGTCTGCCTGCACGCAACTCGAGTTACAAACCAAAGGTGGGCATGTCGGCTTCGTCGATGGCTCGTTCAGGCAACCGGGTTATTACCTGGAACGGCGCATCCCGCAGTGGCTGGCCGCCGTGGGGCACAGGTAGCCGATCAGGGCAAGAAATGGGTACGACTGTGGGAGCGAGCCAGCTCCCACAGGGTTTAGCAATTACTCACCGGTGGCGATGCCACGCGCAGGATCGTTGATCCACTCGCTCCACGACCCGGCATACAACGAACCCAACGGATACCCCGCCAGGCACAGAGCGAACAGGTTATGGCAAGCCGTCACACCTGAACCGCAATACGCCACCAGATCGCTCGGCGAACGATCACCGAGTTTCGCGGTAAATCGCTGCTTGAGCTGATCGGCCGGGAGGAAGCACCCGTCACTCCCCAAGTTGTCGGTAAACGCCGCACATTGCGCCCCCGGAATGTGCCCGGCAATCGGATCGATCGGCTCCACTTCACCTTTGAAACGCGGCAAGGCACGGGCATCCAGCAAGGTCAGCGCAGGTTGGCCGAGACGCTGCTGAAGCTGCTGGGCGCTCAAGATCAACGCATTGTCAGGTGTTCCGGTGAAGGTGCCGCGTTTGTTGTCGCACGCATCCAGACTCAGCGGCAAACCTGCCGCGTGCCAGGCCTTGAGCCCGCCATCCAGAATAAACACGCCGTCACGCTTGCCCAGCCACGCCAGCAACCACCAGGCCCGCGCCGGGTAGGCACCCGGGCCGTCATCGTACAAAACCACCTCGCTATCAGCGTTGATGCCCCAGGCTTGCAGGCGTTCGATCAACGTTTCAGCGTCAGGCAGCGGATGACGCCCCGTCACGCCCTTGACCACCTGCCCACTCAAATCACGCTCAAGATCGGCAAACTTCGACCCGGCGATGTGCCCTTCGGCATAGCTGCGCTGGCCATAATCCGGGTCATCGAGGGCAAAACGACAATCCAGAATCACCAATCCCGGCTCATCCTTTTTCAGGTCCAGTGCTTGCGGGCTGATCAGTTGCGCAATGGGCATAGCGGGCTCCTGTGACTAAGTCGGTTTTTAATCCTACTGCACTTCTTCAAGGGCTTGGGCCAGCGGCACGTAAAACTCTTCGTACAGCGCGTTCACTGCATCGCGAGACTGATCCGTCACGAAACCGGCCTCAAGCACCAGCACCTGATACACGCCCCGTTTGATGGCTTGTTCACTCAGGTGATTGGAGTTTTCCCGCGTGGTGCACAGAAACCGCACCCAGGACGTCAGGATGATCCACGCGTTGAGCGTCAGGGACTCAATCTGCACCTTGTCCATTTGCAGGATGCCGGCTTCGACGAAAGCCGCGTAGATGTGCGTGCCATGGATCAGGCAACGCTGGGAAAACCGCCGATAACGGGCGGCGAGTTCCGGATCGCTGTCGAGCAAGTGTTCGAGATCACGGTGCAAAAACCGGTAGCGCCACATGGCCGCCAGCAGTTCCTGAAGGTAGAAGCGCTTGTCGTCCACCGTGGACGCACGCCCCTGAGGTGGGCGCAGGAAGCTGTCCACCAGGCTTTCGTACTCACTGAACAGCACGGCGATGATCGCCTGCTTGTTAGGGAAGTGGTAGTACAGGTTGCCTGGGGAAATTTCCATATGGGCAGCAATGTGGTTGGTGCTGATACTGCGCTCACCCTGCTGATTGAACAGCTCCAGGCTGTTCTGCACGATGCGCTCGCTGGTTTTGATCCGAGGGGCCATGGCTTGAGCTTAAATTCAGAGTTCGATGAAGGGCATCTTACGACCTATCGACGAGCGGATAAAACAACGCTGTTACAGGATGCCATTTGACTTTCTAGAGTATAGACTCTAAAAAGGCCTTCATAACAACTAATCCGGAGCCGACAATGACTGCTGACATCGCCTACCTTCAGAACCTGAATCAGCCTCTGGAAGAACTGCAAACGCTGTTCGACGCACAACGCGCCGCTTACGCCGCCAACCCGATGCCGCCGGCCGCCCAGCGCCAGCAATGGCTCAAAGCATTGCGCGACCTGTTGAACAGTGAACGTCAGGCGTTGATCGAGGCGATCAGCCAGGATTTCAGCCACCGCAGCGCCGATGAAACCCTGCTCGCCGAAATAATGCCCAGCCTGCACGGCATTCATTACGCCAGCCAGCGCCTCAAAGGCTGGATGAAGGACTCGCGGCGCAAGGTGGGCATCGCTTTTCAGCCGGCGGCGGCCAAAGTTGTCTACCAACCGTTGGGCGTGGTCGGCGTGATCGTGCCCTGGAACTATCCGCTGTACCTGGCCATCGGCCCGTTGGTGGGTGCGCTGTCGGCCGGTAATCGGGTGATGCTCAAGCTCAGCGAATCAACCCCGGCCACCGGTTTACTGCTCAAGGAGCTGCTCGCGCGAGTCTTCCCTCAAGACCTGGTCTGCGTCGTATTGGGAGAAGCCGATGTCGGCGTAGCGTTCTCTCGCCTGCCTTTCGATCATCTGCTGTTCACCGGTGCCACCAGCATCGGCAAACACGTGATGCGTGCGGCGGCCGAGAACCTCACCCCGGTGACCCTCGAACTCGGCGGCAAGTCCCCGGCCATCGTGTCCCAGGATGTGCCACTCAAAGACGCCGCCGAACGTATCGCCTTTGGCAAAACCCTGAACGCCGGGCAAACCTGCGTAGCCCCGGATTACGTACTGGTGCCGCAAGACCGTGTGGACGGTTTCATCGACGCTTATCGCCAGGTGATTCGCGGTTTTTATCCGACACTTACTGACAACCCGGACTACACCGCCATCATCAACGAGCGGCAACTGGCGCGTCTCAACGGCTACATCAGCGATGCCACCAGCAAAGGTGCGCAGTTGATTCCGCTGTTCGAACAGGGGCAGGGTCGTCGCATGAGTCACAGCCTGCTGCTCAATGTCACCGACGACATGACGGTGATGCAGGACGAAATCTTCGGCCCCCTGCTGCCCATCGTGCCGTACAAGAATCTGGACGAGGCGTTTGCCTACATCAACCAACGCCCTCGCCCACTGGCGCTGTATTACTTCGGCTACGACAAGCGCGAACAAAACCGTGTGCTCCACGAAACCCACTCCGGGGGTGTCTGCCTCAATGACACCCTGCTGCACGTCGCTCAGGACGACATGCCGTTTGGTGGCATCGGCGCCTCGGGCATGGGCCATTACCACGGCCACGAAGGCTTCCTGACCTTCAGCAAGGCCAAAGGTGTGTTGATCAAACAGCGCTTTAACGCATCGAAGCTGATCTACCCGCCGTACGGAAAGTCCATTCAGAAACTGATCCAGAAGCTGTTTATCCGCTAACGATCATCACCACCGGGTAACAACAATAATGAACCCAAGCTTGACCGACACACCCGCGCTGTCACGGCGCGGCCTGCTGAAATTCAGCCTCGGCGCGAGTGCATTTCTGGCCACGGCCGGATTGGGCGCGAGCCTCAGCGGCTGCTCGTCGAGCACTCCGGCGACCGGCTTCGCGATTCTGCGCAGCGGCGACCTGCTGTTTTTGCGCGCACTGATCCCGGTGATGCTCGAGGGCGCTGTCGCGGCCGAGAAAATGCCGGCATCGGTCGACCAGACCTTGCACAGCCTGGATAACAGCCTGAATCACCTGTCACCGGAAATGCTCAAGCTGACCCAGCAATTATTCGATGTGCTGGGGATGGCCGTGACTCGCGGACCGCTGACCGGGATCTGGGGTAGCTGGGAAAACGCCAACGCCAGTGAAGTCCGGCACTTCCTTGATCGATGGGAAAACAGCTCGTTGAGCTTGTTGCGCATGGGGCATAGCTCGTTACTGCAACTGGTGATGATGGCGTGGTACAGCCGGGCCGAATCGTGGGTGCATTGCGGGTATCCCGGACCGCCTACGGTCTGAAACCGAGTCGACCCATCGCGGGTAAGCCCGTTCCCACAGGGGATCGCGTCCCCCTGTGGGAGCGAGCCTGCTCGCGATGGCGCCCGGAAGAACACTCCAAAAATAACAACTAGAGAACCTGAGAATGCCTGTACCCGATCCGTTCCGAGAAGGCCTGTCCCGTGGCTGGAAAACCTACAATGGCTCGCAACTGACCCAAGACCTGACCCTCGAAGCGGACGTGGCGATCATCGGCAGCGGCGCTGGCGGCGGCACCACGGCTGAAATCCTCAGCGCGGCCGGCTACAAGGTGCTGCTGATCGAAGAAGGCCCGCTCAAGACCAGCAGCGACTTCAAGATGCTCGAAGACCAGGCCTACTCCAGCCTCTACCAGGAAGGTATCGGGCGCATGAGCAAGGATGGCGCGATCACCATCCTTCAGGGCCGGGCGGTGGGCGGCACCACGCTGATCAACTGGACGTCGAGCTTTCGCACGCCAGCCCCGACGCTCGAACACTGGGCCAAGGAGCACGATGTCAAAGGCCACACGCCAGCCGAAATGGCGCCGTGGTTCGAGAAAATGGAACAACGTCTCGGCGTCGCACCGTGGATGGTGCCACCCAACGCCAACAACGACGTGATCCGCAAAGGCTGTGAAAAACTCGGCTACAGCTGGCACGTCATCCCGCGCAACGTGCGCGGTTGCTGGAACCTCGGCTATTGCGGCATGGGCTGCCCGACCAACGCCAAGCAATCGATGCTGGTCACGACCATTCCGGCAACGCTGGAAAAAGGCGGCGAGCTGTTGTATCTGACCCGCGCGGAAAAACTGTCGATCAAGGACGGCAAAGTCACCGGTTTGCACTGCGTGGCGATGGACGACCGTTGCGTCGCGCCGACCGGCCGCACGATCACGGTCAAGGCACGCCATTACGTCCTGGCCGGCGGCGGGATCAACAGCCCGGGGCTGCTCCTGCGTTCTGATGCACCGGATCCGCACAAGCGCCTGGGCAAACGCACGTTCCTGCATTTGGTAAATATGTCTGCCGGGCTGTTCGACGAGGTGATCAACCCGTTCTACGGCGCGCCGCAGTCAATCTATTCCGACCATTTCCAATGGCAGGACGGCGCTACCGGCAAGATGGCCTACAAACTCGAAGTCCCGCCGCTGCACCCGGCACTGGCGACAACCCTGCTCGGCGGTTTCGGCAAGGAAAACGCCCAGCACATGGAGCACCTGCCCCACACCCACGCCATGCTCGCGTTGCTGCGCGACGGGTTCCATCCCGACAGCCCCGGCGGCAGCGTCGAACTGCGCAGCGACAATACGCCAGTGCTCGACTATCAAGTCTCGCCCTATGTCTGGGACGGCTTGCGCCGAGCTTTCCACAGCATGGCCGAGATCCAGTTCGCCGGTGGCGCCAAAGCGGTGATGCCGATGCACGCCGATGCTCGCTACGTGAAAACCCTGGCCGAAGCGCGCACGCTGATCGATGGCTTGAGCCTTGAGTTGTACCGCACACGCTTGGGCAGCGCCCACGTGATGGGCGGTTGTGCGATGGGTGAAGACCCGAAAAACGCCGTCACCGACAGCCTCGGCCGTCATCACCAGCTCAGCAATCTGTCGGTCCATGATGGCTCGCTGTTTCCCACCAGCATTGGCGCAAACCCGCAACTGTCGATCTATGGGCTGACGGCGCAACTGGCCACTTCCCTGGCCGAACGTTTGAAAAACCCATGAAAAGGGAGAATATTCTTATCGTCTATAGTGCTTTCTTACCCAACAGGCGACTTGGCCGACCGGGAAGGCTGCGATACCATCCGACTCCCCAACGGACTCCCGCCAGGACGACGCGATGAACCGAGTGTTGTACCCAGGTACCTTCGACCCTATTACCAAGGGCCATGGCGACTTGGTCGAACGCGCCGCGCGCCTGTTCGATCATGTCATCATTGCCGTTGCCGCCAGCCCCAAGAAAAACCCGCTGTTTCCTCTGGAACAACGTGTGGAGCTGGCCCGCGAGGTCACTAAACATCTGCCGAACGTTGAAGTTGTCGGTTTCTCGACGCTGCTCGCCCACTTCGCCAAAGAGAAGAATGCCAACGTGTTCTTGCGTGGTTTGCGCGCGGTGTCGGACTTCGAATACGAATTCCAGCTGGCCAACATGAACCGCCAGCTGGCGCCGGATGTGGAAAGCCTTTTTCTCACACCGTCCGAGCGTTATTCGTTCATTTCCTCGACGCTGGTCCGTGAAATCGCAGCGCTTGGCGGCGATATCACCAAGTTCGTCCACCCTGCGGTGGCCGACGCCCTCACCGAACGTTTTAAGAAATAAAGCCGGGCACCGTCTGTAGGAGCTGGCGTAGCCTGCGATCCGCAAAACGTCGCGCCCGCGTGCACTGCGGGCGCCAATGCGGCACAATTGTGCGCATTGGTTTATTACGCCCGGGCCTGCCGCCCTGGCTGGAGTTAGCATGTCCCTGATCATCACCGACGATTGCATCAACTGCGACGTCTGCGAACCCGAGTGCCCGAACGCCGCCATTTCCCAAGGCGAAGAGATCTACGTGATCGACCCGAACCTGTGCACGCAGTGTGTCGGCCACTACGACGAACCTCAGTGCCAGCAAGTGTGCCCGGTGGATTGCATTCCACTGGACGAAGCGCATCCAGAGACTGAAGACGAGTTGATGGAGAAGTACCGGAAGATTACCGGCAAGGCTTGAGATTTTTGCTGCCTGTCTTAGCTCCCACAGGGGATTTGTGAACGACGCAAGCCCAATGTGGGAGCGAGCCTGCTCGCGATGACGTCATCAGCCACGCCGAACATTTAACTGGTTACCGCGCTTCAGCTCTGACAGCGAGGGCAAAAAACGCTGGCGCGCTGCCCGAGTTTCACATCCCGCAGGTCTGTGCCGCAGACCTTGCAGGGCTGATGGCCTCGGCCGTACACGAACAGTTCCTGCTGGAAGTAACCCGGCTGACCGTCACCGCCGATAAAGTCGCGCAAGGTAGTACCACCGCGCTCGATGGCGGCGGCCAGGATGCGTTTGATCTCGATCGCCAGTTTCAAATAACGCGCCCGGGAAATGCTCCTGGCTTCGCGGCGCGGATCGATACCGGCGGCGAACAGCGCTTCGGTCGCGTAGATATTGCCGACGCCCACCACCACCGCGTTATCCATGATGAACGGCTTGACCGCCATGGAGCGCCCGCGAGACTGCTGGAACAAGCGCTCGCCGTCGAACAGGTCGGTCAACGGCTCCGGTCCCAGGCGAATCAGCAACTCGTGGTTATATGGGTCGAGACTCCAGAGCATCGCACCAAACCGACGCGGGTCGGTGTAGCGCAGCGCCAGGCCGGACTCCAGTTCGATGTCTACATGCTCATGCTTGGCCGCCGGCAGACCGGCTTCCACCAGCCGCAAATTCCCCGACATGCCCAAATGGCTGATCAGCGTGCCGACTTCGGCATTGATCAACAAGTACTTCGCACGCCGTTCCACCAGCACGATGCGCTGTCCGGAAAGCCGCACATCAAGGTCTTCCGGAATCGGCCAGCGCAAGCGCCGGTCCCGTACGATCACCCGGCTGACCCGTTGGCCTTCCAGGTGCGGCGCAATTCCGCGGCGGGTGGTTTCGACTTCTGGCAGTTCAGGCATGGGGCACTCGAATCAGGCTATCCAACGCTCAGCGATGAGTGCCAAGGTCACGAATCGTTTGCTTGAGCGTCTCGAAGTCATAGTCCGAGAGGCCGACATAATCGAGCACCAGATGCCCGATGCTGTTCCATTCGTGATCTTCGGCCTGGTTGCCCAATACCCGATAGGACGCACAAATGTGTTCGGCCATCTTCAGAATCGCCAGCAGGTTCTTGAGCTGGGCATTGCGCGACGACTCATCGCTGAAGATCGCCAACGCGTTATGGTGATTGGCGATAGCGGCGGTCACATGATCCGGCAGGCGCCAGGACTTGGCGGTGTAATATCCCACCACGGCATGGTTGGTATTGAACGCCCGGTTCTCGGTGTCCACCACCCGGCATTCGGCACTGGCGTTAGCATACGCCTGTTCCAGAACCGTCATGTATTGGGGGAAACGCTGAAGCATCAACGGCACACCGCAATCGTGGAACAACCCCAGGGCGTACGCTTCATCACCGGCCTGAGCGCCAATGCGCTTGGCCAGGGTCAGGCAGGTCATCGCCACGTCTTGAGCCGTGTCCCAGAAACGGTTCAAAGTGACAATGGTGTCGTCATTCATCTCGCCCTTGATCGACTGCGCGTTGATCAGGTTGATGATTGAGCGGCTGCCCAGCAGATTCACCGCACGCTGGATCGAGGCGATCTTGTTGCTCAAGCCGTAATACGGCGAGTTGACGATCTTCAGCAACGCGCCAGAGAGGCCCGGGTCTTGGGAGATCAGCTTCGCGATCACTTCCAGGTCCGGGTCGGGCATGTACTGCTCCATCTGCAAATCCACCATGATTTGCGGCTGGGCGGGCACGCTGATGCCTTGCAGGGACTGTTGAATCTGTTCGGTCGTCAGCTCTTGGGACATAGGTACACACTCTGGGCCAGGCGCAGATTCTAGCTTCTAAAAGTTGGATCCGACACCTTGGGCCACACATCTGCTGAAGTTTCATCCATCCCCACGGCTGTCACCGCATGTCTATCCGCCAAACCGTGGCCTTGCGCAACACGCTATACTCCCGCTCTTTTTTCCGGAGCGACGTCATGTCCCTGCCTAGCCTGCGCCTTAAAGCCAACGCCGACCGTCGCCTGCGAAACGGCCACTTGTGGGTCTACAGCAACGAAATCGATGTAGCCGCCACGCCTTTGCACGGTTTCAAGGCCGGTGACCAGGCGATCCTCGAAGCGGCTGGTGGCAAGCCGCTGGGCATCGTTGCCATGAGCCCGAACAACCTGATCTGCGCCCGCCTGTTGTCGCGCGACATCAAGTTGCCGCTGGACAAGTCGTTGCTCGTTCACCGCATCAACGTCGCCCTGTCGCTGCGCGATCGCCTGTTCGACAAGCCGTTCTATCGCCTCGTCTACGGTGACTCCGACCTGCTGCCAGGCCTGGTGGTCGACCGTTTCGGTGACATCCTTGTGGTGCAGATCGCTTCGGCGACCATGGAAGCCCATAAAGAAGACGTGATCGCCGCGTTGACCCAAGTGCTCAAGCCAAGCGGCATTCTGTTCAAGAATGACTCCGCCGCCCGTGATGCCGAAGGCCTCAACCGTTACGTCGAAACCGTGTTCGGCCTGGTGCCGGAGTGGGTGGCGCTGGAAGAAAACGGCGTCAAATTCGAAGCACCCGTCATGCAAGGCCAGAAAACCGGCTGGTTCTACGACCACCGCATGAACCGCGCACGCCTGGCCCCGTATGCCAAAGGCAAACGCGTATTGGACCTCTACAGCTATATCGGTGGCTGGGGTGTGCAAGCCGCCGCGTTTGGCGCCAGTGAAGTGTTCTGCGTCGACGCTTCCGCGTTCGCCCTCGACGGCGTCGAGCGTAACGCCGCGCTGAACGGTTTCGCCGACAAAATGACCTGCATCGAAGGCGACGTGTTCGAAGCCCTGAAAGAGCTGAAAGCCAGCGAAGAACGTTTCGACGTGATCGTGGCCGACCCTCCGGCATTCATCAAACGCAAGAAAGACATGAAGAACGGTGAAGGCGCCTACCGTCGCCTGAATGAGCAAGCCATGCGCCTGCTCAGCAAGGACGGCATCCTGGTGAGCGCTTCGTGCTCGATGCACCTGCCCGAAGACGACCTGCAAAATATCCTGTTGACCAGCGCCCGCCACCTGGACCGCAATATCCAGTTGCTGGAGCGTGGCGCTCAAGGCCCGGACCACCCGGTTCACCCTGCCATCGCCGAGACTCGCTACATCAAAAGCATCACCTGCCGCCTGCTGCCAAACAGCTGATCACGCCGGCTTGACGGGGAGCCGATCGGCTCCCAGTTCTATCATCCGACATTCAATGTCAAAACTTCCTACACTTGCAGTCCTTGAGACTTGCAGGACATTTCTCTGTATTTTTTATTTTAGAGAATATGCCTTACAAAGTTTATTCAGCCCCTCGATTGATCCGACAAAATTACTAGAACTTTCCTACTCAATCTCTCCTTGATAAGGACTCATTAGCAACTATGATTGAGTTGTCACACAGGAGTGACGCTCACTATCAACGAAAAGGAGTTCCAAACATGAAAGCAATTACTCTGGAAGCTAACAACATCGCCAACCTGGCTTTTCTGGTTGCACCCAAAGCCCGCTAAGTAAATGAAGCGCTGGGGAGTGCCGGCTACCCAGCGTTCTCTATGGAAAACTCCAGAGTGAACCGCCTACCATGCAGATAAACCCTTATCTCTTCATGCTTCCTCGCACGCCTGGTCTAATAGTTTGGGATTACAAAAATCATAAACAGTATGAACTGGACCTTGAGCATTCAACCCGGCTTGCAGAACTCATCAACAAACCGAACAGATTCAATAATAGAAACAGCATAGATATACAACTTCTTGAAGCAGGAATACTCACCACATATACACCTCCTATAATTGAGTGGGGCTGGGATGACCTGTCGAAAATATTCCATATCGGCACCAAGAACATCCCCTGCCAACATACCCCGCAAGATATTCATGAATGGTCCAGAGAGTATCTGAACCATTGCAGCGAAGTCCTGGCCACAACGACCCCGGACACGCGACTGGCGGAAAGCCTGGCAGGCGAACTGATTACGCTGCCGAAACCTGCATGCCTGCCGCAAGGCTCTCTGGCAAATACCCTGATCAACCGGAAAACCTGCCGAACCTTCACCGGGGATTCCCTCTCACTTGAAGGGGTCAGCACACTGCTCTACTTGTCCCTGGGCTACTTGCGAGAACGGGAAGATGACGTCGATGAAAGCGTTGCCGAAGGACTTGGCGCCCGGCGTACCAGTCCATCCGGGGGTGGGTTGAACGCCTGTGAGGGGTTCCTTCTTGTACAAAATGTCAGCGGCCTGAAACCCGGGTTCTATGCCTACCATCCCACCGAACATGCGTTGAGCTTCGTCAACCCACTGCCAAGCAGGCCGTTGGGGCAACTGCTGTGCGGGCAACACTTCATCAATAACTTGCCAGTCGGGCTGTTCATCACTAGTCGATTCGACAAGCTGTGGTGGAAGTATGAACACTCGCGCGCCTATCGAATGGCCTACGTTGAAGCCGGGCATATTTCCCAGACCTTCCAGTTGGTGGCCACCTCACTCGGATTGAACACCTGGCTGACCGGTGCGCTGACGGACGATCAGGTCGAAACGCTGCTGGGTCTCAATGACAGCGCAGAACAGCCTTTGTTTTTTGTCGGTTGCGGCAAGAGCAACGGCGACGTGATGTGCAAGGAGCTCAAAGCGCTGCTGAGCCCTCAGGACTCGCAACCATGACCGGTCCACTGATTGACCAGTCATCGCTTCCCGCCAGCTGGGCCGAGCGTTTCACCCTCGGCGACTGGGATAACCGGGCCGCCGTGCGAACCAGCAGGCACACCTATGTATTACCGCAGGATGTTGAACAGCAGCTGGAAACCCGACACTGGTTTCCACCAGCCTTCCTGCCGTATCTGAATCACCCGGCAGTCAAAGAAGCCGGTCGGGCAATCTCGCATCGCCTGTCGGCCAATCATCTGGTGTATTTCCTCGACTACACCACCTTGCTCGAACACCGCATCGTCAACCGATCTGTCGAAACCATCGTCCATGGCGAACTCGGCGTGTGCGTACCCCAACGCATGAAAAAGGCCGCGCTGCAGCTGTACACCGACGAGGGGTATCACGCCTTGTTTTCCAATAACCTCGCCGAACAGGTTGTAGCTCACTACGGCTTGGTCGATCGACCGGTCATGCCGCAGCGAATCACCCGACTGAACACCCTGCTCGACCGCACACCCGACAGGTACAAGCCACTGGCCTGGTTTCTCACCGGTTTCGTTTCCGAGACGATCATCGCCAAGGATCTGCTCGACATCTGTCGTGACGCGTTGGTGTGCGGCGTTCAGGAAATGCTCAGGGACCACCTCGCCGACGAGGCACGGCACAGTCGCTATTTTTCCGAAGTCTTCCACCATCTATGGCTACACCTGAACAGCGCACAACGCCTGTTCTGCGCCGGACTGTTGCCAGAGATCATTCGGGTGTTCTTTGAGGTTGATGAGCGTTGGCTGCGGGCAAGCTTTCGCAGCGTCGGCCTCAGGGAGTCAGCCTGCGCGGACATCATCGAAGGGCTATCGGACGCACAAGCCTGCTTGCAACGCGCCCGTTCGGGCGCCAGCGCCACTCTGAGCGCCCTGAACAAATCCGGGTTCTTCGATCTGCCTTTCAACCGGCAACTCTTCACCAAGGCAGGGCTATTCGATGAATGAAGGAAACGATACAGCCCATGGTGAAAAACATCGGGCCATGTTCATTCTGTTGATGACCATGACGCTGCTTGGAGTTTTCCCCCTCGATGTGGTGCTGCCGTCCTTTCCCGATCTGGCTGACTACTTTCAGACCTCGCCATCCGCAATTGCCCTGTCTGTCAGCGTGTTCGTCATCGGTCTGGCATTGGCTGTGGTGCTGGTCGGGCCATTGTCGGATAGATGGGGCCGCAAGAAGCTGCTGCTGGGAGGCATTGCTATCGCGACAATTGGAGCGACTGGTTGCATGGTCGCCAGCGACTACCGCTGGTTTTTGTTCTTCCGCGTGATTCAGGCGATTGGCTGCGGATCATTTTCATTGTCACAGGCGCTGATACAAGACCTTTTTGCCGGTCGAGAACGCGAGCGCATCAGGATCTGGATGGTGACGGCTGGCGGAGTGTTCATTTCAGTTTCGCCACTTCTGGGAACCTGGCTGCAATCGTGCTTTGGCTGGCAAGGCAGTTTTTATGTATTCATTGCACTGGCGGTTATTGCCTGGCTAGGCGCCTACCGGCTAATCAAGGAAATCCCGTCTGCCCACAGAGCGCTACACAAGGGATTTTTCAGTGCTTATTGGCGCCTGTGTTCGGATGTACGCTTCATGGGCTACTGGTTGATTTCGGCCCTGGGCTTCGCCTGTCATTTTTCGTTCATCGTTACTTCGCCCATCATTTTCATGGAACGTCTGGCGCTTTCGCCGTATGAGTTCGCCTGGACATTGTTGCTGTATGGCGTGGCCTATGTATTCGGCGGAGTATTAGCCAGCGTGCTACATCGATACCTGCAAGCCAACACCCAGATCATTATCGGCCTGGGCCTGATTGCGGTTTCAGGCGGGGTGATGCTATGGCTGAATCGCCAGTTCGGTCTTTCTGCGGCGACGGTGTTGATCTCCATGCTGATTTGCACCATCGGCACCACCATTGCCAGGCCAATCGCCAACTCCAAAGCCATGAGTTTCTACCCGGAAAATGCCGGGGCCTCCACCTCGGTCGGGGGCATGCTGATTTTCATGTTCGGCGGTGTAACCAGCTCGGTAATCAATCTGATGCCCGAAAACCTGACCACGACTCTGGCTCTGGGCTTTCTGACACTGAGCATTGCCGGGCTTGGAGTGAACGCAGTGATCAATCACAAGACTCAACAGGCACTCAGTACCGGGTGAAACGTGCCAGTCGTCATTCCGCACGCTCCGTCTGCACTGGATCAACGCTTCCCGGCATTCCCTCCTGACGCCAGCCGTGTAGAATCGCGACATTCATCGCCAGTCATCCCCCGGCGGGTTTATGAGCTCAAGCTGAAGCGCGCGGCGATCCCGCAAAGTTATCGGCAACTTCCGGACACACGGCCATTTCTGAGTGTTCCAGACGTCAATAGAAGCTCACTTCCCTTTTGATACCTGATTAGCCGCCCGGAGTGCTTCATGCCTGATTACCGCTCGAAAACATCCACCCACGGCCGCAACATGGCCGGTGCCCGCGCACTGTGGCGCGCCACGGGGATGAAAGATGACGACTTCAAAAAGCCGATCATCGCCATTGCCAACTCGTTCACCCAGTTCGTACCGGGCCACGTCCACCTCAAGGACCTGGGCCAACTGGTCGCCCGCGAAATCGAACGCGCCGGTGGTGTTGCCAAAGAATTCAACACCATCGCAGTGGATGACGGCATTGCCATGGGCCACGACGGCATGCTGTATTCGCTGCCGAGTCGCGAAATCATCGCCGACTCCGTCGAGTACATGGTCAACGCCCACTGCGCCGACGCCATTGTCTGTATCTCCAACTGCGACAAGATCACCCCTGGCATGTTGATGGCGTCCCTGCGCCTGAACATCCCGGTGATCTTCGTCTCCGGCGGCCCGATGGAAGCCGGCAAGACCAAACTGGCCAGCCACGGTCTCGACCTCGTCGACGCCATGGTGATCGCCGCCGACTCCAGCGCTTCTGACGAGAAAGTTGCTGAGTACGAGCGCAGCGCGTGCCCGACGTGCGGTTCGTGCTCCGGCATGTTCACCGCCAACTCGATGAACTGCCTGGTCGAGGCCCTGGGCCTGGCATTGCCGGGCAACGGTTCGACCCTGGCCACCCACAGCGACCGCGAGCAATTGTTCCTGCAAGCCGGGCGCACCATTGTCGAGCTGTGCAAGCGTTACTACGGCGAAAACGACGAGTCGGTACTGCCGCGCAACATTGCCAACTTCAAGGCGTTCGAAAACGCCATGACGCTGGACATTGCCATGGGCGGCTCCACCAACACCATCCTGCACTTGCTGGCCGCGGCCCAGGAAGCCGAGATCGATTTCGACCTGCGCGACATCGACCGTCTGTCCCGTCACGTACCGCAACTGTGCAAAGTCGCGCCGAACATCCAGAAGTACCACATGGAAGACGTGCACCGTGCCGGCGGGATCTTCAGCATCCTCGGCTCGCTGGCCCGTGGCGGCCTGCTGCACACCGACCTGCCGACTGTGCACAGCAAGACGCTGGCCGAGGGCATCGCCAAGTGGGACATCACCCAGACCGACGACGAAGCCGTGCATCACTTCTTCAAGGCCGGCCCGGCAGGCATTCCGACGCAAACCGCGTTCAGCCAGTCGACCCGTTGGGAAACCCTGGACGACGACCGTGAAAACGGCTGCATCCGCAGTGTCGAGCACGCTTACTCGAAAGAAGGCGGCCTGGCCGTTCTCTACGGCAACATCGCGCTGGATGGCTGTGTGGTGAAAACCGCGGGCGTCGACGAATCGATCCACGTCTTCGAAGGCAACGCGAAGATCTTCGAAAGTCAGGACAGCGCCGTGCGCGGCATCCTTGCTGACGAAGTGAAGGCCGGCGACATCGTGATCATTCGTTACGAAGGCCCGAAAGGCGGCCCGGGCATGCAGGAAATGCTGTACCCGACGTCCTACCTGAAATCCAAAGGCCTGGGCAAAGCCTGCGCCCTGCTCACCGACGGCCGTTTCTCCGGCGGCACCTCGGGCTTGTCCATCGGCCACGCTTCGCCAGAAGCAGCGGCTGGCGGCGCAATTGGTCTGGTGCAGGACGGCGACAAAGTGCTGATCGACATTCCGAACCGCTCGATCAACCTGTTGATCAGCGACGAAGAAATGGCTGGGCGCCGTGCCGAGCAGGATCAGAAAGGCTGGAAGCCCGTGGAAAAACGTCCACGCAAGGTGACCACCGCACTGAAAGCCTACGCCCTGCTGGCGACCAGCGCCGACAAGGGTGCGGTGCGTAACAAGGCGATGCTCGACGGGCTGTAAGCGTCAATCGCAGAAATAAAAATGCCCCGCCAAGTGCGGGGCTGATCGTTCCCACGCTCCCGCGTGGGAATGCTTCAAGGGACGCTTCGCGTCCAGTGACGCGGAGCGTCGCGGGCTGCATTCCCACGCAGAGCGAGGGAACGATCAGCTTCAGTGCTTACTGAATCTCTTCCGGCTTGACGATCACCCAGTTCTTGTCCGCCGTGACTTCCAGCCCTTCCTGGGCCTGGGCCGCAGCGTTCTTGGCCATCATGCCGTTAATCTGAGTCATGTATTTGTCTTTGCGGTTGACCCACAAGTGGATGCCGCCCTTCTTCACGTCAACGCTGTGGAACAGCATGTAGCCGTCGCTGCTCGGGGTGTCGCCACCGACCAGCACCGGTTTTTTCCACTGATCGATGTAGGTCAGGATTGCCGCTTGTTTACCAGCCATCCAGGTCGCCGGGGTCCACAGGTACGGGGTCAATTCGAGGCCAAGGTTAGCCTTCTCGTCATACTTGCCCGCAGTGATCTGCTTGCGCGCGGTGGTCAGTTCGCCGGACTTCTGGTCCTTGAGCAACAGGCTTACGCCGATGACGTTCTGTGGTTTGACGTTGTAGCCGTACTTGGGATCGGAGGCGACCATACGCACCAACTCTTCAGAGGCGGCGGTCATCACGTAGACCTCGATGCCGTTCTCCATCAGTTTGTTGTACAACTCGGTCTGGCCGGTGAAGACTTTCGGCGGGTTAACGTCGAGTTTTTTGACGACGTCGCCTTCGTAATAAGTGGTGGGCACTGGCTTGCCGGACGCCATCAATTCTTCGACATAACCTTTGAGTTCCTTGAGCGTGAAGCCGGAGAACACTTGGGCGACCCAGGGGTAGCACACCATGTCGTCGAGTTCGCAGAGGCGGTAGTAGTAGCTGAACAGACTTTCCTTGTGGTCGGCGGTGTCTTTGAACGGAATCAGTTTCAGAGAGGGGTCGAGTTTGTCGCGGGTGATCAGGCCCTTGTTTTCCATGAACGGCAGCAACGACTCTTCCAGGTCGTAGCGGTAACTGGTGTTGTCCATGTCGAACACCGCGTAGTTACCTTTGTTGGCGTTGGCGGCAATCATTGCGTCCAGCGCCTTGGCCTGATCGGCCGGCCAGTGTTTCAAGTCGGTGGCGAATACCTGGCCGGCAAGGCCCAGGCAAAGTGCGGCAGCCAGTAATTTCGGTACTAATTTCATCGACATGCTTCTCCTTATTAAACGTCCCTGAATTTGGAAGACATCCACGCTAACAAATAAGTGTGACACTCCTCGTCTGCCAGCGACCGCTACCGTACCCATCACGCCAACTGCATCCCTGACAGCGACACCGGCTTATTCCAAAAACGACAGACACCCTCTGTTTTTGATATTAATTCATTAGATATCAAGCTGTTAGGCTTGCCGGCTCGCGGCTGCCCCGGAAGGTAGCTGGCACATGTCTGATCGGAGTGTTTATGAATCTGCCGCTGATCCTCAATCTGCTGGTGTTCCTTGCCCTGCTGTTTGGCCTGGCACAAACCCGTCACTCCACCTGGAGCCTGGCGAAAAAAGTCCTGCTCGCGCTGGTGCTGGGCGTGGTGTTTGGTGTGGCGCTCCACACCGTTTACGGCACCGGCAATCCGGTATTGAAAGCCTCGATCAGCTGGTTCGATCTGGTGGGCAACGGTTACGTGCAGTTGCTGCAAATGATCGTGATTCCACTGGTGTTCGCCTCGATCCTCAGCGCCGTGGCCCGCCTGCACAACGCGTCGTCCCTGGGCAAGATCAGCTTCCTGACCATCGGCACACTGCTGTTCACCACCACCCTGGCGGCGTTGATCGGCATCGGTTTGACCAACCTGTTTGGCTTGACCGCTGAAGGCCTGGTGGCCGGCACTCAGGAACTGGCGCGCCTGCAAACCATCCAGTCCGACTATGCCGGCAAGGTCGCCGACCTCAACGTGCCGCAACTGCTGCTCTCATTCATTCCGCAAAACCCGTTTGCCGATCTGGCTCGCGCCAAGCCGACCTCAATCATCAGCGTGGTTATTTTTGCAGCGTTCCTCGGAGTCGCTGCGCTGCAATTGCTGAAGGATGACGTCGAGAAAGGTCAGAAAGTGATCAACGCCATCGACACCCTGCAAGCCTGGGTGATGCGTCTGGTGCGCCTGGTGATGAAACTCACCCCGTACGGTGTACTGGCGCTGATGACCAAAGTGGTCGCCGGCTCCAACCTCCAGGACATCATCAAGCTCGGCAGTTTTGTGGTGGTGTCCTACCTCGGTCTGGGCCTGATGTTTGTGGTTCACGGCGTGTTGGTGTCGGCGGCCGGGATCAACCCGCTGCGGTTCTTCCGCAAGGTCTGGCCGGTGCTGACGTTTGCCTTCACCAGCCGCTCCAGCGCCGCGACGATTCCGCTGAGCATCGAAGCGCAGACCAGCCGTTTGGGCATCCCTCAGTCCATCGCCAGTTTCGCCGCATCGTTCGGCGCAACCATTGGCCAGAATGGCTGTGCGGGCCTGTACCCGGCGATGTTGGCGGTGATGGTGGCGCCGACCGTGGGTATCAACCCGATGGACCCGCTGTGGATTGCAACGCTGGTGGCGATTGTGACGCTGAGCTCGGCCGGTGTAGCAGGCGTGGGCGGTGGCGCGACGTTTGCCGCGTTGATCGTGCTACCGGCCATGGGCTTACCGGTTTCACTGGTGGCGTTGCTGATTTCGGTTGAGCCGCTGATTGATATGGGGCGTACGGCGCTGAACGTCAGTGGTTCGATGACGGCCGGGGCGATTACCAGCCAGATCATGCAGCAGACGGATAAAGAACTTCTGGGTGCGGATGAGCATTCGGAGTTGGTTCACGCTTAAATTCTTTAGCGTCTGATCTGGCCTCATCGCCAGCAGGCTGGCTCCCACAGGGGATTTGGGGGATTACACAATCTGTGTTTCACCTCAAACTCACTGTGGGAGCCAGCCTGCTGGCGATGCTTTTAGGCTTTTTCCCAGACTTCGAAATTGTACGCCGGCTTATCGCCTTCAGCCGGATTCGCCACATTCGACACCAGTTTCCACTGGTTCAAATCAAACTCCGGAAACCACGCATCCCCCTCCGGGCTCAGCGCCACGCGCGTCAGGTACAACCGGTCCGCCTGAGCCATCCCCTGCGCATACAACTGCGCGCCGCCAATCAGCATCAGTTCATCGACGCCCTGCTCTTTTGCCCAGGCTTCGGCGCGAACCACGGCGGCCTCCAGCGACGGATAGACTTCCGCGCCTTCCAGCACCAGATCGAGCTGACGGCTGACCACGATGTTCAACCGCCCCGGCAGCGGTCGTCCGAGGGAATCCCAGGTGTTGCGACCCATGATGATCGGCTTGCCGAGGGTGGTGGCCTTGAAGTATTTGAAGTCCCCCGGCAAGTGCCAGGGCATGCTGTTGTCGACGCCGATCACGCGGTTTTCACCGAGGGCTGCGATCAGGCTGAGGGGGAGTGATTTAGTCATGCCGACGAGGATACCAGAGCCATCCGTACCCCGATAAGCGCCACAGCGGTTATGCTCACAGCTCAATGGAGCGACGGGATGGCGCGTGACTGAACTGACTGGATTGCAAAACCTCTGGCTGACCGAAACCGTACGCCTGCGTGAAGAACACGCCGGCCCCCTGGAAGATCTGGAAGCCAACCGACTGGCCCGCAGCGCCGGCGGTGACCTGCCGACACGGATTCAACGTCGGGCCATTTGGCTGGCCGAACGCGATGGTTTGGCCAGCGCCCTCCAGCACTGGCTGCAAGGCGCGCGGTTGGCGCTGATCGTGCTGGCAGTGCTGGCGGTGGTCAGCGGCGCCGGTCTGGCCTTTGCCGCGATGGGCGACGGACAGTTCCCGGTGAACGTGTTCTGGGCCTTGGGCAGCCTGCTCGGGCTGAACCTGATTCTGTTGCTGAGCTGGGCGCTGGGCCTGCTCTTCGCCGGCGAACAGGGCGCCACCCTCGGGCGCTTATGGTTGTGGCTCAGCGAAAAACTCGCCCGCGATGCCAAAGCCGCACAACTCGCCCCGGCCCTGCTGTTGTTGCTACAACGACAGAAACTCAATCGCTGGGCCATCGGCACGTTGGTCAACGGCCTGTGGCTGCTGGCAATGCTCAGCGCCCTGGCGATTCTGCTGACGTTGATGGCCACCCGGCGCTACGGCTTCGTCTGGGAAACCACTATTTTGAGCGCTGACACCTTCGTCGCCATGACTCAGGCCCTCGGCGCGCTGCCGGCCCTGATCGGCTTCAGCGTACCCACCGTGGAGATGATCCGCGCCAGCGGCGACGCTGCGCTGAACATCGAAAGTGCCCGTCAGGCCTGGGCTGCCTGGCTGGTGGGTGTCCTGCTGATCTACGGAGTGCTGCCGCGTCTGCTGCTGATGCTGTTTTGCCGGTGGCGCTGGAAAATCGGCCAAGCGAAATTGCATCTGGACCTGAACTTGCCCGGCTATGCGCAACTGCGCGAACGATTGATGCCCACTAGCGAACGCCTGGGTATCAACGATGCAGCACCGGAGAAACTCCATCGTGTGGAACGCGGTGTCACTGATCAGCAAAGCGACGGTGCCCTGCTGGTCGCCATCGAGCTGGATGACCAACGCCCATGGCCGCCGCAACTGCCGAAAACCGTGGGCAACGCCGGCGTTCTCGACAGCCGTGAATCGCGCAATCGACTCCTCGAACAATTGAGCCGCTTTCCACCCGCGCGCCTGGCCATCGCTTGCGACCCACGTCGCTCGCCGGACCGTGGCAGCCTGGCGCTGATCGCCGAACTGGCGCGCAATGCAGCGGCCACCCGCGTCTGGCTGTTGCAAGCACCACCTGGCGAAGCGCTGGATGCCGAACGGCTGGGCGACTGGCATATAGCGCTGCAAAACCTGGAGCTGCCGTTCGCCGATTGCGCACCGCTGAACTGGCTGGAGAGCGGTCATGACTAATGCCTGGAAGGCACCGTTGAAGCTGGCCGTGGTCGGCCACACCAACGTCGGCAAAACTTCATTGCTGCGCACGTTGACCCGTGATGTCGGTTTCGGCGAAGTGTCCCATCGCCCCAGCACCACGCGCCACGTCGAAGGCGCGCGCTTGTCGGTGGATGGCGAGCCGTTGCTCGACCTCTATGACACGCCCGGCCTGGAAGACGCCATCGCCCTGCTCGACTACCTCGAACGCCTGGAGCGTCCGGGCGAGCGCCTCGACGGCCCGGCACGCCTGGCCAGATTCCTTGAGGGCAGTGAAGCCCGGCAGCGCTTTGAGCAGGAAGCCAAAGTGTTGCGGCAACTGCTCACCTGCGACGCCGGCCTCTACGTGATCGATGCCCGCGAACCGGTGCTGGCCAAGTACCGCGACGAACTGGAAGTGCTGGCCAGTTGCGGCAAGCCGCTGCTGCCGGTGCTGAATTTCGTCAGCAGCGCCAACCACCGCGAACCGGATTGGCGCGAAGCGTTGGCGCGTCTGGGCTTGCATGCCCTCGTGCGTTTCGACAGCGTCGCCCCGCCGGAAGATGGCGAACGTCGCCTCTATGAAAGCCTGGCCCTGTTGCTGGAAAACTCCCGTGAACAGCTTGAGCGATTGATCGCCGATCAACAGGCTCAGCGCCTGGGCCGTCAGCAAAGCGCGGGGCGGCTGATTGCCGAGTTGCTGATTGATTGCGCCGCCTGCCGGCGCAGCGTGGCCAGCGATGCGGAGCAGGAACAGCACGCCATCAGCGAACTGCACAAAGCCGTGCGCCAGCGCGAACAGCGTTGTGTTGAGGCGCTGCTCAAGCTTTACGCGTTTCGCCCGCAAGATGCAGCGGCCAGTGATCTGCCGCTGCTCGATGGTCGTTGGGGCGATGATCTGTTCAACCCGGAAACCCTGAAGCAGCTCGGTGTGCGGGTCGGCAGCGGGATCGCCGCCGGCGCAGCAGCCGGGGCCGGAGTCGACTTGCTGGTGGGCGGTCTGACCCTCGGTGCGGCAGCATTGGCCGGCGCGATTGCCGGCGGCGCACTGCAAACCGCGCGCAGCTATGGCAGTCGGTTAATGGGCAAGATCAAAGGCCAACGAGAGCTGACCATCGATGACAGCGTGCTGAGACTGTTGGCATTGCGTCAGCGCCAACTGCTCCAGGCGCTGAACGCGCGCGGGCACGCGGCAATGGACAGCATTCAGGTCGCCACGCCGCAGGACAAGACCTGGCGCGAAGGCAAGTTGCCCGAAGCCCTGAACAAGGCTCGGGCGCATCCGCAGTGGTCCTCGCTCAACCCGCAGTCAAAGCTGAATCAGGGGGAAAGGCAGGAGCAGATTGAGGTGTTGGCGCAGCAGTTGTAGAGCTTGAGGCTTTGCGGTGATCCTGCTGATCCCTTCGCGGGCAAGCCCGCTCCCACAAGGGCAACGGTGAACTTGTGGGAGCGGGCTTGCCCTAATGCCAGTCAGTTAAGCCAAACCGCACTTTGTAGCAGCTGGCGAAGCCTGCGTTCGGCTGCGTAGCAGTCGTAAAACCTGAGTTTGCGGTCTTCCTGAAACACCGCATCGCCTGATTTCACGACTGCTGCGTCCGAACGCGGCCCGAGCCGAACGCAGGCTTCGCCAGCTGCTACGTACAGTGTTATGGCTTAACTGATCGGCATTAGGGCTTGCCCGCGATGGCCTTCATTCGGTCTAAAGCCCGATCACCACCAGCCAACTTTCAAAAACTCGCGCACCAATGCACTGACCCGGCTTCGATCCGTGCGATTCGCCCGGCCATCGTTGTCCACGTCTGTACTCAACACCACCGAGTACACCCCGTCGTTATCAAGGTCGTGAACAGCCGCTTTATAGGCAATTTGCGCCCCTTCATGGAAGTGCAGCCTCACCGTTTCGGGGGTGCCATCGGCGCTGGGGTTTTGCGAGAAGATGCGCAAATGCCGCACCTCGCTTTCGCCAGCGTTGTACCAGGCACATTTCAAATAGGTTGTGCCCAATCGCTTCAACCTGTGCAGGTCCGCTTGCGTGGCTTCGCGCTGTAGCTGTTCATCTTCATAAAAGTGGACGTGCAAGGTATCCGGCTGGCCTTGACCGCTTTGATCCTGTGCGATGACTTTGAGATAACGCATCCATGCGCTCCTGTCGAAAAGTTCAGCCTGGACCTGATCGACTCTACGGTCCATACCCCCAATTCGCTATCGCACGTGGGGCAAGTCAACACACTTCGCGGGACAACAGACCCGCAGCCTTGCGCTTCAAGATGTCGAGATCAGTGAGCGGCACGTGCGTTTCCTTGGCCAACTCATCCCACTGACGCATGCGCAAACTGACCTCACACAGAGGATCCTGCTCGAAGGCTTCAGCCTCGGCAGCATTCATAACGCCGCCCTGATATTCCAGCGTGCGCCGGCTGGCTTCGCTCAATCGTGCGTAGTACCCGGGTTCCTTCAACGTCAGATAACGCTTGGCCTGCACGTGGTATTCCACCAGTCGAGCCATGCGCTCGCTGAACCCAGCGCGGCGCAAGTAGTCGGCGCCCAGCCGTTCGTGGCTGACCACGCCGAAGCCGCCCATATTCTCGGCGCTTTCTTCGCAGATGTGCCCGATGTCATGGAAGAACGCGGCCAGCACCACTTCATCGTCGAAGCCTTCGGCCATCGCCCGTTGCGCGGCTTGGGACATATGTTCGACCTGTGACACCGGCTCGCCGATGTAGTCGCTGTCGCCAAAGCGTTCATACAGACCGAACACCTCGGCGATCACCTGTGCGGGGTTGCCCATCAACGCTCTCCCAACAAAGTCGCCACATTGCGTTCAGCCATCGCCGGTCCGACGCTCATGCCGACGCCAGTGTGCATCAGTACAACGCTCACACCCGGCATCGGTCGCAGTAAGGAGAATGGCCCCGGCCCCCGTGATCCATAAACACCCTGCCAGCGCTCAACCACTTGCACCTTGCAGCCCAACGTCTGCTCGGCCAATTCAATCATCCAGTCGTCCACTTGCTCGGCGTTGAACGGCGAGGGATCGCTGCCGTAGTGGTGAGAGTCGCCGATGATCAATTCGCCATAGGGTGTCGGGCTGATCAGCAAGTGAATACCGTTGTCATGCAGATGCGGCTCGTCTCGCAGAATCTGCGCCTGCACCGCCGCCGCTTCCGGCAGATCGGCAAAGGCGCCGTAGTGCACGCAACTCAAACCGGTGAGCAACGCATGTTGCAGATTGAGGTTGATCTGGGGGCGGGCGCGGAGCATTTGCAGGCGGCAGATTTGCGGGTTGAGCGCGGCAATCGGCTCGGCCAGCAACGTCTGATAATCGTGGCCGGAGCACACGATGATCTGCTCGGCGCTGAAGGTGCCGGCAGTGCTGTGCAAGCGGCCCGGCTCGACGTCGCGGACCAGCGTCGAAAAGTGAAAAGTGACGCCGAGTTCGCGGCGCAGGTAGTCGATCAACGCCGCAATCGCCTCGCGGGAATACAGTTGCTGATCGTCCATCCCGTGCAATGCAGCGCGGTGATGGCTGAACTGGCCGCCGTACAGATCACGCAATGCAGCACCGCGCAGCAGCTCGACGCGGTAACCGTGTTCCACAGCGCGGCCGGCGCAAAACGCCTCAAGCAGATGTTCTTCCGCTTCGGTGCGAGCGAACAGGTACGAACCGTTGCGCTTGAGTTGCAGGCCGGCGAGTTGCGCCCATTGGCCCCAGATCTCACGGCTAGCCTTGGCCAGTTCGAGCATCGGGCCCGGCGGCTGACCAGTAACGAGCGCCTGACCGAAGTTGCGCACCGAGGCGCCCAGGGGCGTTTCGCTGCGTTCGAAAACCGTGACGTTGAGACCGCGTCGGGCGGCGGCGTAAGCGTGGGACAGGCCGAGGATGCCGGCGCCGACGATCAGCATGTCGTTGTGTTGTGTCATGAAGTTACCCCAATGATCGTTCCCACGCTCCGCGTGGGCATGATTCCCGTGACGCTCTGCGTCACAGTGGACGCAGAGCGTCCATGGCTGCATTCCCACGCGGAGCGTGGGAACGATCGGTGTCAGTTACTTGGCAGCCACTTTCTCGGACTTGCCGTCATAGCGCTTGCGCCATTCGGTCAGGATCTCGTCGCGGTTTTTCGAGGCCCAGGCGAAGTCGTTCTTGATCAAGCGCTGCTCATAGTCAGCCGGCAATTCGGTCTGCGGTTTGGCGATACCTGGCTGAGCCAGCACAGCGAAGTTCTCTTTGTACAACTCCATCGCCGCCGGGCTTGCCGAGAAGTCAGCGAGTTTCTTCGCCGCGTCTTCATGCGGCGTGCCCTTGATCACGGCAGTCGCTTCGATCTCCCAGCCCAGGCCTTCTTTCGGCAGGATGATGTCCAGCGGCGCGCCCTGGCGCTTCAACTGAACGGCCGGGTATTCAAAGGAAATACCGATCGGGAATTCGCCAGCAGCCGCCAGTTTGCAAGGCTTGGAGCCGGAGTGAACGTACTGGCCGATGTTCTGGTGCAGACCGTCCATGTACGCCCAGCCCTGCTGCTCGCCGAAGGTTTGCAGCCAGGCGCTGACATCGAGGAAACCGGTGCCGGACGAAGCCGGGTTGGGCATGACGATCTTGCCTTTGTACTCAGGCTTGGTCAGGTCCTGCCAGCTGACCGGTTTAGTCAGGCCCTGCTTCTCAGCTTCGACGGTGTTGAAGCAAATGGTCGCGGCCCAGACGTCCATGCCGACCCAGGCTGGCGGATTGGCGGGGTCGCGGTAGTTGCCACCGATTTTACCGAGGTCCTTCGGCGCGTAACTTTGCAGCATGCCTTGCTGGTCGAGAATCGCCAGGCTCGAAGCGGCCAGGCCCCAGACGGCGTCGGCTTGCGGGCGGGCTTTTTCGGCCAGCAGTTTGGCGGTGATGATGCCGGTGGAATCGCGCACCCACTTGATCTCGACGTCCGGGTTGGCCTTTTCGAAGGCTTCTTTGTAGGTCTTCAGTTGTTCGGCTTCGAGGGCGGTGTACACCGTCAACTCGGTTGGCGCCGCAAAGGCGTTCAGGCTGAAAGCAGTGAGGACAGCAGCGGCCAGGGCCATAGGCTTGAACATGATCTTTTCCTGTTTTTGAGTTGAAGGGCTTTCGGTTTTAGGAGCAGCGAATCAATTGCCGGGCGCCGTTTGCCGCCAGGCCTGGGAGCGACGCAACAAACCGCGCGAAGCCCAGGCCAGCAGCAGGGAGACGCCCGCCGAGGTGATCAGAATCAGGGTCGACATCGCTGCCGCACCGCCGACATTGCCGGCGTCATCCATGTTCAGCACCGCCACCGCCGCGAGGATGGTGTCGGGGCTGTAGAGGAAGATCGCTGCCGAGACGGTGGTCATGGCCGAGACGAACAGGTAGCGCACGATGTCCAGCAACGCCGGCAGGCAGATCGGCACGGTGACCCGCAGGTAGTGCCGATACAGCGGCGCCTTGAGCGACAGCGCGGCGGCTTCGAACTCAGCGTCGAGCTGACGCAACGCGGTGGTCGCGGTCATCTGCGCGGTGGTCAAATAGTGAGCAATGGTGCAGACCACCAGCAGGGTCATGGTCCCGTAGAGCACATGCAACGGGTTGCCGCTGAGGTTGAAAAAGAAGACATAACCCAGGCCCAGCACCAGACCCGGCACCGCCATCGGTACGAAACTGAGCATGCGCAAGCTCAGATTCAGTCCGCGCTGAGCTTTGGTTTTTTCCATCAGGTAAGCGCCGGTGAAGATCAGCACGCTGCCGATCAACGCTGTGCACAGGGCCATCTTCACGCTGTTGCCGTAGGCCAGCCAGCCGCCACCCGCCGTGTCGTTGAACTGGTAATGGTTGAGCGACAACGAAAGGTTGTAGGGCCAGAATTTGACCAGCGAAGAGAACACCGCCATGCCAAACACCAGCAGCAACGCCGCGCAGATCAGCAACACGATAGCCAGGTAGCAGCCGTCGCGCAGTTTCGAGGCCGCTGGTTTGAACACTTGGGCACGGCCGCTCATGGAGTCGCCATGACGTCGGCGCAACCACGCATCGACGCCGAAGCTGAACAGCGCCGGCAACAACAGGACCATGCCGATCAACGCGCCGCGACCGAACTGCTGCTGACCGACTACGGCCTTGTAGGCTTCCAGCGCCAGCACTTGATAGTCACCACCGACCACCACGGGCACACCGAAGTCGGTGATGGTCAGGGTGAACACCAGGCAGAACGCGGCGAACACAGCTTGACGGGTCGCCGGCCAGGTGATGCTGCGGAAGGCTTTGGCAGGGCTGGCGCCCATGCTGGAGGCGGCATCGAACAGTCGCGCATCCGCCAGGGACAGCGCCGACAGAACAATCATCAAGGCATGTGGGAAGGTGTAGATCACCTCACCGAGCACAATGCCCCAGAAGCCGTAAATGTTGTCCGAGAGCAGACCGCGCAATAGGCCCTGATTGCCGAACAGGTAAACCAGCGCAATACCCGGCAGCATCGACGGCGCCATCAATGGCAGCAGCGAAATCCCGCGCCAGATGCCCTTGCCGGGAATCAATGTGCGTTGCAGGGCGTAGGCAAACAGATAGGCCAGCGGTACGACAATCGCCGCGACACTGAGGGAAACCTTGAGGCTGTTACCCAGCAACCAGTGGAAATTCTCGCTGGTCACCAACTCCCGCGCGGCCACCAGACCACCACCCTGCCCGGCCTCCGAACTGAACCCTCGCCAGAAGATCGCCAGCAATGGCATCAAGACGGCGACGCCGAGCAACACCAGCAACAGGACTTTGCCGCCGACCACGAACACCCGGTCGCCGATTTCAGCGCGGGAGGTCTGCCGGACCTGCTTGTGCAGTATCGGCAGCGCGAGGTTCGCGCTCATCAGGCAAACACCTGCAGGCTGCGCGGCGGCAAGGCGACCATGATCTGCTGGGCGCCGAGGCGCGGCATGGCTTCCGGCGCCAGTTCAGCCAACAACGGGTGACCCGGCAATTGGTCGAGTTCGAAACTCATGCGGCAACGGTTGCCGAGGAAAGTGATTTCGCGAACCTTGGCCGCAAACAGGTTTTCTTCATGCACCAGCGGGTTGACGTTGATCGCTTCCGGGCGGCAGAACAAACGGCCCGACGCAGTTTTCGCGCTGCCATCGGCCAGACGCATGTTCAGCCCGCCGACCTGGGCGTGGCTGTCGCTGCTGCGCTGGAACGGCAGCCAGTTGCCCTGGCCGACGAACTCCGCCACAAAGGGGGTTGCCGGGCGGTCGTAGATTTCCTGCGGTGTGGCGTACTGCTCGACCTTGCCGTTGTTCATCACGGCGATGCGGTCGGCCATCAGCATGGCCTCGTCCTGATTGTGCGTGACCATCAGGGTGGTGATGCCGAGGTTGCGCTGCAATTGGCGCAACTCGGTGCACAGATGCTCGCGAACCCGGGCGTCGAGCGCCGACATCGGTTCGTCCAGCAGCAGTAACGAAGGCGCTGGTGCCAGGGCCCGCGCCAGGGCGACGCGTTGCTGTTGGCCACCAGACAGTTGGCCGGGGTACTTTTTCTCACTGCCGAGCAGGCCGACCAGTTCCAGCATCTGACCGACACGCTTGCGCACTTCGTCACGACCGCTGCCCGCGAGGCCGTAGGCAATGTTCGCTTCGACGGTGAGATTGGGGAACAGCGCGTAGGACTGGAAGAGAATGCCGTAGTCCCGCGCCTGAGGGGCCAGATGGGAAACGTCACGATCCCCCAGGTACAACTCACCGCTGTCCTGCTTTTCCAGACCGGCAATGCAGCGCAGCAAGGTGGTTTTGCCACAACCCGACGGGCCCAGCAGGCACACCAGCTCCCCCGCCGCCACGTCGAGGGAAACGTTATCCAGCGCGGTAAAGGCGCCAAAGCGTTTCTGCACGCCGCGCACCTTCATCGGGGCACCGGGGTTGGTCAGGGCAGTTGCGATCGAATGGTTCATGGACAGGCCTCATCAAGCAGATGAAGGCCATCCTAGGGATGTAATGAGTCCGTCATGTGGCAGTGAGGCAAAAATGGCTGATAGTGGTATTCGAGGATTTTGGTTCACCGCTGATCGTTCCCACGCTCTGCGTGGGAATGCCTCTTCTGACTCTCCGCGTTCGGCTCTTGGGACGCAGAGCGTCCCGGGCTGCATTCCCACGCAAAGCGTGGGAACGATCATCAGGCCGGGGCCATTTCCTGCGCCAACCCGAGAAACGCCGCCGGCAGCCGCGCCCCTTTGCGCTCCTTGAGGCAATACAGGTACTCAGGAATCTGCGGCGCATTTTCGATGGTCAGCACCCGCAGTTGCGGATCGTGCGGTACTTCCTGCCGGGCAATGATGCTGATGCCGATGTTGCGCAGCACCGCCTCCCGGATCGATTCACGGCTGCCAATCTCCAGTAACGGCCCGAAACTCACCCCGGCGCTATCCAACAACTCTTCGGTCAATCGGCGAGTGGTCGAACCCGACTCCCGCATCAACAACGTATGCCCGGCCAGCGCACTGAGCGGCACATGGTCATGAACCGCCAACGGATGATTGCGATGCACGGCCAGCACCAGCGGATCGCTGCCGAGCACCCGGCGAATCAGTCGCGCATCGTCGAGCAATTGCGACGATGCCGCGACATCGACCCGATAATCCTCCAGCGCTTCGAGCACTTGCTGGGAGTTGCCGATTTCTACCGACACTTCCACTTGCGGCAAGCGCTCGCGGAAGGTCTTCACCAGATCAAGGATGTAATACGGCGCCGTGGCCGCGATGCGCAACGTGCCCTGGACCTGACCACTGTTGCGCAGGAAAAACTCTATGTCGGATTCCTGTTGTAACAACGCCTTGACCATCGGCAGCAGCCGCGCGCCTTCATCGCTGAGGCTGAGGCGGCGGCCGCCCCGGTAGAACAGTTCAACCGAGTACTGGCTTTCCAGGTTGCGGATTTGCGTCGTCACCGTGGGCTGGCTCAGGCCGAGCTTTTTCGCCGCCAGGGTAATGCTGCCCAGGCGGGCCACCATGTAAAACGCCTTCAACTCGGCACTCAGCACACCCGTTCCTCATCGCTTATTTACGCAACAGGCGCAAACCGTTGAACACCACCAACAGGCTCACGCCCATGTCGGCAAACACCGCCATCCACATGGTGGCGATCCCGGCAAAGGTTACCCCAAGAAAGATCGCCTTGATGACCAAAGCGAGGGCGATGTTCTGTTTCAGGATGCTGGAGGTCTGCCGCGACAAGCGGATGAACGCCGGAATCTTGCGCAAATCGTCGTCCATCAGCGCGACATCGGCGGTTTCGATGGCGGTATCGGTGCCGGCGGCGGCCATGGCAAAACCGATTTCGGCCCGGGCCAGTGCCGGTGCGTCGTTGATGCCATCGCCCACCATGCCCACGTGATGGCCCTGTGCATAAAGGGCCTCGATGGCTTGCAGTTTGTCGGTTGGCAGCAGGTCGCCCTTGGCCTCGTCGATGCCGACTTGCGCGGCAATCGCCTGCGCGGTGTGGACGTTGTCGCCGGTAAGCATCAGGGTCTTGATGCCCAGTTCGTGCAATTGCTGGATCGCCTCGCGGCTGGAGTCCTTGACCGTGTCCGCCACGGCGAACAACGCCAACGGGCCTGATTTGTCGAGCAACAACACCACAGATTTGCCCTGTTTTTCCAGCGCGAACAGCTTCTCTTCCAGTGCCGGCGAGCAGAGTCTTAGTTCTTCAACCAGCCGATGATTGCCCAAGTGGTAAGTCTGGCCATTAATGTCGCCACGCACCCCGCGACCGGCCAGCGCTTCGAAGTTATCCACAACGAGTGGCGCGGATTGTTTATCCACAGCAGCATTGGCGATGGCGAGCGACACCGGGTGATCCGAACGACCGGCCAGCGCCGCCGCAATCGCCGGGGCCAATTCGTCAGCCGTTGGATCAAGCGACAGGTAATCGGTCTGCACCGGTTTGCCGTGAGTGATCGTCCCGGTCTTGTCCAGGGCCAGGTAATCGAGCTTGTAACCGCCCTCCAGATAGACGCCGCCCTTCACCAGAATCCCTTTACGCGCTGCCGCCGCGAGACCGCTGACGATGGTTACCGGAATGGAAATCACCAGCGCACACGGGCAAGCGACCACCAGTAACACCAACGCACGGTAGATCCAGTCGAACCAGGCGGCGCCCATGAACAACGGCGGAATCACAGCCACGGCTAGGGCCAGGATGAACACTGCTGGCGTGTAGATTTTCGAGAAGCTGTCGACGAAACGCTGAGTTGGCGCCCGCGCGCCTTGCGCCTGTTCGACGGCATGGATGATCCGCGCCAGCGTCGAGTTGTTGGCCGCGGCGGTCACGGCAAATTCCAGAGACCCAGCCTGATTGATGGTTCCGGCGAACACTTTGTCTCCGAGCGTTTTTTCCACCGGCAGGCTTTCGCCAGTGATCGGCGCCTGATCGATGGTTGAGCTACCGGACACGACTTCACCGTCCAGACCAATCCGCTCACCGGGACGTACCCGCACCCGTGCACCGAGCTCGATGGTGTTGACGTCCTGCTCGACCCAGCGGCCATCGGCTTGCTGCACCGTGGCCTGTTCCGGGGTCATCTGCATCAAGCCGCTGATAGCATTGCGCGCACGGTCCAGGGATTTGGCCTCGATCAACTCGGCCACAGTGAACAGGAACATCACCATCGCCGCTTCCGGCCACTGCCCGATCAGGATCGCGCCGGTCACCGCGATGCTCATCAGCGCGTTGATGTTCAGGCTGAGGTTTTTAAGGGCAATCCAGCCCTTTTTGTACGTGCTCAGCCCGCCGCTGAGAATCGAAACCAGCGCAATGATCGCCACCACCCAATTGGGCGCGGCATTAGTGAAGTGGATCACTTCGGCAGCCAGCGCCCCCACGCCGGACAGCGCCAGTGGCCACCACGGTTTTTTCTCCGGCGCTGGAGCGGGCGCTTCAACGCCTTGCTCCAGCGGCTCGGCAACCATGCCCAGCGACTTGATCGCCTCGATGATCGGCGCAGTACTCGGCAGGTCATGGGTAACGCCCAGCACTCGGTTGATCAGGTTGAATTCCAGCTGCTGCACACCCGCGAGCTTGCCGAGTTTGTTCTGGATCAGCGTCTGCTCGGTCGGGCAGTCCATCGCGTCGATGCGGAAACTGCTCAGCCGTGCACCGGCCGTTGGCGTTTCACTCAACTTGATCAGCGACGGTGCCGCCACTTTGGCAGAACAGCAGGAATCACCGTGGCCGCCATGCTCATGCTTCTGCACAGGCTGCAGCTTGTGGCTGTGATCGTGCTCAGCCTTAGGGATGTGGGTGTGTTGGGAGTCGCTCATCAGGTCGCGTCCATAAAGGTGCCTGTTGCCAAGTAAAGACCCTGTAGCCACTATAGGGTCAAGCACCTATTGGGAGATTGTCGTCATGAAGATCGGAGAACTGGCCCGACTCACCGACTGCGCCGTGGAAACCATCCGTTATTACGAGCGCGAAAACCTGCTGCCAGAACCGGCCCGCAGCGACGGCAACTACCGCGTCTACACCCAGGCCCACGCCGAACGCCTGACCTTCATCCGCAACTGCCGCACCCTCGACATGACGCTGGAAGAAATCCGCAGCCTGTTGGCCTTGCGCGACAGTCCGCAGGATCAGTGCGAAAGCGTGAATGCGCTGATCGACGAACACATCCACCATGTCAAGGCGCGGATCGATGGGTTACTGGCATTGCAGACACAACTGCTCGACCTGCGCCAACGCTGTGGCGAAGGGCCGGAGATTGATCAGTGCGGGATTTTGCAGCGGCTGGAAGTGAGTGGCGGGGTTGTGGCGACGGAGGTTGAGCATTCGCATGTCGGCCGCAGTCACGGCCACTGAGCACACCCCATAACCACTGTGGGAGCGAGCCTGCTCGCGAATGCGGTCAGTCAATCAACGTTGATGTCGACTGACCCACCGCTTTCGCGAGCAGGCTCGCTCCCACATTAGGTTTGCGGTGTTTTTTTAGACCGCCATCGGCGCGGTCATTGGCGCATGGTGCTGATAACCCTCAAGCGAGAAGTCGCCCGGCTCGATCAACTCCAGCCACTCCGGCTGATACACACCCGTCTTGGCAAACTCAGGAACACGATCACTGATCACCAGTTTCGGCATCGGGAACGGCTCGCGCTTGAGCTGTTCATTGAGCATGTCCAAGTGGTTTTCGTAGACGTGCGCGTCACCGATGAAATAGGTGAACCAGCGCGGCGTATAACCGGTCAGGCGACCGATCAGGCTCAGCAGTGCGGCGCCTTCGGTGAGGTTGAACGGCGTGCCCAGGCCCAGGTCGTTGGAGCGGATGTAAAGGGTCAGGGAAATTTCCTTGGTCTCGACATTCGGGTGGAACTGGTACAGCAGGTGGCACGGTGGCAAAGCCATTTCATCGAGCTGGGCGACGTTCCAGCCGTGGAACAGGATGCGGCGGCTGCCCGGGTCCTTGATGATGGTGTCGACGCACTGACGGATCTGGTCAATCGCCTTGTACAGCACCACATAAGCCTGACCATCTTCTTCGCCTTCCGCGATCTGGCGGTAGCCCTGGCTCAGCGTCTGCTCGATGGCGGCCTGGTTGCTGACCGGGATCTGCTTGTACGCCGGCCACTTGCGCCATTGCACGCCGTAGATCTCGCCGAGGTCGTCTTCGCCCTGGCGGAACGGGTTGGCCAGCCATTGGGCATTTTCGTTGGCGTTCTGATCCCAGACCTTGCAGCCCAGCGCACGGAATTCGGCGGCGTTGTTTACCCCACGCAGAAAACCACACATCTCTCCGATGGCCGATTTAAAGGCCATCTTGCGGGTGGTGATCGCCGGGAACCCTTCCTTCAGGTCATACCGCAGCATCGCGCCGGGAAAGCTGATGGTGTTCACGCCAGTGCGGTTGGCTTGCTTGGTGCCGTTCTTGATGACGTGGGCGACCAGTTCGAGATATTGCTTCATGAGTTACCTGTGTCCTTGAACCCGGGGCCCAAGCCCCGGGATCGAATTTATACTGCCGTCGCGGGTGCCGCCGGGGCGCGGTGATACGCCAGCCAGATCAGGAACAGCCCGCCGACGATCATCGGTACGCAGAGCACTTGGCCCATGGTCAGCCAGTTCCAGGCCAGATAGCCCAGTTGCGCATCCGGTACGCGAACGAATTCGACGATGAAGCGGAAGATGCCATAGAACAGCGCAAACATCCCGGACACCGCCATGGTTGGCCGCGGCTTGCGCGAAAATAGCCAGAGAATGGCGAACAGCGCCACGCCTTCGAGCGCGAACTGATACAGCTGCGACGGATGACGCGCCAGCTGTGCCGGATCGGTCGGGAAGACCATCGCCCATGGCACGTCAGTGGCCTTGCCCCACAACTCGGCGTTGATGAAGTTACCAATGCGTCCGGCACCCAGGCCAATCGGCACCATGGGCGCGACGAAGTCCATCAGCTGGAAGAACGACTTGTTGTTCTTTTTACCAAACCACAGCGCCGCCAGCATTACGCCGATGAAGCCGCCGTGGAACGACATACCGCCCTTCCACACTTCGAAAATCAGCGCCGGGCTCGCCAGGTAGGCGTGCAGATCGTAGAACAGCACATAACCCAGACGGCCGCCGACAATGACGCCCATCGACATCCAGAAGACCATGTCGGAGAGTTTCTCTTTGGTCCAGGTCGGGTCGAACCGGTTCAACCGGCGGGACGCCAGCAGCCAGGCGCCGCCAATGCCGATCAGGTACATCAAACCGTACCAGTGGATTTTCAGCGGACCGATGGCCAGGGCCACCGGATCGATCTGCGGGTAAGGCAGCATTGCGACTCCTCGTTAGAGTTGAAACCAAAATTCCCGGGCGACGCTGCCACCTCAGGATTAAGCCAGGATTGCGCTGTGCGTCAGAACAAGAAATTCAGGCCAACGCAGAACAGCAAAGCGGCAAACAGTCTTTTCAGCAACTTCGGCGACAGCCTGTGAGCCAGTCGCGCACCGAAGCGGGCGAAGACCATGCTGGTCAGGGCAATGCCCAACAGCGCCGGCAAATAAACAAAACCGAGACTATGGGCCGGCAACAATGGATCGTGCCAGCCCAGAATCATGAAACTTAATGCACTGGCCAATGCGATGGGCAGACCGCAGGCCGATGAGGTGGCCACCGCTTGCTGCATCGGCACACTGCGCCAGGTCAGAAACGGCACGGTCAATGAGCCACCGCCAATCCCGAAAATCGCCGAGGCCCAGCCAATCACGCTGCCGGCCACGGTCAGACCGAGTTTGCCCGGTACCGTTCGGCTGGCTTTAGGTTTGACATCCAGCGCCAGTTGCGCGGCGATGACCAGGGCGAATACGCCAATGATCTTTTGCAAGTTCGGGCCGGAGATCGCTTCGGCCGTCAGCGCGCCGAAACCGGCGCCGATCAGAATACCAACGGTCATCCAGACGAAAATCGGCCAACGCACCGCACCACGACGTTGGTGTTCGCGGACAGCGTTGATCGACGTAAAGATAATCGTCGCCAGGGACGTGCCGACCGCCAAGTGGGTCAGGATCGACGTGTCAAAGCCCTGCAAAGTGAAACTGAATACCAACACGGGGACGATGATGATCCCGCCACCCACCCCGAACAGCCCGGCCAACACGCCTGCGCAGGCGCCCAGCGCCAGATAGAGCAGAAATTCCATGCCTGCATCCTACTCTTCACCCAAAACCGGAGCGGCATGGTAACGGATGCATGGCCTCGGGCTCCACTGGATGGCGATGGATACCCGCGCGATGTCTGCGTAGAGTGGGCAAAAAACACACAAGGACCACCTTATGTGCCTGATTGTCTTCGCCTGGCGGCCCGGCAACGCCCAGCCCCTGATCGTGGCCGCCAACCGCGACGAATTCTATGCCCGCCCGAGCCTGCCGCTGGCGCAATGGCCCGAAGCGCCACAGGTGTATGCCGGCCGCGACCAGGAAGCCGGCGGCACCTGGCTCGGCATCGGTGCCAACGGGCGCTTCGCCGCATTGACCAACATCCGTGACCCGCATCAACCGCCGTCGCGCAAATCGCGGGGGGAGCTGGTGGCTGGATATTTGTTGGGCGACCAACCGATTGATGACTATTTGAACGACGTTGTCGCACGTTCGCTGGAATATGCCGGGTTTAATTTGTTGATCGGCAATGCCAACGAGCTGTGGCATTTCAATGCGCGGGAGTCCGAGGCAGTGATGCTGGCACCCGGGGTTTATGGGCTGTCGAATGCAGGGCTGAATACACCGTGGCCCAAATTGCTCAAGGCGCGGGCGGCGCTGGAAGAAGTGCTGGGGGATCCACAGCCTCAGGCTTTGCTGGCGTTACTGGCGGACTCTCAGGCGGCGCCGTTTGCCGAACTGCCAGACACCGGGGTTGGGCTGGCCACCGAGACGTTGTTGTCGAGTGTGTTTATCGCCAGCCAGAGTTATGGGACACGGGCGAGTACGGCGTTGATTGTTCAGGCGGACGGGACGCGGCATATGGTCGAAAGGAGTTTCGGGCCGTATGGCGGGCATTTAGGGGAAGTGGAGATCAGGGTTTAGTTTTGTGTTGTCTGGACTGGCCCCATCGCGAGCAGGCTCGCTCCCACATTGGATTTGTGATCGACACATATCCCCTGTGGGAGCGAGCCTGCTCGCGATGAGGCCAGTGCTGGTTTAGAGGGTTTTGACCGAAGCCGGGTTGATCATCCGCGCCAACCCAAGATTCTTCAGCGCCAGTTGCAGCGAGCTGTGGATAACTTGCGGGTTGTCGATGGTCATCAGTTCCGCGAGCAAATCCTTGGCCTTGCTCAGGTTGATCTGACGCAGCATCCACTTCACTTTTGGCAGGTTGGTGGCGTTCATCGACAGGCTGTCAAAACCCATCGCCATCAACAACACCGCCGCTGCCGGGTCACCGGCCATTTCACCGCAGATGCTTACAGGCTTGCCTTCGGCATGGGCGTCACGCACCACGTTCTGCAACGCCTGAAGCACCGCCGGGTGCAGGTAGTCGTAAAGGTCGGCCACCCGTGGGTTGTTACGGTCCACGGCCAGCAGGTACTGGGTCAGGTCGTTGGAGCCGACCGACAGGAAGTCCACTTGCCGCGCCAGCTCCTTGGTCTGATACACCGCCGCCGGAATCTCGATCATCACGCCAATCGGCGGCATCGGCACGTCGGTGCCTTCGTCGCGGACTTCGCCCCAGGCCCGGTGGATCAGGTGCAGGGCTTCTTCGAGTTCGTGGGTGCCGGAGATCATCGGCAGCAGAATCCGCAGGTTGTTCAAGCCTTCGCTGGCCTTGAGCATGGCGCGGGTCTGGACCAGGAAAATTTCCGGGTGGTCGAGGGTGACGCGAATCCCGCGCCAGCCGAGGAACGGGTTGTCTTCCTTGATCGGGAAGTAAGACAACGCCTTGTCGCCGCCGATGTCCAGGCTGCGCATGGTGACCGGCTGCGGGTGGAACGCGGCGAGCTGCTCGCGGTAGATCGCCAACTGCTCCTTTTCGCTCGGAAACCTCTGGTTGATCATGAACGGCACTTCGGTGCGGTACAGACCCACCCCTTCAGCGCCGCGCTTCTGCGCCCGCGCCACGTCTGCCAGCAGGCCGGTGTTGACCCACAACGGCATGCGGTGGCCATCAAGGGTCACGCACGGCAAATCGCGCAGTGCATCCAGCCCGAGGGCCAGTTGTTTTTCTTCCTCGACCACTTCGGCGAACTGCTTGCGCAGCACTTCGCTCGGGTTGGTGTAGACCTCGCCGTGGTAGCCGTCGACGATCATCTGGATGCCGTCGACTTTCGAATACGGCAAGTCGACCAGGCCCATCACCGTCGGGATACCCATGGCGCGCGCCAGGATGGCCACATGGGAGTTGCCGGAACCGAGTACCGATACCAGGCCAACCAGCTTGCCTTCGGGAACCTCGCCGAGCATCGCCGGCGTCAGTTCTTCGCTGACCAGAATGGTGTTGTCGGGATATACCAGGGTTTGCTGACGCTCTTCCTGCAAATAGGCGAGCAAGCGGCGACCGAGGTCTTTGACGTCCGAGGCGCGCTCACGCAGGTAGGCGTCGTCCATCAATTCGAAACGGTTGACGTGATCGGTGACCACCTGACGCAATGCGCCCTGGGCCCACTGACCGGTCTTGATCACGGTGGTGACTTCGTTGCCCAGCGCGGCATCGTCGAGCATCATCAGGTAGACGTCGAACAAGGCGCGCTCTTCCGGGCGCAACTGCGTAGCGAGCTTGGTCGACAACGCGCGCATGTCGGCGCGCACGCCCTCGATGGCGGTCTTGAACAGCCCGAGCTCAGCTTCGATGTCGACGATGGTCTTGTCCGGCACCACGTCCAGATCGGCGGGAGGCAGCATGACCACTGCCGTACCGACCGCCGCACCCGGCGAACCCGGGACGCCGACGAACTTGGCTTCCTGAATGCCCTTGCCCTGACGACCCAGGCCCCGGATCGAACCGGTGGCTTCGGCGTGGGCGATTACGCCGGCGAGCTGCGCGCTCATGGTCACGAGGAAGGCTTCTTCGCCTTCATCGAACTGGCGGCGTTCTTTTTGCTGAATGACCAACACGCCGACGACGCGACGGTGGTGAATGATTGGCGCCCCGAGGAAGGAGGCGTAGCGCTCTTCACCGGTCTCGGCAAAGTAACGGTAGCGCGGGTGATCCGCGGCGTTTTCGAGGTTCAGGGGTTCTTCACGCGTGCCGACCAGGCCGACGAGACCTTCATTGGGTGCCATGCTGACTTTGCCGATCGAGCGCTTGTTCAAGCCCTCGGTGGCCATCAGCACGAAGCGGTTGGTCTCAGGGTCCAGCAGGTAGACCGAGCAGACCTGGCTGCCCATGGCCTCTTTGACGCGCAACACAATAATCCCCAACGCCGCCTTGAGATCCTTGGCGGAGTTAACTTCCTGGACGATCTTGCGCAGCGTATTGAGCATGGCTCGGGGTCGAACTCCGTCGTCAGTCGCGCGTTAAAAGGCGCGGGGCAAGCTCTTTGAGAGCGCGTCGATACACCTCGCGCTTGAATGTCACCACCTGGCCCAACGGATACCAATAGCTGACCCAGCGCCAGCCATCGAATTCCGGTTTACCGGTCAAATCCATCCGCACCCGCTGCTCGTTGGAGATCAGGCGCAGGAGAAACCATTTCTGTTTCTGGCCGATGCACAGCGGTTGGCTGTGGGTACGGACCAGACGTTGCGGCAAACGATAGCGCAACCAGCCCCGGGTGCAGGCGAGAATTTCAACATCTTCGCGCTCAAGACCCACTTCTTCATTCAACTCGCGGTACAAGGCGTCTTCCGGCGTCTCCTGGGGGTTGATCCCACCCTGAGGAAACTGCCACGCGTCTTGATTGATACGGCGAGCCCATAGCACCTGTCCGGCATCATTCGTGAGAATGATCCCGACATTGGGGCGGAAACCATCGGGGTCGATCACGGCAACAACCTCGCAAACGCATGTCGCCGCATTGTTCCACAAAGGTTGTGAAAGCAGCAACGCGCCGACCGACCTTATGTGCACTCTTGTGAAAAGTCCGTATTCTGGGCGCCTTTCTACAGACTTTTCAGCGAGTAACTGCAATGCGCCTGGCTTTATTCGACTTGGACAACACTCTTCTGGGCGGCGACAGTGACCACGCCTGGGGCGATTACCTGTGTGAGCGCGGCTTTCTCGACGCCGTTGCCTACAAGGCACGCAACGACGAGTTTTATCAGGACTACCTGGCTGGCAAGCTGGATAACGACGCTTACCTGAACTTCTGCCTGGAAGTCCTCGGCCGTACCGAGATGGCCGTGCTGGATCAATGGCACCTCGATTACATGCGTGATTGCATCGAGCCGATTGTGTTGCCGCAAGCCATCGAATTACTGGCCAAACACCGCGAAGCCGGCGACAAACTGGTGATCATCACCGCGACCAACCGCTTTGTGACCGGACCGATTGCCCAGCGCCTGGGTGTTGAGACCTTGATTGCCACCGAGTGCGAAATGGTCGATGGTCGATATACCGGGCGCAGTACCGATGTTCCGTGCTTCCGGGAAGGCAAGGTGACGCGATTGAATCGTTGGCTGGAAGAGACGGGGTACTCGCTGGAGGACAGCTATTTCTATAGCGACTCGATGAATGATCTGCCGTTGTTGGAGCAGGTTACACATGCGGTAGCGGTCGATCCTGATCAAAATCTGCGCGCTGAAGCCGAGAAACGTGGCTGGCCGGTGATTAGTCTGCGCGACTGATATCGCCTGTAGCAGCTGCCGAGGCACGAGGCTGCGTTGCGGTCAGCAGAACCGCCCATGGGGCCGCTTCGCACCCCATCGCAGCCTCGTACCTCGGCAGCTGCTACAGATTCCGCGCTAAACAGGCTTGGCACCCATCAACCCAGCAATAGCGATAAAGCAGACAAAACTGAACAACGCCAAGGCGAAGGTAAATTTACCCACGCCCGCCGGTGCCTTGCGCAGCTTATTCAGGCGCACCAACAGCCAGAACCACGCCAGCGCCGCCACCGTATAAAGCACACTCGAAGCCAGCAACCACGTCTGCCCCAAAGACCAGCCCACCAGATGCACCATCCACCAACCCGTGAACGGCAGGCTCAGCAGCGCCAGGCCCATCAACAGCCAGATAAACACTCGCGGTCGCTGCAAGGTACGGCTCGTCGCCGTCGCGTCGCCATTGCGCCGCGTGCGCCAGACCCAGATCCCCAGGCCCAGCGCGCCGATCAGCAACACCACCGTTGCAAGCATGTGCGCCGCTTTCAGGGCCGTTAACGTTTCCATTGTCCGATTTCCTTATGACCTGCCCATCAGCGTAGCCACTCAGCCAAGAAACAGCTGATAGGCCGGATTGTCGCTTTCGTCCCAGTATGGGTAACCGATTTCTTCCAGCGCTGCCGGCACCAGATGACGTTCGTCATGTGGCACTTGCAGGCCCGCGACGACTCGACCATCCGCAGCGCCATGGTTGCGGTAGTGGAACATTGAGATGTTCCAGCGCCCGCCCAACTTATTGAGGAAGTTGAACAGCGCACCCGGACGCTCCGGGAATTCGAAGCGCAGGATCACTTCATCGACCACGTGGGCCGCACGACCGCCGACCATGTGGCGGATGTGCAGTTTGGCCAGTTCGTTGTCGGTCAGGTCCAGCACCGGGAAGCCTTGTTCGGTCAGGCTCGCCAGTAGCGCACTGCGCGGATCGGTTTCGGGGTGCGTCTGCACGCCCACGAAGATGTGCGCTTCGCTGCCGGTGTTGTAGCGGTAGTTGAATTCAGTGATCTGGCGCTTGCCGATGGCCTCGCAGAACGCCTTGAAGCTGCCCGGCTTCTCGGGAATGGTCACGGCGATGATTGCCTCGCGCCCCTCACCCAGCTCGGCGCGTTCGGCGACGTGGCGCAATCGGTCGAAGTTGACATTGGCGCCGGAGTCGATGGCCACAAAGGTGTGACCGGTGACGCCGTGTTGTTCGACGTATTTCTTGATCCCGGCCACACCCAGCGCGCCGGCCGGTTCAGTGATCGAGCGGGTATCGTCGTAGATATCCTTGATTGCCGCACAGATCTCGTCAGTGCTGACAGTGATCACTTCATCCACATATTCTTTGCAGATGTCGAAAGTGTGCTGGCCGATCTGCGCCACCGCAACGCCGTCAGCGAAGAGGCCCACGGTCGGTAAAACCACGCGCTCGCCTGCCGCCATGGCGGCTTGCAGGCAGTTGGAATCGTCCGGCTCGACGCCGATGATCTTGATTTCCGGGCGCAGGTATTTCACATAGGCCGCGATGCCGGCGATCAGCCCGCCGCCGCCCACCGGAACGAAAATCGCATCCAGACGCCCCGGGTGCTGGCGCAGAATCTCCATCGCCACCGTGCCCTGCCCGGCAATGGTGTGGGGATCGTCGTAAGGGTGAATGTAGACGTAGCCTTTTTCGTCGACCAGTTTCAGCGAGTAGGCCAAAGCCTCCGGGAACGAATCCCCGTGCAGCACCACTTTGCCGCCGCGTGAGCGCACGCCTTCGACTTTGATTTCCGGGGTGGTCTTGGGCATGACGATGGTCGCTTTCACGCCCAATACTTTCGCCGCCAGGGCCAAGCCTTGCGCATGATTGCCAGCCGAAGCCGTTACAACGCCGCGAGCGCGTTCTTCATCGCTCAACTGAGTCAGCTTGTTGTAAGCGCCGCGAATCTTGAACGAGAACACGGGCTGCAAGTCTTCGCGCTTGAGCCAGATACTGTTGCCCAGCCGCTCGGAGAGCTGGCGGGCAGTCTGCAATGGGGTTTCTACGGCAACGTCATAAACGCGCGAGGTGAGGATCTTTTTGACGTACTGTTCGAGCATCGGAAAGCATCACTGAGCGGGTTGGGCAGGGCCAAGGAGTCTAACCCGGCTTTCAGCTGTACGACCACACGAATACAGCGGTTTTAGCCCCGCTTAGGGCTATAATGCCGGCCTTTCGTTCCCTCCCCGGCATCTCGGAGCCCGCATGAACCAGGATCAACTCAAACAGGCAGTGGCTCAGGCCGCCGTCGACTTCATCCTCCCGAAACTCGACGACAAGAGCATCGTCGGGGTCGGCACCGGTTCCACTGCCAACTGCTTCATTGACGCCCTGGCCAAGCACAAAGGCGCGTTCGACGGCGCGGTCGCCAGCTCCGAAGCCACTGCCGCTCGCCTCAAGGGCCACGGCATTCCGGTGTATGAGCTGAACACCGTCAGCGACCTGGAGTTCTACGTCGACGGTGCCGATGAAAGCGACGAACACCTGAACCTGATCAAGGGCGGCGGCGCAGCCCTGACCCGCGAGAAGATTGTCGCCGCCGTGGCCAAGACTTTCATCTGCATCGCCGATGCCAGCAAACTGGTGCCGGTGCTCGGCGAGTTTCCGCTGCCGGTCGAAGTGATCCCGATGGCCCGCAGCCACGTAGCCCGCGAGCTGGTGAAGCTGGGCGGCGACCCGGTTTATCGCGAAGGCGTGCTGACCGACAACGGCAACATCATCCTCGACGTGTTCAACATGCAGATCACCAACCCGGTCGAACTGGAAAGCCAGATCAACGCGATTGTTGGCGTGGTCACCAACGGTCTGTTCGCGGCACGCCCGGCGGATCTACTGTTGTTGGGCACCGGCGAAGGCGTAAAAACCCTGCGCGCCAAATAAACCATATACAACACAAAACCTGTGGGAGCGAGCCTGCTCGCGATGGGGTCGTGTCAGTCGACAGAGATGTTGAATGGCAGACCGCTATCGCGAGCAGGCTCGCTCCCACAGTGGTTTTGCGGTGAACCCACTATCTGCGTATGGCACCGATCATGGGTCAAGGTTGTGTGGGTTTTTTGAAGACGTAGAACAGGTTCGGCTCGCTGACGAGGTACATCGTGCCATCGTCATCCATGGCGATGCCTTCCGCCTGCGGCACGGTCTTTTGCAGGCCCTGGCGCCCTTTTCTTAGTGACATTGTGCTCAACGGGCGCCCATCCACATCCAGCTCCAGAATCAACCGCGACTCGTCAGACAGCGCCAGCAAATGGCCGCTGCGCTCGTCGTATTGCAGACTCGACAGGTCTCGCACGAACATCCCGGCGTCGCGCCTGGGGTTGTTCACCACGTGTACGGTGTAGGACTTCTCCGGGTTGTAATGGGGGAAGCCCTTCACTTCGTAGATCAGCATCGGATCGCGCTCCTTGGCAACGAACAAGCGCTTGCCCACCGAATCGTAAGCCAACCCTTCAAATCCTTTGTTACGGGCCACGTGTACGCCAAGGGTCATCTGCTCGGCGTCCGCCCCATCGAGGAAGGTGGTGTCCTGCTCCAGATGAATCTTGATCAGTCGCTGCTCGCTCTCATCCGTGATGACGTAGGTGTCGGGACTGATAAATTCCACCGCCTCCGGGTCGCCGAAGCCAATCAACGCCACACGCCGCAAGATCTTGCCCTCCAGGGACAGCTCGATCAGCTCGGAGTTTTTGTTGGTGACGGTGAACAGGCTTTTGCGCACCGGATCGAACGTCAGCGCCGAGACGTTATCGTCCAGCCCGTCGATCACCCGTGCTTCGATGTCCACCCGATATTGATCCAGGCCGATGGATACACTGCTCTGCGGTTGCCAAAGGGTATAGAGATTGAACCAGGCCCGTTCGAACAGGCGCATGTATTGGGCGACGGCTACCAGCACGATCAGCGCAATCACCGACAGAATCAAAACGAGGGGTTTGGGACGGGCAAGTCGGCGCATTCAGGCAAGCTCGAAAACAAAAACAGGCGGATGAAATATCACGCCTGTATGAATTCAAGCTTAATGGCCAGTGGCTTTCGACGACAACTGCGCGATTGTTGCGGCCTAATTCTGCTTTTCGAAGCGATAGAACAGATTCGGCTCACTGACCATGTACAAGTTGCCCGCTTCGTCCATGGTCACGCCTTCGGCCCGTGGAATGGTTTTCTTCAGGCCATTAAAGCCGCTGAGCAAGGTCATGAAGCTGACCTGCTCGCCCTTCTCGTTCAGCTCCAACAACAAGTGGGAGTCGGCAGACAGCGCCAGGGTGTGGCCGGTACGCGGATCGATGGCCAGGGCCGACAGATTACGCATGTCCAGTTTGTCACTGAGCAGTTTCTGCTTGTCGCCCTTTAACATCGGGCTACCGTCGCTTTTCCAGCTGAACAACGCTGGCGGGCGCTCCTCGCCGAGCAGGATCTGCTGATTGCGCGGGTCATAGACAATCGCTTCGAAGGCCTTGTTCTGGTCCTTCGAAGGGCCGAGGTCGTATTTCGGAAAGTCGGCGATGTTCAGCTCGCGAGTGTCGGCATCGACCTTGACGATGGACAGGATGTGCTCACGCTCATCAACAATGGCCAGCAGGCCATTGCCCAGCACGGTCACGCCTTCGGGGTTGCTCCAGCCCACCAGTGGCATCTTGCGCAACACCTCGCCCTGCAACGACAACTCGACCAGGAACGGATTTTTACCCATCACCGAAAACAGGGTTTTGGTTTGCGGATCGTAAGACAGGTCCGAGGCTTCGTCCTTTTCCATGCCCGGCAGCAGCTTGGCATCGATCACTGCCCGGTAATCCGGCAACCAGACGCTGGCCTGACGCTCGGCCTGGCTTTCGAAACGCTCATGTAACCAGAGCAGGCCGCGGTCATCCCAATGCATCGCAAAGGCAACGCCGTAGGCAATGGCAGCAACCAGTAACAGCCAGGAATACCAACGCAAGGCGAAGCGCGAACGGCGGGCAGTTTTGAAAGCAGGCAGCGGTGGGGTGGCCATTAAGGGATGCGTTCCAGAAATTCAGGCTAGGGGTAATAGCATAATTGGGACCGGCTCAGACGCCGCAAGCGCCGGAATTATCCAGAGAAAATGTGAAAAAAACGGGAAATGGCGGGACTACCTGAACCATGATCGTTCCCACGCTCTGCGTGGGAATGCATCCCGTGACGCTCCGCGTCACATCCAAAAATGGACGCAGAGCGTCCATGGCGGCATTCCCACGCAGAGCGTGGGAACGATCACCTGGGTAAATCAGCGCACGCTGCTGGTGAAGCGGCTTGCGCCTGGCAGTTCGATCACCAGCTCATCACCGACATTCAACGGACCAACACCCACCGGCGTGCCGGTCAGGATTACGTCGCCGGCCTGCAGCGAGAAGCAACCGGCCATGTGCTGGATCATCGGCACGATCGGGTTGAGCATCGCGCTGCTGTTGCCATCCTGACGCACTTCACCGTTGATGGTCAGGCGGATGCCGATGTCGGTCAGGTCAGCAAAGGTGCTGCCGGACACGAACGGGGCGATCACCGCCGCGCCGTCGAAAGACTTGGCGATTTCCCATGGCAAGCCTTTGGATTTCAGCTCGGCCTGCTTGTCACGCAGCGTCAGGTCCAGCGCCGGGGCGAAACCGGAGATCGCATCCAGCACTTCTTCGCGGCTTGGCTTGGTCGACAACGGCTTGCCGATCAACACCGCGATTTCCGCTTCGTAATGCACCGAGCCGCGCTCGGTTGGAATGGCAAAACCACCTTCCAGCGGCACCACGCAACTGCCCGGCTTGATAAACAGCAGCGGTTCGGTAGGCACCGGGTTGTCCAGTTCCTTGGCGTGTTCGGCGTAGTTGCGGCCGATGCACACCACTTTCCCCAACGGGAAATGAATACGCGTACCGTCGACATACTGGTGCTGATAGCTCATTACCGACTCCTGGTTCGTGCTCTTAACATTCGAAAATCAAACAGCAAAGATCTTGCCCGGATTCATGATGCCGTTCGGGTCGAACACCGCTTTGACTGCTTTCATGTACTCGATCTCAACCGGGGAACGGCTGTAGGTCAAATAATCACGCTTGGTCATGCCCACGCCGTGTTCGGCGGAAATCGAACCGTTGTACTTCTCGACGGTTTCGAACACCCACTTGTTGACGGTCGCGCACTTGGCGAAGAACTCGTCCTTGCTCAGGTTATCCGGCTTGAGGATGTTCAAGTGCAGGTTGCCGTCACCAATGTGGCCGAACCAGACGATTTCGAAGTCCGGGTAATGTTCGCCGACGATCGCGTCGATTTCCTTGAGAAATGCCGGGACTTTCGACACGGTGACCGAAATGTCGTTTTTGTACGGCGTCCAGTGGGAAATGGTTTCGGAGATGTACTCGCGCAGCTTCCAGAGGTTCTGCAACTGGGTTTCGCTCTGGCTCATCACGCCGTCCAGTACCCAGCCCTGCTCGACGCAGTGCTCGAAGGTTTCCAGGGCGTGGTTGGCCACTTCTTCGGTGGTCGCTTCGAATTCCAGAAGCGCGTAGAACGGGCAATCGGTTTCGAAGGGGGCCGGGACATCTCCGCGCGCCATGACTTTGGCCAAGGCTTTATCGGAGAAGAATTCGAAGGCAGTCAGGTCGAGCTTGCTCTGGAACGCGTGCAATACCGGCATGATCGAGTCGAAATCGGTGGTACCGAGGACCATGGCGGTGAGGTTTTTCGGCGCACGGTCCAGACGCATGGTCGCTTCAACCACGAAACCGAGGGTGCCTTCAGCGCCGATGAACAGCTGGCGCATGTCGTAGCCGGTGGCGTTCTTGATCAGGTCGCGGTTCAGTTCCAGCAAGTCGCCCTTGCCGGTCACGACTTTCATGCCAGCGACCCAGTTACGGGTCATACCGTAGCGAATGACCTTGATCCCGCCGGCATTGGTGCCGATATTGCCGCCAATCTGGCTGGAACCTGCCGAAGCGAAGTCCACCGGGTAGTACAGGCCTTTTTCTTCGGCGACGTTTTGCAAATGCTCGGTGACCACGCCCGGCTGACAAACGGCGGTGCGGTCAGTGAGGTTCACGTCGAGAATCTGGTTCATGTAGTCAAACGACACGACCACTTCGCCATTGGCGGCCACCGCAGCGGCGGAAAGCCCGGTACGACCGCCGGATGGCACCAGCGCCACCTTGTGTTCATTGGCCCAACGGACAATAGCCTGGACCTGCTCGGTGGTCTTCGGGAACACGATGGCGGTCGGGGCCGGGGCGAAATGCTTGGTCCAATCCTTACCGTAAGCATTCAGGGAGTCGGCATCGGTCAGCACCTTGCCAGGCTCAACCAGGGTCTTCAGCTCTTCAATCAAGGCGGGATTGGTCATCGACAGAACTCTCGAACAATTCATGGTCATCCTGAGAACGCTTCACGTCGCAGGAATGAGTGTTTAGCGGGGTGCATATGCTAGCATAACGACCCCGCAGCATAGTGCCCAACGGCCAATCTGCGGTGACGGCCTTTTTGCCGTCCGGGTCAGCGTCTGCTGGCTATTTCCTGCCATTTTTCTCCGGGATACAGGTTTACGCAGATGAGCAAGACTTCTCTCGATAAGAGCAAGATCAAGTTCCTTCTTCTCGAAGGCGTCCACCAATCGGCTGTCGACGTTCTCAAGTCGGCGGGCTACACCAGCATCGAGTACCTCACCGGTTCTCTGCCGGAAGCCCAGCTGAAGGAAAAGATCGCTGATGCGCACTTCATCGGCATTCGCTCCCGCACTCAACTGACCGAAGAGATTTTCGATCATGCGAAGAAGCTGGTCGCTGTCGGCTGTTTCTGCATCGGCACCAACCAGGTTGACCTGAACGCTGCTCGCGAACGCGGCATCGCGGTGTTCAACGCCCCGTACTCCAACACCCGCTCCGTTGCCGAGCTGGTACTGGCCGAAGCGATCCTGTTGCTGCGCGGCATCCCTGAGAAGAACGCTTCCTGCCACCGTGGCGGCTGGATCAAGAGCGCGGCCAACTCCTTCGAGATCCGTGGCAAGAAGCTGGGCATCGTCGGTTACGGCTCGATCGGTACTCAACTGTCGGTCCTGGCTGAAGGCCTGGGCATGCAGGTGTACTTCTACGACACCGTGACCAAGCTGCCACTGGGTAACGCCACCCAGGTCGGCAACCTGCACGAGCTGCTGGGCATGTCCGACATCGTCACCCTGCACGTTCCGGAAACCGCTGCGACCCAGTGGATGATCGGCGAGAAGGAAATCCGCGCCATCAAGAAGGGCGGCATCCTGATCAACGCCGCTCGCGGCACCGTGGTCGAACTGCAATCCCTGGCGGATGCGATCAAGGACAAGCACCTGATCGGCGCGGCCATCGACGTATTCCCGGTGGAGCCTCGCTCCAACGAAGAAGAGTTCGAAAGCCCGCTGCGTGGCCTGGACAATGTGATCCTGACCCCGCACATCGGTGGTTCCACCGCTGAAGCGCAAGCCAACATCGGTCTGGAAGTGGCAGAAAAACTGGTCAAGTACAGCGACAACGGTACCTCCGTATCGTCGGTGAACTTCCCGGAAGTGGCCCTGCCGGCTCACCCTGGCAAGCACCGCCTGCTGCACATCCACGAGAACATTCCGGGTGTGATGAGCGAGATCAACAAGGTCTTCGCCGAAAACGGTATCAACATCTCCGGTCAGTTCCTGCAGACCAACGAGAAAGTCGGCTACGTCGTTATCGACGTCGACGCCGACTACTCGGAAATCGCCCAAGAGAAACTGCAGCACATCAACGGCACCATTCGTTGCCGAGTGTTGTTCTAAAAGCAGCTATAAGCGGCAAGCTTCAAGCGGCAAGTGAGTTCGCTTTTGCTTTAACTTGAGGCTTATAGCTTGAAGCTTGTAGCTGTAAAAAAGGGAGCCCCGAGGGGCTCCCTTTTTTATTTAACATTGACGGTGATCTTCTCCGACACGATCGGTGGATCAAACGGCATGTGGTTGCTGTCGCCCAGCTCCAGCTGCAAGGTGTGTTTGCCAGGGGTCAGTTTTACCTCAGCCTGGGTCTGCGCTTTGCCAAAGTGCAGGTGGTTGGCATCGCTGGGGATCGGCGAACCGGCGGCCGGCAGTTCATCGACGTCGATCAGCAAGTGGTGATGGCCGGTGTTCTTGGTGGGGTCGCCCGCGGGCGCCAGCGCAATGTTCTCGACGGCGAACTTGACGACGACGGTTTGCGGAACCGTAGCATCGTCCTTGGGAGAAACGATGGATACTTCAGCACCGGCTGGGGCCGGCGTAGCAGCACTGGCCAGTACCGAAACACCCATTAGCAGGCCAGCCAAAGCAGCACGAGACATAAACGTTTTCATTCTCTTCTCCAGTTTTTCCGTAAAATCCGCGTGACCATGACAACTTCATGGTCAATCGTTGTCGAAGGCTCTCGACAACCATAGCAAAGCGATCCTGAATCAGAGCATCGCGATAATGAATTCAAAGGAGTGACCATGCGTTTTCTGCCTGGGCTGATCTGCTTGCTACCCCTTCTGAGCCCTTTGGCTCATGCCGAACTGATTGATGACATAAACGACCGCGGCGAACTGCGTATTGCGCTGGAGGCCAATACACCGCCCTTCAATTTCAAGGATGAAGGCAAACTCACCGGGTTCGAAGTCGAGCTGGGTCAACTGCTGGCCAGCGAACTCGATGTCCGGGCCGACTTCGTCGTCACCGATTCGGGCGATCTATTGACTGGCGTAGAAAGCGGCAAGTACGACGTCGCCATCAATCACATAGCAATGACCCCGGATCTGAAAGATCGTTTCGATTTCAGCGAGCCTTACATTCAAACCAATACGCAATTGCTCGCGCAGAAAGATGAACCGCGCTCAATGCTTCTGGTGCAGTCTTTGACAGCCGAGAAGCCAAACGCCGCCTCACCCGTGAGCCTGGCGATTCCGTTTCAGAAAGGTAACCCGGCGTTTCATGCCAGCCTGGAAAACGCGCTGCAGCGGATCAAGGACGATGGCCGGATGGCAGCGCTGGAGAAGAAGTGGTTTGCGGCGGATGCGAGCGTGGCGCCGAAGCCATAATTTCAGGCTGAATGAACAACCCTGTGGGAGCGAGCCTGCTCGCGATAGCGGTAGGCCAGTCAACAAAGAGGTTGAATGTTAGTCCGCTATCGCGAGCAGGCTCGCTCCCACAGGGGTTCAGTGTCAGTCGAAAGAACCCAGTGCTGCCGCCGCTTCGGCCAACTCCTGTTCGCTGAACACCTGCACGCCATGGCGCTTGAGCAACGCCGCCGTCACACCTTCGCCACTGACCTTCACGCCACTGAAGCTTCCGTCATACGTCAGCAAATTCCCGCAGGACGGGCTGTTGGCCTTGAGCACGGCGATGCGAATGCCGTGCTCTTGCACCAACTCCAGTGCCTGACCAGCCCCCGACAGAAACTCGGCACTGACATCCTCGCCTTCGGTGGTGATCACACGGGCGTGACCATCCAGCACTTCACCACCCTGCCCGCCGGGAATTTCCGCCGCGGCCCTGGGCGTCGGCAAGCCGCCGGCCACCTCAGGGCACAACGGCACGACCCGGCCTTCATCCAGCCACTGCTGAAGCTGATCGAAAGGCCCGCTGGCCCCGCCGTCGTAACGGACGCGGTGGCCCAGCAAGCATCGGCTTACCAGAATCTTTTGCATGATCAGAACGGCTCGTTACCCCGACGCCGGAACCAGCCGGTCAAGGACAGGCGATCCCGGGTGGCGGGCAGGACTTCGTGGGGCACTTCGCCCGACAGAAACACCACCAGGCATCCGCCGGTGGGCACGACATCGTATTGAACGCCTTCATCCAGATACATGCGCAACTGACCGCCGTGCTCGGGCAGCCAGGCGTCATTGAGGTACACCACCGCCGACACCATGCGCCGGTCGTCATCGCGGAAACGGTCGACGTGCTTGAGGTAGAACGCGCCAGGCGGGTACAGCGCGAAATGGCTTTCGAAATCTTCCAGGCCCAGAAACAAACTGCGGTTCATCGCTTCGCGCAGGCTGTCCATCAATGCCAGGTAGCTGTCGCATGCTTCGGCCTGACCGGGATCAATCCACTGGATATGGTCGCCACGAATCCCCTCGCGAACCTCCGACGAAGGGCCTCGACCCACGGCGGCTGGGGCCAGTTCACCCTCGGCTGCACGTTTACGGCACTCAGCCGCCAGCGCTCGGGTCAGATCCTGAGGAAGGAAAATATTCTGATGCGACCAGCCGCGTGCAACCAGGTCGTCAACGATACGTAACAGCAGCGGGTGATCCGAGGGTATTTGCATGCCGCGCATAGTATTCCTGTGCCTGAAAATCCGACAGAGCCACGCAGCGGGTTGATACGAATTCTCGACAAGTGCGGATGCCGCACGGAGAATAGTCGGCTGCTGACAGGAGTCCCTATGCGCCGGTTGCTTTTTTCACTGTTGATGTTCTGCGTTTTGCCCGCTTGGGCAGACGGCCACGACCAGTTGTATAAAGTCGCCGGCTGGCCAGAGCAACGCGCGCATTTCAACGACGCGCTCACGGCCGCACAACAACGCTACGAGAGCAGCCTGCCACCTGCGGTGTTTCAAGCGTTGGTCACCAACAGCAATCAGCGTTTCGCTGCCCAGTCCGTCGATCAGCGCGCCGAAGCACAATTGCGCAAGAGCCTGGCCGACCCAAAACCTGCACTGACCTTCTTCCAATCGCCCCTGGGCAAAAAAGTCGTGGCTGCCGAACTGTTGGCAACCCGGCGCGACCAATTGGCGAAAAACGCCAAGGGCCTGCCGAAGATGCAGGCCAGTGACAGCCGTCAACTGATCATCGGCCACCTGGCCCAGGCCCTGCCCGCTCGCGAGGCGGGGGCTGAAGTCAGCCTGGCAATTGCCGGCGTCGCGGCCGACAGCCTGAGCTCAATGATCCCCGGCCTGCTGGGTGGCGGTCAGGCGCAAGGGATGTTGAACGGCCAGCGTCAGCGCCTGATGGACCAGATCGGCAGCGACCTGAACAACACGTTGCTCTATGTCTATCGCGACCTCTCGGATGACGAACTGGAAGAGTTCGCCACGTTTGCCGAATCCACCGAGGGCCAGGCTTATTACCAGGCGGCGCTGGCGGCGATTCGGGCGGGGTTGGCGGTAGGGCAAAGCACTTCGAACCTCAGCCAATAATTTTCGGCGCATGTGAATACCCCTTCGCGAGCAGGCTCGCTCCCACAGTTGAAATGCATTCCTCTGTGGGAGTGAGCCTGCCCGCGATGAGGCCATCAAAGCCACTAAACATTCCGGCCTTTGATCCGCTTGGTCAAAAACCCGAAATACTCCTCGCGCATCACCAGCGTCTCATTCGCCAGATGATGCCGCGCCTGCGGCAACATCAACACCTGAGGCCGATCGAACTTGGCCTTCAATACCCCAAGGTTATGCTCCCAATCCACCGTCATGTCTGCCTGTCCCTGCACGATCAGCGGCCGGCGCGGGCTGTTGGGGGCGGCCTCAATTTGCTTGATCCAGCGCGCCAACGCCCCGACCCACGCCGTTGGCAGACGCTGCGGCTGCAAAGGATCAGCTTGCAGGAACGGCAAGAAATCAGGGTCGTTGGAGTTTTCGCTAAAGCGCCGGGCGATGGCTTTGACGAACGGTTTGAGCAGGTAATAACTGAGCTTTGACCAACCCCAGGCACGCGGCCTGACCAAGGGCGACAGCAGGATGACCTGGCCTTGCGCGGGGCTGTTCGCACCTTGATTGAGTACATGATCGATCACGATCGCCCCGCCCGTGCTCTGCCCGCACAGGTGCCACGGTTGCGGCAGATCGATGGACAACGCCTCGGCGAACAAGCCTTCCAACGTGTCCTGATACTCGGCGAACTCCTTGATGCTCGCGCGCTCGCCGCTGGACAGCCCATGCCCCGGCAGGTCACAGGCAATCACGGCAAAACCCTGATCCAGCGCCCACTCGATCACATGGCGATAGAGCCCGGTGTGATCGTAGAACCCGTGGAACATAAACAACGTCGCCTTCGCCCGCTCCGGCCACCAGAACTGACTGACCAATTCATAGCCATCGATCTCGAAACGCCCCAGGCCTGCGCGCAGCGTACGACCCGGAAAATCCAGGCCGTAAAAGCGTTGATACGCCATGGCCTCGGTCGACAGCGCTTGCCGTTCGGCCAATGGCCGCAGGCTGGCGCGCAAATGATCGGGGGCAAAAGTGGCTGACATGAAGGATTCCAGAGCGTTAAACAGACTTTATAGGCCTGCGATATTCATCTGTCGCAGCAAGCATGGCAAGCTAGCCGACCTTCGAGGATTCAAACCCATGCGTCCGGCCTACCGCACCCCACTGCTTGCCAGCCTGCTCGCCCTCGTGTGTGCCAGCGCTTTGTGGGCCGCGTATGACTGGTTTCAAGGGCGTTACTTGCGCGCGTTCAGCGAACACACTGCGGTGTTTTCCGGCGACCCTTTGCGTCTGCCCGCAGAACTCGCCGGCCCCGGTGCCATCCGCCTGGTGCACTTCTGGGATCCGGCCTGCCCATGCAACGTCGGCAATCAACAACACTTGAGCGAACTGGTTGAGCGCTATGTGCCCCAGGGCATCGAGTTTTACGCCGTGCAAAAACCCGGCAGTCATGGCCAGCTTCCCGCCACGCTGAGCCGCCTGAAAACCATCAATGTGCTGCCGGGCGCCGAACAGATTCCGGCCAGCCCGGCCGTGGCAATCTGGGACCGCAGCGGCAACCTGGCCTATTTCGGTCCGTATAGCGAAGGCCTGACCTGCAATTCGAACAACAGCTTCATCGAACCCATTCTGCAAGCGCTGAGCGAAGGGCGCGCGGTGAGCGCAACCCATACACTGGCCATCGGCTGTTACTGCCCTTGGCCGGTGGACGTGAAGTAAGGCATTCCAGACTTTTGCAGGACCGCGACGCCCGACACAGAAGGTCTGTGTTACATGTTTGCAGCCCACACGGGCGGCAATCCAACAAGAACAAGGAGTCACCATGAAACGCGTCCTGACCGTACTTGCCTCGCTGGTCGTCGTGCTCGCCATCGGGGTCGGCGGCTACGTATACAGCAAGCAGCCGACGCGCCAGGGCCAGGTGGAGTTGCAGCGCCTGCAAGGTTCGGTGACGGTGCGCTATGACGAGCGCGGCGTACCGCATATCCGCGCGGAAAACGAAGCGGACCTCTACCGCACCCTCGGCTATGTACAGGCCCAGGACCGCCTGTTCCAGATGGAGGCCATGCGGCGTCTGGCCCGTGGTGAACTGGCGGAAATCCTCGGCCCGAAACTGATCGACACCGACAAACTGTTCCGCAGCCTGCGCATCCGCGAACGTGCCGCGAGCTACGTGGCCGCGCTGGATCGGCAATCGCCGGCATGGAAGGGCCTGGAAGCCTATCTGGACGGCATCAATCAATATCAGGACACGCATGCGGCGCCCGCCGAGTTCGACGTGCTGGGCATCCACAAGCGCCCGTTCACGGCCGAAGACAGCATCAGCGTCGCCGGTTACATGGCGTACAGCTTTGCCGCAGCGTTTCGCACCGAACCCTTGCTGACGTTTGTGCGCGACCGATTGGGCGCCGACTACCTGAACATCTTCGAGCTCGACTGGCAGCCCAAAGGCGTGCTGGCCAAGGGGCCCTCCAAATCGGCATCGGCGCTGTCCGCCGCTGACTGGAAGGACCTGAACGCCCTCGCCCGCCTGAGCGAACAGGCGCTGGCCGACAATGGCCTGCCACAGTTCGAGGGCAGCAACGCCTGGGTGATTGCCGGCAACCGCACGAAAAGCGCCAAGCCACTGCTGGCAGGCGATCCGCATATTCGCTTTGCCGCGCCGGCAGTCTGGTACGAGGCGCAACTCTCGGCGCCGGGCTTTGAGCTCTACGGCCACCATCAGGCGTTGGTGCCGTTTGCATTTTTGGGCCACAACCAGGATTTCGGCTGGAGCCTGACCATGTTCCAGAATGACGATCTGGACCTGATCGCCGAGAAGACCAACCCGGACAACCCCAATCAGGTCTGGTATCACGGTAACTGGGTGGACATGGTCAACACCGAGCAGCAGATCGCCGTGAAGGGTCAGGAAGCGGTCAAGCTGACGCTGCGTCAATCGCCCCACGGCCCGATCATCAACGACGCACTCGGCACGGCGGCCGGCAAGACGCCGGTGGCCATGTGGTGGGCGTTCCTTGAAACACCGAACCCGATTCTCGAAGGCTTCTACCAGCTCAACCGCGCCGACACGCTGGCCAAGGCTCGCACCGCGGCCGCCAAGGTCCAGGCGCCGGGGTTGAACATTGTCTACGCCAACGCCAAGGGCGACATCGGCTGGTGGGCTTCGGCGCTGCTGCCTAAACGCGCGCCCGGGTCGAAGCCCGGTTTCATCCTCGACGGCAGCACCAATCAGGCGGACAAGGAAGGCTTCCACCCGTTCAGCGCCAACCCGCAGGAAGAAAACCCGGCACGCGGCTACATCGTCTCGGCCAACTTCCAGCCCCTGTCGCCGACCGGCATGGAAATTCCCGGCTACTACAACCTCGCCGATCGCGGTCAGCAGCTCAATCACCAGCTCAGCGACAAAAATGTGAAATGGGACATCGACGCCAGCAAGAAGCTGCAACTGGGCACCACCACTGCCTACGGTCCCCGTCTGTTGGCGCCATTGTTGCCGGTGCTGCGTGAAGTCGTGAGCGATCCCGCCGAACTCAAACAGGTGGAACAATTGGCGCAATGGAAAGGCGACTACCCGCTCGACTCCACCAGCGCCACGCTGTTCAACCAGTTCCTGTTCAACCTGGCTGACGCAACGATGCACGATGAGCTGGGGAATGATTTCTTCGAGACCTTGCTCTCGACCCGGGTGATCGACGCCGCACTGCCACGGTTGGCTGCCACGCCTGATTCACCGTGGTGGGACAATCGCAACACCCTCGACAAGGAAACCCGGGGCGATACGGTCAAGGTGGCCTGGCAGGCAAGCATGGCCCACCTCAAGACCACCCTGGGTACGGATTCGGCGCAGTGGCAATGGGGAAAGGCGCATACCCTGACCCATGGCCATCCACTGGGCATGCAAAAACCGCTGGATCGGGTCTTCAACGTCGGGCCGTTCGCCGCACCCGGTACGCATGAAGTGCCGAACAACCTCTCGGCCAAAATCGGTCCGGCGCCCTGGCCAGTGACCTACGGCCCGTCGACGCGGCGTCTGGTCGACTTTGCCGACCCGGCTCACAGCCTCACCATCAACCCGGTCGGTCAGAGCGGCGTACCGTTCGACAGTCACTACGATGACCAGGCCGAGGCGTATGTCGAAGGGGTTTACTTTGAGGCGCATTTCAACGACGAAGAAGTCACGGCCAATACCCACAGCACGTTGAAGTTTTTGCCGGCGCGGGCTGCGCCCTAGATCTTCGGCGACTGGACGACCGCTTTCGCGAGCAGGCTCGCTCCCACATTGGATCGAGTCTGTCTGAGCAACTCGGTCATCTGTGGGAGCGAGCCTGCTCGCGAACGGGCCTTCAAACCATTGCGGAAAAATTCCGCCTGAACTGCCACGGCGTCACCCCCAGCCTGCGATTGAAAACACTGCGCATATGCTGGGCATCACGAAACCCACATTGATAAGCGACGGTCTTGAGCGGCGAATGCGTGCTCTCCAGCAGCACTCGCGCCGCGTCCACCCTCGCCCGCTCGACGAACTCCGCCGGGGTGATTTTTGCTTCCTTGGCAAACACCCGGGAAAAGTTGCGCGTGCTCATGTTGGCCGCATACGCCAGGTCAGCGAGGGTCAGGTCGCCGGTGAGGTTGGCCAACACATAGAGCTGAACCATCGCCACCACAGAAGTGGGTTCGGCGTGGGGCATGAGAAACGGGCTGAACTGAGATTGCCCGCCCGAACGCTGAGTGAACACCACCAGACGCTTGGCCACGTTTAGCGCAACGTCCGGCCCGTGGTCCCTGGCCAGTAAATACAACGACAAGTCGATCCCCGCGGTGACACCGGCCGAGGTATAGAGCTCGCCGTCCTGCACGTACAAGCGATCCGCCTCGACCCGGGTCGACGGACACATGTGTGTCAGCGCGGCAGCGTCGCCCCAGTGGGTCGTCACGGTTCGTCCATCCAGCAGTCCGGCCCGGGCGAGTATGAACGCGCCGTTGCAGATTGAGCCGAAGCGTTGCGCCCGGGCGCAGGCACCCCGCAGCCAGGCATCGAACGCGCCGCCAAAATCCATGAACGGCAACTGCGGCCCACCGGCCACCAGCAGCAAGTCATACGCCTCCAGCGCTTCACTGAAATGCGCGTGAGCATTGAGCGACAAACCGTTGGAACACGACATCACCCCGTGCCCGACGCCGATCACCTCCAACCGATAGTGGTCTTGCGGTTCGAGGAAGCGATTGGCTTCAGAAAACACATCCATGGGACCGGTGACGTCGAGGGACTGAACGCCGGAGAAGATCACGATGGCGATGGTTTTACTCATTGCGAGAAACGCCCTCAGTTGTTAGCCAATACACGACCTGTAGCAGCTGCCGAGCCTGCGAGGCTGCGTCCGGCTGCGCAGCAGTCGTGAAATCAGGCGCCTCGGTCTTGCAGGTAAACCGCGTGTTCAGGGTTTACGACTGCTGCGCAGCCGAACGCAGCCTCGCAGGC
>NZ_AKJS01000081.1 GCF_000282215.1 Pseudomonas sp. GM21
TGCGTAGCAGTCGTAAATCCTGAACGCGCGGATTTCCTGAAACACCGCATCGTCTGATTTCACGACTGCTTCGCAGCCGAACGCAGGCTTCGCCAGCTGCTACAGGGGTTGTGCCAGCCGCGCAGCAGCCACTTACCAGGCCCCCAAGGCGCACATGAGAAACAATATCGTTTATCATTGTTTGAAGTTTTTGCAATGCGACAGTGAGGAACCCTGCGAATGATGTTTCGAAATACCCTGCGCCGCGGTCTGACCTTTACCCTCCTCGGCCTGGCACTCGCCACACCCCTCACCCAAGCCGCCGATCCGGTATCCCTGACACTCTATAACGGTCAACACAAGGAAGTCGGCGACGCCATCGCCAAGGCTTTCGAAGCCAAGACCGGCATCCACGTCAACGTGCGCAAAGGCAGCAGCAACCAGCTCGCCAGCCAGATCGTGGAAGAAGGCGATCGCTCCCCCGCCGACGTGATTTACACCGAAGAGTCGCCGCCGCTGAACAAACTGGGCGAGCAAGGCCTGCTGGCGAAGACCGACGACACCACGCTGGCGGTTTTGCCCAAGGAATATGTAGCAGGCAACGGCACCTGGATCGGCATCACAGCTCGGGTCCGGGTCGTTGCATTTAACCCCAAGCTGATTGACGAGAAGGACCTGCCCACGTCGGTGATGGAATTCTCCGATCCAAAATGGCAAGGCAAGGTCGGCTTCGTGCCTACCAGCGGCGCCTTTCAAGAACAGGCCGTCGCGATCATCAAAGTGCACGGCATGGATGCAGCGGAAGAATGGCTGACCGGCCTGCGTGCGTTCGGCAAAACCTACAGCAACAACATGGTCGCCCTTAAAGCTGTGGAAAATGGCGAAGTCGCCACCGTACTGGTGAACAACTATTACTGGTTCGCCTTGCAGCGCGAGAAAGGCCAGCTCGATTCGAAACTGCACTACTTCACCGGCGGCGACGTTGGCGGGCTGATCACCGTTTCCAGTGCAGCGGTGCTGAAATCCAGCAAACACCCACAAGAAGCCCAACAATTCCTCGCCTATATGGCCAGCGAAGAAGGTCAGCGCGTGATCACCCAGACCACCGCTGAATACCCGCTGCACAAAGGCATGGAGTCGGATCGTGGCCTCAAGCCGTTCAGCGAACTGCAAGCCCCAAATGTCACGCCGGCCGATCTTGGTAACGCCGAGCAAGCCCTGGACCTGGAACGCGACGTTGGCTTGAACTGATGAGCACACCGTTATCTACTCCCGCCTCGCGCGGGGGGTACGTGCCACGGCGCAAGCGGCCATCAATCTGGCTGCTGCTCCCGGTTCTGCTGCTGGTCGTGCTCAGCCTGTTGCCGCTGATGTACGTCGGGCTCAAGGCCTGGCAAGCCGGCTGGACCGAAGCGCTGCATCTGCTGTGGCGACCTTATGTGTTTGGACTGCTGCGTAATACGTTGGCGTTGATGGCTGGCGTGACACTGGCCTGCGGCGTGATCGGCTTGTCGCTGGCCTGGCTACTGGAACGCAGCAATCTGCCGGGACGTCGTTTGTGGGGCGTGATTCTGTGCCTGCCATTTGCAGTACCGGCGTTTGTCAGCAGTTTCACCTGGGTATCGCTCAGCGCTCACTTCGAAGGGCTGGGCGGGGCGATTCTGGTGATGACGCTGTCAAAGTACCCGCTGATCTTTTTGCCTGTGGCGGCGACGTTGCGCAATCTTGATCCCTCTCTTGAAGAATCTGCACGGACGCTTGGACAGAATCGTTGGGGCGTGTTTTTCAGAGTCACGCTGCCACTGCTCTGGCCATCATTGCTGGCGGGCTCACTGCTGATCGCGCTGCATATGTTGGTGGAGTTCGGTGCGCTGTCGATCATCGGCTTGCAAACCTTTACCACAGCGATTTATCAACAGTTCGAACTGGAATTCAGCAATGCCAACGCGGCGATGCTTTCAGCGGTGTTGCTGGCGCTGTGCCTGATATTGCTGTGGCTGGAACTGCGGGTTCGCGGCAAGGGCCGGCATGTTCGTACCGGCCAAGGCGCGGCGCGACAAGCGGAACAGGTTCAATTGGGGCCTTGGACCCGCGCCGGACAGCTTTACTGCCTGACCCTGGCGATCATCGGCAGCGGCATTCCGCTGGGGATGCTCGTGTATTGGTTGGCGGTCGGCTCTTCAGCCGCGTTCCCGGTGGCGGCGATTGGTGAAGCACTGTTGTCGTCACTTGCTCTTTCACTAGGAGGCGCGGCGCTCTGCCTGGTACTGGCCGTTCCGGTGGGATTGCTGGTGGTGCGCTACAAAGGCCGATTGGCGATCTGGGCCGAGCGCTTGCCGTATCTGCTGCATGCACTGCCGGGCCTGGTGATTGCGCTGACGCTGGTGTACTTCGCCCTGCACTATGTGCCGGCGCTGTACCAGACATCAGCATTGCTGCTGATCGCTTATGCGTTGTTGTTTCTGCCGCTGGCACAGGCGCCGATTCGAACGGCCCTGAACAAGGCTGCGCCGCAATTGGAAGAGGCCGCGCGCACGCTGGGGGCTACGTCGCTCACTGCGTTTTGCCGGATTACCTTGCCGATTATTTTCCCGGCGCTGGGCGCGGCGTTTGCGCTAGTGTTTCTGGATGCAATGAAGGAGCTGACGGCGACGCTGCTGTTGAGCCCGACCGGGCTCAATACCTTGGCGACCGAGGTTTGGGCGCATACCGCGAATGTGGAGTTTGCGGCGGCGGCGCCTTATGCGGCGCTGTTGATTTTGGTGTCGGGGGTACCGGTTTATTTGTTAACCACCCGGATGTATTTGAGCCGTTGAGACCGCCATCGCGGGCAAGCCCGCTCCCACAATGTCTTCTGTTTCACACAACATTTGTGTTCACAGAAGCACCTGTGGGAGCGGGCTTGCCCGCGATGCGTCAGCCCAGACAACCGATTAAGCCCTGAACTGCCCCAGACTAGCCTTCAACTGCGCCGCCAAGCCATCCAGCACCTTGCCGCTGGCCGTGGTTTCCACTACAGCCTGAGCCGCTTTCTCAGCCTGTGCATGAATGGTCTCAACCCGCCCCCGCACTGCGTGCGCACCTTGCGCCTGATGCGCCGCGGCCTGAGTCGCCAGACCAATCGCCGCATGCACCTGCTCGACCGATGCCTGCACCGACTGCTGCAACCGCGCACTGTCGCGCAATACCAGCAAACCTTCGCTGGCCTGGCGCCCCGCCTGACCAATCGCAGCCACCGCCTCACGCGCGCCTTGCTGCAAGGCAACGATGTGCGCCTGGATGTCGCCGGTCGAGCTCTGCGTCTTGCTTGCCAGAGCCCGCACTTCGTCCGCAACTACCGCAAACCCGCGACCAGTCTCGCCCGCACGCGCTGCTTCGATGGCGGCGTTGAGTGCCAGCAGATTGGTTTGCTCGGCGATCCCATGAATCACCGTCAACACCACTTCAATCTGCTCGCTCTGCTGCGCCAGCCGCTCGATGACTTTCGCACCGGTATCGACCTGGCCGGCCAACGCTTCGATCAGGCTGCCAACTTTCGCCGAGGTCCGGGTGTTTTCATCAGTGGCCGAACGAATGTCCACCACCTGTTGCAAAGCAGCTTGCATGGCGTGGCTTTCTGACTGGGCTTCATCAGCCATCCGCGACAGCGCGCGCAGGCTTTCGGCCACTTCATCACGCTGCATGCCCGCCGCCTTGTCAGCCCCGGCATTACGCAAAGTCATGGCGCCGATTTCCACGCCGGTGCGCTGGGCCACATCGCCCGCCTCGCGCACAATTGGCTGCAACTTATCCACAAAGCGATTGACTGCCGAGGCCATGTCGCCGATTTCGTCCTTGCTGTTGATCTGCACACGCTTGGTCAGGTCGCCCTCGCCCGCCGCCAGATCATCCATGGCACTGATCAACAACTTCAAGCGGGTGACTACTCGACGCCCCAGCACCACTGCCAGCAACAGCAACACACCGCAACCGACCAGCGCCAGGCCCATACCGATGCGCCAGCGCAAGGTCGCCGCCGCTTCCTGCACAGTGCTGGCGGTATTGGCTTTCATTTCAGAGGCCGTGGACTGCGCCGACTGCAAACGCGCACCCATGGCCGCTGCACTGTCTGCGGCCGCGCCCTTGAGACTGTCGCCGACCAGTTGATCACTGCTGGCAATCAGCGCCGAGAACCGCTTGTCCAGGGCCGCCAGATCGGTTTCCACCGAGGCGGTGGAGACACCCATCACGACCTTGCCGATTTCCACGCCATTAGGGTTGATCGAGGCTTCAAGGTAATAAACCGATGGGGCGTTCTTCGCCGCGTCCAGCACCTTGTCCAGCGCGCGCTCGCCTTGACCTTTTTCCAGCAAGGCCTTGTTGATCGGGTTTTCGCGATTCAGATAGCGCGTCAGGTGCTGCCCCGTTGCATCGTCGTAAACCACGAACAACACATTGGGATTACGCTGCGCCCGGCGGGCAAACTCAGACAGGGTGGGAACGTCGCTGTCCCACATGGCGCGGGGAGCGACCGAGGCAAGAAGCTGCGCCATATCATTGGCGGAATCCTTCAGGTCTTTTTCCAGCGTGGCTCGCAACTGTGCCTGCTCATCCTTCAATCGCGAGGATAAACCGGCGGTAAGGCGCTGACGCGTGCTGGTGGAGAGGCTGTCGAGGCTCGACGTGACCTCACGTCCCGCCTGCTCAAGCTCGCCAGAGAGTTTTTGACTGTCGGCGCCCAGGCGCACAGCCAGATCGGCTTCCAGCGCAGTTACTGTGCTCCGGGTCAGAGCAACAGCCACCAGCACCTGCACCAAAAGGGCGATACCCAGCGTAATGAACACAGGCCGCAATAAACGACTTTGTAACAATGAGAGAACGGCTGACACTTAAAATCCCTCTGCTTTAGCGCCATTAAATTGATGGCGCGCTGGAAGCGATGCTTTTAATCAAGATCACAGCAAAGGTCATGCCGTCCAACAGGCATAAACGACAAAGGCCCCGATTAAGGGGCCTTTGTTTTGTACATCAACGACTTATCAGGCGAACGGGTGACGCAGAACGATGGTTTCGTTACGGTCCGGGCCCGTCGAAATAATGTCGATCGGCGCGCCGATCAACTCTTCAACGCGCTTGATGTAGGCACGAGCGTTAGCTGGCAGCTCTTCCAGGGTTTTGGCACCCACGGTCGATTCGGTCCAGCCCGGCACTTCTTCGTACACAGGCTGAAGGCCTACGTAGCTGTCAGCGTCAGTCGGGGCAACGGCGTTGCCTTGCGCATCTTTGTAGCCGACGCAGATGTTGATGGTTTCCAGGCCGTCGAGTACGTCCAGCTTGGTCAGGCAGATGCCCGAGATGCTGTTCACATCGATAGCGCGACGCAGGATAACGGCGTCGAACCAGCCGCAACGACGGGCACGGCCGGTGGTAGCGCCGAACTCGTGACCTTGCTTGGCCAGGTGCGCACCCACTTCATCAAAGAGTTCAGTCGGGAATGGACCCGAACCTACGCGAGTGGTGTAAGCCTTGGTGATCCCCAGGATGTAGTCCAGGAACATCGGGCCAACGCCCGAACCGGTCGCCACGCCACCGGCGGTGGTGTTGGAGCTGGTCACGTACGGATAGGTACCGTGGTCGATATCGAGCAACGAACCCTGGGCGCCTTCGAACATGATGTCTTTGCCAGCGCGACGCAGGTCGTGCAGCTCGGCCGTCACGTCCAGCATCAACGGCTTGAGCAGCTCAGCGTATTCCTTGCACTCGGCCAGGGTTTTTTCGAACTCGATGGCAGGCTCTTTGTAGTAACCCACCAGCATGAAGTTGTGGTAATCCACCAGTTCACGCAGCTTGTCTTCGAAGCGCGGCATGTTGAGCAGGTCGCCAACGCGCAGGCCACGACGTGCAACCTTGTCTTCGTACGCCGGGCCGATGCCGCGACCGGTGGTACCGATCTTCAGCTCGCCACGAGCCTTTTCACGGGCCTGGTCCAGCGCCACGTGGAAGGACAGGATCAGCGGGCAGGACGGGCTGATACGCAGGCGCTCGCGCACCGGTACGCCTTTCTCTTCCAGCTTGGTGATCTCGCGTAGCAGGGCGTCGGGTGCAACCACCACGCCGTTACCGATCAGGCAGTGCACGCCTTCGCGCAATACGCCCGACGGGATCAGGTGCAAGACGGTTTTCTCGCCGTCGATCACCAGTGTGTGACCAGCGTTGTGGCCACCCTGGTAGCGCACTACGGCGGCAGCATGTTCGGTCAGCAGATCAACGATCTTGCCTTTGCCCTCATCACCCCATTGGGTGCCCAGGACTACGACATTCTTACCCATAACACTTGTCCTCATTCGCGCAAACTTGGTGCCGGCGGCGGCCGGCAGGAAAACTCAAGAAGCCAGCGGCAATACTTGCCAAAGCCCGTTCTGCTGAATCAATTGCCGGTCGCAGTCCGCTTCACGGGCGGCGGCCAATGGTTGCCCAGGCAATGCCTGAACGACACGCTGACCCTCACTGCGCAACTGGCAAACCTGCTGCCAGAGTGCCGCATCCGTACTGTCAGGCATCCAGATACCGCCAGACGGTAGCTCGATTTCAGCACGCCCCAGGGTCACCAGGGTTTTCAAATCGGTAGAGAAGCCGGTGGCCGGACGAGCGCGACCGAAGTCGGCGCCGATGTCGTCGTAACGACCGCCCTGGGCAATGGACTGGCCAACACCCGGCACGAACACCGCGAACACCACACCGGTGTGGTAGTGGTAACCGCGCAACTCGCCCAGGTCGAAATACAGCGGCAGTTCCGGGAAACGCACGGACAAACGCTCGGCAATCGCCAACAGGTCGTCCAGAGCAGCCAGAACAGGGGCCGGAGCATTCGCCAGACGCTCGCGGGCAGCGCTCAGCACTTCACGGCCGCCACACAGATCAACCAATGCGCGCAGCATGCCCGACAGATCGGCAGGCAGGCCTTCGGTCAAGGTAATGACCTCATCGATGGCCTTGCGTTGCAACGCATCGAACAATTGTTGCTCGACTTCGCCGGACAATCCGGCAGCGCGGGCCAGGCCACGGTAGATGCCGACATGACCGAGGTCCATGTGCACATCCGGCACATCGGCCAGTTGCAGCATAGCCAACATCAGGCTGATGACTTCCACATCGCTGCTCGGGCTGCCATCGCCATACAACTCGGCACCCAACTGGATCGGGCTGCGCGAGGACGACAACGCACGAGGCTGAGCGTGCAGCACGCTACCGGCATAGCACAGACGGCTCGGACCTTCGCGGCGCAAGGTGTGCGCATCGATGCGCGCCACTTGCGGCGTGATGTCGGCACGGAAACCCATCTGCCGACCCGATTGCGGGTCGATGACCTTGAAGGTACGCAAATCGAGGTCCGAACCCGCGCCGGTCAGCAAGGATTCCAGGTACTCGATATGGGGAGTCACGACAAACTCGTAACCCCAGCTCTGGAACAGATCCAACACCTGACGACGCGCCACTTCAATGCGCGCAGCTTCAGGTGGCAGTACTTCTTCGATGCCATCTGGCAGCAGCCAGCGGTCTACCGTTGCCATTACGCCATTCCCCTATGATCCGGGCGGCAAGCCCTCGGGCGAGCCTTGAGTGAAGCAGAAAATGATCGGCTCATGTGCAAACCACGCGCATGAACGACACGGCGAAAAGCCTCAAACCGGCTTCGCCAACCACTTTCCTCGAAAATCCTGTCGAGTCATTCAACTCGGTCTTCTGCCTGAAAACAGCAATCAAACGTGCAGACGCAAAAAAGCCGGGAATTTCCCGGCTGCCGCATCATACACACGTTTTCCCAAAGGATCACCCCGCCCGAGGCTTTAGCCGCCAGGCGGGGGAAGATTCAGGTCAACGCGGTATCAAGGCTTGGCTTTTTCCAGGTAACGGAAGAAGTCGCTGCTTGGGTCCAGGACCATGACGTCGGATTTGTTCGCGAAGCTTTCACGGTAGGCGCGCAGGCTACGGTAGAAAGCGTAGAACTCCTGGTCCTGGCCGTAAGCCTTGGAGTAGATCGCAGATGCCTGGGCATCACCGTCACCGCGAACCTCTTCAGATTCACGATAGGCCTCAGCCAGCAACACGCGGCGTTGACGATCGGCGTCGGCACGGATGCCTTCTGCCAGCTCGTTACCCTTGGCGCGGTGCTCGCGAGCTTCACGCTCACGCTCGGTGCTCATACGCTCGAACACGCTGCGGTTCACTTCTTTCGGCAGATCGATGGCCTTGACCCGAACATCGACGACTTCGATGCCCAGTTCTTTTTCCGCCATCTTGTTCAGCGAAGCGGTGATGTCAGCCATCAGCGCGTCACGCTCACCGGAAACCACTTCATGCAGCGTGCGCTTACCGAACTGGTCACGCAGGCCTGATTCCAGACGACGGGACAGACGCTCGTCGGCGATCTGCTTGAGGCCGGAAGTTGCGGTGTAGAAGCGCTCGGCATCTTTCACGCGCCACTTGGCGAAGGCATCCACCATGACGGCTTTCTTTTCCAGCGTCAGGAAGCGTTGTGTCGGTGCATCCAGCGTCATCAGGCGTGCGTCGAACTTACGCACCTGGTTAACGTAAGGCACTTTCACATGCAGGCCCGGCTGAACATCGGTCTGGACTACGCGACCGAACTGCAGCAACACCGCACGCTCGGTTTGAGCCACGATGTAGAAGCAGTTCCAGGCAGCGATCGCCACGACGACGACGACAATAAGGGCGATCAGCGATTTATTGCTCATCAGCGACTCTCCCTGGTACGTGCTTGCTGTTGTTGCAGATCAGCTGCTGCACGTGTATTCGCTTCATTGCTGCTGGCTGCCGCGCCCGACACTGGAGCGCTGCTGGTGTTGCGACCGCTTTCAACCATCTTGTCGAGCGGCAAGTACAGCAGATTGCTCTGGCCATTCTTGTTGCCGGTCACGAGTACCTTGCTGGTGTTGGTGAAGACTTCCTGCATGGTGTCCAGGTACAGACGCTCGCGAGTGACTTCAGGGGCCTTGCGATACTCGGCCACAAGCTTGGTGAAGCGATCGCCCTCACCCTTGGCGCGCGAGACGGTTTCGTCACGGTAACCATTGGCATCTTCGAGGATACGCTGGGCCTGACCACGAGCTTCCGGCACGACGCCGTTGGCATAGGTTTCAGCCTGGTTGCGCGAACGCTGCTCGTCTTCACGGGCACGGATCACGTCATCGAAAGCTTCCTGAACTTCACGCGGTGCCGCTGCGTTCTGAACGTTGACCTGGGTAACAGCGATACCGGTGCGATAAGTATCCATGAAGCGTTGCAGACGCTCCTTGATCTCGCTGGCCATCAACTCACGACCTTCAGTCAGCACCTGGTCCATGGCGGTAGAACCCACCACGTGACGCAAGGCACTGTCTGTCGCTTGCTGCAGGCTGATTTCCGGCTGATCAACATTCAGCACGAAATCCTGCAGGTTGCTGATCTTGTACTGCACGGTCAGTGGGACTTCGACGATATTTTCGTCTTCGGTCAGCATTTGCCCCTGCTTGGTGTACGAACGCTCACGCGTCACGTTTTCCATGTACTTTTTGTCGATCGGCGGGAAATAGATGTTCAGGCCAGGGCCAACGGTTTCGTAGTACTTGCCGAAGCGCAGCACTACGGCTTGCTCCTGCTCGTCGACGACGTAGACCGCGCTGTACAGCCAAACGGCCGCCAGCACGACAAGGCCGATGCCAAGAATGCCGCCGAAGCCGCCACTCTTGCCCGAACCACCGCCGTCATCACCGCGTTTCTTACCACCACCGAACAACCCGTTCAGGCTTTCCTGCAGCTTTCGGAAGGCCTCGTCGAGATCCGGTGGTCCCTTGCGGTCGCCGTTATTGCGGCGCTTGCCACCCCAAGGATCCTGATTATTCGAGTTGCCACCCGGCTCATTCCAAGCCATAGCGCTCTCCATCTGATAAAGCAAAGACGCACCCACGGCGCGCCGACCAATGCTACAGAATGCCTGTCACCACGGCACAACCGCTTTCTCAGGCTTTTATTGCAAAGTGTGTTGCTCGATGAAGTCATTCGGTTGCAAACCTTCGCGGCTCACCAATCGATTCAACTCGATCCGTGGCAAGCGAACGGCCAGCAGGCTGATGCCTTCTTCGTCGTGTTCTTCTTTCTGCACCGCACCGACTTCGAAAAACTGCGCACGCAGTCGAGCAAAACGTTGCGGCAAGCGCAAGGTACCGATAAACAAATCACTGCCGAGTAACTCGGCAATGGCTTGCTCAAGCAATTCCAGGCCCGTGCCATCACGCGCCGACAGCCAGACCCGCTGGGGTTTGCCGTTTTCGTCACGCTGGATTTGTGGCTCAACGCCTTCAAGCAAATCGAGTTTGTTATAGACCTCGAGGATCGGCAAGTCCTGGGCACCAATCTCGCCCAGCACCACCATCACCTGCTCGATCTGCAACATACGATCGGGTTCGGCCGCATCGATCACGTGTAACAAAAGGTCGGAGTTGCTCGACTCTTCGAGAGTAGACCGAAATGCCTCGACCAGCTTGTGGGGCAAGTGGCGAATGAAACCCACGGTGTCCGCCAGGACAATCGGCCCCAGATCGTCTAAATCCAGACGACGCAGGGTCGGGTCCAGCGTGGCAAACAATTGGTCAGCCGCGTACACGTCGGATTTCGTCACGTTATTGAAGAGCGTGGATTTACCGGCGTTGGTATACCCCACCAGCGACACGGTAGGAATATCCGCACGCATACGGCCACGTCGCGACTGCTCGCGCTGGCTGCGCACTTTCTCCAACCGCCCCTTGATCTGTCGCAGGCGAACCCGCAGCAAACGGCGGTCGGTTTCCAGTTGGGTTTCACCCGGACCACGCATGCCGATGCCGCCACCTTGGCGTTCAAGGTGGGTCCAGCCACGAACCAGCCGGGTGCTCATGTGGTCAAGCTGGGCCAGTTCTACCTGGAGCTTGCCTTCATGGGTACGGGCTCGTTGGGCGAAAATATCGAGAATCAGACCGGTGCGGTCGATCACGCGACACTCGAACACACGCTCGAGGTTACGTTCCTGGCTGGGCGTGAGGATGTGATTGAAAATCACCAGATCGGCCTCTTCGGCCTTGACCAGGTCGCGCAGCTCCTCGACCTTGCCGCTGCCAATCAGGAATTTGGCGGTTGGCCGATGACGCGGCACGTTAAAAAACGCAACGGTCTCGGCGCCGGCCGAATTAGCCAACTCCTGAAACTCCTGCGGATCTTCGCGCGCCTCAGGGTCCTGTCCATCCAAGTGAACGAGGATGACTCGCTCACCACCACCGTGGCGCTCAAAGAACAAAGGAGACTCCTATCAGGCGTTACCTGGCTCAGCGTCACCTGCTTCGGATTCGGTTGCGCTAGGCAGACGAATTGGACGAACCGGCACCACTGTAGAGATAGCGTGTTTGTAAACCATCTGGCTCACGGTGTTTTTCAGCAGGATAACGAACTGGTCGAAAGACTCGATCGTGCCTTGCAGTTTGATACCGTTGACCAGGTAGATGGACACCCCAACTTTCTCTTTACGTAAAGTATTCAAGTAAGGGTCTTGTAGCGAATGCCCTTTTGACATGTGCCGCACTCCTTTAAGGATTCAAAATAAAAAATAGGTAAACAGATGGCTTTAGCCGTCACACCCCCAAGGATAGACGGCAATTGAAAAGACTCATCTCAATATGGAGATGGTCCCCAAGTATTTCAAGGCGCGCGGCAGATTGTCGCAATCAAGGCTGTCCAGCCAGTGTAAATCAGCCCAACTGCGCAGCCAGGTGAACTGACGCTTTGCCAATTGGCGCGTGGCAATGATTCCACGCTCCTGCATCTCGGCTTGTGTCAGCTTGCCATCCAGGTAATCCCAGACTTGTCGGTAGCCTACTGCACGTATAGACGGCAACCCGGAATGCAGGTCACTTCTCTTGCGCAGGGCTACGACCTCGTCAATGAATCCCTGTTCCAACATATTCGTGAATCTTTGTTTAATTCGTTCGTGCAGTACCTGGCGATTTGCCGGAGCAATGGCCAAGTTCGCGACAGTATAGGGCAATTGTTGCAGTCCCGAAGCGGCTGCTTCAGTACTTTGCGCAGTTTGTCTCAGTCGCAGCTCGGTCATGCTCTGACCGCTGACGCGATAAACTTCCAGTGCTCGACTGAGTCGCTGCGGATCGTTCGGATGAATACGTGCAGCCGATACCGGATCAATGGCTGCCAATTGTTCGTGCAAGGCTTGCCAGCCAAGGCGTTCAGCCTCTTCTTCAATCTGTGCGCGAACCTCGGGATCAGCCGCCGGCATGTCCGCCAGGCCTTCGACCAAAGCCTTGTAATAGAGCATTGTGCCGCCCACCAGCAGCGGAATTTTTCCCCGCGCAGTGATCTCGGCCATCGCTTCAAGGGCATCACGGCGAAAATCAGCGGCCGAATAGCTCTGCACCGGGTCAAGAATGTCGATCAACCGGTGCGGGAATTCGCACAGAATTTCTTTCGACGGTTTGGCCGTGCCAATATCCATGCCCCGGTAGACCAGCGCCGAATCAACGCTGATCAGCTCGCAAGGCAGGACTTTGGTCAGTTCGATGGCCAGGTCGGTCTTGCCCGCAGCGGTCGGGCCCATCAGAAAAATCGCTGGAGGGAGCTGGCTCATCAACGACCGCGCAAGAAGAGTTTGTCCAGATCGTCCAGGCCCAATTGGGTCCAGGTCGGTCGGCCATGGTTGCATTGACCACTGCGCTCGGTGTTTTCCATGTCGCGCAGCAGGCCGTTCATTTCCGGGATTGCCAGGCGCCGATTCGCCCGCACCGCGCCGTGACAGGCCATCGTTCCGAGCAGTTCGTTCAAATGGGCCTGAATCCGGTCGCTGGAGCCATATTCCATCAGGTCCGCCAATACATCACTGACCAGTCGATTGGCTTCAGCTTGCTTGAGCAAGGCCGGGATCTGTCGAATGGCCAGGGTCTCAGGCCCCAGGCGCTGCAACTCAAAGCCGAGACGCTGGAACCACGCGACGTGCTCTTCGGCGCAATCGGCTTCGCGCTGACTGACGGCCAATGACTCTGGCACTAACAGCGGCTGACCGCTCAGGCCTTCGCTGGCCATGGCGATTTTCAGGCGTTCGTACATGATCCGCTCGTGGGCTGCATGCATGTCCACCAGCACCAGCCCCTGGGCGTTTTCCGACAGGATGTAGATGCCTTTGAGCTGCGCCAGTGCATAACCCAGTGGCGGAATGTCGTCCTGCCCGGCCGGCAGCGCGACCGCGCTGGCCTCGGGCAGCGCGACCGCGCTGGCCTCGGGCAGCGGCGCAAAAAACTCGCGATAGGCGGCCTGAGCCTCGGCGACCGGCACCCCGGACTGAGGCCGTGGCGTGTATTGATACTGATAGCCGGCGCCGGCGCCCGAGCCAGCCGGGGTATTAAACGACGGCTGCGCCTGGGGCTGCTCCAGCAACGCATTGGCTGCCAGGCGCATCTCGCCCTGCGGGCCGAATTCACCGGCGTCGAGGCCGGTCGGTCGAACGATGGCCGTCGCGACCGGTGCAGCCAGATGATCTTCCGGGCGCACATCGCCCAAGGCGCGGTGCAAGGTGCCGTAGAGGAAATCGTGAACCATGCGCCCGTCACGGAAGCGAACTTCGTGCTTGGTCGGGTGCACGTTGACGTCGACACCGGCCGGATCAACTTCAAAAAACAGTACGAATGTCGGATGCCGGCCATTGAACAGCACGTCGCGATAGGCCTGGCGCACCGCGTGAGCCACCAGTTTGTCGCGCACCGCGCGGCCATTCACAAAGAAGTACTGCAAGTCCGCCTGGCTGCGATTGAACGTCGGCAAACCGACCCAGCCCCACAAATGCAGGCCATTGCGCTCGATTTCGATCGGCAGCGCCTGTTCGAGGAAACCCGAACCGCAAATGGCCGCCACACGCCGGGCACGCGCCGCGTCGTCATGGGCTTCGTGCAGGCTGAGGATGGTCTTGCCGTTGTGTCGCAAATGGAACGCCACGTCGAAACGCGCCAGCGCCAGACGCTTGATCACTTCCTGCAGGTGATCGAATTCGGTTTTTTCGGTCTTGAGGAATTTACGCCGAGCCGGAGTGTTGAAGAACAGGTCGCGCACTTCCACCGAGGTACCCACTGGATGGGCGGCTGGCTGCACGCGGGGCGCCATGTCCCGGCCTTCGGTCTCGACCTGCCAGGCCTGATCGGCATCGCGGGTGCGGGACGTCAGGGTCAGGCGCGCCACGGAGCTGATCGACGCCAGAGCCTCACCACGGAACCCCAGGCTCATGACCTGCTCCAGGTCCTCAAGGTTACGAATTTTGCTGGTGGCGTGTCGGGCCAAGGCCAGCGGCAGGTCATCGGCAGAAATACCACTGCCGTCGTCGCGCACCCGCAGCAGCTTGACGCCACCCTGCTCGACATCGACATCGATGCGTTTGGCGCCAGAGTCGAGGCTGTTTTCCAGCAGCTCTTTAATCACCGAGGCCGGGCGTTCAACCACCTCGCCGGCGGCAATCTGGTTCGCCAGTCGCGGGCTGAGCAGCTCGATGCGAGCACTGTTGGTCACGACTTGATTCATTCTTTGGCCGCCAGTTCGGTGCCTGGAATGGTCAGATGCTGACCGATCTTCAGCTCATCGCTCGACAGGTTGTTGGCGCTGCGCAGCGTCGCTGGCGACACTTGGTAACGCACGGCAATCATCGCCAGGGTCTCACCCGGATTGACCCGATGATCACGAGGGCCTTGAGCGATTTTTCCGGAATCGCGCAGCCACGCAATGTAAGTGCCTGGCGGCGGATTCTGCTGGAAGAACTGACGCACGCCGCTGCTGATCGAACGCGCCAGCGCCTGCTGGTGATTCGATGCCGCAAGCTTTGAGGCTTCGTTAGCGTTGGAGATGAATCCGGTTTCGACCAGGATCGACGGGATGTCTGGCGATTTCAGCACCATAAACCCGGCCTGTTCCACACGCTGTTTATGCAACGGAGTGACGCGACCGATGTTGCTCAGCACTTTCTGGCCGACGTTCAGGCTGGACGTCAGCGACGCCGTCATCGACAGGTCAAGCAGCACGCCCGCGAGCATGCGGTCCTTGTCATCGAGGCTGACGTTGCCGGCGCCACCGATCAAGTCGGAGCGGTTTTCACTGTCTGCCAGCCAGCGGGCGGTTTCCGAAGTAGCACCGCGATCAGACAAGGCGAATACGGAAGCACCGAAGGCGGCAGCCGAAGGCGCGGCGTCGGCGTGGATCGAAACGAACAGGTCGGCGCCTTTCTTGCGGGCGATTTCGGTACGGCCGCGCAATGGAATGAAGTAGTCGCCGGTGCGGGTCAATTCGGCGCGGAAACCTTTCATGCCATTGACCTGACGCTGCAATTCACGGGCGATGGCCAATACCACGTCTTTTTCCCGCTGACCGCGAGAACCTGAGGCGCCCGGGTCTTCACCGCCGTGGCCGGCATCGATCACCACAATGATGTCGCGCTTGCCGGCCGGTGCAGGTGGAAGCTTGATCGCCGGCTCAACCGGCGTGACCGGCACTGCCGGCATCGTGGCGACCGAACGCGTCGGTACTGGCGACGGCGCCGGTGAGGCATCAGCGGCGCTATCAAACAGGTCAACCACCAGTCGGTTGCCGTACTGGGCATTCGGGGCCAGGGAGAAGCTTTTTGGGGTCACGGCCTTTTTCAGGTCGATAACCACCCGCAGGTCGGTCGGCGTGCGTTGAGCCGAGCGCATGGCGGTAATGGGGGTATTGGATGTGTTGACGTTCAGCGGCGCACCGAGTGTCGCACCATTGATGTCGATCACCAGCCGATCCGGAGCAGTCAGGGTGAAAACGCTGTGTTGCACAGGCCCGGTCAGGTCGAACACCAGCCGTGTGTTGTCCGGCGCCCGCCACAGGCGAACGCTATTGACCTTCGAGTCGGCCACAGCGTCGACGGTCACCGCCAAAAACAACAATCCTACGGCAGCTACCATTGCGCGAAAGCGCATACCTGACCCCATCATTTAATTGGTTTCCAATGCCAAAGCGGCACACCAGGCCTCGCCACGCGAGCCCTGGGATAAAATTTTCAGCGAACGCCCGCTGTCTTGCGGGCTAATGGTAATGGTCAGGTCGGGCTTTGGCAAAAAGCCTGCACCTTTATCCGGCCACTCGATCAGGCACAGCGCGTCGTCATCGAAGTAGTCGCGAATGCCGAGGTACTCCAGCTCTTCCGGATCGACCAAACGGTACAGGTCGAAATGGAAGGCACGGATCTCGCCGATCTCGTAAGGTTCGACCAGCGTGAACGTCGGGCTTTTTACTGCGCCGACATGCCCCAACCCCCGGATGATGCCCCGCGACAGCGTGGTTTTCCCCGCCCCCAGGTCCCCTTCCAGAAAAATCAGACCGTGCCCTTGGGTGGTTTTTGCGATATGTGCGCCAAAAGCGGTCATCGCCTCTTCATCAGCCAGGTACAGGGTTACTTCAGACACGGTGCTTGCTCCTCCAACAACTGACGAATGGCCGGGATCAGATCACTGGCCGCCAGCCCACGGCCATTTTTACCTTGTTGCTCACCTGCGTTGGCGTGTAGCCAGACCGCCAGACAAGCGGCGTCGAACGCCGGCATGCCTTGAGCCAGCAGAGCGCCCACCAACCCGGCCAGCACATCGCCTAGTCCGGCGGTGGCCATGGCCGGATGACCTTGATGACACAACGCCAGACGCCCATCGGGGCTGGCGATCAGGCTGCCGGCGCCTTTCAACACCACGACAGTCGTGTATTTTTTGCTCAATGCATGTGCCGCTGCCGGGCGGTCAGCCTGCACTTGGGCAGTGCTGATCCCGAGCAATCGCGCCGCTTCACCTGGATGCGGTGTGATCACGCAGTCCTTGGGCAAATTCACACGTTCTTCGGCCAGCATATTCAATGCATCGGCATCCCAGACTTGCGGCAACGGCGCATTGGCCGCGGCCGACAGCAAACTACGGCCCCAGGAAGCCTGCCCCAAGCCGGGACCGACCACCAGTACAGAAACCTTTTGCAGCAGTTCCATCAGCTGGTTGGCCGATGACGTGCCCAGCACCATGGCTTCAGGGATTCTAGCCAGCGCGGCGCCAACATGCTCACTGCGAGTGGCCACGGAGACCATGCCGGCCCCGCTGCGCAGAGCGCTTTGTGCACTCAGCAGGATCGCCCCCCCTAACCCGCGATCACCACCGATCAGCAGCACGTGGCCGAATTTGCCTTTGTGGGACGTCGGTGTTCGGGGGGCAAGGCGCGGCAAGTTACCGGTCGTCAGGCGACGAGCGCTAACCGACGCGGCCTCAACCAGTTGTGGATCGGCGTGTAAATCGTTGAAAACCAGATCACCGACGACGTCTGCGGCATCACCGGTGAACAGTCCCAGCTTCAACCCGATGAAGGTCACGGTAAGATCGGCTTGCACCGCCGCCCCGAGAACGCGCCCGGTATCGGCGCAAAGGCCCGAAGGGATATCCACCGCCGCCACCGGCAATCCGCAGGCGTTGATCGCCGCGATAGCGTCTGCGTAAGGCACCCTCACTTCACCCGTCAGACCGGTGCCCAGCAACGCGTCCAGCACGATGCCGCGCAGTTCAGCCTGCGCAGTCCAGGGCTCAATCAAGATGTTCTCGGAAACGGCCTCGGCATGGGCCAACGCTGCGTCACCCTGCAAACGCTGGGGATCACCGACCGCCAGTACCCGCACCGACCAACCCGCACGTTGGGCCAGCACCGCCACCAGATAACCATCGCCAGCGTTATTACCGTGACCGGCCAGCACACTTAATTCACTCGCCGACGGCCACTGCCGGACCAGCGCACGCCAGGTCACCCGGGCTGCGCGCTGCATCAACTCGAAGCCCGGTGTGCCGGCCGCAATAAGGCTCGCATCGAGCCCGCGGACCTGCGCAGCGCTATACAGCGCGTCGGGTAAATCATCTTTAGTGTGCGGCATGCGTCTTCGGGCTCCGATGTCTGGCAGAATTATACGCACCTCAGCTCCGGTTTCTCTCGCCTCATGCCCGCTATTCCTACAGACCTGTCCGCCCTCGCCCAATCCATCAAGGACTGGGGTCGCGAGCTGGGCTTTCAGCAAGTCGGCATCAGCGGCCTCGACCTGGCAGAGCATGAGCAGCATTTGGAGCGCTGGCTCGCCGCCGGCTACCACGGCGAAATGGAGTATATGGGCGCCCACGGCAGCAAACGTTCGCACCCGGAAGAACTCGTGCCCGGCACACTTCGGGTCGTTTCCCTGCGCATGGACTACCTGCCCGGAGACACTCAAATGGCGCAATTGCTGGCTCAGCCGGAAAAAGCCTACGTGTCGCGTTATGCCCTGGGCCGTGATTACCACAAGTTGATCCGCAAACGTGTGCAGCAACTGGCCGATAAAATTCAGGCCGAGATCGGTCCGTTTGGTTTCCGTGCATTCGTCGACAGCGCTCCAGTGCTGGAAAAAGCCATCGCCGAACAGGCCGGTCTCGGCTGGATCGGCAAAAACACCCTGGTCTTGAATCGCAAGGCCGGCAGCTACTTCTTCCTCAGCGAGTTGTTTGTCGATCTGCCGCTACCGGTCGATCCACCTCACACCACCGAACATTGCGGTCGCTGCACGGCGTGCCTCGACATTTGCCCGACCAACGCCTTCGTCGGCCCGTATGTACTGGATGCCCGGCGCTGCATTTCCTACCTGACCATCGAACTGAAAAGCGCGATTCCGGAAGATTTGCGCCCCCTGATCGGCAATCGGGTGTTTGGTTGCGATGACTGCCAGATCGTCTGCCCATGGAACCGCTTCGCCCGCCCCACTGGAGAAAGCGATTTCAAGCCACGACACAATCTGGACAACGCGGAGCTGGCAGAGCTGTTCATGTGGGATGAGGAGAAGTTTCTCAGCAGCACCGAAGGTTCGCCGTTACGGCGAGCGGGTTATGAGCGTTGGTTGCGAAACCTGGCGGTGGGCCTGGGGAACGCGCCATCAAGCATTCCGGTGCTGGAAGCGCTAAAGGCTCGGCGCGACTATCCGTCAGAACTGGTGCGTGAGCATGTCGAGTGGGCCCTGAAACAACACGGACTCCTGTAGCAGCTGCCGAAGGCTGCGTTCGAGGCCGCAGGACTCGCGGCGGATCTGATCACTTACGACTGCTTCGCAGCCGAACGCAGCCTTCGGCAGCTGCTACAGGGACCGTGTGAAATCAGGCTTCGTCGTTATAAACGAATTTCGGCATTTCCCAGTGAAAACGGATCGCCAGCAACCGCAGCAGGAAACCACCAAACAGCGTGATCAAAATCGCCTGTTCACCGGGTAATTGCAGGTAGATGCAGAGCATGTAGCACCACGCCGCGGCGAACGAGACGCTGGCATAGAGTTCGCGACGGAAGATCAGTGGGATGTCGTTGCAGAAGATGTCGCGCAGGATGCCGCCGAATACGCCGGTGATCACGCCACTGACCGACGCAACCAGCATGCCGTGGCCCATTTCCAGCGCGGTCATGCAGCCGATCAGGGTGAACGCCACCAGGCCCACGGCGTCGAGCACCAGAAATAGTGAGCGCAGGTGGCGCATCCAGCGTGCAGCGAAGACGGTAAACATCGCCGCGATCGAGGTCAGCACCAGGTATTCCGGGTGCTTGACCCAAGTCAGCGGGTAGTGGCCGAGCAGCACGTCGCGCACCGAACCGCCGCCCAACGCCGTGATGCAGGCGATCAACACCACCCCAAACCAGTCCATGCCGCGCCGGCCGGCAGAGAGCGCACCGGTCATGGCTTCGGCGGTGATTGCGATCAGGTAGAGCATCAGCAACATGGCGAGGCGGTCCTTGCAGAAAGGCGCGCAGTCTACTCACTTCATCGACGCCCCAAAAGAGGGCACCTGAGAATCAATTCAATCACCGAAGGTGTCTGAGCAGACACCGCCCATTCAGAACTTGATGAAGTGCTTGCGATAGTGCTGCAACTCGGCGATGGATTCGCGAATGTCATCCAGCGCCAGGTGGGTGCTGCCCTTTTTGAAGCTGTCGCGCACGTCCGGTGCCCAGCGAGCGGCCAGCTCTTTCAGGGTCGAGACGTCGAGGTTGCGGTAGTGGAAGAAGCTTTCCAGGGATTTCATGTGCGTATAAAGGAAGCGACGGTCCTGGCAGATGCTGTTGCCACAGATCGGCGACTTGCCCTTCGGCACCCACAGCTCCAGGAAAGCAATGGTCTCGGCTTCGGCTTCGGCCATGCTGATGCGGCTGTCACGAACGCGCTGGGTCAGGCCCGAACCGCCGTGTTGACGGGTGTTCCATTCGTCCATGCCGGCAAGGATTTCGTCGCTGTGGTGGATGGCGATCACCGGACCTTCGGCCAAGGTGTTCAAATCACTGTCGGTGACGATGGTGGCCATCTCGATGATGACGTCGGTATCAGGGTTCAGACCGGTCATTTCCAGGTCGATCCAGATCAGATTCTGCGGGTTTTGCATGTGTCGGCTCCTAGGCAATGCTGCGCAGTTTAGCCTAGGCAACCGGCGGGGCGTGCTAAACTCGCGGCCGTTTTACCTAATCGCTGCATTCTTGATACGGAACACCCATGGCCAAACGCCAACTCAATCGTCGTCAAAACTGGCGCATCGAAAAGATTCAGGGCGAACGCGCTGCCCGCGCCGCCAAACGCGAGTCCTCGGCTGTCGAGGCACTTGAGGGTGGCGACCTGGGTCCGGAACAGACGGGTCTGGTGATCGCGCACTTCGGTGTACAGGTCGAAGTCGAGGCCCTCGATGGCGAGCTGGCTGGCCAGGTGTTCCGCTGTCACTTGCGCGCCAACCTGCCAGCGCTGGTGACCGGTGATCAAGTGGTCTGGCGTGCCGGCAACCAGGGCATCGGCGTAATCGTGGCGCAACTGCCACGTAAAACCGAACTCTGCCGTCCGGACAGCCGTGGCCAGCTCAAGCCGGTAGCGGCCAACGTCGACATGATCGTCATCGTGTTTGCCCCGCTGCCCGAGCCACACGCCAACCTGATCGACCGTTATCTGGTTGCCGCCGAGCACGCAGGTATCCGGCCACTGCTGCTGCTCAACAAATTCGACCTGATCGACGAGCAGAACGCCCCGGCCCTGAATGCCTTGCTGGCGGTTTACCGCACACTCGGATACCCGGTGCTGGAAGTGTCGGCGCATCACGGCAATGGCATGGAGCAACTTCAAAAACAATTGGACGGTCGCATCAGCGTATTCGTCGGCCAGTCCGGTGTCGGCAAGTCGTCGCTAGTCAACAGCCTGCTGCCGGAAGTCGAAGCCCGTGTCGGCCCGTTGTCCGAACTGTCCGGCCAGGGCACTCACACCACGACCACCGCGCGGCTGTTCCACTTCCCCGGTGGCGGTGAGTTGATCGACTCCCCGGGTATTCGTGAATTCGGTCTGGGCCACGTCAGCCGTGCCGACGTTGAAGCCGGTTTCATCGAGTTCAACGACCTGATCGGCACCTGCCGCTTCCGTGACTGCAAACACGACCGTGAACCGGGTTGCGCCCTGCTCAAGGCCCTCGAAGAAGGCCGCGTGCAGCAGCAACGGATGAACAGCTACCGCTCGATCATTGCCAGCTTGCCTGAGACCAGCTACTAAGCAGCAGCCTCCAGACACAAAAAAGCCGCGATCATCTCGCGGCTTTTTTGTGGGTCACGGCTTCGGCGGCTCCGCCGGTTTCGGTGCCGGGTTTTCGAAGATGTTCAATCGCTCGCGAAGCTCATGGGCCGGCAGCGGTTCTTTATCCGCCGGCAATGCGTTCGGATCGGCTGGCTTGGCCGGCACTTCGCCCGTACCGCTATGCGCTGGTGCTGGCGCAGGTTCCGCACCCTGTGAACCTTCGATGGCGCGCTGGGCTTTCTTGGTCAGCACCACAATGTCGATCCGGCGATTGACCGGATTGAACGGGTTCTCCCGGTCGAACAGCGCCGACGAGGCATAACCGACCACCCGCGCCACCTGTTGATCCGGATAACTGCCGGCGATCAGCGCACGGCGGGCGGCATTGGCACGGTTGGCCGAGAGTTCCCAGTTGCCGAAATCACCGGTGCCCGAGTACGGCTTGGCATCGGTATGGCCGCTGATGCTGATCTTGTTCGGCACCGCTTTGATGGTGTCGGCCATGGCCAGCAGAATGTCTTCGAAATACGGTTTGAGTCGCGCACTGCCGGAGTCGAACATAGGGCGGTTTTCCGCGTCCATGATCTGGATGCGCAAACCGTCCTGGGTGATCTCGAACAGGATCTGGTCCTTGAATTTCTGCAGTTGCGGGTTTTCATCGACCTTGTTCTGCAACTCTTGCAGCAACAATTCCAGGCGTTCCTTCTCAACCAGCTCGGCCATGCCTTCGACTTGTTCGGTGTCGATGGTGACGCGGTCTGGCTGGGGCTCAGACTTAACTTCAGGGTTAAGGGTTTTCTCTGGCGCCAGAGTCGGAGAACCGCCCAGATCGATGATGTACGGCGTGCCACTTTCGGTAAAGCCGACCGGATCCTTGAAGTAACCGGCGATGGCGATTTTCTGTTCCGGTGTTGCAGTGGACAGCAGCCACAGCACCAGGAAAAACGCCATCATCGCCGTCGCGAAGTCCGCGAAAGCGATTTTCCAGGAGCCCCCGTGATGCCCGCCCGCGTATTTTTTTACGCGCTTGATGATTATCGGCTGGTTATTTTCCATGACTTAGCGACCGCGAACCGCTTGTTCCAGCTCAGCGAAGCTAGGACGGTGCGCCGGGTACAGCACTTTGCGTCCGAACTCTACGGCCAGCGATGGCGGCATGCCGGAGGCCGAGGCAACCAGCGACGCCTTGATGGCTTCGTAAACGTTCAGCTCTTCCTTGGCGTCGTGGGCCAGTGCATGGGCCAGCGGGCCGAAGAAACCGTAGGCGGCGAGAATACCGAAGAAGGTACCGACCAGTGCCGCACCGACGTGCACGCCGATCATTTTCTGATCGCTTTCACCCAGGGACGCCATGGTCACCACGATACCCAGTACCGCCGCGACGATACCGAAACCCGGCATGGCGTCAGCGATGCCGTTCACCGCGTGAGAGGGGTGATCCAGGTCTTCCTTGAGGCTGGTCAGCTCCATGTCGAACAGGCCTTCGAGCTCATGGGGCGCCATGTTGCCGGATGACATGATGCGCAGGTAATCGCAGATGTACGCGGTCATGCGGTCATCTTTGAGCACCGCCGGGTACTTGGCGAAGATCGGACTCGCCGCGGCATCTTCGATGTCGCCTTCGATGGCCATCATGCCTTCGCGGCGGCTTTTGTTGAGAATCTCGTAAATCAGCCCCAGCACTTCAAGGTAGAAGGTGTGGTTGAAACGCGAGCTGAACATCCCGAAGGCTTTCTTCAGCGTGAGTTTGACCATATGGCCTGGGTTGGCCTGCAGGAATGCGCCCAGGGCCGCACCACCGATAATCATCACCTCGAAAGGCTGAATAAGGGCGGCAATCTTGCCGTGTGAGAGCACGTATCCGCCAAGCACGCTTGCGAATACGACGATGATGCCGAGAATTTTAGCCATAGGTAGGAGAGCACTTACTGAGTCGGGTTCAAGGTCATATTCGGAAGTTGAAAAATCTCTTCTTCTCCTTATCGGCAAAACTGCGCCAGACTATAGGCCGTTCAAGCGAAAAGCTAATTTAGCCTACTCCGGGCATAGGTAATGCAGACGATGATTGCGTCCAACCATGGCTAACCCAACGAACATTGCGACTCAAAAACCGACCACACTTGAAGGCTGGGTCAAGCTTCTCGATGGCGTGCGCCTGCCAGTTCCGCAAGATGCCCATGACCGTGTCAGCAAGGCCATCGCCGATAACCGCAGTTCGCTTCGGGATATCGCAGAGCTCATGCAAGACAGCCCTGCCCTGGCCTTGAGCATCATTCGTGAAGCCAACCGTCACACCCACGGCAGCATGACCGAGCCCGCGGAAAACCTTGAAGTGGCGATCAATCGCCTCGGTTTGAAACGCACCGAAGAACTGCTCGCCCGCCTGCCCGCAGAGCCCCTGTCACAGATCCCGGTTGCCTTGCGCCAGTTGCAGTTGATCAGCCAGCACGCGACGCAACAGGCCAATGGTTTTTTTGCCAGTCGCCTCGCGCGGCTGTGGCAGGACATTCACTGGGGCAGCCTGCTGTTTCTCTCGCCGCTATGGCCCATGGCGCTGACCCATCCGCAATTGCTTGAAGAGTGGGAGCTGCGGGTCTTCCATAAGGGCGAATCGGCACGCAATGTCGAAAAGCAGTTGTTCGGCGTGCGCCTGCTGGACATATGCCAGACCCTGGTGAGCCTCTGGCGCCTGCCGATTTGGGTGGAACAGGGATATCGCCTGCTGCTGACCGAGCAGCGCGAACTGGTCAAGGTCTTGCGCATTGCCCGCGACAGCGATCATCCCTTGCGCCAGCAAAACCGCCTCGATGACGATCCGACCCTGCGTCGCTGGCTCAATCAGCCGGCCAATACCGTGCTGTTGGCCAACGGCCTGGCGCTGTCGGCGCAACAGGCGTGGGACAGTCCTCACAGCGCGCGCTGGCAATACCTGACCAGTCTTTACCTGCAAATCCCCATGGCCGACGTGCAGCAGCAATTGCACCAACAGGCCGCCAACAGCGCCCGGCTACATACCATGCCGGACCTGTGGCACCCGGCCGTATCGCTGCTCTGGCCGCCGGGCATGAACCGTATCCACGCCGGGCTGCTACCGGCACCGGCGCCGACCACCGAAGACCTGGCGAAGTGGCGCAGCCAGTGCGCCGAGTTACTGCTGGAGCCAAGCCCCTTCACCAACGCCATGCACTTGACCACCTCCGCCCGGGACGCCTTGGTCGCGTGCGGCATGCGCCGGGTGATGATCTTGATGGCTGACCGCACACACGCCAATCTGCGGGTACATCAGGTTGCCGGATTGCCAAAAGAAACGGCCGGGTTGAATTTCGTGGTGAACCAAAGCAACGTCCTGCAACGATTGCTCTCGCAACAGGCTCAGGTGCGCCTGACACCGGCCAACACCGCCCAATTCTCAGCCTTGTTGCCTGCCAGCCTGCGCGCACAGTTCCGTGGCGAACACCTGTTGCTGCGCTCGCTGATCAATAATGGTCGGGTGATCATGGTGGTGGTGGCAGATCAGGGTGGCGGACCGCTCTCGGAAATCACCGTGCAAGCCTTCGGCAAAACCGCGCAGTGCATCGAGAAAGCCCTACACACCTTTAGCCACCGCGGCCAATGACGCTGCGTTACAATCCTCCCTTTTGTGCTCTGGAGACCTCACATGTCTGACTTCTCTGGCTTGCCGCTGGTGATCGAGCCGAGCGACTTGCTCCCTCGTCTTGAGTCCCGCGACCTGATTCTGGTGGACCTGACCAGCAGTGCCCGTTATGCCGAAGGGCACCTTCCCGGCGCGCGTTTTGTCGATCCGAAACGCACGCAACTCGGGCAGGCGCCAGCGCCGGGGCTGATGCCACCGAAAGCGGCGCTCGAAGCGTTGTTCGGAGAGCTGGGCCACCATCGCGATGCAGTGTATGTGGTGTATGACGATGAAGGCGGCGGCTGGGCCGGGCGTTTTATCTGGCTGCTGGACGTTATCGGTCACAAAAAGTACCACTACGTTGATGGCGGCCTGCCGGCCTGGCTGGCAGAAGGCATGCCCATGTCGATCCAGATTCCGGCACCCGTTGGCGGCCCGGTGGCATTGACCCTGCACGACGAACCCACCGCCACCCGCGAGTACCTGCAAAGCCGTTTAGGTGCCGCCGACCTGGCGATCTGGGACGCGCGCGGGCCGCTGGAGTACTCCGGCGAGAAAGTGCTGGCGGCCAAGGCCGGGCACATTCCCGGTGCCGTCAATTTCGAATGGACCGCGGGCATGGATAAGGCGCGCAACTTGCGCATCCGCACGGACATGCCGCAGATCCTCGAACAGCTCGGCATCAGTAAAGACAAAGAAGTGATTACCCACTGCCAGACTCATCACCGTTCTGGCTTCACCTATCTGGTGGCCAAATCCCTCGGTTATCCGCGGGTCAAAGGCTATGCCGGTTCCTGGGGCGAATGGGGCAACCACCCCGACACCCCCGTAGAGATTTAAGGTTTTAAGGACAGTTAATGAATAAGCGTCTGTTTATCCTCAGCCAATACCTGCTGCCCCATCACTTGCTCTCGCGACTGGCCGGCTGCATTGCCGAATGCCGCGTGCGCTGGTTCAAAAACGCCTTTACCGCCTGGTTCGCCAAGCGTTATCAGGTGGACATGTCCCAGGCCCTGGTCGAAGACCTGACCGCTTACGAGCACTTCAATGCGTTCTTCACCCGCGCCCTGAAAGACGGCGCTCGCCCGCTCGACGAAACCCCGGGCGCCATTCTCAGCCCGGCCGATGGCGCGGTCAGCCAGCTCGGCCCGATCGAACACGGTCGCGTGTTCCAGGCCAAGGGCCACAGCTTCAGCGTGCTGGAATTGTTGGGCGGTGATGCTGCGAATGCCGCGCCGTTCATGGGCGGTGATTTCGCCACCATTTACCTGTCGCCGAAGGACTACCACCGCGTGCACATGCCGCTGGCCGGCACTCTGCGTGAGATGGTCTACATCCCGGGCCGAATCTTCTCGGTCAACCAGACCACCGCCGAAAACGTTCCCGAGCTGTTCGCCCGTAACGAGCGCGTGGCGTGCATTTTCGACACCGAGCGCGGGCCGATGGCCGTGGTGCTGGTGGGCGCGATGATCGTTGCGTCGATCGAAACCGTCTGGGCCGGGCTGGTCACGCCACCGAAACGCGAGCTGAAAACCTTCCGTTACGATGAAGCCGCCCGCGCGCCGATCCATCTGGAAAAAGGTGCGGAACTGGGTCGCTTCAAACTGGGTTCGACTGCTGTCGTGCTATTCGGGCCAGATCAAGTGCAGTGGTCTGAAGAGCTGGCGGCGGGTTCGCCGGTGCAGATGGGCCAGGGAATGGGCCTGCCAAAAGCCTAAAGGCCAAACTGCATCCCTGTGGGATCTGGCTTGCCCGCGAAAGCGTCGGCACAGACAACATAGATGTTGGATGTTCCGGCCTCTTCGCGGGCAAGCCCGCTCCCACATTTATTTTTGCGGCGTCTAGAGCTGTCCGTCGCGATCGCGGAAGCCCAGCAGGTACAGCACACCATCCAGCCCAAGGGTGGAAATCGCCTGTTTCGCCGATTGCTTCACCAGCGGCTTGGCCCGGAACGCCACACCCAATCCCGCAATCGCCAGCATCGGCAGGTCATTGGCGCCGTCGCCGACTGCAATGGTCTGCTCCAGTCGCAATCCTTCCTTATGGGCCAGCTCACGCAGCAAGTCAGCCTTGCGCTGCGCATCGACAATCGGCTCGACCGCAACCCCCGTGACTTTCCCGTCGACCACTTCCAGTTCGTTGGCAAATACGTAGTCAATGCCCAGCTTGGCCTGCAATTGCTTGGCGAAGTAGGTAAAGCCACCCGACAGAATCGCGGTCTTGTAGCCCAGACGCTTGAGTTCGGCGAACAGGGTCTCGGCACCTTCGGTCAGGCGCAGGGAAGCACCGATCGAATCCAGCACGCTGACGTCCAGACCTTGCAACAACGCCAGACGCTCTTTGAAGCTCGCACGGAAATCCAGCTCACCGGCCATCGCTCGCTCGGTGATTTCCGACACCTGGTCGCCGACACCCGCCGCCTTGGCCAGTTCGTCGATCACTTCTGCTTCGATCAGGGTCGAGTCCATGTCGAACACCGCCAGGCGACGGTTGCGACGGAACAACGAGTCTTCCTGAAAGGCGATGTCGACGTTCAGTTCCTGCGCAACGCTGAGGAATTCGGCCCGCAGCGCCTGCGGATCAGCCGCTTCGCCACGCACGGAAAACTCGATGCAACCCTTGCCCTTGTCAGCCGGGGTGTCGAGCGGCATGCGCCCTGACAACCGATCGATGTGATCGATGTTCAGGCCATATTTGGCGGTAATCGAGCTCACGGCCTGCAACTGCCCGGCAGTCACTTTGCGGGTCAATAGCGTCACGATGTGGCGCTTTTTGCCCTGATTGCCGACCCACTGCTGATAGTCCTCTTCGGACACCGGCGTGAAACGCACCTGTTGATCGAGCTCGTAACCCTTGAACAGGATGTCCTTGAGCACCGACTTGCCTTGCTCGGTATCCGGAATTTCAACCAGGATGCCGAACGACAGGGTGTCGTGGATCACCGCCTGACCGATGTCGAGAATGTTCACACCACCCTGGGCCAGAACGCCGGTAATGGCCGCAGTCAGACCCGGACGGTCGACTCCCGTGATGTTTATCAGGACGATTTCGCGCAAGGCGCACCCCCGCAAGTGGAAAAAAACCGCATTCTACCCACTTTCAGTGACCATCGGGCACCGTGAGCGCTTTGCCGGCCTATGGCCTGTCGCTATACTGCGCGTCAACTTCACGGACAAAGAGCCGAGCGCAAGTGAACCGGCCCACGCCAGTAAAAACCGATAACTTCTTTCTGCTGATCTTCCGGGCACTGCGCCACCGCCGTGTACCGATTGCATTGCGCATCGCCAGCCATAACGTGATCCTGGTCGCTCTGGCCCTGGTGATCTACGCCGGTGTCATGGGTTTGCAGTTCAAGCAGGCCATGCACGAGCAGGCAGATGCGCTGGGTGAAAGCCTGACCACGCAGACCGCCACCTCCGCTACGGAGCTGTTGGTGTCCAACGACATCCTCAGCCTCAACGTGCTGCTCAACAACCTGACCAAAAACAAGCTGGTCGCCCACGCCGCCATCTATAGCGTGGATAACCGCATCCTCGCCGAGGCCGGTCAGCGTCCCAAGCACAGCCTGCTGGGCGAAGCCGAGGGCATGTACCAGAGCAAGATCACGTTCCAGGACGTGACCGCAGGGCAACTGCGCATCAGCCTGGACATGGATCAATTCCAGCAGCCCATGACCATCAGCCTGCAAAGCATGGGCATTTTGAGTGCGATCCTGTTGGCATTGTCCCTGGCCCTGAGCCTGCGCCTGGGTCGGCACATCTCTACGCCGCTGCTGCAATTGCGCGTATGGCTGCGCAATATCGACGAATACACTCCGGCCACCGACCGTCAGGACGAGATCGGCGACCTTGCCCGTCAGTTGCACGCCAATTTCGCACCGGAGCCTGCCGAGCCGGAACCAGTGCCGGAGCCTGAATACGACGACAGCGATGAAGACGCGAACGACAACGAGCCGACCTTCGAAGTACGCAACTTGCGTGACCCGAGTTTCGATGAAACCAAACCGGTCGCCAGCCTGAAACCCGCGCCACGACAGATTGTCAGCACTGTTGAAGATGATGATGACGATGACGCTTTTGCCGATCTGCGCGACGAGTCGATCGCCGTCGCCCTGAAACCCGCCGCAAAACCGGTGATTTCGAACGCGCCACAACACAGCGCCGTCCTGGCCGTGCAACTGGGCGCTCAGGACCAACTGCGTCGCCTGCCCCGCACCCGCCTCGAAGAATTGCTGAAACGCTATCGCGGCTGCCTCGATCAGGCCGCTTCGCTCTACCAGAGCGAACTGCATACCCTGAACGATGGCAGCACACTGATGCTGTTCCACACCGAAGACAGCGGCGACGACTACCTGACCAACGCCATCTGCTGCGGTGAGTTGTTGCGAGCCCTGGGCCATCAGTTGCAGATCGAAGTCGCAGACAGCGGCATCACCCTGCAATTGCAGTTGGGTCTGACGCTGGGTGAAGAGTTGTTCGGTATGAGTCAGATCGATTTACTGCTGACCGAACCCGCTCAGGACGCACTGGCCCTGTCGCAACACAGCCGCAACCTGCTGCTGGTGGAGCGCAAGATCGGTGACGACGTGCTGATTCGTCAGCGTGCGCGGATTCGCCCGATTGCGAGCCCTGAGGGTGCTTGCTGCGTGGAGCGGTTGATGGAGCCTTATCCATCGATGCTGGAACGGCAATTGGCGCGGATGCATGAGCGTCGGGCGTAAGCACTAGCCCCGATATAAAAGAAACCCGCAGATGAGTGATCATCTGCGGGTTTTTTGTTGGTTCTATGTAGCAGCTGCCGAGCCTGCGAGGCTGCGTTCGACTGCGCAGCAGTCGTAAAGGGCAATGGGTGCATTCAGACAGACCGCACTTATAGAACTTGCGAGGACTTCCTCCTCGAACGCAGCCTCGCAGGCTCGACAGCTGCTACAAGCCCCCGCAGAAACAACAAAGCCCGCATCACTGCAGGCTTCGTGTTGAATCATTCCTGATTTAGAACCTGAACACTTCCATATCGGTCCGGATCGGCGAAGCCATCGGGATCTTCGGCTGTTTCTCTTGCTCAGCTGCCGGAGCGACAGGTTTGGGCGTCGATTTACGCGGTGCATCGGCAATCGCTGGCTGGTTGGCCAATGGCTTGAGCGCCACCGACAACTGCTCCGCCAGACGCTGCAACAACACCCCTTGCGCCTGAACCTGCGCCGCTGTGCCGCCTGCGTGATCTTCTTGCAGGTGAATGATGCGGTTATCGCGAACTTTTCCGCGACGGTCGATCAATCGCCATTGCGCATCAAGGATTGCCGGTTGCGACACACCCGAGTCCAGCCGGGTAATCGTCAGCAGAACCTGAACATCCGGGGTAAAGCCCGCTGTGGCAGGCGCCAGCACCACGCGCTGGCTGTCCAGACGACCCGCTACCTGACGCAGCAACAGCTGATCAATGTCGGATGACAGGCTGCCCGCCCAACGACCATCCGTGGCAGCTTGCAGACTTCCATCGGGCTGACGCTGCAACAGGGTTTCGCGTTGCAGGTAATCGGCAACCGTTACCGGGCCCAACAATACCGCCATACCCCCGCTTTGTGCGGGTGGAACCGGATTTCCGCTGTCCAGCTGATACAGCGACACCGGTTGATGAACGCTGCAACCCGCCAGGCCTAAAACGCTGGCGAGCATCAAAATAAAAGGAAGGCGCAGAGCAGTCATCGTCCCATCCAGGTGGCTGCCACAAGGCTAACCACAGTGAAAATACTCAAAACATATGAAGAACGCTCGGCCACGCCGGCGCTTGAAAGGCCCTATCATCCGTGAATATGCGTTCCGACTCCAGCGCCAAAGCATTGATCTACGCGTTAAATCGCAGATCGAACGCTCTTGAGGGCATTAGCGACTGTGTTCCCCGCAGGAGGGAAACCGTCGAAAACGCCCCCTGGGACGCTTAATTGAGGTTTTCGACGAGCAGCGCATCCACCCGCTGAAAGCCACGTGGCAATTTGTTACCACGACGTCCACGCTCACCTTTGTAGTGCTCGAGGTCGTCGGCTTTCAGTGACAAGGTACGTTTACCGGCCTGCAACACCAAGGTGGCACCCTCCGGCAGTACGGCGATGTCCGTGACATATTCTTCGCGGTTGGCCACACGTTCACCGGTGATACCGATGATCTTGTTGCCTTTGCCCTTACCTAATTGTGGCAGGTCGCTGATTTTGAAGATCAGCAGGCGACCTTCGGTCGTGACCGAGGCCAGCCAGTTGCTCTCGCGATCAGCCACCGGGCGCGGAAGAATGACTTTCGAGTTGCTCGGCAAGCTCAGCAGCGCCTTGCCAGCCTTGTTCTTGGCCTGGAAATCTTCACCTTTGACCACGAAACCATACCCGGCGTCGGACGCAATCACATACAGCGAATCGTCTTCTGGCATCAGCACGCATTCAAAACTCGCGCCAGGCGGTGGCGTCAGACGACCGGTCAACGGCTCGCCCTGGCCACGGGCCGATGGCAACGTGTGCGTTGCCACCGAATAACTGCGACCAGTGGAGTCGATAAAGACTGCAAACTGGTTGGAGCGACCGGCCGCCAGGGCCTTGAAACCGTCCCCGGCCTTGTAGGAAAGCCCGGTGGCGTCGATCTCGTGCCCTTTGGCAGAGCGAACCCAGCCTTTTTCCGACAGAACGACCGTCACTTTCTCGTTTGGCAGCAGATCGTGCTCGGTCAGGGCCTTGGCCTCGGCGCGCTCGACAATTGGCGAACGACGGTCGTCGCCATAGGTTTCGGCGTCCTTGATCAATTCGGTGCGGACCAGTTTTTTCAACTTGGCTTCGCTGCCCAGCAACGCTTGCAGCTTGGCTTGTTCCTTGAGCAGCTCATCCTGCTCGGCACGCAGCTTCATCTCTTCCAGCCGCGCCAATTGACGCAAACGGGTGTCGAGAATGTAGTCGGCCTGGATTTCGCTCAGGGCGAAACGCGCGATCAGGGCAGCCTTTGGATGCTCCTCGGTACGGATGATGTGAATCACTTCATCCAGGTTGAGGTAGGCAATCAACAAACCGTCCAACAGGTGCAGGCGACGTTCGACCTTATCGAGGCGGAATTGCAGGCGCCGACGCACGGTCTGCACCCGGAACTCCAGCCACTCGACCAGCAGCGCCCGCAGGTTTTTCAGCTGCGGCTTGCCGTCCAGGCCAATGATGTTGATGTTGACCCGGTAGCTCGACTCCAGCTCGGTGCTGGCGAACAGGTGCGTCATCAGCGCATCGTGGTCAAAGTTCTTGCGCGCACCCGGGATGATCACGATGCGGCACGGGTTTTCGTGGTCGGATTCATCGCGCAGGTCAGCGATTTGCGGCGCCTTGGATGGCTTGGCCTGCATCATCGCTGCGATCTGTTCCAGCACCTTGGCACCTGACACCTGGTGCGGCAGTGCGGTGACAATGATGTCGCCGTCTTCGATGTGGTACACGGCGCGCATGCGCACCGAGCCCTTGCCGGTTTCGTACATTTTCAGCAGGTCGGCGCGCGGGGTGATGATTTCCGCTTCGGTCGGGTAATCCGGGCCCTGGATGTGTTCACAGAGCTGTTCGACCGTGGCTTTGGGTTCATCGAGCAATCGAACGCACGCCGTCGCGACTTCGCGCAGGTTGTGTGGCGGTACGTCGGTGGCCATGCCCACGGCGATGCCGGTGGTGCCATTGAGCAGGATGTTCGGCAAGCGCGCCGGTAATACCAGCGGTTCGTCGAGGGTGCCGTCGAAGTTCGGGCCCCAGTCCGCGGTGCCCTGGCCCAGTTCGCTGAGCAGCACTTCGGAATAACGCGACAGCCGCGCTTCGGTGTAACGCATGGCGGCAAATGACTTGGGATCATCCGGCGCACCCCAGTTACCCTGACCGTCGACCAGCGTGTATCGGTAGCTGAACGGCTGAGCCATCAGGACCATGGCTTCGTAGCAGGCCGAATCGCCGTGCGGGTGGAACTTGCCGAGCACGTCACCGACGGTACGCGCCGATTTCTTGTGCTTGGAGTCGGCGTCCAGCCCCAACTCGCTCATCGCGTAGATGATGCGTCGCTGTACCGGCTTCAGGCCGTCGCCGATATGCGGCAAGGCACGGTCCATGATCACGTACATGGAATAGTTGAGGTAGGCATTTTCGGTGAAGTCAGCCAGTGACCGGCGTTCTACACCGTCCAGGCTGAGATCAAGGGAGTCGCTCATGCGGGCCTCATCGGTTCGTTGTCTGGCGCAGCAGCATGGTGCCACCGCGCTGGGTAAATTCAAGTTTGTTCAGTGCGCTCATGCCGAGCAGCACCTGTTTGCCTTCCAGGCCTGGGGCAACCAGCGCGCGAACATCACGCAACACAATGTCGCCCAGTTGCAGCCGGTCGATGCGGGTTCGATAGCCCTCGCTCAGACCATTGGCCGTGCTCAGGGTCACCCCGATGCCTTGTTCCAGTTTCAATCCCTCGGCCACACTGGCCGGAATTGACACATCCGTCGCTCCGGTATCGAGCATGAAATCCACCGGGTGACCATTGATGGCACCGCTGGCGACAAAATGCCCCTGGCGGTTGCTGACCAGTTTCACTTCGATAAACCCTTCGCCCTGCTCCGAGGTGACGACGACATTGGGGTTTTGCTGGCGCTCCTCCCATTGCCCGAAAAACCGAGTTGCCAAAAACAGCGCAGCGCACCAGGCCAACACCAGCATGACCCGGCCGGCGCGTTTGCCCGCCGTTTGCTGGCTCACGGCTTGGCGCTCCAGCCACCTTCAGGCGCGGCAAAACGATACACCACCGGGCGACTTTCACCATCGACACGGGCACCGTTGTTGTTATCCACACCAATCCACGCGCCGTCAGCGTCCACGAGCAATGCTTCTTCCAGCCCGTAGTTCTGTGGATAACGACGGTTTTCCTGCAAAAGCTCGGCCGCATACGACCAGCAGCGCTCGACTTTGGCCGTCTGCGTGTCGCGTCGACAAATCTGGTACGCATTGCGCTCAAGGGTGAACAGTTTGCCGTTGAACAACGACACATCGGAAAAATCCCGGGGCGCCGGTTTGGCCTTGGGAAATTGCGGCGGCTGCATTTCCATGCCCGCTTCGCTCAGCAGCACACAGCCATCCTCGCAGTCCCAAACGGTCTGTTTGCGCTTGATCGTTAACAATCCGCGGCTTTGACGTTCGGCAGAGAACCACATCTGATCTCCCGCCGGGTTTATCGCCAAGCCTTCAAACAGCGCATTGAATTGCAACAGCAAGCCACTGGCCCGCGCTTCGCGAACCAGCAGCGGCGAGATTTTCAACCAGGTCGCCGGCCCTGTCAGCGGTACTTGCAGGACGGCCGCATGGGCTTCACTGACAATGTAGCGATTGCCGGCGCTGTCGCAGGTAATGGCTTCGAAATCCAGATCACCGCCACGCACGAACGACGCCAGCCAGGCGCGCGAGCGCAAACCCCAGGGCAAACCGCTGCCCGGCACCGGAGGCACACCGATGCCCACGGCTTCAGCCTGCCAGACCGTATCGCGGGTATCGAGACGATAGATCTGATCGTCGTCGCGATCGGACACCGTCCACAGGTCCTCGCCGCATTGCGCAAGCCCCGACAGGTTGCCGCCATGCATGCCGTCAACGGGATGCTCGGCGACCACGCGCAATTCGGGTGCCGCTTCAGCAAATGCCAAAACCGGGGTCAGAAGTAACGCACACGCCAGGGCAAAGCCACGCCGCATCAACCAAGAACCTCGGCCAGGTTGCCCTTGGATTCCAGCCAGGATTTGCGGTCGCCGGCGCGTTTCTTCGCCAGCAGCATGTCCATCATTTCCGACGTCGCTTCGAAATCGTCCAGGGTCAACTGCACCAGACGCCGGGTGTTCGGATCCATGGTGGTTTCGCGCAGCTGCGGCGGGTTCATTTCACCCAGGCCTTTGAATCGGGTGACCTGCGGCTTGCCGCGTTTTTTCTCGGCGACCAGACGATCCAGGATGCCGTCGCGCTCGGCTTCGTCGAGGGCGTAGTAAATCTCTTTGCCCAAGTCGATGCGGTACAGCGGCGGCATGGCGACATAGACGTGCCCGGCATCCACCAACGGGCGGAAATGCTGAACGAACAACGCGCACAACAGTGTGGCGATGTGCAGGCCGTCGGAGTCGGCGTCGGCGAGGATGCAGATCTTGCCGTAACGTAGCTGGCTCATGTCTGCGGCGCCCGGATCGACACCAATGGCCACGGCGATGTTGTGCACTTCCTGGCTGGCCAGCACTTCGCTACCGTCGACTTCCCACGTGTTCAGAATCTTGCCGCGCAATGGCAGGATGGCTTGAAACTCCTTGTCCCGCGCTTGCTTGGCGGAGCCACCGGCGGAATCACCTTCCACCAGAAACAGCTCGGAGCGCATCGGGTCCTGCCCGGCGCAGTCAGCGAGCTTGCCCGGCAGCGCCGGCCCTGCGGTGATGCGCTTGCGCTCGACCTTCTTGCTCGCCTTGAGGCGACGGCCGGCGTTGTTGATCGCCAACTCCGCCAGCAGCATGCCGGTTTCCGGGTGGGCGTTGAGCCACAGACTGAAAGCGTCCTTGACCACACCGGAAACAAAAGCCGCCGCTTCACGGGACGACAGACGTTCTTTGGTCTGACCGGAGAATTGCGGCTCCTGCATCTTCATCGACAGCACGAAGGCAATGCGTTCCCAAACGTCTTCCGGCGCCAGCTTTACCCCGCGCGGCAACAGGCTGCGGAATTCGCAGAACTCGCGCATGGCATCGAGCAAGCCCTGACGCAAACCGTTGACGTGAGTACCGCCCTGGGCCGTCGGGATCAGGTTGACGTAGCTTTCCTGCACCGCGTCGCCACCTTCCGGAAGCCACAAGAGCGCCCAGTCGACCGCTTCTTTATTACCGGCCAGGCTGCCGCAGAACGGCTCGTCCGGCAGGCGCTCGAATTCGCTGACAGCGTCTACCAGGTAGGAGCGCAGGCCATCTTCGTAATGCCATTCGACTTTTTCACCGGTGGCCTTGTCTTCAAAACTGACCAGCAGCCCCGGACACAGCACAGCCTTGGCCTTGAGCACGTGCTTGAGGCGGCTGATGGAGAATTTCGGTGAATCGAAGTACTTCGGGTCCGGGGCGAAGAACACGCTGGTGCCGGTGTTGCGTTTACCGACCGTGCCGATCACTTCCAGCTCGGTTTTCTTGAAACCGTCGGCAAAGGTCATCTGGTATTCGTTGCCGTCACGCTTGACGCGCACCCGGACTTCGGTCGACAAGGCGTTGACCACCGAAATACCCACCCCGTGCAGACCGCCGGAGAACTGGTAGTTCTTGTTGGAAAACTTGCCACCCGCATGAAGCTTGGTGAGGATCAGCTCGACCCCGGAAACACCCTCTTCCGGGTGAATGTCCACGGGCATGCCACGGCCGTCATCGCTGACTTCCAGGGAGTGGTCGGCGTGCAGGATAACCTGCACCGATGTCGCATGCCCGGCCAAGGCTTCGTCGACGCTGTTGTCGATGACTTCCTGGGCGAGGTGGTTCGGCCGACTGGTGTCGGTGTACATGCCGGGGCGTTTACGCACCGGGTCGAGGCCCGAGAGGACTTCGATGGCGTCTGCGTTATAAGAGCTAGCGCTGGGAGTGGCCATGGGGTCTCGTCGTCAAATGTTCGTGAAATAGAGGCGACGGTTCACAGTGCTGTGAAATCGATCGCCTGATACAAATCTGCGCCGATACCGGCAAAACTCAGCATGGCCGGCAATTGCGCGGCAAAACCCTGGAAACTATGGTCGCCACCGGCCTGGATACGCAAGGCACAGGCCCGGTAGTACTGCTGGGCGAGGCGATAGTCCAGCGTTTCATCACCGGTCTGCAACCACACCTGATACCGCTGCGGGTCCTGGGGCGCCGGCACTTCCAGCTCGGCCAGGGCCGTCACGTGGTCGTGGGTCAATTCCCAAGTCTCATCGGTATACAGGTTTTTCTGCGTTCCCACGAACCCGTCGAACATCCGGTGTGGACTGACGGCCGGGTTGATCAGCAAAGCCTTGAGGCCATGGCGCTCGGCCAAGTGAGTCGCATAGTAGCCGCCGAGGGAGCTGCCGACCAGCAGTGGCCGTTGCAGCTCGACAATAGCCTGCTCCAGCTGAGCGATGGCCTCGCGCGGGTGGTGATGCAAGGCTGGCACACGCAATTGATCGCTCAAACCCAGGCGCTCCATCACTTGCATCAACTGCGTGGCCTTTTTCGACGCAGGCGCGCTGTTGAAACCGTGTATATAAAGGATCGAACCGGACATTTGAGCTCCCTGTGCGTCGGGTAAAGAGGCGCAGTTTACAGGGAGATGGGGGGATCGGGGATATCCTCGGGATTATGGCGTCCCCACGGACGCCATCGCGAGCAGGCTCGCTCCCACAGGGGTACGCATTCCAAGGTGGAAGCGAGCCGGTCCGGGCGGCGTTCCGACGA
>NZ_AKJS01000082.1 GCF_000282215.1 Pseudomonas sp. GM21
GGCGGCGAAGCCGTCGCAAACCTGCGTCCACGGCCTGCCTGACACCGAGGTGCCTGAATTGACGACGGCTTCGCCGCCGAACGCAGGCTTCGCCAGCTGCTACAAGGGTCGCGGGGTTATGCGACCAACGATTGACTACCGGCGGGTGTGCCCGCCACCGAGGCGCGCTATACTGCCGCGCCTTTTTAGCGTCGCGCCAGCAGCCCCGGCGTGCCTTGAAAGGTGCTTGCAACCGACCGATGCACCCAAGCTGCAAGCACCTTATTGAATGTTCCCGTCTTTTAGAGGAGCGCGACTCATGACCGTGATCAAGCAAGACGACCTGATTCAGAGCGTTGCCGACGCCCTGCAGTTCATTTCTTATTACCACCCCGTTGACTTCATTCAGGCGATGCACGAAGCGTACCTGCGTGAAGAGTCGCCGGCCGCGCGCGATTCGATTGCGCAAATCCTGATCAACTCGCGCATGTGTGCCACCGGCCACCGCCCGATCTGCCAGGACACCGGTATCGTCACCGTGTTTGTCCGTGTGGGCATGGACGTGCGCTGGGATGGCGCCACCATGGGCCTGGACGACATGATCAACGAAGGCGTGCGCCGGGCTTACAACCTGCCGGAAAACGTCCTGCGTGCCTCGATCCTCGCCGACCCGGCGGGCGCTCGTAAAAACACCAAGGACAACACCCCGGCCGTTATCCACTACTCCATCGTTCCGGGTAACACCGTGGAAGTGGACGTGGCAGCCAAGGGCGGCGGTTCCGAGAACAAGTCGAAAATGGCGATGCTCAACCCGTCCGACTCGATCGTCGACTGGGTGCTCAAGACCGTTCCAACCATGGGCGCCGGCTGGTGCCCACCGGGCATGCTCGGCATCGGCATCGGCGGCACCGCCGAGAAAGCCGCGGTCATGGCCAAGGAAGTGTTGATGGAATCCATCGACATTCACGAGCTCAAGGCTCGCGGCCCACAGAACCGCATTGAAGAAATGCGTCTGGAGCTGTTCGAGAAGGTCAACCAACTGGGCATCGGCGCCCAGGGCCTGGGTGGCCTGACCACCGTGCTCGACGTGAAGATCATGGATTACCCGACCCACGCCGCTTCGTTGCCGGTGTGCATGATCCCGAACTGCGCCGCCACCCGTCACGCCCACTTCGTGCTTGACGGTTCCGGCCCGGCATCCCTGGAAGCGCCACCGCTGGACGCTTACCCGGAAATCGTCTGGGAAGCCGGCCCGTCGGCCCGTCGTGTCAACCTCGACACCCTGACCCCGGAAGAAGTGCAGAGCTGGAAGCCGGGCGAAACCGTCCTGCTCAACGGCAAGATGCTCACCGGCCGCGATGCCGCGCACAAGCGCATGGTCGAGATGCTGAACAAGGGTGAAACCCTGCCAGTGGACCTCAAGGGTCGCTTCATCTACTACGTCGGCCCGGTTGATCCGGTGCGCGAAGAAGTAGTGGGCCCTGCCGGTCCGACCACCGCAACGCGGATGGACAAGTTCACCCGTCAGATCCTCGAGCAAACCGGCCTGCTGGGCATGATCGGCAAATCCGAGCGCGGCCCGACCGCAATCGAAGCGATCAAGGACCACAAGGCCGTTTACCTGATGGCAGTCGGCGGCGCGGCTTACCTGGTGGCGCAAGCCATCAAGAAGTCCCGCGTGGTGGCTTTTGCCGAACTGGGCATGGAAGCGATCTACGAGTTCGACGTCAAAGACATGCCAGTGACTGTGGCAGTCGACAGCAAGGGCGAGTCGGTTCACATCACCGGTCCGGCCATCTGGCAGAAGAAGATCAGTGACAGCCTGGCCGTAGAAGTGCAGTAAGCACTTAGCGGACTAAACAGCGGCCGGGTTGTCTGAAAAGACGACCCGGCCGTTTTTTTGCTCACAATTAACGCCGACAGCATTAAAACCAAAACCAATAAAACCATTCGATCTAAAAATTCCTCGCTGACCTGTCAGATCTGACAGGTTACGCACGGCTCCCATCTTGTTAGCGTCTGATCCATCAAGCGACACCGTAGCCACGGGCGAGCGCCAGGCCAAAAACAGGATCAGCCCCATGGAAGACCGAGCGTCTCTGAGTATCACTGAACCCTCCATCGCCAAAAGTGCGTCGATCGCCACCATCGGCAAAAGCTGGGGATCCGTCGGCGTGACGGGCAGAGCCTCATTCGAATTGCAGCTGCCCCTTTCAGCAGGGCGCGGGTTCGATCCCGCGATGGTGCTGAGCTATGACAGCCAGGGCGGTAACGGGCCGTTTGGCATTGGCTGGCATCTGGGCATCAATGCAATCACTCGCCGGACTAGTAAGGGGGTGCCCGATTACCTCGACGTCGACATCATGGTCGGCCCCGGCGGCGAGGAGCTGATGCCCGAGCTGGATGATGAGGGCCGGCCAAAATCCAGACTCGAAACGCGTTATCGCGAGCTCGATGTGGGTGAGCACCGCGTAGTGCGCTACTGGCCGAGGGTCGAGCGTTCATTCGATTTGATCGAGCTTTGGCAACCGCAGGGAAAATCACCCTTCTGGCTGGTACACGGAGCAAATGGCAGCCTGCATGTCTATGGCAAGACCGACGCTTCGCGTCGCGCCGAACCTGTTGACCCGGCCAACCCTGACGCTTCACCGCGTATCGGTGTGTGGTTACTGCTCGAAAGCATGAACCCCCATGGCGAACATATCTGTTTCGACTACAAGCCCGATGATCAGCCCCATAGTCCCGATGATTCGCACGACTATCGTGCCCAGCGCTACCTGCACCGGGTGTGTTACGGCAATGCCTTGGCCAGCAATGACTTGTACGCCTGGACGGTGGAAAACCCGGCGAACCTGGACTGGCATTTCCATCTGGTGTTCGATTACGGCGAGCGCACGCTCGACCTGCAACAGAAACCGCTCTACGGGCCGCCATTCGATGCGCCCGGCGAGGGTTTCGGCGAGTGGCAGCTGCGCAGCGATCCCATCCACAGCTACACCTACGGTTTCGAACTGAGCACCCGACGCCTGTGTCATCAGGTTCTGATGTTTCATCACTTCCCGCAGGAGCTGGGCGCAAAACCGGTGCTCGTGCGGCGATTGCTGCTGCAGTACCAAACAACTTCGCTGGATTACACCCTACTGGTGGCGGCGCACTATCAGGCGTACGACGCCAGCGGTGCCGTGGAAAACATGCCGCCGGTGGAGTTCGACTATTCAGGTTTCGAACTCAATACCCAGTCGAGCCCGTTCTTGCCGTTCGAAAACATGCCAGGCATCGAGGACAGTGCGCATCATCAATGTGTCGATCTGTTCGGTGAAGGCGTGCCCGGTTTTCTCTGTCGTTACGACCAGAGCTGGTACTACCGCGAGCCCTTGCGCGCAATGACGGGGGGCGATGACATCCATTACGGCCCATGGACGCAGCTGCAGCAGATCCCGGTGGCTGATCGCAATCAACCCGCCTATCAGGCGCTGACCGGTCTGACCGGTGACGGCCGCCTGGACTGGATCCTCGCCTCACCCGGCACATGCGGTTTCCACACCCTCAATCCGGATCGCAGTTGGTCAGGGTTCATTCCCTTTACGGCGTTCCCGGTGGAGTTTTTCCACACGTTTTCACAGTCCGGCGACTTTATGGGCAATGGTCTTAGCTCGATGGCGCTGATCGGCCCGCGGAGCGTGCGCCTGTACCCGAACCGTCGTGAGGACGGTTTCGGCCAAGGCCTGGACGTCCCGCGTAAACCGGACAGCGATAGCCTGCCGCTATTCAGCCATTCGCGCAGCGAGCTGGTGATGCTGGGCAACCTGCTGGGCAGCGACATGAGCGAGCTGTGTCGCATCCGGCACGACGAAATAAAATGCTGGCCGAACCTGGGGCATGGTCGGTTCGGCAAGGGCTTTGTCATGAGCGCCCTGCCCTTCGATTACGCGACGTTCGACTCGGCGCGCGTGCGGATCGCCGATCTGGATGGCTCCGGTGCACCGGCGCTGATTTACCTGAAGTCCGACTGTTTCGAGATCTATTTGAATCACGGCGGCAATGGTCTGGAGCAAATCCCCGTCACCGTCCCTTGGCCCGACAACATCCGTTACGACAACCTGTGCCAGGTCACCCTCGCCGACCTGCAAGGCCTGGGTTGCGCGAGCCTGATCCTGACGGTGCCGCACATGTCGCCACGGCACTGGCGCTACGATTTCGTCAGCGCCAAGCCTTACATGCTGGTCGCCAGTAATAACAACATGGGTTGCAGCACAGGAGTGGTTTATCGCAGTTCCGCACAGGAATGGCTCGATGAAAAGGGCCGGATACTCACGCTTAAACGTTTGCCGATTTCCTGCTTGCCGTTCCCGGTGACCGTGGTCAAGCAACAACGCCAGCTCGACGAAATTACCGGCAACTGCCTGAACCAGTTTTTCCAGTACCAACAGGGTTACTACGATGGCCGGAACCGGGAGTTCCGCGGCTTCGGCCTGCTGTGCCAGACCGACAGCGAAACAGGCACACGCGAAGGCGACAACGGCTTTACCGCCTCCTCACTGATCCGCACCTGGTTTCATACCGGACGGCTGGTCGACCTGCCACGCGATGGCTACTTCAACCGTGATCCCGAGGCCCTTGCCTTAAAACCCGCGTTGTTTTGCCAGTATCACCCCAACGATGATTTTGATGATCCCGTCCCGCCCGCCGACGAGGCCACCGCTCAAGCAATAGCACACGCCCTGGCAGGTTCGGTGCTGCGGGTGGAAACCTGCGCCGCCGACGACGATCCGGCCACGGAGGTGCCTTTCACGGTGGAGGAAAGTCGTTACAAGGTCCGCGAACTGCGCAAAAAGGGAGAGCATGACGCTTACCCGATCATGCTGCTCTTGCCACTGGAGAGGATCAGCTACCAGTACGAACGCTTCGTCAACGACCCACTGTGCCGACATGAAATCACCTTGGCCCATGACGAGTTCGGCCTGCCTGTGCATGCCATCACGGTCAGCTATGCACGACGCCGAACCGAGAGCGATGAACCGCCCTTTGACGACGCCGATGAAAAGAAATGGTGGCTTGATGCCCATGACCCGGCACAACAGTCTTATTACCTGAACGAAACCCGCGCCCGGTTCATTCACTTGAAGCAGGACTTGCAAGGCTGGCGACTGGGTCTGCCCTGGCAGCAACGCGGCAATGCATTGATATTGCCCAAGGGGTCTGCACCCGAAGGGCTGAACCCCGAAGGCATATCCTTTGAGGGGCTGCTCAAACTGTACGCGTCACCCCAATGGGTCGCTCAGCGACTGTTGACCACCCAATCCGTCTATCGCTACCTCAAGACAGACGATCAGACCCCACTGGCCGATGGCAAGGCGGAATTCGAGGCACTGCGGGCGCCGCTGGAAATTGCCCAACTGGACAAGACCGCGCTGGACGCCTACGACACCGTGCCGTCACTGGTTATCCGGGACGAACTGGAAAAGATCGGGTACTCGCACATGCCCCTGATTCTGGGTGTGGACCCAGTCGCCGACGAAGAGGAAGACAAGGCACGCAATTTGTGGTCATCCCGGTACGGTTTCGCCAGGTACGACGTTCCCGAGAACTTTTATAAGGTGCTTGAGTACAACGAAACGCCGAGTCACGGCATCACGACAGCCCGTTACGACGCCTACCGCCTGTTCCTGGAAAGCGTCAGGCAGCCAGACGGTTGTGAAGCACGTTTTGAATATGACTATCACGCGCTGCAACTCATGCGCAGTATCGATGCCAATGAAAATGTCGAGGAAGCCCTTTACGAACCGTCCGGCCAACCGCTCGCCATCAGTTTCCATGGCACCGAAGACGGCAAGCCCGCAGGTTTTCGGCCTATCGCTGAGCACGTGCGCCCCCTCGACCCTCGCCCGGGCCCTGCCATCGAAGACCCGAAAGGCGCCCTGCAAAACGCGGCGAGCGTATTGCGAAAGGACCTGTTCAGCTGGATGGGCGAACTCCCCGACTCCGTCAGGCAGACACCCGACTGGCTGACCGCCTGGATCGAGCAAGGTGATGTGCTACCCAGCCTGCATATTCGCGCCAGCGCCCGGCGTCGCCTGTCTCGGCTCATGTTCCTGACCGTGGCTGAACAAGCACTGCTTGCCTTGATCCACAGTGCTCCCCGCGAACCCGTGCACAGTGTCGTCCTCACCGCCGACCGCTACTTTGACGATGTGCTTCAGCAAATCCAGATCGTCAAAGCCTTCGTGGATGGTTTCGGCCGACCATTGCAGATCAAACAACTGGTCGAACCCGGCCCGGCTTTCGTGGTGGAAAACGGTGAGCTGGTGATTGAAGACGGCAAGCCCAAGGTCGCCCCCGCCAACCCGCGCTGGCGCGTCAGCGAACGGGTGGAATACAACAACAAGGGATTGCCGGTTCGCGTGTTTCGCCCGTACTTCGCCAATGTGCACTGCTACATCAATGACCAATACTTGCGTGAGTTCGGCCATCACGATCAGAAGTTTTACGACGTGCTGGGGCGCCTGAACAAAGTCATCAACGCCAAAAAGGATGTCGCACTTGAAATCATCCACCCTTGGTACAAAACCAGTCTGGATTTCAACGACACCTACGTTGCGCAGCCTGATACCGGGCTGAAGGCAGGCAAACAGTGACTCTCTCGGTTCATTGGCACACCCCGAACCTGACAGTCATTGATAGTCGGGGTTTACCGATCCGTCAGGTCGCGTACTTGCGCAACCTCGTCGGCGGGCCACTGGACACCCTGATTACCCGACAGCGGCATGACGCCGCCGGGCGACGGGTCGCGCAATGGGACCCGCGGTTGTTCGGTGTCGACCCCAACCTGTCCACCGTCTACCGCCTCTCTGGCGAACCGCTCAAGGTCGATAGCGTCGATGCCGGCTGGCGCTTGAGCCTGGTCGGCGTGGGCGGTGAAACGCTTCAACGTTGGGACCAGCGCGGCAGTCATTGGCGCACCCGCTACGACCCCTTGTTGCGTCCGGTCGCGATTGAAGAGAACGCCCAGCCCAACGTCGAAACCTTTGCTTATGCCGATGCCTCGGCTGATCCTGATTTCAACCTGCGTTGCCAGCTGACCGAACAGCTCGACCGCTCCGGCACCTTGAGTGTCGACAGCTATAGCCTGCTGGGACAGCCGCTGAGTGAAACGCGAATCCTGATCGAAGGTACGCCCTACCGCAGCAGCCGCACGTTCAGTTCGCTCGGCGTGGTACTGAGCCAGACCGACGCCGGAGATCATCAGCAACAGTTGCAGTACGACGTCGGCGGCCAGCTCCAACAGGTTGAGCTGCGGCTAAAAGGCAGCCCGACCTGGCAGGCGATTTTGAAAGAGGCGCAGTACGACGCCGCCGGCCTGATCATTGAACAAAGCGCCGGCAACAATGTGCTCAGCACCTGGACCTACGACCCGGCCGATGGGCGCCTGACCAGCCAACGCAGCCAAAAAAACGCCGAGCCGGCGCTGCAACACCTCGACTATTTCTACGACCGCGTCGGCAACATCACCCGTATCGAAGACCGCCTGTTCCAGCCGATCCACTTCGCCAATCAGCGGGTCGACGGCCACCGCGACTTCACCTATGACTCGCTGTACCGGCTGACCCGTGCCAGTGGTTACGACGATGCCCCACCGTCGGATATTCCGGGTCGGCCGCTGCCCGGCCACCCGAGCAATCGGCTCAACTACCGGCAAGACTATGAGTACGATCACGGCGGCAACCTGATCACCTTGCGTCATGTCCGTGATGGCGCCGCGCATACCCGCGAGATGTTCATCGACCCTGGCAGCAACCGTGGCGTGCGCTGGAAAGAGAGTGATCCTGCACCGGTCTTTACCGAACTGTTCGACCATCACGGCAATCTTCAGCAATTACAACCGGGCAACACCTTGCAGTGGAACAGCCTCGATGAGCTGGCATCCGTCACGCGGGTCAAACGCGACAATGACCCCGACGACCAGGAACTCTACCGCTACAGCCAGGGCGTGCGCGTGTTCAAGCGGCATGAAACCCACACCTCCTCGCTCACCCATTTTCACCAGGTGGTCTACCTGCCGGGGCTGGAAATCCGCACCCGCGACAATGGCGAAGAGCTGCATGTGATCACCCTGCCCGGCGGGCACGGCAGCGTGCGTTGCCTGCACTGGGTCAGCGGCAAACCCGGCGGGATCGAGGCCGATCAGTTGCGCTACAGCCTGGAAGACCATTTGGGCTCCTGTGCCATGGAACTCGACCGACAAGGGCAAGTGATCAGCCACGAAGGTTATTACCCGTTCGGCATCACGGCCTGGCTGGCGGCTGGAAATCAAGTCGACGTCGACTACAAGACCATCCGTTACTCGGGCAAGGAAATGGATGACAGTGGGCTGTATTACTACGGCGCCCGGTATTACGCACCGTGGTTGCAGCGCTGGGTCAGTGCCGACCCGGCGGGGGATGTGGATGGGTTGAATCTGTATGCGATGGTCGGCAACAACCCGCTTCTGTACGTCGACAGATCAGGCACATTCAAAGCCGTATTTGAACTGGGGCGGGATTTCGTAGGTGTACTCGGTAAAGCCAAGAACGCCGCCGATCAGATACACATCCTCGCCACTGAATTCGACGGCCTTATTCCCGAAGGCGCCGACATTGCCGAGGTTCGTCAGAGCATGACGCTGGGTAAATTCCTTCGGTCCAAACATGGCGTCAAATCAATCTTGAAAGGCGCGATTGCCGGTACCACCGTGGCCTCGGCACTCGGCAGCGTTGTACCCGGTATCGGCACCGGCATTGGCGCAGCGGTCGGCATGGTGGCCGGCGCCATCGCCATGCCGTTACTGCGGTATTACTTTTTCAAGAAAGGATTGCAGCTGGCGCAAACGCTACATACCCAAGAAATCAAAAATGGCTTGGGCACGGCTGTCGATACCTCGAACAAAGTCATTGAGGGAGCACAAAGTATTGTCAGTAGCGGCCGGGAGGCCATCGACAAAATCAAACAGCTAGCGGACAGCATCACGAGCTACCCGCAGCCAATTCAAGACATGTTCTACAAACAACTGGGTGAACTCAGCTCCGAAGCTCAACGCCAGGCCATGAAGCTGCTCAACTCCGGCATGGAGCCATTTGAGGCAATCAGTCAAACGCTGGAAATGGCGAAGGCCGTCGTTGAGCAATCCAGCGAAGCTGACGGTGCCAATCAGCGGCTGGCGGAACTGAGCCAGGTCGTCAATACGATGGAGAGACCCGTTCCAAAACCCAGAAAACCGAGACAGCAGTTGCATAGAACCGTCTCCGAGTCAGCCGCATGAACCGGCGCAACGGCGAGCCTGAAAAATGAACACGAACCCGGACTATCGTACCCCCGTAGTCATTGCCCATGAGCCGCGCGGGTTGCCCGTTCGCCAAGTGGCCTACCTGCGCCAGAACGGCCTGCTGGAGGCGCTGATTACCCGCCAGCACTTTGACGGACTCGGTCATTTGGTAGCGCAGTGGGACCCGCGACTGTTCGAAAAGGTGCCCAACCTGACCACCGTTTACCGCCTCCCCGGCGAGCCGGTCAAGGTCGTCAGCGTCGATGTAGGCTGGCGCCTGAGCCTGGCCGGGGTGGACGGAGAGATTCTTCAGCGCTGGGATGAGCGAGGCAGCCACTGGTGCACCACCTATGACAACCAGTTGCGCATTGTGGGCGCAGAAGAGAGCGTTCAAGGGACCGTCGAAACCTTCACCTATGCCGATGCCTCGGCCGACGCCGAGCACAACCTGCGCGGCCGACTGATCAGGCAAGTCGATCCCTCAGGCGTGCTGGAGTTCAACAGTATCAGCCTGCACGACCAGACATTGCGCGACAGCCGAACGCTCAGCGATATCGGCACTTTTACCCGTCATCAGACTTTCAGTCCGCTCGGTTTGGTGCTGACCCAGACCGATGCCGGTGATCATCAGCAACAGATGCATTACGACCTCACGGGGCAATTGAAACAAGTTCACCTGAAACTCAAATCCACAGGAACCTGGCAGCCCGTTCTGGCCAACGCCCGATATAACGCCGCCAGTCAGATCATCGAGCAACAGGCCGGCAACAATGTGGTCAGCACCTGGACGTACGATGAGGCCGATGATCGTCTCGATACCCTGACCGCCGGTGTGCCCGGCCAGAACCTGCTCCAACACTTTCAGTACGGTTATGACCGGGTCGGCAACCTGTTACGCATCGACGATCTCGCGTTTAAACCGGTGTACTTCAAAAACCAGCTCATCGATGGTCATCGAGCTTTTACCTATGACTCGCTGTATCAACTGGCCAGCGCCACCGGCCATGACGCCGCACCCCATTCTGATCTGCCGGGTCAGCCTTTGCCGAGCGATCCCGACAACCACCTCAACTACACACAGAACTACACGTACGATCGTGGCGGTAACCTGATCAAGTTGGTCCATGAGCGTGCGTTGGGCGGCTACACCCACCGGATGTTCATCGCCCCCAACAGCAACCGTGGCGTGCGCTGGAAAGAAGGAGATCCCGTCCCTGATTTCGACACCTTGTTGGACCACCATGGCAACCTCCGGGCCTCGTCCCCTGGAAGGCCCCTGCACTGGAACAACCGCGATCAATTGGCCGCAGCGACGCTGGTTGAACGTTACGACGGGCCCAACGATGAAGAACTCTTTCGCTACAGCCAGGGCGCGCGCGTGTTCAAGCGCCACGAAACCCACACGTCATCGACCACCCACTTCCAGCAGGTCATTTACCTGCCGGGGCTGGAAATCCGCACCCGCGACAACGGCGAAGAGCTGCACGTCATCACCTTGCCGGGCGGTCGGGGCAGCGTGCGTTGCCTGCATTGGGTCAGCAAGAAACCCGACGGTGTCGACCAGGATCAACTGCGCTACAGCCTCGACGACCACCTGGGTTCCAGCCTCATGGAACTGGATCAAAACGCCCGACTGATCAGCCACGAAGGCTATTACCCGTATGGCGGTACGGCCTGGTTGACGGCGGTATCTGCATTGGAGGTCAACTACAAAACCATCCGTTATTCGGGCAAGGAAATGGATGAATGCGGGCTTTATTACTACGGAGCTCGTTACTACGCGCCGTGGTTGCAACGTTGGGTGAGTGCCGATCCGGAATGGGATGTGGACGGGTTGAATCTCTATGCGTTTGTGACGAACAACCCGATGCGCTATGTCGACAGCAGCGGCACGAAAAAGGAGGACGCTGCAAAACAACAGATCATCGACGCGTCAAACACGCTATCGACCGTCAACAGCGAACTGAAGAAGCTCAATTATCAACTCTACAACCTCACTCGAACCCGTGACATTTACAAAACGGCGGGCAAGAAATTGCTCTTTAGCGTGGCTTCGTTCGCCGTCACGTTTCATGCGGGGGCGGCTGGCGCCGCAGTGGGTACAGGCGTCGGCAGCCTGACGGGGCCGGCGGCACCTGTTGTGGTCCCCGTAACAGCGGCTGTCGGAGGAATTTTTGCCGCTGAAGCGGCCGCCAAACTCATGGACAAACTCGGCGAGGAAACAGGACTGGGTTACACCATCACCCCGGATCCGTCAGCGATATCGGTGAAAAACCTGAAAAGCAAATCCCGCGCCGAGCCATTCAGCGTTAAAGCGGTGGCACAAAGCTTCAGCCCGGAAAATTCGGCAGGCCTGACAAAAACCGCCATCGAAACCACCGCCCGCGTCATTGGCAAACACCTCAAGGTGCCTTACCTCAAACAAACCCTGGCCATCGCGCGTCAGGCGTCCCAATTGACCGAAGCGCTCAATGATTCTCTTGGTCAAGGCGATCTCGACAGGATAACGTCCAATCTCGATGCGCTGGACACCTATCTCAATGACGTAGAAATGCAGGTCAACCAAGCCCTTGAAACACTGGCAGGCGCGTCGGTCAGCGATGACCGGCTGATCGGCGCCCTCAATATGCCGGTCAACTCGGGTGCCCTCGACAGGTCGAGCCTTGATCAAGACTTCAAAGTCGCCCGAAGCGGGATCAAGCAGGCCAGAAACCTGGCCGGAAGAGTCTCTCGGTACCTCATCGAAAAAAGAGCCGCCTGAGGCCCTGCGCCGCAACGCCGGGCCCTGAATTTTCGGCGCAACTCCATGTTATGGTGCGCGCCCCTACTGCTGATTGTTTCAGACACCATGTTTGCTCGTTCACGCGCGTTACGCCTGACGCTGTACACCTTGCTGATCATCGCCGGCGCCGTGCTGGCGGCGGGTTTCGCCATGCGTCACGCCGAGCGCCAGGCATTGGTCGAAGACGCCGCGCGCGCCAATCAGCAACTGGCGCTGTACGCCAATTCCCTGCATACCCTGATCGACCGCTACCGCGCCCTGCCTGCCGTGCTGGCGCTGGACCCGGAGTTGCGCGCTGCCCTCAACGGCACGGTATCGCCGGAACAGCAGGACGCGCTGAATCGCAAACTGGAAAAAATCAACGGCGCGGCGCAATCCTCGACCCTCGAACTGCTCGACCGCACCGGCCTCGCCGTGGCTGCCAGCAACTGGCGGTTACCCAGCAGCTATGTCGGCCACAACTACGGCTTTCGCCCGTACTTCAGTGAGACGCGCACCCAAGGCACCGGGCGTTTTTATGCGGTGGGCGTGACCAGCGGGATTCCGGGGTATTTCCTGTCCAGCGCGGTCACCGGCGACAACGGCGAGTTTCTCGGCGCGATGGTGGTCAAGCTGGAGTTTCCGGAACTGGAACGCGAATGGCGCCAAGGCAGCGACACCCTGCTGGTCAGCGATGCACGCGGGATCATCTTCATCGCCAACCAGCCGGGCTGGCGCTATCGATTGTTGCAACCGTTGAGCGACAGCGATCACGCCGCCCTCAAGGCCACTCGCCAATATGACAAACAAGCGCTGACGCCCCTGGATTATCAATCGCTGCAGCACTTCAACGACAACAGTGATCTGAGGCGCGTCGCGGGCCCCGACGGCACGGCTGATTATCTGTGGGAATCGCTGCCGCTGACCACTGAAGGCTGGACCCTGCACCTGCTGCGCCGCCCCCAGGCCGCCTTTGAAGACAGCCGCAATGCCGCGCTCGCTGCTGCCGGATTGTGGCTGGCGCTGGTGTTTCTTTTGCTGTTCCTCAATCAACGCTGGCGCCTGGCCAAAATGCGTCAGCGCACCCGCGAAGAACTTGAACGACTGGTAGAGGAGCGCACCCGCGATTTGCGCACCGCTCAAGACGGTCTGGTGCAATCGGCCAAACTCGCGGCCCTGGGGCAAATGTCGGCCGCCCTCGCCCATGAAATCAACCAGCCACTGACCGCCCAGCGCATGCAGCTTGCTACTCTGAGGCTGCTGCTCGATCACGGTCGGGTCGACGACGCCTACAAGGCGCTCAGGCCAGTGGATGAGATGCTGACGCGCATGGCGGCCCTCACCGGTCACCTGAAAACCTTCGCCCGCAAAAGCCCCAGCGGTCTGCGCGAACGGCTGGATCTGGCGGCGGTGGTCGACCAGTCGCTGCACTTGCTCGACGCCCGAGTGCGTGACGAACAGGTCAGCACCGTATTGCACCTGACGCGTCCGGCGTGGGTGCGCGGCGATGCGATTCGTCTGGAACAGGTGCTGATCAATCTGCTGCGCAATGCCCTTGATGCCATGCACGACACGCCCTGCAAACGTCTGGAAATCCGCCTCGAAGCCGACGAGCAATTGTGGCGCCTGGGCGTCAGCGACAACGGCGGCGGCATCGCCAAAGAACACTTGCCGAATGTATTCGACCCGTTCTTCACCACCAAGCCGGTGGGTGATGGCCTGGGCCTTGGTCTGGCGGTATCGTTTGCCATCGTTCACGAATCGGGTGGCCGCCTGAGTGCCGACAATGGCGAAACCGGCGCCGTGTTTACCCTGACCTTGCCCATCGACCCGGAGGCGCCTGTTTCATGCTGAATTCAGTGATGGTGGTCGACGACGAAAGCAGCATTCGCAGCGCCGTCGAACAATGGCTGAGCCTGTCGGGTTTTGAAGTGCAGTTGTTCAGCCGCGCCGATGAGTGCCTGGCGCAATTGCCCGCGCACTTTCCCGGCGTGATCCTCAGCGACGTGCGCATGCCTGGCATGACCGGGCTGGAATTGCTGGCTGAAGTGCAGCGTCGCGATGCCGACTTGCCGGTGATTTTGCTGACTGGTCACGGCGATGTGCCGATGGCGGTCGAAGCGATGCGCGATGGCGCGTATGACTTTCTGGAAAAACCCTTCAGCCCGGAAACCCTGCTGAGCAGTTTGCGCAGGGCGTTGGACAAGCGTCGGCTGGTGCTGGAAAACCGTGCCCTGCACGAACTGGCCGACAACCGCGCCAGACTCGATGCCACCTTGCTCGGCGTGTCCCGTGGTTTACAGACATTGCGTCGACAGGTGCTGGACCTGGCAGCGCTGCCGGTCAACGTGTTGATCCGGGGTGAAACCGGCAGCGGCAAGGAGCTGGTTGCGCGTTGCCTGCATGACTTCGGGCCGCGTGCCGACAAGCCGTTTGTGGCGCTCAACTGCGCGGCAATTCCCGAGCAGTTGTTCGAGGCCGAGTTGTTCGGCCACGAGAGCGGCGCGTTCACCGGTGCCCAAGGCAAACGCATCGGCAAGCTGGAATACGCCGATGGCGGCACGCTGTTTCTCGATGAAATCGAGAGCATGCCGCTGGCCCAGCAAGTGAAATTGCTGCGGGTGTTGCAGGAGCAGAAGCTTGAACGCCTGGGATCGAACCAGAGCATTCGCGTGGACTTGCGGATCATCGCCGCGACCAAACCGGATCTGCTCGATGAGGCGCGAGCCGGGCGTTTTCGCGAGGATTTGGCCTATCGACTGAACGTCGCCGAGTTGCGCTTGCCACCGTTGCGCGATCGGCGCGAAGACATTCCGTTGCTGTTCGAATCGTTTGCCCAAAATGCCGCCGAGCGTTTGGGGCGGACGTTTCCACCGCTCACCGGTCCACAGCTGAGTCATCTGCTGAGCCACGACTGGCCGGGCAATGTGCGCGAGCTGGCGAACGTCGCCGAGCGGCAAGTGCTGGGGCTGGGCGAACCGCAACCGGAGGGGATTGATCCGGGGCAATCGCTGGCGGCGCAGCAGGAAGCGTTTGAAGCGCATTGTTTGCGTGCGGCATTGACCCGGTACAAAGGCGATGTGAAAGCGGTACTTGAGGAACTGCAACTGCCACGCCGCACCTTCAATGAAAAGATGCAGCGGCATGGACTGACGCGCGAGATGTTCCTCGGCGAATGATCGTTCCCACGCTCCGCGTGGGAACGCAGCCTGGGACGCTCTGCGTCCCCAAAGCCGGACGCAGAGCGTCCGTAGAGGCATTCCCACGCGGAGCGTGGGAATGATCGGCTCCGGCGGAATTCCGCTTGCCAGCCCGAACTCCATAAGCGGATTTCCGCTCATCCCAGCCTCAAACCCCCTCTAAACCGCCCCTCTGCCTCTTGGCACACCTCCTGCTATAGCCCCCACAGGCCGCGTTTAAACGCGCTCCACAAAAACAATTAAAATGAAGGATCCTTCAATGGATAACTCAAACGCCCTGCCCCTTGGGTCGGTTGCCGCGCCCGCCAAAGCAAGAACCACCGCCAGCCGCATCAAGTCGATCTTCAGCGGTTCGGTCGGCAACATGGTCGAGTGGTATGACTGGTACGTTTACGCCGCCTTCTCCCTGTACTTCGCCAAAGCCTTTTTCCCCAAGGGCGACACCACCGCCCAGCTGCTGAACACCGCAGCGATCTTCGCCGTGGGCTTCCTGATGCGCCCGATCGGTGGCTGGCTGATGGGCCTCTACGCCGACAAGGCCGGTCGCAAGAAAGCACTGATGGCTTCGGTGTACCTGATGTGTTTCGGCTCGCTGCTGATCGCCCTGAGCCCGGGCTATGAAACCATTGGCATCGGCGCACCGATCCTGCTGATTTTCGCCCGTTTGCTGCAAGGCCTGTCGGTCGGTGGCGAGTACGGCACCTCGGCGACTTATCTCAGCGAGATGGCGACCAAGGATCGTCGCGGCTTCTACTCCAGTTTCCAGTACGTGACGCTGATCTCCGGTCAACTCATAGCGCTGGCGGTACTGATCGTATTGCAACAGGTGCTGACCACCGAAGAACTGTACGCCTGGGGCTGGCGCATCCCGTTCGCCATCGGCGCGTTGTGCGCGGTAGTCGCGCTGTACCTGCGTCGCGGCATGGAAGAAACCGAGTCGTTCACCAAGAAAGAGAAAGCCAAGGAAAGCGCGATGCGCACCTTGATGCGTCATCCCAAGGAACTGATGACCGTGGTCGGCCTGACCATGGGTGGCACCCTGGCGTTCTACACCTACACCACCTACATGCAGAAATACCTGGTGAACACGGTCGGCATGAGCATTTCCGACTCCACCACGATTTCGGCGGCCACGCTGTTCCTGTTCATGTGCCTGCAACCGATCATCGGCGGGCTGTCAGATAAAGTCGGTCGTCGGCCGATCCTGATTGCCTTCGGCATTCTGGGGACGTTGTTCACCGTGCCGATCCTGACCACGCTGCACACCGTTCAAACCTGGTGGGGCGCGTTCTTCCTGATCATGGCGGCGCTGATCATCGTCAGCGGCTACACCTCGATCAACGCCGTGGTGAAAGCCGAACTGTTCCCCACCGAAATTCGTGCACTGGGGGTCGGTTTGCCATACGCCCTGACCGTGTCGATCTTCGGCGGCACCGCTGAATACATCGCGCTGTGGTTCAAGAGCATTGGCATGGAAACCGGGTACTACTGGTATGTGACGGCGTGTATTGCCGTGTCGTTGCTGGTGTATGTGACCATGAAAGATACCCGCAAGCATTCGCGGATCGAGACGGACTGACAGCTGGATTGTCAGTGGCTTGACGGGCCCCATCGCCGGCAAGCCGGTCTCGCTCCCACATTGGATCGGTGTACACCGGCCCTTTGTGGGAGCGAGCCTGTTAGCGATTGAGTCAACGCGGTATTCGCTACTTCGCCACCGCCCGGACCACCGACAAATCCGGCGCAACCACCCGCCGCTGACTCAAATACCGCATACAACTCACCCGCAAAAACGACGCAAAGTTCACCACTTCCCCGCGATAGTCCATCACCTCCTCATACAGCTTGGCGATCAGCTGATTGGTGGTCATACCGTCGACTTCGGCGATTTCGCTGAGGATGTCCCAGAACTGATTCTCCAGCCGCAGGGTGGTGACCACCCCGCAGATACGCAGCGAGCGGGAGCGCGATTCGTAAAGGATCGGATCGGCCTTGACGTAGAGCTCGCACATGGACAAGTCCCTCGTTACAACGTGATTTGGGTGCCCAGCAACCCGAGGAAACCGGCAAGCCAGCTCGGGTGCGCCGGCCAGGCCGGGGCTGTGGCCAGATTGCCTTGAACATGGCCCTGCGTCACAGGAATGTCGATGAACGTACCACCCGCCAGACGCACTTCCGGAGCACAGGCCGGATACGCGCTGCACTCGCGCCCTTCGAGAACGCCGGCCGCCGCCAGCAATTGCGCGCCATGACACACGGCAGCAATCGGCTTGCCAGCCTTGTCGAACGCGCGCACCAGGTCCAGGACTTTTTCATTCAGGCGCAGGTATTCCGGCGCACGGCCGCCCGGGATCAGCAGTGCGTCGTAGTCGGTTTCCGCGACTTTGGCGAAGTCGAAGTTCAGGGCAAACAAGTGGCCGGGCTTTTCGCTGTAGGTCTGGTCACCTTCGAAATCGTGGATGGCCGTGCGCACGGTCTGGCCGGAGGTTTTGTCCGGGCAAACGGCATGGACGGTGTGACCGACCATCAGTAATGCCTGAAACGGCACCATCACTTCGTAGTCTTCGACGTAATCGCCGACCAGCATCAGGATTTTCTTGGCAGCCATGGGGAGGACTCCTCTGGGGGATATTCGCAGGAATATTCAAGGTAGTCCTTATCCGCGAGGTCGGGTAATAACCTGCTACTACCTGATGGACCGCGATGGGGCCCTCAAACTGTACGGATAACTCTGCGCCTAGCTGTAACAGCGCAGCCAACGCGGTTTGTGGCTAGATGAAGACAATTTCCCCACTCTGAACTCTGGTTACCAACATGTCCTCGCGCGAAAACACCGGCATGGCCCTCGGCCTGCTCGGTGTTGTGATCTTCAGCCTCACCCTGCCCTTCACACGGATCGTCGTGCAGGAACTGCATCCACTGCTCAATGGCCTCGGTCGGGCGCTGTTTGCGGCGGTGCCGGCGGCGATGCTGTTGCTGTGGCGACGGGAGAAATGGCCGACCTGGAAACAGGTCAAAGGCCTGACGCTGGTGATCGCCGGCGTCATTCTCGGTTTTCCGGTGTTGTCGGCCTGGGCCATGCAAACCTTGCCAGCGTCCCACGGTGCCTTGGTCAATGGCCTGCAACCGCTGTGTGTGGCGCTGTACGCCGCGTGGTTGTCCCACGAACGACCGTCAAAAGCGTTCTGGGCCTGCGCCGCGCTGGGCAGTGTGTTGGTGCTGGGTTACGCGCTGATCAGCGGTGCCGGCAGCATTCAGGCCGGTGATTTGCTGATGCTCGGGGCAATTGCGGTGGGTGGTCTGGGTTACGCCGAGGGCGGGCGGCTGGCCAAGGAGATGGGCGGCTGGCAGGTGATCTGCTGGGCGCTGGTGTTGTCGACGCCGCTGTTGATCGGGCCGGTGATGTACCTGGCGCTGCAACATCAGGGCGAGATTTCGGCCAAGACCTGGTGGGCGTTTGGCTATGTCTCACTGTTCTCGCAGTTCATCGGCTTCTTTGCCTGGTATGCCGGGCTGGCGATGGGCGGAATTGCCCGGGTCAGCCAGATTCAGCTGCTGCAAATCTTCTTCACCATCGCCTTCTCGGCGTTGTTCTTCGGCGAACACATCGAGCCGATCACCTGGCTGTTTGCTGCCGGAGTAATCGTGACCGTCATGTTGGGCCGCAAGACCGCCATCAAACCCCATGTGGGAGCGAGCCTGCTCGCGAAGGGGCCGTCACAGCCAACATAGATGTTGAATGTCAGTCCGCCTTCGCGAGCAGGCTCGCTCCCACAGGAGATCACAGTGTTTAGAGGTAGCCGTCGGCCCGCAGCAGGGTTTCGAGACAGTGCTCGCTGATGTGGTAAAAATCCTTCAGTTCCTGAATCTTCACCAACAGCTGGGCCGGGTTCACCGGCTCGGCGCGTTTGACCGCCAGGATCATCTTGTTCTTGTTGGTGTGGTCCAGTGAGATGAACTCGAACACCTTGGTTTCATAACCGCAGGCTTCGAGGAACAGCGCGCGCAAACTGTCAGTGACCATTTCTGCTTGCTGACCCAAGTGCAAGCCGTATTGCAGCATCGGCTTGAGCAGCGCCGGGCTCTGGATTTGCAGGCGGATCTGTTTGTGGCAGCACGGCGAGCACATGATGATCGACGCCCCGGAGCGGATGCCGGTGTGAATCGCGTAGTCGGTGGCGATGTCGCAGGCATGCAGCGCGATCATCACGTCCAGTTCGCTCGGCGCCACGCTGCGCACGTCACCGCACTTGAACACCAGCCCCGGATGCTCAAGCTTCGCGGCGGCGGCGTTACACAGGTTGACCATCTCCTCGCGCAGCTCGACGCCCGTCACCATGCCTTCGGCGTTCAAGGTGTTGCGCAGGTAGTCATGGATGGCGAACGTCAGGTAACCCTTGCCCGAACCGAAATCCGCGACCTGTACCGGCTTGTCCAGCGCCAACGGCGAAGTGGTCAGCGCATGGCTGAAGACTTCAATGAACTTGTTGATCTGCTTCCACTTGCGCGACATCGCCGGGATCAGCTCATGCTTGCTGTTGGTCACGCCAAGGTCCGCGAGGAACGGCCGGCTCAGGTCGAGGAAGCGGTTCTTCTCGCGGTTATGTTCGGCGGACGGCACTTCACGCAATTGCTGAGGTTTGCTCTTGAACAGCGAAGACTTGCCCTTTTTGCTGTATTCGAGCTGGGCTTCGTCAGTCAATGACAGCAAATGCGCATTTTTGAACGACGCCGGCAGCAGCGCGGCGATGGTCGCCACGCCTTCGGCAAGCGGCAGGTTCTTGGTGATGTCGCGGGTTTTATAGCGGTAGACGAAGGACAGGCAAGGCTGATCCTTGACCGTCAGCTGCTTGACAATCAGGCGCTGCAAATCCGTTTCAGTGCCGACGTACTTGGCCAGCACCAGCTTGATGAAGGCGTTGGCGTCGAGGCTGGTTTGCAGCAGGTCGATGAACTGGGCGTGGTGATCCGGCGCGAGGCTGGCGGGGTTGACGGTGACGGACATGGGCAAAACGGCCTCGGGCGGAGCGAATCGGGGAATGGCGGGTATTTTAGGGGGGATGGCCGTTCGGGACACGCAGTTATTTACCGAACGGCATGATCTGTAGCAGCTGGCGAAGCCTGCGTCCGGCTGCGTAGCAGTCGTAAAACCGCTGAGCACGGTGTTCCTGATGCACCGCGTGTGCTGATTTTACGACTGCTGCGCAGCCGGACGCAGGCTTCGCCAGCTGCTACGGGGATTGGGTTGCGGCTAGCCCAACACTACCAACCGGTTCGGCAGTTCATTACGCACTTGCGTCACCGGCACATGCACTTTGAGCAACTCACCACACGCCTCGATGCAGGTCACGAACCCTTGCAACGTCTGCCCCTGTTTCACCTGCCGGGTAAACGCCGCGACAATCCCCTCCCAGTTCTTGTTGTCCAGCCGCCTGGAAATCCCTTCATCCACCAGGATCTCCACATAGCGCTCCGCTTCGCAGACAAAAATCAGCATCCCGGTGCTGCCGGTCGTGTGGTGCAGGTTCTGCTCCAGGAATTGCCGACGCGCCAGGTTCGAGGCGCGCCAGTGCCGTACCGAGCGCGGAACCAGGTGCGTGGTGACTTTCGGAAGGCGGAACACCAGGCACAGCACGATAAAGGTGATCCATTGCACCAGCAGCAAACTGTGCAGGGTCAACCAGCCGGTCAGGTAATGCACGATCCCCGGCACCATCAGCGCCAGCAGGCTGGCCCACAGCAGCGGGATATAGGCATAGTCGTCGGCGCGAGCGGCAAGCACAGTCACCAGTTCGGCGTCGGTATCACGCTCGACCCGGGCAATCGCCTCGGCGACTTTGCGTTGTTCGTGTTCAGTCAGTAACGCCATGTTTAAAAGTGCCTGCTCATTATTGTTATCACCAGCCGCCCGACGAACCGCCGCCCCCGAAACTGCCCCCGCCGCCGCTAAAGCCCCCACCTCCACCGCCGCCACCAAAACCACCGCCGCCAAAACCACCGCCCGAACCGCCCGACCCACCTCGGCCGGACGGCAGAATGCCGAGCATCTGCAAGACAAAAAACGTCAGGATGAACAGCATCACCAAAAACACAAAAACGCCGGGATGGCGCGCCATGAAGTCGCTGTCCTCATCACCACGCGGTTCATAGACCGTCGACGGTTCATCCAGCGAACTGCCACCCAACACCACCAGCATCGCCGCGACCCCGTCGCTGATGCCTTTGCTGAAGTTGCCGGCCTTGAACGCGGGGGTGATCACCTGATTGATGATCACCGAACTTTGCGCGTCGGTCAGGCGGTCTTCGAGACCATACCCGACCTCAATACGCAATTTACGCTCGTCGCGCGCGACGATCAGCAGCGCGCCGTTGTTTTTGTCTTTCTGGCCGATGCCCCAGGCGCGCCCCAGTTGGTAGCCAAAATCCGCAATGTCGGTGCCCTGCAAGTCCGGCAGCGTGACCACCACCAACTGCTCGCCGGTGGCGGTTTCATGGGCCTTTAGTTGCTGGGTCAGTTGCTCGCGCACCGACGGTTCGATCATCTGGGCGTTATCGACCACCCGTCCGGTCAGTGATGGAAACGTCAACTCGGCCTGCGCCGTCAGGGCGAACACCCAGAGCACCAGCATCAGCCCCACTTTCAACACGCGCATTGGCGACCTCATCCGTGGTGATGCTTCAGCCGATCAAAATTTCACTTCGGGCGCCTTATCGGCATCCGGCGTGGTCGCCTCGAAGGTTTCGCGGATCGGCAAATCGCTGTACATCACGGTGTGCCACAGGCGACCGGGAAATGTGCGGATTTCAGTGTTGTATTTCTGCACCGCGAGAATGAAATCACGCCGCGCCACGGCGATGCGGTTCTCGGTGCCTTCAAGTTGGGACTGCAAGGCGAGGAAGTTCTGGTTGGCCTTGAGGTCCGGATAACGCTCGGACACCACCATCAAACGGCTCAAGGCTCCGGTCAGTTGATCCTGGGCCTGTTGGAACTGTTTGAGTTTTTCCGGGTTATCCAGCGTCTTGGCGTCCACTTGAATAGACGTTGCCTTGGCCCGCGCTTCGATCACTGCGGTCAGGGTTTCTTCTTCATGTTTGGCGTAGCCTTTGACGGTTTCTACCAGATTGGGGATCAAGTCGGCGCGGCGCTGATACTGGTTCTGTACCTGGCCCCACGCGGCTTTGGCCTGCTCATCGAGGGTCGGAATCGTGTTGATGCCACAGCCCGCGAGCAATGTGGTCAGCCACATCAAGGCTGCAACCTGCAGGCTTGAGCGATAGTGGTGTCTTGCATTCATCTGGGTCACTCCCTGGCACATTCCGTTGAAAAACAACCTGTACCCTTCTGACCGGGTACTTGGGGCATAATCTGCCGCCGCCACTGGATTGCATCGAGCCAATGGGCTAAAAGATGCCCCTAGCGCAAAACACTGCGCAAGTGTGCATGCATTTACCTGAACAACAATAGTCGCTCCCTAACTTTTGGCTGATCGGCGCGTATTCACGGCCGTTTAGGCTTTTGAGAAAACCATTCATGAAGAAGCTGTGTTTGCTGGGCCTGTTCGTCAGCCTGGCCAGTCATAACGTATTGGCCGCCACGACGCCCGCACCTCTAGAGAACAAGGACGCCTTCATCAGCAACCTGATGAAGCAGATGACCCTCGATGAAAAGATCGGCCAGTTGCGCCTGATCAGCATCGGCCCGGAAATGCCACGCGAACTGATCCGCAAGGAAATCGCGGCCGGCAACATCGGCGGCACGTTCAACTCGATCACCCGCCCGGAAAACCGTCCGATGCAGGACGCGGCCATGCGCAGCCGGTTGAAGATCCCGATGTTCTTCGCCTACGACGTGATCCACGGCCACCGCACCATTTTCCCGATCCCGCTGGCCCTCGCCTCGAGCTGGGACATGGACGCCATTGGCCTGTCCGGGCGCATCGCCGCCAAGGAAGCTGCATCGGACGGCGTCGACCTCACCTTCGCGCCGATGGTCGACATCTCCCGCGACCCGCGTTGGGGCCGTACGTCCGAAGGCTTCGGTGAAGACACCTACCTCGTTTCGCGCATTGCCGGCGTCATGGTCAAAGCCTTCCAGGGCACCGGTGCCAACGCGGCCGACAGCATCATGGCCAGCGTCAAACACTTTGCCTTGTACGGCGCGGTCGAGGGCGGTCGCGACTACAACGTGGTCGACATGAGCCCGGTCAAGATGTACCAGGACTACCTGCCCCCTTACCGCGCGGCGATTGACGCCGGTGCCGGCGGGGTGATGGTTGCCTTGAACTCGATCAACGGCGTGCCGGCCACCGCCAACACCTGGCTGATGAACGACCTGTTGCGCAAGGAATGGGGCTTCAAAGGCCTGGCGGTCAGTGACCACGGCGCAATTTTCGAGCTGATCAAGCACGGCGTTGCCCGTGACGGTCGCGAAGCCGCGAAGCTGGCGATCAAGGCCGGCATCGACATGAGCATGAACGACACCCTGTACGGCAAAGAGCTGCCGGGCCTGTTGAAGGCGGGCGAGATCGAGCAAAGCGACATCGACAATGCCGTGCGTGAAGTGCTCGCCGCCAAGTACGACATGGGCCTGTTCAAGGACCCGTACCTGCGCATCGGCAAGGCTGAAGATGATCCGGCCGACACCAACGCCGACAGCCGTCTGCACCGCGCCGAGGCCCGCGATGTCGCACGCCGCAGCATGGTGTTGCTGAAGAACCAGAACGAAACCCTGCCGCTGAAGAAAAGCGCAAAAATCGCCTTGGTCGGCCCGCTGGTCAAAGCGCCTATCGACATGATGGGCAGCTGGGCGGCTAATGGTCGCCCTGCGCAATCGGTGACCCTGTTCGACGGCATGACCAACGCACTGGGCGCGCAATCGACGCTGATATACGCCCGTGGCGCCAACATCACCAGCGACAAGAAGATTACGGATTACCTGAACTTCCTCAACTTCGACGCCCTGGAAGTGGTGGATGATCCGCGTCCGGCCAACGTGTTGATCGACGAAGCGGTGAAAGCCGCCAAAGACGCTGACATCGTGGTGGCAGCGGTGGGCGAGTCCCGTGGCATGTCCCACGAATCATCGAGCCGCACGGACATCAACATTCCGCAAAACCAGCGTGAACTGATCCGCGCCTTGAAAGCCACCGGCAAACCGCTGGTGCTGGTGTTGATGAACGGCCGTCCGCTGTCGATTCTCGAAGAGAATGAACAGGCTGACGCGATTCTGGAAACCTGGTTCACCGGCACCGAAGGCGGCAACGCCATCGCCGACGTGCTGTTCGGCGACTACAACCCGTCGGGCAAACTGCCGATCACCATCCCGCGCTCGGTGGGTCAGATTCCGACCTACTACAACCACCTGAGCATTGGCCGGCCGTTCACGCCGGGCAAACCGGGCAACTACACCTCGCAGTATCTCGATGACACCACCGGCCCCCTGTTCCCGTTCGGCTTCGGTCTGAGCTACACCGACTTCAGCCTGAGCGGCATGGCCCTGTCGTCGACCACACTGAACAAGACCGGCAAGCTCGACGCCAGCATCACGGTGACAAACACCGGCAAGCGTGACGGCGAAACCGTGGTGCAGTTGTACATCCAGGACGTGACCGGCTCGATGATCCGACCGCTCAAGGAACTGAAGAACTTCCAGAAAGTCATGCTCAAGGCCGGCGAACAGAAAGTCGTGCACTTCACCATCACCGAAGACGATCTGAAGTTCTACAACACCCAGCTCAAGTACGCTGCCGAGCCGGGCAAGTTCAACGTGCAGATCGGCCTGGACTCACAGGACGTGACACAGCAGAGCTTTGAATTGCTCTAACCCCCGAAACACCGCAACTGATCGTTCCCACGCTCCGCGTGGGAATGCAGCCCGTGACGCTCCGCGTCACTGGACGCGGAGCGTCCCCAGAGGCATTCCCACGCAGAGCGTGGGAACAATCTAACGGCTATCGGCGGCCATCCAGCAGGTTCACCACCAGCCGATCCACCCATCCCCAGACCCGTTGCTTGACCCGCCGCCACAGCGGTCGGCGTTGCCATGCCTCCAGACTGACCTCCTGGCTCTGCGCAAAGTCCCGCTCGAAACTCCCGGCCACGGCCCGCGTCAGCCCTGGGTCCAGCGCTTCAAGGTTGGCTTCCAGGTTAAAGCGCAAGTTCCAGTGATCGAAATTGCACGAGCCGATGCTCACCCAGTCATCGATCAAGACCATTTTCAGGTGCAGGAAACACGGCTGGTATTCAAAAATCCTCACGCCAGCCTTGAGCAGTCGCGGGTAGTAGCGATGCCCGGCATAGCGCACCGACGGGTGATCGGTACGCGGCCCGGTCAGCAACAGGCGCACATCCACACCACGAGCGGCGGCACGGCGCAGTGAGCGGCGGACTTTCCAGGTCGGCAGGAAATACGGGGTCGCCAGCCAGATCCGTTGCTGGCCGCTGTTCAATGCGCGAACCAGCGATTGCAGAATGTCCCGGTGCTGGCGGGCGTCGGCATAGGCCACCCGGCCCATGCCCTCCCCCATGGACGGAACCCGTGGCAGGCGCGGCAAGCCGAAATGCGCGGCCGGTTTCCAGGCTCGCCGATGACGGTTGGCGATCCATTGGCGGTCGAACAGCAACTGCCAGTCAATGACCAAGGGCCCGGTGATTTCCACCATCACCTCGTGCCATTCGCTGGTGTCCTCACCCGGCGTCCAGAACTCATCGGTAACGCCCGTGCCGCCGACCACCGCCAGGCTTTGATCCACCAACAACAACTTGCGGTGATCGCGGTAGAAGTTGCCGATCCAACGCCGCCAGTTCAGGCGATTGTAGAAACGCAGCTCGACCCCGGCCGCCATCAGGCGCTGACGCAAGGTCAGGGTAAATGCCAGGCTTCCATAATCATCGAACAGGCAGCGCACGCGCACACCGCGCTCGGCCGCCGAAACCAATGCTTGCACCATGGCCTCGGCGCAGGCGCCCGCCTCCACCAGATACAGCTCCAGCTCGACCTGTTCTTCGGCACGAGCAATCGCGACCAGCATGCGCGGGAAGAACTGCGGACCGTCGATCAGCAGCTCAAAGTGGTTGCCTTCACGCCAGGGAAAAATTGCACCGGCCATGTCAGCGCGCCGTGAAAATCAGTACCGCACTGACCGGTACCGACAGACTGATGACCGACAAACCGGCGATCTTGCGCAACGCTTCCAGTCCGGGCGCCAAATCGAAGTCCTCGGCATTAATGACCAGCGGTTGGAGCGTTACCACCTGAAAACGTCGATCGTCGAGACGCGTCGCCAGCAATTCGGCGTTGTAGGCGCGTTGCTTTCCATGCAGGTTGACGGTCAGCGGCAAGCGCAACTCCAACTGCGCGCCAGGCGCGAGGTCGTTGATGGGACGCAGGTCAATCTGCGCGGTGATCAATGCTTCGGGGAAGGTCTGGATCTCGAACAGCTCCTTGCGCATGCGTTCATCGCGCAACGGGATGCCGCTGTTGACCGACTCCAGCTCGACTTCCACCTCGGCCAGGCCATTGGCGTCGACTTTGCCGTGCAGCACCAGAAAGCGCTGCACTTCGGAAATGTTGGCGTTTTTGGTGCTGATGAACGACAGCCGCGAGGACTCACCGTCCAGATACCAATCGGCATGGGCCGACAGCGTGACGCCGGCCAACAGCAGGAATGTGAGCGTTTTGCAGAGGGAGCGGTTGAACATAGAGACTCGTGGACAGATGATCCGGTGCTGAACCTTAACCGTCCGTGAGCAAGATGCAAACCTGTAGCAGCTGGCAAAGCCTGCGTTCGGCGGCGAAGCCGTCGTCAAATCCTGCCTACCGGGACAATCTGAAACACCGCGGCGCCTGATTTCACGACGGCTTCGCCGCCGAACGCAGGCTTCGCCAGCTGCTACGGAATCAGACGGCATCCTTGGCGTTCGCCGAGCCACGCCGCGCTGTTGCTGCGGCCCATGCCACTGACGGTCACGCGTTTGTGGGTGGCGTCATCGACAAAGCGGCTGGTGGGGAGCCACTGCGTTACATAGCTGTGGCAATACCCGGCATCATTGTTCATCACATACCGGCACGAGCAATACTCCTTGGCGGTGTAGGCGCTGATGATGTCGGGGAAGGCCCGCAGCGCCACCCGCTCCAGCCAGCCCCAGCCAAGCAAGGCGATGAGCAGGATCAACAGCAACGTGCTGAACGGTCGGCGACGAATGAAACCGCGGCGTTTCATGGCTGCACCTGTTGCGCAAAAGCCTTGAGCACGAGTTTGAGCAAATCGTTGTGCTGGTAGCTGCCGTCGCGATCATCGCCATAGCGCACGATCACCAGGTGTTCACTGGGGATCACATACATCGCCTGCCCCCAATGGCCCAGCGCCGCGAAAGTATCGGCGGGGGCATCGGGCCAGGGTTGTGCCGCCCCTTCCACCGGGCGGTTGAGCCACCAGTGGCCGCCGGGCACGGCTTCGTCCTGGTGGGCTTGATAGTGGGCAAACGGTTCGCGATTGAAGGCGACCCAGTCCTTGGGCAGCAATTGGCGATCCTGCCAGCGCCCCTCGCGGGCCATCAACAAACCGACTCGCGCCAGATCCCGAGCCGTGAGGCAGGCGTAAGAGGAAGCGACGAAGGTGCCCGTGGCATCGCTTTCCCAAACGGCATGACGGATGCCCAATGGCTCAAACAACGCGGTCCATGGATAGTCCGGATAACGTGCCGGACCGACGATGTTTTTCAGCGCGGCGGACAGCACATTGCTGTCACCGCTGGAGTACCGAAAGGCCTGACCGGGTTTGGCGTACTCAGCATGATCGGCGGTAAAAGCGGCCATGTCCTGATGTCCACGGGTGTAGAGCATGGCCACCACCGAGGACTTTAACGGGGCATATTCGTAGTCTTCCTGCCAGTCCAGGCCCGAGGCCCAGTGCAACAGGTCGGCCAGGGTGACACCGGGGTGTTTTTGCATCGGTGGATAAAATGTCTGCACCGAATCCTGGCGTTTGAACAGGCCTTCGCCATAGGCCACCCCCATCACCGTGGCCATGAGGCTTTTGCTGATGGACCACGTCAGGTGTGGCGTGTCGGCGGTGGTCGGTCCGGCGTAGCGTTCGTAGATCAACTGGCCGTCGCGAATCACCAGCAAGGCGTCGGTGCGGATGCCTTTTCGGGTGCTGTCGTCGCGAGGTGGGAAGGCGTAGGTTTCCAGGGTTTGAAGCGCAGGCCCGGAGCTTGGCGGGCCGATGGACCATTGTTCGGCTGGCCAGTTTTCGGCGTGGGCCGTGAGGCCGAGCAGTAGCATGACGATCAGGGACAAGCCTTTGAACATGGCGTGGGCTCGGGAGGATTAACTCGCTGAGCCTAGTTGAGGTTGATGACAGTTTTGGAGTTTGTGTTGCCCTTGAGGCCGCCATCGTCGGAACGCCGCCCGGAGCCGGCTCGCTCCCACAGGGGAATGCATTTCAACATGTGGGAGCGAGCCTGCTCGCGAAGGGGCCAGTCAGATCGCTGCCAACGCTTTGACCAACCGCTTACCCCTGGCCCCCGACGCCAGATCCATCACCATGCGATCGCGCTGCCACATCGCCGCCCAATCCGGCGGCCCATCGGCCAGCGCCTGATCAATCTCGGCCTTGAGCCCCTCGAACTGGGCAAACAACCCACCCAGCAACACATGCCCGGCCGGGTTGTTCGGTGCCTGGCGGCTGACTTCCGCGCACCCGGCCAGCAGCGCCAGCAACCGCAGTTGCAAGGCTTGCGGCCAGTCACTGTCCTGGCCAATGCCATACAGCCACGCCGTCATGGCGCTCAATACGTAAACATCTTCAAGGGTGCGGAACGGTTTGACGTAGGCATCCCAACCGTCCCCCGCCAACAACTCGCACAGGGCATTGTCGAGAAACAATCGGCCGTGGCTGATGTCCGGTATCAACGCGATGTCCGGGAGTTTTTCCAGGCGCACGCCCGGTTCATCGGGGTAGACCACCGCCAGACTCAGGCGCGCCTCTTCGCCGGGCGCTTCACTGCGGGCGGCGATCAACAGCCACTCGGCGGCATCGCCGGCGGTGACGAAATCCTTGCGCCCGCTCAGGTGCAAATCGGTGAGGCGGGTTTGCATGTCCGCCGGTCGCAGGCTGCGCTGCTCGGTCGCGCACAACGCGCCGAGGCTCAGCGGTGCACTCGGCCAGAGCATGCGCAACGCCGCCTGATACCCCACCAGAAACGCCAGCCCCGGCGTGGCCATCAGGCGTGCGCCCGCCACCGCCAACTCGAACGGTGTCACCGGGCCCAATTGATCCAGCAAGTTCGCGAATCCTTCTGCCAGGTCCGGGTTGGCGGGCAGGCGTTCGCGGCGCTTCAACAGGGTTTGCCAGGGCATAAGAGGCTCCTCAAAGGCTGTCATATAAGCATCACCAAAGCTTAATGGCGATGACACCGGGGCTACATAGCCTGACCTTGCACAAAACGGCTGCATAAAGAAAGTCGATCCGCTGTAACCCACGTCAGGTGAGCAGCCCGCAAGGAGATTTGCAATGACTCAGATCGCCCGCATCAGCGACACCGGCAACGACCGCCGCCTGCAAGCCGAACGACTGATCGGCAGCACTGCCTTGCAGGAAGCCCAGGCCTTGCGCTTCAACGTGTTCAGCGGCGAGTTCAACGCCAGGCTCAAAGGCGCCGAACGGGGTCTGGACATGGATGATTATGATGTTCACTGCGCCCATATCGGTGTGCGTGACTTGAACACCGGCCGTCTGGTGGCGACCACCCGTTTGCTCGACCATGCGGCGGCCAGCAGCCTGGGCAAGTTCTACAGTGAAGAAGAATTCAGCCTGCACGGCCTAGTGCAACTCAAAGGCCCGATTCTGGAAATTGGCCGTACCTGTGTCGACCCGGCCTACCGTAACGGCGGTACCATCGCCGTGCTTTGGAGTGAACTGGCCGACGTGTTGAACCAGGGCGGCTACAGCTATTTGATGGGGTGCGCGAGCATTCCGATGCAGGACGGCGGCATTCAGGCCCACGCGATCATGCAGCGCCTGCGCGAACGCTACCTGTGCACCGAACACCTGCGCGCCGAGCCAAAAAAACCGTTGCCGACGCTGGCGATCCCCTCCAACGTCATCGCCGAAATGCCGCCGCTGCTCAAGGCCTACATGCGCCTCGGCGCGAAGATCTGCGGCGAGCCGTGCTGGGACGAAGACTTCCAGGTGGCCGACGTGTTTATTCTGCTCAAGCGCGACGAACTCTGCCCGCGCTACGCCAAGCACTTCAAGGCGGCCATGTGATGAGCCGCTTTCGGGTGTACGCGCGGATTGCGCGGGTGCTGGTGGTAGTCTCACTGGGTTTGAGCATGGCCAGCGTGTTCGGGCTGTTCGAGCGGATGGGCATTGCCCACTCGATGGTCCGCCGCCAGCGCTGGTCGCGATTTTTCATGGCGCGGTTGAGCAATGCCCTGCCTTTCCACGTCTGCGTGCATGGCGAGTTGCCCAAGCAACCGATGCTCTGGGTCAGCAATCATGTGTCGTGGACCGACATCCCGCTGCTGGGCATGCTCACGCCGCTGTCGTTTCTGTCCAAGGCCGAAGTGCGCACCTGGCCGGTGGCGGGCTGGTTGGCGGCCAAGGCCGGCAGTCTGTTTATCCGTCGTGGGTCGGGCGACAGTCAGTTGATCCGCAAACAAATGACCCGCCACCTGGAACAGGCCCATCCGCTGCTGATGTTCCCGGAAGGCACCACCACCGACGGTCGTTCGTTGCGCACGTTTCATGGGCGCTTACTGTCGGCTGCGATCGATTCAGAGGTGCAGTTGCAACCGGTGGCGATTCGTTACCTGCGCGATGGCGAACCTGATTCGCTGGCACCGTTTATTGGTGACGATGATCTGCTGTCGCACTTGATGCGCTTGTTTGCCAATGATCGGGGGAATGTGGAGATTCATCTGCTCAAGCCGATTGCTTGCGAAGGCCGCGAGCGTGCGGCGCTGGCATTCGAAGCACAGCAAGCGGTGCAGACAGCGTTGTTTGGGGCGATTGCGCAGACCCGGAAAACCCCGATGCGTCCCGCAATCGCTGCATAAACAAAAATCCCCTGTGGGATCGCCGCACCGCCGCTCCCACATTTGGATCTCATCGCTGGAAATTATTGGCTCGTCCTTGCACCATGGGCGTCTTACGAAAGCTCCTGGATTGCACCTCATGCCTGACGACATCCACTTCTACGAACCCGCCAACGGCCACGGCCTGCCGCATGACCCGTTCAATGCCATCGTCGGCCCGCGTCCCATTGGCTGGATTTCCTCTCAGGATGCCAATGGCCGCCTGAACCTGGCGCCGTACAGCTTCTTCAACGCGTTCAATTACATTCCGCCGATCATTGGTTTTGCAAGCGTCGGGCGCAAAGACAGCCTGAACAACATCGAGCAAACCGGCGAATTTGCCTGGAACCTCGCCACTCGCCCACTGGCCGAGCAGATGAACCAGAGCTGTGCGATGGTCGGGCCTGAGGTCAACGAGTTCGAGTTGTCGGGACTGACGCCCGCCCCTTCGAAAATCATCCAGGTGCCACGGGTCGTCGAAAGCCCGGTGTCCTTTGAGTGCAGGGTCACGCAGATTATTCAATTGCAGCGCGCGGACGGAAATGTGGTGCCGAGCTGGCTGATTCTCGGCGAAGTGGTCGCCGTGCATATTGCCAAATGGTTGTTGAAGGATGGGGTGTACGACACCGCCGCGGCAGAGCCGATTCTGCGCGGCGGTGGGCCAGCGGACTATTTTCAGCTGGGGCCGGAGGCGTTGTTCAAGATGTATCGCCCCGGCGCGGTCAGGTAATTACCAAAGCAGATCGGTATTTTCCTTGACGTCCTTGAGGCGGGTCAGCTCTTTGGCGGCGGCTTCATCGGCTTCATGTGCCGTCTTGAAAGTACGGTCTTCAAGGACTTTGTGGAATCGCGGTGCGCCCGCGCCACCCAGGGCTTTGACGGCAATGGCAGCGTGGTAACCGCCTTCACCCGGTACTACTGCGGAAACGGCTTCGAACTGTTCAAAGGCTTTACGTGCCATGTCGCGAATCCTGGTTGGTTGAGAATGGCCTCATTAAACCCTCAACCCGCCATTTTGTGTAGCCACGACTGGGTCTGACCCAACGCCTGGGCAGCCGATACCTCCTTGAAGGTATGAAAATCCAGGCTGTTGACCACCAGGTCTTGCACCAACTCGGCAAACACTTCCATTGCCGGGGTGCTGAAGTACGCAGTCATGGCCTGCTGGTTCACCCAGAAACCGGACACCAACCACAACTCGGGGTCGCATTGCGACTGTTGCAGGGCAAAGCTCAGGCATCCCGGTGCATTGCGCGACGGCTCGATCAGGGCACTCAGGCGCACACCGAGTTCCATCGAACGCCCGGCGTGGGCACGGACAAAAGCCATATGGCTGACGGGGATCTGCGTAGTCATGTTCAACCCTCCCAGGTACTCGAGTGGCAGCCGTGGGACGGGCTGCGACAGGATCCAAGGTTAAGTGCACAGGCTCCAGCGCGGTTAGTCGATTCCTGCCCGTGTGTTGCACAATCCTGCGCGGCTTCTCAAAAACCCGGTAACCGCCGGCCAATGCATTCAAGCCAATGAAACTGGGCATTCAAGCAAGTTATCGTTGAACGGCCCCGGCGTAGAGGCACCGTTAATTCACTCCGTGCAGAATCAGGCAAGGTTCAGGCAGGATGTGTCTACCGCATCATCTTGCACAAACATAAGCTCGGCTCATTACCCACGCCCCACCGAGGATGCCTTGCATGTCGTCGCTCGATCATTTTCAAGCCCCGCTGGACGCCGACATGGAGAAACAGCGCGCAGAACTGGCCGCGATCATCCGCCGCAATACGCAGGAGGATGGCAATTATGCGACGGCCGTCGGTTCGCTCTTCATGTCACGCCATAGCCAGTCCCATGAATTTGCCCCGGTGCTCGCCCAACCGGCGCTGTGCATCATGGCGCAGGGGCGCAAAGAGGTCCGGCTGGCCGATGAGCATTTCAACTACGATCCGCTGAATTACCTGGTGGTGTCGGTCTCGATGCCGCTGAGCGGGCGGGTGGTGGATGTCTCGCCCGAAGCGCCGATCCTTGCGGTGCGCCTGGACATCGACCCGGCGGAAATCAGCGCACTGATTGCCGACGCCGGCCCCTTGGGCGTACCCACCCGCCCCACCGGTCGTGGCCTGTACGTCGAACGGATTGACACGGCGATGCTCGATGCGGTGTTGCGTCTGGCGCGGTTGCTGGACACCCCGAAAGACATCGCCATGCTCGCGCCGCTGATTCGTCGGGAGATTCTTTATCGGTTATTGCGCAGCCCACAGGGGCATCGTCTGTATGAAATTGCGATTGCCAACAGCCAGAGCCATCGCATCAGTCAGGCGATCAAGTGGCTCAACGGCAACTACGAGCAGCCGTTGCGTATCGATGATTTGGCGAAGGAAGTGAACCTGAGCGTGTCGACCTTGCATCACCGGTTCAAGGCGATGACGGCGATGAGTCCGTTGCAGTATCAGAAGCAACTGCGGTTGCAGGAAGCGCGGCGGTTGATGCTGGCCGAAGGATTGGAGGCTTCGGCGGCGGGGTATCGGGTGGGGTATGAAAGCCCTTCGCAATTCAGCCGGGAGTACAGCAGGTTGTTCGGGGCTCCGCCGTTGCGGGATTTGGCGCGGTTGCGGTTGTCGGTCTGATCCTATTTTTGTGCTGGTTTTGCCGGCCTCATCGCGAGCAGGCTCGCTCCCACTTTGGATCTTTGGTGTACACAAGTTCTGTGTTCACAGGAGATCGAGCGAGCCTGCTCGCGATGGGGCCAGTCAGTCAGGCACCGAGTACGCGGCAAGCCTCAGCCGGCAACGTCACTGACACCGGGTTGCCGATGTTCAACCCAAAGCCCTGACACGGCGTGCTCAGTGCGGTAAACGTCACCCCGGAACACTCCACGGTGGTTTCAATCGTCGCGCCGATATCACGCACGAACGTCACCTTGCCCAGCAAGCGATTCCCCGCCGTCGCCTGTGGGTGCGACAGTTGCAGGTCTTCCGGACGAATCAGCATCTTCACTTTTTCGCCAACCACGATGCTGCTGCAAATTGGCACTTGCAGTGCATCGCCACCGGGCAAACCGACTTTGCCATTGCCCAACGCCGTAGCCGGGAAGATGTTGCCCGAGCCGATGAAGTCCGCGACGAATTCGTTGGCCGGGTGCCGGTAGATTTCAATCGGTGTGCCGACTTGTTGCACGCGGTGTTCGCCCAACACCACGACGATATCGGCCATGGTCATGGCCTCACGCTGGTCGTGGGTCACCATGATCGTGGTGATGTTCAGGCGTTGTTGCAGCTGGCGGATTTCCACTTGCATCGACTCGCGCAGCTTGGCGTCCAGCGCCGACAGCGGCTCATCCAGCAGGAGAATTTTCGGCCGCGAAGCAATCGCCCGGGCAATCGCTACACGCTGACGTTGACCGCCAGAGAGTTTTGCCACCGGGCGATCAATCATTTCCTGCAGCTGAATCAGCTCCAGCAACTCTACCACCCGCGCCTGTTGATCAGCCTTGCTGACGCCACGCAGTTTCAGCGGATAGGCGATGTTCTCCCCCACCGTCATGTGCGGGAACAGTGCCAGCGATTGAAACACCATGCCGAAATTACGCTGATGCGCCGGGGTGTGGCCGATGTCTTCACCGTCCAGGCGAATCTCGCCACCGGTCAGTGTTTCGAGACCTGCGATCATCCGCAGCAAGGTGGTTTTGCCGCAGCCCGACGGGCCGAGGAAACACACCAGTTTGCCTTCCGGCAAATGCAGGTTTACATCCTTTACCGCGCAGGCCGAGCCGTAATGTTTCTCGACGTTTTCCAGAATCAGACCAGACATATGAATCACCTCAAGAAATCAGAACGAAACGCCACCTTCACCGACCAGCTTCTCCAACGCCCAGATCAGGACGAAGTCGATCAGCACGATCAGCACGGCAAACGAGAAAACGGTAGGGTCGAGCGAAGACACGGTGCGGCTGTACATCCAGATCGGCACGGTCATGACGTCGATGGTGTAGAGGAAATAGGTCACGGTGAATTCATTGAACGAGACGATGAACGCCAGCAGCATGCCCGCCAGAATCCCCGACTTCATCAGCGGCACCACCACATCGACAATCGCCCGGGTCGGCGAAGCACCGAGCATTTGCGCGGCCTCCTCGACTTCGCTGCCGATGGACAGCATCGCCGCGGTGCAGTTTTTCACCACGAACGGCAAGGCCAGGATCACGTGGGCAATCACCAACCGCGAGGTGGTGATCTGGAACGGCAGGCTGTCGAACACCAGCAGCAACGCCAGCCCCAACACCACCATCGGAAACACCAGCGGCAGCGACATCAGTTGCAGCGCCACGGCTTTGCCACGGAACTCGCAACGAGTCAGCGCATAAGACGCCGGCACCGCGATGATCGTGGCGAAGACCATGGTCAGGCACGCCACCATCAAACTGGTGGTCATGGCTTTGCCCAGGCTCAGCACGTCGCTGGCGTCTGGCGACACGAAGGTGTGCCAGGCGGCCTTGTACCATTGCAGGCTGTAACTGCTCGGCGGGAAGTCGAGGTTCGACGCACCGCTGAACGACATCACGATCATGGTCAGGATCGGCAACACCGCCAACAACAGGATGAAGCCGGAAAGGATGCCGGCAAACTTGCCGGTTTCGCCCGGCAGCAGGCCATAACGCTTCTTGGTCAGGGTGCTCATTGCGAAGCCTCCAGCATGCGCCGACGGCGGCCAGTGATGTATTCGGACAAGGTCATGATCGCCAGCGTAGTGACAATCAGCACCACACCGGCCGCGGACGCGGCGGGCCAGTTCATCAGCGGGGCGATCTGGTCATGGACCATCACCGCCAGCATCGGCACGCGTCGGCCACCGAGCAGCAAAGGCACCACGAAACTGCTGGCGTTGTAGGCAAATACCAATGTTGCGCCGGTGATAATCCCCGGCATGCTCATCGGCAGCACCACCTGACGGAACACCTGAAAGCGACTGGCGCCCAGGGTCGCGGCGGCTTCTTCGTAGGTACGGGCGACACCGCGCATGGCGCTGGCAATCGGCAACACGGCCAACGGGAACGCGGTTTGCACCAGGCCCATCAATACGCCGTTCTGGTTGTACAGCAACATGATCGGGCGCTTGATCAGACCGAGGCCTATCAATGCCTGATTGAGCATGCCGCCAGGTCCGAGAATCACCAGCCAGCCGTAGCTTTGCAGCAGCAGGTTGACCAGCAATGGCAACAGCACCGCTGCGAGGAAAACCCGGCGCACGAACGGTGAGGTCAGGCGCGACATGGTGTAGGCCACCGGGATCGCCAGCACCACGGCGATCACCGCGCTGATCAGCGCCAGGCGCAGGGTCAGCAGCAAGGATTTGAGGTAATACGGTTCCAGCAATTGGGCGTAACTGGCCAGGCTGAACCCGGTCCATTCCGCGCCTTTGGTGCCCACGCTCATGCGCAGGACCAGCAGGCTGGCGGCGATCAGTACACCCAGAAACAGCATCGACGGCGTCAGGAAAATCCAGGCGCGGGTCGTCGGCGAAACACCCCGTTGCGCGCGCACGGGGGCGGCGGCACTTACCGGATGAGTCAGAGGTTGGTGTTCCATAGCAAAGGGTCTCGTCAATGGAAAGCAGCTGACAAACACAGTCCTTGAAACCACATCGACCCCTTGTGGGAGCGAGCCTGCTCGCGATAGCGGTGTGTCAGCCAACATCATCGGTGAATGTCAGTCCGCAATCGCGAGCAGGCTCGCTCCCACAGGGGATCTTCAGTGGCTGAAGACCCTGTGGTTGTCACTCGATCAGGAAGAAAAGATTTCCGTGTAGCGACGAATCCATTGGTCATGCACGGTGGCCAGGAAGGCGTTGTCGTGCATGATCGCCTTCTCGGCAATCTGCTCTGGCGTGAGGATGTACGGGCTCTTGCGCGCTTCGGCGGAGATGATCGCCTTGGCGTTGACCGGGCCGTTGTAGATGTCTTCAGCCATCTTGCCCTGCACCACCGGGTCCAGAGAGTGGTTGATGAAGGCGTACGCCATGTCGGTGTCGCCCGGACGGTTCTTCGGCATTACCGAGAGCATCAGGTCGGTGTAGAAACCTTCCTTCATGCCGAAGGAAGCGCCGAGGCCGTAGGCCGGATCACGAATCTGTTTCGGGAAGAACGCCGGCGCGTACAAGCCGCCCATGTCCAGGGAGCCGGTGCGGAACAGCTCGGCAATCTGGTTCGGGTTTTCACCCAGGGTCACCACACGATCTTTCAGCTCGGCGAGTTTCTTGAAGCCCGGCTCAATGTTGTGCTCGTCACCACCGGCCAGTTTGGCGGCGATGATGATCAGGTCCATGGCCTCGGTCCAGTTTGGCGGCGGCAGGAAAATGTTCGGCGACTGCTCGGCATCCCACAGGGCGGCGTAGCTGGTTGGTGCTTCTTTCTGGGTGCGAGTGCTGTAGACCAGGCTGTTGCACCACAGCAGGTAACCGATACCGTGGCCGTTGGCGCCGGTGCGGTATTTTTCCGGTACGTCGACCAGGTTGGGAATACGGTTGAGGTCGGGTTTTTCCAGCAGGTTGGCGGCGGCCAGACCTTCGGCGCCGACGCCGGCCAGGGTGATGATGTCGTACTGTGGACGATCACCGCCGGCCTTGAGTTTGGCGACCATTTCCGAGGTGCTGCCGGTGCGGTCAGCGATGACCTTGCAACCGTACTTGTCTTCGAAGGTCGCTGCGATGTTGCGCAGGGCTGCCAGGCCAGTGTCATCGGACCAGGTCAGTAAACGCAGGGTTTTGCCTGCAAAACGTGTGTCGCTGGCATTGGCCTTGATGAACGGCATGCTCATGGCCGCTGCTGCAACCGAAGCTACGCCCACGGTCTTGATGAATTGACGTCTGTTCAGATCATGTTCGCCCATTACGGACTCCCTTTGTTTTTGTAGGTATAAGGCAGGTCGAAACTGTTGCATCCGCGCGACCGGACCAGCGCTATCCCTCGTATTTTCGGGGGCTTGGCTGAGCCAGCGAGTTCATCCTGAGGTCGTGTAAAACACCTGACTATCGATAAAAACTCATTGAAGCCATGACGCCAGCGCATGCCTCAACAAGAGGCATGCACTCACCTTTTCCGTGCTGTCAGATAGCGCGAATCACGTGTTTGATTTCCTGGAACGCCTGCAAACCCCATGGCCCCAACTCGCGGCCGATGCTGCTCTGTTTGTAACCACCCCAGGCGGTCTGCGGGAAGATCACTTGCGGCGCGTTGATCCACACCAGCCCGGCCTGCAAGGCGTTGGCGACCCGATCAGCCGCCTCGGCATTGCGCGTGACAATGCTGGCCACCAGACCGAACTGGCTGTCGTTGGCCAAGGCAATCGCCTCGGCTTCAGAGGCAAAACGGCGTACGCAGATCACCGGGCCGAAAATCTCTTCACCCCACAGCGCACTGTCGAGGGGCACGTCGGTGAAGATTGTCGGCTGCAAAAAATAGCCGCGCGGCAGGTCAGCCGGACGATTGCCACCGCATATCAGCTTGGCGCCCGCACTCAAACCACGATCGATGTGGCCAAGCACACGCTGGTATTGCGCCTGATTGACCAGAGCGCCCATTTCCACGGCCGGGTCGAACGGGTCGGCCACGCGAATGGCTTCGGTGCGCGCCTTCAGCCGCAACAGGAATTCTTCAGCCAGTTCATCGGCGACCAGCACGCGACTGGTGGCGGAACACATTTGCCCGGCGTTGAAGAATCCACCGCCACAGGCCACTTCCACGGCGAGGTCGAGGTCGGCATCAGCGAGCACCAGCAGCGAGGATTTACCGCCCAGTTCCAGGCTCACGCCTTTAACGGTTTCCGCCGCCCGCTGCATGACCTGCACACCCACCGCGTTACTGCCGGTGAAGGAAATCTTGGCGATGCGCGGATCCGCCGACAATGGCGCGCCGACCGCCAGGCCAGTGCCGCACACCAGGTTGAACACGCCGGCTGGCAAACCGGCCTCAGCGATGATCGCCGCCAATTCCATCTCTGGCAGTGGCGTCACTTCCGAAGGTTTGAGCACCACGCAGCAACCGGCGGCCAGGGCCGGGGCGAGTTTCCAGGCGGTGGTGACCATCGGGAAATTCCACGGCACGATCAGGCCGACCACACCGGCCGGCTCACGGCGCAGGCGCGCGCTGAAATCGTCGCTTGGTAATTCAACAGCGCTGTCTTGTTTAGCGTCGAGGCCTTCGGCCAGAGCGGCGTAATACTCGAAGGTAGCGATCACGTCGTCGACGTCGATGGCCGCTTCGAACAGCGGCTTGCCGTTGTTGCTCGACTGCAAATGCATCAGTTGCTCACGACCTGCCTGCACGCCCGCCGCGATTTTTCGCAGGATCGCGCCACGCTCGGCGCCGGTTGTTTTCGACCACTCGGCGAAGGCCTTGGTCGCCGCACTCACCGCGTGATCGACGGCCTGTGCATCGCCGCCATTGACGGTGGTCAACAAGGCCTCGGTCGCCGGGTTGATCACGCGCAGGTGTTCGTTGCCGGCCGACCATTGCCCGTCGATGAACAGACCGTCCAGCGTCGTAGGGAACGTCATTTCGACACCGCCTTCATCCACTGGGTCTGATCGATTTCAATCAGGGTCGGGCCTTGACGATCGGCCGCGGCACGCAGCGCAGTGCGCAGTTGCTCGACGCCGCTGATCGCTTCCGCGGCGCAACCCAGTGCCTTGGCCACACCGATGAAGTCCGGGGTGTAGATGTCCACGCCAACCGGCTCGATGGCGCGATTGACCATGTACTTCTTGATCTCTTCGTAGCCCTGGTTATTCCACAGCAGCACGATCACCGGGGTGCGCGCTTCAACGGCACTGGCCAGTTCCGGCAGGGTGAATTGCAGGCCACCGTCACCGATCAGGCACACCACTGGTGGACGCGAACCGCCTTCAACGCGACCGCCCAGCCAGGCGCCGATAGCGGCCGGCAAGGCGTAACCGAGGGTGCCGTAACCGGTGGACGAGTTGAACCAGCGACGTGGGCGCTCGGGGTTGAACGTCAGGTTGCCGGTGTAGACAGGCTGGGTCGAATCGCCGACGAACACAGCGTCCGGCAACACGTTCAATACCGTGTCAAGGAAGAGGGTCTGGGCCAGCGTCGGGGCATCCCAGGTCTGGGCGAGCTCTTCACGCAAACGGGCGGCACGGGCCTGCCCCCAATCGTTGCGACGCTCGGCCAGCGACTGCTGGGACAGCGCACTCAGCAAAGCCTGGGCGGCATTGCGCGAGTCGGACACCAACGCCACGTGCGGCGGATAGTTGCGCACGGTCTGGTCCGGGTCGATGTCCACGCGCAGCAATTGGCCAGGAATTTCGAAACCACCGGCGAAGGTGACGTCGTAGTCGGTCTCGGCCAGCTCGGTGCCGATCGCCAATACCACGTCCGCCTCAGCCACCAGTGCACGGGTCGCGACCAGGCTTTGGGTGGAACCGATCAGCAACGGATGGCTGGATTCGAGCATGCCTTTGGCATTGATCGTCAGCGCCACCGGCGCGTCCAGCAGCTCGGCCAGTTTCGTCAGCTCGGCGGCGGCATCGATGGCGCCGCCACCGGCGAGAATCAATGGACGCTTCGCATTGGCCAGCAATTCGGTCATGCGTGAAACGGCGCTCGGCGATGCGCCAGCGCGGTCGATGTTCACCGGTACGCTGCTGAGCAGGTCATCGGCTTCTTCAACCAGCACGTCCAACGGAATTTCGATGTGCACGGGGCGCGGACGGCCCGCCTGAAACAGTGCGAAAGCGCGGGCCAGAATACCCGGTAATTCGGACGCCGACATCAAGGTATGGGAGAACGCCGACACGCCGGCAACCAATGCACCCTGGTTCGGCAGCTCATGCAACTTGCCGCGACCGCCGCCCAACTGGCTGCGCGATTGCACGCTGGAGATCACCAGCATCGGGATCGAATCGGCGTAAGCCTGGCCCATCGCCGTGGTGATGTTGGTCATGCCAGGGCCGGTGATGATGAAGCACACACCCGGTTTGCCGCTGGTGCGCGCATAACCGTCGGCCATGAAACCGGCGCCCTGTTCGTGACGCGGAGTGACGTGGTTGATGCTCGAACGGGCCAGCCCGCGATACAGCTCCACGGTGTGAACCCCAGGGATGCCGAACACCTGCTCGACCCCGTAATCTTCGAGTAACTTGACCAATACTTCGCCGCACGTCGCCATCTGATTTTGCCCTTCTTGTTCGTTTGAGACGCCGGGCCTGCGCAGTGTTTATGATGGGTGGGCAGGTCCAGGGATGGCCTCATTGGAACGGGCGACACGTAGCCGCAACAATGGATAAAAAGTCATACTAGCCATGTCCTCACGTCATACCTTGGATCCCAATGAAACGACTGCCTCCCCTGCCGGCGCTGCACACTTTTCTGATTACCGCGCAGTGCTGCAATTTCACCCGGGCCGCCGAACAGCTGCACATCACCCAAGGCGCGGTCAGCCGACAGATCGCCGGGCTGGAAGATCATCTGGGTTATGAGCTGTTTATCCGCCAGGCTCGCGGCCTCGCCCTGACGGCTGAAGGACGCGAATGGCTGCCACGGGTGCAGCAGATTTTCGGCTTGATCGACGAGGCGGTGGAGCAGATCGGCGAGAAGCGCGAAACCCTGCAACTCAAGGCGCCGACCTGCGTCATGCGCTGGCTGTTGCCGCGTCTTTTGCAATGGCAGAGAGAGCGTCCGGACGTGCCGGTGGAACTGACCACGACGGTCAAGCACGGCGTGGATTTTCATCGCGAACAGTTCGATGCGGCAGTGATGTATGGCGCGCCGCCGGACAGCGCGCTGGTGTCTCAACGCCTGTTTGATGAACAGTTGACGCCGGTCTGTTCCAAACCGTTGCTCGACGGTCCGGTGCCGTTGCAGACACCTGAAGACCTTGAGCGGCACATGCTGCTGCATCCCACCCGGGATGAACGGGACTGGAAAGCCTGGCTGGCCACGGCCAATGTTCGCTTGAGCAACGTCGCCAAAGGTCAGCACTTCGAAACCCTGGACCTGGCGATGTCGATGGCGTCTCAGGGGACGGGTGTCGCGATTGGGGACTGGTCGTTGATTGGCGATGACTTGAGCGCCGGACGGCTGGTCATGCCGTTTGAACTGAAGGTGAAGACGGGGTTGGCGTATTACCTGGTATTGCCACAAAAGCCCGCACCTTCGTCGAAGTTGCAGGAATTGTTGGGATGGTTGGTGGAGCAGGCGCAGTCGCGCTGAATCCCGAAAACCTTGAAGTTTCCCCTGTGGGAGCTCGCTCCCACAGCGGTTCATCAGCGTTTTGAATATCGGGGTACATGCAATGCCGCTTTAGTGGCAACTCACTGGCGCTGACCTATGCTCAAGGTAATACCCAAGGGTATTCGTTCAGAGGTCCACGCCATGAACATCAAAACAAGAAGGTACCTCACCATCTTCATCACCTGCGCGGTGACGCTGGCGCTGTATGGCACCGCGGCCTGGAGGGTCGAGCAGGCGCGTCTTCTGCCCCGCGAATTTGCGAGCTGCAACTTCGAGCGCTGCATCCCCCACAACGCAACGCTCAATGCCCTGAAGTAACGAAGGGGATCAGGCCTCGTTGTCCTGATCGGCCTTCAAGCGGTCGCGAAACGCCTTGGGCGATATCCCCACTCGACGCCGGAACAGGCGCGTGAAGTTGGTCGGATCGGAAAACCCCAACACGTCGGACATTTCGTAAATGGTCATGCTGGTGTAGGTCAGCAAGCGCTTGGCCTCCAGCAATTGCCGTTCGTGCATGATCTGTAACGCCGGTTGTCCCGCCAGTTCACGGCAGGTGCCGTTGAGGTGGGACACGGAAATCCCCAGCCGGTGCGCCAGGTCTTCGACCTTGACGTGCTGGCGGTACGTTTCTTCCACCAGTTGAATAAAGCCGTTGAGGTATTCCCGGGCGCGCTGCGGTCGCTGGCTGGCATTACGGCGCGTGATCACCTGTCGGCTGACCCAGACCATGATCACGCTGACCAGGGAATGCATGAGCATTTCACGCGCCGGCTGGTGACCGGTGTATTCGTCTTGCAGCGCTGAAAACAGGCTGTTGAGGTAGCCGCCGTCCTTGCCCGCCGGGTAGCTTTCGGCCTGGGCCAGCGCATTCACCGAGTTGCCCAGTTGCGCCTGAAGATGGGCAACCAGCGGCGCGGCCAGGGTCAATACAAACCCTTCGACGTCCTCGGAAAACCGATAACCATGCACCGACAACGGCGGCAGGATCAGAATCGTCGGCTCAGTCAGCTGCGTGCGCTTACCTTCGATTTCAAGCTCTGCCTGACCTTTGAAGACGAAGAGTAACTGGCACAAATCGGCGTGACGGTGGGGTTTTATTTCCCACTGGTGTTCGCGGCTGCGTTTGGAAATGGTTTCGCAGTGCAGCAAGTCCGGGGTCGGCCAGTCCAGGCTTTCACCGTACAGCTTGAACACTGGAATCGAAGGCAGGTCAGGCTTGTTCATCAAGGCCTCGAGGTTGCGGGCGATAATCGCACTGATTGGCAGAATGTACAGGTATCGGCTCAGTTTTCCCCTTCAATTGACAGACTCGCAAGAGAAAAATGCAAGCACTCGATCCATAAAAATAATTCACCGGCCGTTGTCGCGTGGAGCTTGCGAGTTAAAAAAACAATGAAAACACTGAAGACCCAAATCGCCATCATTGGCGCCGGCCCCTCCGGTTTACTGCTCGGCCAATTGCTGCACAACGCCGGCATCGACACCCTCATTCTAGAACGCCAGACCCCGGAGTACGTACTCGGGCGCATCCGTGCCGGCGTCCTTGAGCAAGGCATGGTAGAGCTGTTGCGTCAGGCCGGGGTGGGGCGGCGCATGGATGCCGAAGGGCTGGTGCACACCGGCTTCGAACTGGCGCTCGATGGCCGCCAGGTGCACATTGACCTGCACGCATTGACCGGTGGCAAAACCGTGATGGTCTATGGCCAGACCGAGGTCACACGCGACCTGATGGCCGCTCGTCGGGAGGCTGGAGCGCAGACGATTTACCGCGCCGTCAACGTCATGCCGCACGGGATGAAAACCGCAGAACCTTTCATCACATTTGAGAAAGATGGCGAGACGTACCGCCTCGATTGCGACTACATCGCCGGGTGCGATGGCTTCCATGGGGTGGCGCGCCAATCGATCCCGGACGACTGCCTGAAGGTCTTCGAGCGGGTCTACCCGTTTGGCTGGCTTGGCATTCTCGCCGACACGCCTCCGGTGCACGAAGAGCTGGTGTATGCCCGCCATGAGCGAGGTTTTGCCCTGTGCAGCATGCGCTCGGCAACCCGTACCCGTTACTACATTCAAGTACCCGCCGAGGATCAGGTGCAGGAGTGGTCTGATGAGCGCTTCTGGGATGAACTGAAATTGCGCCTGCCGCAAGCCATGGCCGATAACCTGGTGACCGGCCCGTCCATCGAAAAAAGCATCGCGCCGTTGCGCAGCTTTGTGGTGGAACCGATGCAATTCGGGCGGATGTTCCTGGTTGGCGACGCGGCGCACATCGTCCCCCCCACTGGCGCCAAAGGCCTGAACCTGGCCGCCAGTGATGTCAGCACACTGTTCAATATTCTGTTGAAGGTTTACCGGGAAGGACGCGTGGACTTGCTGGAGAAATACTCCGAAATCTGTCTGCGCCGCGTGTGGAAAGCCGAGCGGTTTTCCTGGTGGATGACCTCGATGCTGCACCGCTTCGATGACCATGACGCGTTCAGTCAGCGCATCAGCGAGTCGGAGCTGGACTACTTTGTCAGCTCTGAAGCCGGTCGAAAAACCATTGCAGAAAATTACGTCGGGCTTCCGTATGAGGCTATCGAATAGCTAGCTACCGACTTACACTGGCGAGCATCCCTGCTCGCCTTGCTTCTGCGAGCCTATCTTTGCCCGCAGGTTTTACCGTGACCACTCTCCACCAGCCTGACCTACCCAAACCAGCGATTCGCAGCGTACTGATCGCCCTGATGCTGGCGATCTTTCTTGGAGCGCTGGACCAGACCATCGTCGCGGTTTCGATGCCGGCGATTTCCGCTCAGTTCAAGGACGTCAGCCTGCTGGCCTGGGTGATTTCCGGGTACATGGTGGCGATGACGGTGGCGGTGCCGATCTACGGCAAGCTCGGCGATTTGTATGGTCGGCGCAAGCTGATGCTGTTCGGCATGGGGCTGTTCACCCTGGCCTCGTTGTTCTGCGGCATGGCCCAGAGCATGGAGCAATTGGTCCTGGCGCGGATCCTTCAAGGCATCGGTGCAGGCGGGATGATTTCGGTCAGCCAGGCGATCATCGGTGACATCGTCCCGCCCCGGGAACGCGGGCGTTATCAGGGTTATTTCAGCAGCATGTACGCTGTTGCCAGCGTGGCCGGCCCGGTGCTCGGCGGCTACATGACCGAGTACTTGTCCTGGCGCTGGGTGTTTTTGATCAATCTGCCGCTGGGCGTCGGTGCCTGGCTAGTGGCCAATCGCACCCTGGTCGGGCTGCCGGTGCCGCAGCGCAAACCGATCATCGACTACCTCGGCACGTTACTGATGATCATCGGATTGACCGCGTTGTTGCTGGGCATCACTCAGGTCGGCCAGGGTCATTCGTGGCGCGGCCCTGAGGTGCTGGGACTGTTTGCCTGTGCGGTACTGGTGCTTGGGGTGTTCGTCTGGCATGAACGCCGGGCACGGGAACCGTTGCTGCCGATGCATCTGTTCGCCAACCGCAACGCGATCCTGTGCTGGTGCACGATTTTCTTCACCAGCTTCCAGGCGATCTCGCTGATCGTGCTGATGCCGCTGCGCTTCCAGAGCGTCACCGGCGCCGGGGCCGACAGCGCCGCGCTGCACTTGTTGCCACTGGCCATGGGGTTGCCGATCGGTGCGTACTTTGCCGGCCGTCGGACTTCGGTGACCGGTCGCTACAAGCCGATGATCCTGACCGGGGCGGCGTTGATGCCGATCTCGATTCTGGGCATGGCGTTCAGCCCGCCGCAGGCTTTTTGGCTCAGTAGCCTGTTCATGTTGTTGTGCGGGATCGCTGGCGGCATGCAATTCCCGACGTCATTGGTCGGCACGCAGAACGCGGTGGAACAGCGTGATATCGGCGTAGCGACCAGCACCACCAACCTGTTTCGCTCGCTGGGCGGCGCGGTGGGAGTGGCGTTGATGTCGGCGCTGTTGCTGGCGTTGCTGCAGGACTCGAACTTTGCCCACATGGCCGGTTCGTCGCTGATCGCCGAGGGCAGTTCGGGCAATGTCCTGCTCGACGGCTTGAACGCTGCACCGGGGGATGCACAAAACGCTTTGCGCGCCGAGTTGTTGCTGACGTTCAGGCATTTGCTGATGGTGAGCGCGGCGGTGTCGCTGCTGGGGTTGGCGGCGGCGGTTGCCATGCCGAACAAGTTGTTGCGGGGGCGGGAGGATAAGGTTCGGTAGCTCCACCGCCCGATCGTTCCCACGCTCTGCGTGGGAATGCAGCCCGAGACGCTCCGCGTCCCTGCCGAAGCGGACGCGGAGCGTCCATTGAGGCATTCCCACGCGGAGCGTGGGAAC
>NZ_AKJS01000083.1 GCF_000282215.1 Pseudomonas sp. GM21
GCACGGTGACGCTGCCGGCGTCATCCCAGACGTAGCGCGCGTCCATCTGCGCAAACGACGCCCAGTGGCGGATGCAGCGCGCCGCCTTGCCGGAGCGTTCCCACTCCCAGAAGAAACTCGCCCCGCCGGCCAGTTGCCGCTGGAGAATGACGTGCTGGTCGTCGTAGTCGTAGCGCTCACTTTCGCCGGCGGCGTTGGTGGCTTCGATCAGTTGCGCGCGTTCGTCGTAGGCGTAACTGACCAGGGTTTGCTCGGTCTTCCAGCACGCTTCAAGGGTCGGTGCCGGGACAAACACCTGATAGTCGACGGCGACCAAATGGCTGCGTTCATAGCGCAAACACAAGGCGCGGCCGGCGCCGTTGTCGAGGCGCTGGATGCGTTCCTGTCGGTCGCGAGTGATGCGCAGGCGGTTGTCGTACGCGTCGCTGATCGCTGTCATTCGGCCGTTGCGGAAGTGATAAAAACGCGCGTCGTCGCCGGCCTGGGCGAGGATCAGTTCTTCCGGTTCGTTGCCGAGGTAAATCGCCGCGCGGGACAGGCTGTTGTGGATCGTCGGGCGTTCGGCGGACGGCAGCGGGAACGTGGTGCGACGGTTTTCGTGGTCAGTCCAGATGACGCTGGCGCCGTCGATGTCCAGCCGATGGGAGAGCGAATGGCTCCAGCCAAACCCGAGGCCGCGGTCGATGTCGGCGGCGCTGGTGCGATAGAGCCGGGTGAAGTCGAACGGCAGGACACCGTCCAGCGCACCGTCGGTGAGGGTCAGCAGTTCTTCGCCGGTGACCATCGACACTGGGCATTTGTTGGTGGCGGTTTTATTGGCGGAATCGGCGGAGTCGCCGTTGGGATTTTTCGCCTGATCCGGAACGTTGTCGTGGGGTTCGTTTTGCTTGAGCGTGGTGTTGCGTTTGGCATCCCAGCGCAGTTGCATGCGGCCTTGTTTCAGACCTGCCGCGACTCCGCGTGCGGCGACCGTTTTGTAGCGGTCGACGTAGGTCATAAAGCGGTCGAGGATCGTGAAGATCGCTTTGATGAAGCCCGTTACGGCGCTGACGAACCGCGCGCCATGGTGGGCCAGGCGCAGGCCCAGATAAGCAATGCCCGCCCCCGCACCGGCGAAGGTCAGGACAATCCCGATCAGAAGGTCGATGAGCAATTGCACCACCAGCGTCGATGCAACCTCAGCAGTTTTACCGGCGATTTCGCTGGCTGGCAGCATGTCCAGCCAGAGGCTGGCGGTGCGCAGCAGTAAACAGAGTGCCGCTTCGTCACTGACCAGCAGCTGGACTTTTGCCATCGTTGCCGGAAAATCTTTTGCCAGCGTTGCCAATTGCTCGGCACCACTGCCCAACCTTCCAACGAACTTACGGGGATTCTGGAGAATGTCGGAAAGCAGGCTGATGCTGTCCCAAACACCCACAATCGCCTTCCAGCTTCCCGCCAGCAATCCGTTCCCGGCGGCCACAAAGGTCGACTGCGACCACTGCGGTTTAAACCCGGCCCACTCACCGCGCAGCCAGCCGTCCAGTTCTTTGGTCAGGCCGTCATAAGAGGCGAAAAGGTCTTCGATTTGAGTCGGGGTGACTTCGCTCTGAACATGAACCCGGTAGAACTTGCCGGGTGTCCCTACGAACTGCCCTTTACCGTTTTCATCAAGCTTGACCGGTGTGGTCTCGCCGCCATCCATGGCGATCACATCAACCGAAATGTTCCCCAATGGAATGTCATAAACCGATTCGAACTTGCTCTCGATCTCCAGAATTCCGCCGTCCGGACACTGCGCCACACTGGAGAAAAACCCATCGTCACCACTGCTGACCGCAGTCGTCGTACTCCCGAGTTTTATCAGCCGCTCCATGCCCATCAGCGACGGCAAATCAGCCGCACGGCTGGCCTGGTCCGCCGCCTGGTTAAACCAACGCTTCAGCTGTTCGCGGTAAAGCGTCAGCGTCTCCGGGAAACTGTCGAGTTCCTGCTCGATGCGGGCGATGGGGTTCATCAATGCACCGAACGGCAGGCAGTGGCGTGGTAAATCGGGTCGAACATGAGCAATCCCTCGCGCAGAAAATGGGGCGCGCGAGACTTTGCAGGGGATCAGTCAGGAAAGAAGTCGGAGAAGTAGGCGATGACTGTAGGGAAAATCCTTAAAAACTCTTCAACAATCAACAGGTAGGCCAAAACGCAAACGTGGCGTGAGGTTTCCCTCACGCCACGTTTGTTTTTCTACCTCAGGAGGCTAGAACCCAGCGGTTTCAACCTTCAGTTCGACGCGGTTTCCCGAATCAGCTTCTTGTTGATTTTCCCGACGCTGGTCTTTGGGATCTCGGCGACGAATTTGAACTGCTTGGGGATCGCCCACTTGTTGATGCGCCCACACTCGACAAACGTCAGCAGGTGCGCTTCGAGTATCTGCTTGTCGAGGTATTGCCCCGGCTCGCACACCACCATTGCCATGGGACGTTCGCCCCACTGCTCATCGACGATGCCGACGACTGCGACGGACATCACTGCCGCGTGTTCGCTGATCAGGCTCTCCAGTTCCAGCGAGCTGATCCACTCGCCGCCCGTCTTGATCACGTCTTTGATGCGGTCTTTGATTTCGACGCCACCCATCGGGTCGATCGAAGCCATGTCGCCGGTGTGCATCCAACCGTTAAGCCAGAGCTCGGCGCCCTTTTCCGGTTCCTTCAGATAACCCTGGGTCAGCCAAGGCGCGCGGACCACGATTTCGCCCAGGGACTCACCGTCATGGGCAACATCGTTGCCGCTGGCATCGACGATTTTCAGGTTAACCATGGGCACCGGCGTGCCGGTCTTGATGCGGGTAGCCAGTTGCTCTTGCATAGGCTGTTTAAGCACGTCATCACGCAGGTAACTCAGGCACAGAATCGGGCAGGTTTCCGACATGCCATAACCGGCGTGCACCACCATGCCTTTGGCACTGGCTTCGCTGGCGATTCCGTGAGTCAGAGCGCTGCCGCCCAGCAGCATTTTCCAGCCTTCAAAACGGGTCTGTTTCCCGGCTTCGCAGTTCAGGATCATCTGCAAAATGGTCGGTACGCAATGGGAAAAGGTGACCTTCTCCTCACGATAAAGCTTGACCAGGGTGTTGGGCTCATAGCGGCCCGGGTACACCTGTTTGATCCCCATCAGGGTGGCGACATACGGCACACCCCAGGCATGCACGTGAAACATCGGCGTGATGGGCATGTACACATCGTCGGAACGCAGCAGTGGCTGGCCTTGATAGACGCCCAGGGTGCCGACCGTATTCAAGGTGTGCAGGACCAATTGGCGGTGCGTGAAATACACCCCTTTTGGGTCGCCGGTGGTACCGGTGGTGTAGAACAGGGTGGCGACCGAGTTCTCATCGAAATCGGGGAATTCGTACTGGTCTGACGCCAGGGACAGCAGGTGCTCGTACTCACCCAACACCGGCAACGATGTTTCGGTAGCCGTGTCGTCCGTCAGTTGCAGGAAACCTTTGACGGTCGTGAGTTGGCCTTGGATCTGTTCGACCAGAGGCAGAAAATCATCATGCACCAACACCAGATCGTCTTCGGCGTGGTTCATGGTGAAGAGCACTTGATCCGGAGACAGACGGATATTCACCGTATGCAGCACCGCGCCGATCATCGGTACGGCAAAGAAGCATTCCAGGTAGCGATTGCTGTCCCAGTCGAGCAGCGCCACGGTGTCACCGGCTTTTACGCCGGCGGCCGTCAGGGCGTTTGCCAGTTTGCGAATGCGTTTGTTGAGCGTCTTGTAGTCGTAGCGCAGTTTGTCGGCATAGACGATTTCCCGACCCGGCTCATAGCGCTCACCGGACAGCAACAGTTGCTTGATCAGCAAGGGATAAGCATAGGCGCCTTCGGCGGGCGGAATTATTTTTGTCGCCATCATGATTCTGGTTCCTGAAACTTTTTATTGTTGGCTCAGTGCCCCTGAATGCACACGTTTGCAAACGACTCCCGGCGCGGTGCCGGGAGTCGCGGGGCATGGGGATCAGAACTGCGTTGCATCCAGCTCGTAGAGACACTCGCTGCCGGCCTTGACCGACGCGCTCAATGAATGGATGCGCGGCAGCAGGCGAGCGAAGTAGAAGCGTGCGGTGGCCAGTTTGCTGACGTAGAACTCGTCCTCGGCTTGCTTGCCAACGGAGGTCTTGGCCATCAGTGCCCACATGTAGGCATAGGCCACGTAGCCGAAGGCTTGCAGGTACTCGACCGAGGCCGCGCCGATTTCATTCGGGTTGGTTTTTGCCCGGTCAAGCACCCATGCGGTCAACTCGTCGAGGGTGTCCACGGCCGCGTTCAACGGCTTGCTGAACTCGTTGAGTTCCTCACTGGCGTTGGCGACGAAGTCACGAATTTCGGAGGCGAACAGGTTGTAAAGCGCCCCGCCACTGCCAACAATCTTGCGTCCGACCAGGTCCAGCGACTGGATGCCGTTGGTGCCTTCGTAGATCTGGGTGATGCGCACGTCACGCACCAGTTGCTCCTGGCCCCACTCGCGGATATAGCCGTGGCCGCCGAAAATCATCTGGCCGTGGAGGGTGGTTTCCAGACCCATGTCGGTCAGAAACGCCTTGGCCACCGGGGTCAGCAGCGACACCAACTCTTGCGCTCGTTTGCAGGTTGCCTCGTCTTCGCTGTACTTGGCGGTGTCCAGTTGCAGGGCCACGTAGCTGGAGAACGCACGACCGCCTTCGTTCAAGGCTTTCATGGTCAACAACATGCGCCGCACGTCCGGGTGGACGATGATCGGGTCGGCAGCCTTGTCCTTGTTCTGTGCACCCGTTGGCGAACGGCTTTGCAGACGGTCACGGGCGTATTCGACGGCGTTCTGATACGAACGCTCGCCCAGCGACAGCCCCTGAATGCCTACGCCCAGACGCTCGTAGTTCATCATGGTGAACATCGCCGCCAGGCCCTTGTTCGGCGCATCGACGATCCAGCCAGTGGCGCCGTCAAAGTTCATCACGCAGGTGGCGGATGCCTTGATGCCCATCTTGTGTTCGATGGAACCGCAGGACAGCGAATTGCGTTCGCCGAGTGAACCATCAGCGTTGACCAGGACTTTTGGCACCAGGAACAGCGAGATACCTTTCGGGCCTGCCGGTGCGTCCGGCAGTCGGGCCAGTACCAGGTGAATGATGTTTTCGGTCAGGTCGTGATCACCGCCCGTGATGAAAATTTTGCTGCCACTGACCTTGTAGCTGCCGTCGGCTTGAGGCTCGGCGCGGGTACGGATCATGCCCAGGTCGGTGCCGGCATGGGCCTCGGTCAGGCACATCGAACCGGTCCAGGTGCCGGCATACATGTTCGGCAGGTAACGTTCCTTGAGCTCTTCGCTGGCATGGGCATTGATCGACAGACACGCACCGGCGGTCAGCATCGGGTACAGGCCGAAGGACAGGCCGGCCGAATTGACCATCTCTTCGACCTGAGCCGAAATCGCCTTGGGCATGCCCATGCCACCAAACTGCGGATCACCACCGACGCCGACCCAACCGCCTTCGGCGAACGCCTGATACGCGGCGACAAAACCGTCTGGCGCGGTGACCGCGCCGTTGGTCCAGGTGCAGCCTTGTTCGTCGGCACTGCGGTTCAGCGGTGCGATCACTTCACCCGTGATCTTGCCGGCCTCTTCGAGGATCGCGGCAGCCGTCTCTTCGTCAATGACCTCGGCCAGGCCAGGCAAACTGGCCCATAGCCTGGATACCTCAAAGACTTCATTGAGGACGAAGCGCATGTCGCGCAAGGGAGCTTTGTATTCGGACATAGTGAACTTACTCAGGAGTAGTCAATGCATGAGGAACAGACGGAGTGTGCGAGGTGCCGGCTTCTTCGGCAGGCGTCCTCAGGTCATCCGCAGCTGGAAGTGTCTCCAGCGATTTTTCGCGCAACAGGAAGTACGACAGGGCTGGAATCAGGATCAGTGCGCCGAGCATGTTCCACAGGAACATGAACGTCAGCAGGATGCCCATGTCCGCCTGAAACTTGATCGGCGACCAGACCCAGCAGACCACGCCTGCCGCCAGGGTGATGCCGACCAGGCCAACGACGCGACCGGTGAACGCTACCGCGTTACGGTACGACTCGGACAGCGATAACCCTTGGCGCTGGAAGTGCAATTGCACACTTAGCAGGTACAACGCGTAGTCCACGCCGATCCCGACCCCCAATGCGATCACCGGCAAGGTTGCCACTTTCACGCCGATGCCCATGCCCACCATCAAGGCTTCGCAGAGGATCGAGGTCAGAACCAGTGGCAGCAGTGCGACCAGGGTGGCGCGCCAGCTACGGAAGGTGATCAGGCAGAACAGAGTCACCGCTGCGTAGACATACAGCAGCATCGTGTGATTCGCCTCGCGAACCACGATGTTGGTCGCCGCTTCGATACCGGCGCTACCGGCAGCCAGCAGGAACTGACGATCTTCGGTGCTGTTTTCCTTGGCAAACTTTTCGGCGATGGCAACTACCGAGTCCAGGGTCTCGGCCTTGTGGTCCTTGAGGAAAGCAATCACCGGCATCAACGAGCAATTGTTGTTGAACAGCTCCGGGGAGTTGACCGAGGCTTGCTGCGCGGCGTAGTTCAGGACGTCCTGGTTACGCTGGATGCTGTTGAGCTTGGGGTTGCCCTCGTAGGTACCGGCCGTGATTTGACGCACGGCGTTGACCAGCGACGTCGTCGCCCGCACACCCGGATTCTGTTGCAGTTCCCAGGCGAGACGGTCGGCCAGCACCAGCGTCTTGTAGTTCAGGCAGCCTTCCGGCGCGGTCTTGATCATCACCGCGAACAGGTCGCTGGACAGCGCGTAATGCTCGGTGATGTAAGCGTTGTCACGGTTGTAGCGCGAATCGGCACGCAGTTCCGGAGCACCACTTTCCAGGTCGCCGATCTTCAGGTTCAGGCTGACCATGAAGCCGCCGATGCCCATCAACAGCGCGACCAGTACTGCTCCGGTAGCCCACTTGCGGGTGGTGAAGCGGTCGAGTGCGTCCCACAATTTACCGAAGCCTTTGTGGCGGTCGGCGCGGGTGTCGATCTTCAGGGCGCGTTCGGCAGCCTTGGCGCCGACGCCGACATAAGACAGCGCCACTGGCATCAGCAACAGCGAGGTGAAAATCAATACCGCGACACCGATACTGGCAGTAATCGCCAGGTCCTGGATCACCGGAATGTCGATCAGCATCAACACGGCAAACCCAACGGCGTCGGCCAGCAATGCGGTGACGCCGGCAATGAACAAACGGCGGAAGGTGTAGCGTGCGGCGATCAGTTTGTGGGTGCCACGGGCAATGTCCTGCATGATGCCGTTCATCTTCTGCGCGGCGTGGGACACGCCGATGGCGAAGATCAGGAACGGCACCAGCACCGAGTACGGGTCGATGGCATAGCCCAGCCAGGCGACGATGCCCAGCTGCCAGACCACCGCGATCAGCGAACAGCCAACCACCAGCAAAGTGCTGCGAACGCAACGGGTGTAGGCGTAAATGATGATCAGCGAGGTGACCACGGCCAGGCCGAAGAACATCATCACCTGAATCAGGCCATCGATCAGGTCGCCCATCAATTTGGCGAAACCGATCACCCGGACCTTGTAGTGACCCTTGCCTTCTTCACCGGACTTGCGCGCGGCACTGTCACCGGCGTATTCAATCTTGTCGCGCAACTGCTCTTCGAGCATCTGCGAGAACTGGTGGTAGTTGATGCTCTGACCCGTGGCCGAGGCCTTGTCCAGCAGCGGCACGATCAGCATGCTGGATTTGAAATCGCTGGCCACCAGGCTGCCGACGATACCGGCACGGGAAATGTTCTGGCGCAGTTGCTCGATTTGTTCTGGCTTGCCCTCGTAGGTGTCGGGCATCACCGAGCCACCCTGGAAACCTTCCTCGGTGACTTCGGTCCAGCGCACCGACGGGCTCCACAACGACTTCATCCAGGCACGGTCGACGCCCTCGGTGAGGAACAACTGATCGTTGACCTGCTTGAGTACGTCCAGGTATTCAGGGTCGAAAATGTCGCCCTGGGTGTTTTCCACCACCACGCGCACCGAGTTACCCAAGCCGCGTAGGGAGGCGCGGTTTTCCAGGAAGTTCTGGATGTACGGCTGGCTCTGCGGAATCATTTTTTCGAAGCTGGGACGCAGCTCCAGACGGGTGACCGCCATGAAGCCCAGCACCACGGTGGCGAGCGCCATCATCAGCATGAATATAGGGCGGTAGTTGAACACCAGCCGCTCCAGCAGGTTGCCGGAACGACTGTCGAAATCACGCATGTCGCGGATCACCGGCATGGCTTCTTGTTTTATGTTGCCCATGTCTGGGTACTCGCTTTAAGGGTTCGAGGTCTTATCGACGGACAGCGCCAGGGCACCACGGAAACCACCCACTACCAGCGAGCCGTCGGAGGCCTCGGCGGCGCCGGCTACCGGTGTCGGTACGGGTTTCTGAACCAGGTGCAATTGCGCGCCAGTGCCCTGGCTGACCAGCATCTGCCCACCCAAGGTGAACAGACGGTAGTCGCCACGGTCATCGATGAGGCCGGCGGTGATGCTGATGCGCAGGCCGCTGTCCAGCGCGGTCCAATTCTGGCCGCCATCGGTGCTGCGCAATACGTTGCCGCGCAAGCCATAGACGAGCACTTCACCCGGCTTGCCCAGCACGCCGAAGAAACTGCCCTGGTACGGCGTCTGCAAGGCGGCGAAGCGCTGGCTGGCGTCATCCCATTTGAGCAACAGGCCCTGCTCGCCGGCGATGTACAAGCCGTCACCGGTGGAGGCGATGGCGTTCAGGTGAAAGCTTTGCGGGTTGTCGGTGCGGTCCTGATACGGGGTCCAGGTTTGGCCACCGTCTTCAGTGCGCAGAATCAGGTTGAACACGCCGACCACATAGCCGACCTGCTCATTGGCAAACCAGACGTCGAGCAAAGGTTTGTCCGCGCCCTGTTCGACCAGTCGCTGGCCTTCGTCGGCCCAGCGTGACCATTCTTCGTTGTCAGGTTGGGCACTCGCCAACGCACCATAATGCTTGACCAGTAACTCACCGATTTGACGGCCGTCCAATTGCTTGCGCCAGGTCACGCCAGCATCATCGCTGTGCAACACCACGCCATCATTGCCGACCGCCCAGCCTTCCCTGGCCGATGGAAAATTCACAGCACTGAGATCGGCACTCACTGGCACAGCTGCTTGCTGCCAGTGTTTACCGCTGTCATCTGAATAGAGAATGTGTCCACGCTGCCCGACGGCTACCAATCGGTCGCCTGCGCGGGTCATGCCGGACAACGGACTTTTGACTGCCAACGCACTGACTTTGGCGGGCAGATCCAGCACATCGATATAGCCGGCCGCCTGAGTGACGCCCTGCGACAAGACAAGCACGGCGCCGAACGCCAATTGCAGGTACTTTTTATACGAACCCATACCGCGTCCTCTTGGGAAAACCGCGTCAGGGACTGCAACGTGCAGCCCGACGTTAAAAACTGTCGCCGCGACGATCGGCTTGCACCGATCTGCGCGTGGTCACACGGCCTTGTGGGCCGTGGACCTTTGGACGCTTTGTTACGGTTTGCTTAGCGAATGCCGGCGCCCGCCAGGGACTCCGACGACCACTGTGCCTTGGAGAGCGGATCGATGTACTTGATGCCGCCGTACGGGCCGACTACGCCGTTGATGTTGTAGGAACCGCCCACCAGGTCATAGATCATGAACGGAGTGGAGTCAGGAACCTGCTTGTCATAGCTTTGGCTGAGGAAGGCGAACGAACCACGGTAGAGCTGACCACGGGCGTCATATTGATCCGAGGCCAAAGCGGTCCAGCTGTCTTCGTCAAGGTAGAAGCGACGCTTCTGGTAGATGTGACGAGCGCCGGCCTTGAGGTTGCCCTCGACCACCCATACACGGTGTTTTTCCCAACGCACGAACTCTGGGGCCAGGTGGTTCGGAGTCGTGATCGACTTCGGATCCTGGACGTAGGTCAGCTTGTAGGTGTTGTACGGCACGATCATTTCCTGCTTGCCGACCAACTTCCAGTCGTAGCGATCCAGCGCACCGTTGAACACGAAGACGTCGTCGTAAGTGCCTGCACCCGAAGTGCCTGGGTTGGGCGTGTCGTAGGCCAGGTTCGGCGCCAGCTTGACCCGGCGCTGGCCCGGCAGGTACTGCCAGGCGCGACGTGGCTGTTGCAACGGGTTGGCGGCGTCCTTGAGCATCATCGCTTCGCCGGCACGGCGTGAAGGACCGGTGTACGACAGCTTCATCTGGTAGTACACGTCGGCACTGCTGATCGGCTGCGCCAGGTTTTCGTAGATCGGGTAGGAAATGAACGCCTGTCCGGTGGTCGCCAGGCTTGGAACACCGGCGGAGTCAACGTTCCAGGAATCGTACTTGGAGCTGATGCTCACGCCCTGATAACGCAACAGGAAGTTCCACATCGCTTCGTTACCCGATTGCGGGATCGGGAACGGTATGCCCGGCAGCACGTTGTCGATGGCCAGGCCACCTTCCAGGGACTTGGCGCCGGTGGCGTTTTTCACGCCGTTATCGAGGATCGCTTGAGGCAGCGAGACGGTACGGTGAGTCGGGTACACGTCGACCTTGAAGGTCGGGAAACGCTTGGCCAGTTCCACGGTCGTTGCGCTGAGCAGGCCCTTGTACTGATCAACGTTTTTGCCATCGATGACCAGCACCGGTTTTTCGTTGGCAAACGGATCCGGACGCATGCTGTCACCGGATTTGAAGCTGGCCGGTGCGGTGGTCAGGCCGCCGGCATAGGCGGGGATGGAGCCATCGGCATTACCGGCTTTTTCAGCGCCGACCAGGGTCAGGTTGGCGCCCAGTTTGGCGGCGTCTTGAGCCGATACTGCGGCGTGGGCCTGGGCGGCGACGATCATCGCCAGCGAGGCGGCCAACACGGTTTGTGCACATTTCACGTTATCGTTCTCCTGCTTACGTTGAGTAAGCGAGCGGTGAATCAGAAGGTTGTTTTCATCGTCAGGTAAACAGCGCCACGATCCTCGGTCGTTGCACCACCACCGGAGAAGGACGAGTAGCCACCGGCGTAACAGGCGTAGTTTTCGTTGCCACTAAAGGCGTTCGGCGTCGAGCCATCGCCACCGTTCGGGCCGGTGCTTACGCCACTGGTATTGCACTTGTCGGTTTGGCCGAAGGCGTCCACGTACTTCAGGTCGACAAAGTATTTGTTGTACACAATGGCACCGACGCCGATGGCGTAGTTGCCGGTGTCCTTGGCACCGCCACCGGACACCGGCGACACGCCGTCCAGGCCGACGTTGACGGACACTGGCGCGTTGAGGTCGACACCGGGGAACACCTGGTACCAGGTCGGGGTGAAGTTGACCGCCAGGCCCCAGTTGTCCCGGGTCGGCTGGTCGATGCCGCGATAGGTGCCTTTGCCTTTGTAGAGCGCTTCATTCTTGTCATCGAGGCTCAGCAGGTTGCTGTAGTACAGTTCGGCCAGCAGGGTGGCCGAATCGGACAGCGGTGTTTTCGGCAGGGTCAACAGACCGTTAAGGGTCCAGTGCAAGG